>NZ_CP143546.1:932500-1554375 GCF_046237645.1 Rossellomorea sedimentorum
GATTAGCTCAGCTGGGAGAGCATCTGCCTTACAAGCAGAGGGTCGGCGGTTCGATCCCGTCATCCTCCACCATTTAAATTATCGCGGGGTGGAGCAGTTCGGTAGCTCGTCGGGCTCATAACCCGAAGGTCGCAGGTTCAAATCCTGCCCCCGCAATACCATTTTTGAAAAGTCATATCATGTTCCTTCTTCAAGGATGGATATTTTGACTTCGTCAAAAATCCTTGGTCCGGTAGTTCAGTTGGTTAGAATGCCTGCCTGTCACGCAGGAGGTCGCGGGTTCGAGTCCCGTCCGGACCGCCATTTTTAAAGAATCATCTAAATTCTTAGTTCAAACTAAGAGGGTTTCTATAAAGCAAGAAGTTCAAGGAAGCAACCGAGTGAACACCGGAGCGCACTGACAGGTGCGTGAGGATGTGAACGAGGGCGCTGACGAAGAAATTCGCAGCTTAGCGGAAGCCGAAACTATTATGGCTCAGTAGCTCAGTTGGTAGAGCAATGGACTGAAAATCCATGTGTCGGCGGTTCGATTCCGTCCTGAGCCACCATTTTCCTGAAGTGCCGGTGTAGCTCAACTGGTAGAGCAACTGACTTGTAATCAGTAGGTTGGGGGTTCAAGTCCTCTTGCCGGCACCATCGAGAATATTTGGAGGGGTAGCGAAGTGGCTAAACGCGGCGGACTGTAAATCCGCTCCTTCGGGTTCGGCAGTTCGAATCTGCCCCCCTCCACCATTTATATAGGGGTATAGTTTAAAGGTAGAACAGAGGTCTCCAAAACCTCCGGTGTGGGTTCGATTCCTACTACCCCTGCCATATTACTGATAAATGAATAACATTATGGCGGCTGTGGCGAAGTGGTTAACGCATCGGATTGTGGTTCCGACATTCGTGGGTTCGATTCCCATCAGTCGCCCCATTAATTATTTTGAACATATTTACAACTGAAAACATATACTATATCAGTGGGCTATAGCCAAGCGGTAAGGCATCGCACTTTGACTGCGACATGCGTTGGTTCGAATCCAGCTAGCCCAGCCAATTTTTGCGGAAGTAGTTCAGTGGTAGAACACCACCTTGCCAAGGTGGGGGTCGCGGGTTCGAATCCCGTCTTCCGCTCCATTGATGGCGGCATAGCCAAGTGGTAAGGCAGAGGTCTGCAAAACCTCTATCACCGGTTCAAATCCGGTTGCCGCCTCCAATCAACACATGCCGGTGTGGCGGAATTGGCAGACGCGCACGACTCAAAATCGTGTTCCTTCTGGAGTGCCGGTTCGACCCCGGCCACCGGTACCAATTTCATATGTATATTGCGGGTGTAGTTTAATGGTAAAACCTCAGCCTTCCAAGCTGATGACGAGGGTTCGATTCCCTTCACCCGCTCCATACATAACAGTTCAACCCTTTCTCTTTGGAGAAAGGGTTTTTTGTTGCTTTAGGTATTAGTGAATTAACCTCTGTGCTATCTCTGTCTAGCTTCAGTGCCTTAGGTTATGTATTCACTAAATTGTATCTATCTAACTTGTCTCTATTTGCGTTTCCTGTCTTATTCATATAGATTGCGTCTAATCTAGAATATTTGCGTATGTAAAAATCGTTCGTTTGTTCAAGTAGCGATTTTTCCTTTTGAGCCTAACGTTCCTACTAATTTGCATTAATCGGAGTCTGTCTAAGAAAAGTAAGTGTTATTTTGACCCTGATCCTGAGGAGGTGGAATTCCGCTTGCTTATGGATATTGACATGATCCACAAAATTCCGGGTAGTGCCTGTCACCTGATGGAAAGTTTTCACTCATCACAATTTTGCCCCTTCTTTGTCAATTTTGTATACCTTTATAAGAAAGCGCTTCCATTATACTTAAGGAAAGTAATATATAGGCGGTGATACCGGTGGAGACAAAGATTGAGACAGGGGCTGTAAGGCCTGAGATACAGATTCAGACGCCAACCAAGAAGAAGACAAGGTACAAGAGCATATTAACCTATGCCGCCTTTGTAGGACCTGCACTGTTGTTTTTCTTAGTGATACAGATTATTCCCTTTTTGATGGGACTTTATTATTCTTTTACCTCTTGGAATGGAGTCAGTTCTGCTGTTGAGTGGGTGGGAATTGAAAACTATAAAAAAATCTTTTCGGATGATCCGGTCTTTTTCAACTCCTTCATGTTCACCACCAAGTTTATGGTGGCGGCAGTCCTTATTAGTAACTTAATAGGATTTAGTTTCGCGCTGCTTCTCAATGCAGCCTTGAAAACTCGAAATATATTAAGAACGGTATTTTTCATTCCAAATGTTATCGGAGGTCTATTGCTTGGTTTCATCTGGCAGTTCATCTTCGTCAAAGGTTTTGCCTCTCTTGGAAAGATGACGGATATCGGATTTTTCAAAATGCCATGGCTTGGAGATGAAACGACGGCCTTCTGGGGAATCGTCATCGTATTTGCGTGGCAGATCAGTGGTTACATGATGGTCATTTACGTAGCAGCCCTTCAAGGAGTTGATAACTCATTGTTAGAGGCGGCGAAAATGGATGGAGCTTCAGCTTGGGCAGTCCTCACGAAGATTATCATTCCATTGATTCTGCCGGCCTTCACGATTTGTTTCTTCCTGACGATCTCAATGGCATTCAAGATCTTTGACTTGAATATCTCATTGACAGGCGGGGGACCTTTTAATTCGACTCAATCAGTTGCCATCAATATCTATCAGGAAGCATTCCAGAATAACCGATATGGACTGGGGACAGCCAAGTCGATTCTATTCTTTGTCGTCGTAGCTGTATTCACAACCATTCAAGTAATGGTGACCAAGAAGAAGGAGGTTGAGGCATAATGGGCAATCGTTATACTAAAAAGACATTTGTTCTTGAGATTCTCGGTATCACCGTAGGGCTCATTTTCCTTATTCCTTTTTACTTCGTACTGGTCAACTCGGTAAAGCCTTTTGCGGCAATCTTAATCGATGCGGCGGCATGGCCGAAAGAATTCCTTTTCTCCAATTATGCAAAGGTGTGGGAGATCATTAATTTCCCAAGAGCCTTCTGGAATTCACTGGTTATCACAGTATTCAGTAATGTCGGGCTTGTTATCATCAGCTCCATGGCAGCATGGAAGATGGTGAGGACACCTGGGAAGTTCAGCAAGATTTTATTCATTATCTTCGTGTCAGCAATGGTCATTCCATTCCAGACGGTGATGATCCCGCTTATGAAACTGGGCGGGGCACTGAATCTTACTAATAGTATCCCGGGGCTGATCATCATGTACTTCGGGTTCGGGGTTCCGTTGTCATTGTTCCTTTATCACGGCTTTGTGAAAACCGTACCTGTAGAAATTGAGGAGTCTGCAATGATTGATGGCTGCAGCCAGTTCGGAGTGTTTTGGAGAATTGTTTTCCCTCTTCTCAAACCGATCACAGTGACAGTCATTATTCTGAATACACTGTGGATCTGGAACGATTATCTGCTTCCGCTGCTTGTGTTACAGGATGCAGAACTAAGAACGATTCCATTGGCAGCAAGCTCGTTCTTCGCTCAATATACAAAGCAATGGGATATGGGTCTTGCGGCATTGGTTCTCGGTATTACGCCGATCATCATCTTCTTCCTGTTCTTGCAGAAACACATTATTAAAGGAATTGCTTCAGGATCTATTAAGTAGATATAAAGTTCCTGGCTATTGCCGGGCATTTATATAAAATATTAATAAGTACCAGGGAGGTCAAACTATTTATGAAACGTTTTCTGCTTTTATGTATGTCTCTAGTTTTTGTATTCGGTATTGTTGCCGGATGTTCTTCTAATGAAAACAGCTCAGGCAATTCAGACAGCAATGGTGAATCAGGGGAAGATGTAGTAACACTTAATTTCTTCCAGTTCAAGGTTGAAATTGCAGATCAGCTTGCTGAGATGATCAAGGAATTTGAAGCTGAGCATCCAAATATCAAAGTTAAGCTTGAAACTGTCGGCGGCGGTGCTGACTACGGTGCAGCCCTAAAGGCAAAGTTTGCATCTGGTGAAGAGCCGGATATCTTCAATAACGGTGGATTTAAAGAGTTGGAACTTTGGAAGGAAAAATTGGCTGACCTGTCAGGTGAGCCTTGGGTAGAGCATGTTCTTCCTATTGGTAAAGTCCCAATGACAGATGCAGACGGTAAACTTTACGGTATGCCGGTTAACCTTGAAGGGTACGGATTTGTTTATAACAAGGATTTGTTTGAGAAAGCAGGTATCACAGAGCCGCCTGCAACAATCGATGAGTTGAAAGATGCATCAGAAAAATTGAAAGCCGCTGGCATCACTCCATTCTCTGCTGGTTATGGTGAGTGGTGGGTAATTGGACAGCATTTGTTGAACATCCCATTTGCTCAGCAGGAAGATCCGATTGCTTTTATTGAAGGTCTATATGATGGATCTGAAACAATCGTTGGCAATGAAAAATTCAAACAGTTTAAAGAAGTGCTTGATACTGAGTTGAAATATGCGAATGACAACCCATTAACAACTGACTACAATACTCAAGTGACTCTGTTTGCTTCTGGTGAAACAGCTATGCTTCAGCAAGGTAACTGGACAGAAAATATGATCTATGAAATCAACCCTGAAATGAATATGGGCTTCCTTCCGATTCCAGTAAGCAACGATGAGAGTGCTGACCGCTTACCGGTAGGAGTACCTAATAACTGGGTATTGAATAAAAATTCTGAGCATCTAGAAGAAGCAAAAACATTCTTGGAGTGGATGGTTACTTCTGAAACAGGTAAACGCTACATCACAGAAGAATTTGCATTCATTCCAGCATTTGATAACATCGAGCCGGCAGGTCTTGGCGACTTAGGACAGTCAATCCTTGAGTACTCTAAAGACGAAAAGACGATTCCTTGGACTTGGTTCAGATGGCCGGATGGAGCGAACAAAGAGTTCGCAGCGGCTATCCAGGAATATGCTGCAGGGAAAATCGATTATGACACATTGCTTGAGCGCTTCCAGACTACTTGGGATAACCTGAAGTAATAGAATAATAGAAAGCATGTCTCTTACAGGCATGCTTTCTATTTATATCCTTTGGCGGAGTGATCACATAACGCTTTCAATTATAAGGCGATACATTCTATACTAGTGTATATGAAAGACTTGGAGGATCACCTTTATGATTAAAAACAGTATCCGAAACAAGCTGATCGTCTTGTTAATGATTACTACGATAATTCCTTTTGGAAGTTCCATCATTATTACATATCTCTATACGAAAAATACCATAGAGGAAGAAGTCGTGCAGGAAAGCAGCAATCTCCTTTACCAAGGGAAAATCAACCTGGAAAACTATATCAATGAATTGAGCGGATTAACACTCTCCCTCTATAACAATCCTGATTTCATTAATTATATGAGATCTCCGGAGGATGAAAGTGACTACCTTACAATCGGTTTGGTTAAAAACGTTGTGCAAACCTTTCTATATACAGAAAAAACGATTAAAGAAGTCACGATTACCTTAGTTGAAGATGATCGAGTGATTTCTGCAACCAAGCATTCGACTGTTGTTTTTTCCATCAGAGAAGCCGCATCAGAGAAGGAAGCTTTCAAAAAGGCTGAACGAAGTCCTTACAATTTGTATATCGAGCCTGCCTATCCACAGCAGGAAAGTGACAGGAAAAGGTCCAAGAGCATTGCCACGATTCACCGGGCCTTGACCAATGTTCCGGCGGATGAAGTATTGGGGTACATCTCTTTGGAAATCTCGCCAGACAAAATTTTGGACTTGAGTAAAAATTTGTATAATACTAACACCGAAGAGTTTTATTTGTTGACTCCAGAAGGAGAGATGATTTACAGCTCTGACAGTGATGCCTCACTTAATGAAAGCAGCCAGCAGTGGATTCAGGAAATAACCGGTGGCAATGAAACATCTGGTACTTTGGAGTGGAAAGAAGACTCGTTTAACGGGGTGATGATGTATGACCGCCTTTCTCCTTCAAGCGGCGGCTGGATATTAGTGAAAAGAGTTTCCTATGCAAACCTTTACGAAAGCGCTTTTAGTGTAGCAAAGATCAATATTCTATTTGGTATTATCGGGCTTTCGCTCGTCATTCTGTCGATATTGTTCGTCTCCTTTAAAATTACCTCACCTATCCGTGTGCTGCTGCATAACATCCAGCAGATCGAAAAAGGGGATATGAAAATCGAATCTCAATCCTTTGGGAGTGATGAGATAGGACTTTTAGGTTCGCGGTTTCAGCAAATGATTGGCAGGATCAATCACCTTATTAACAGGGAGTACAAACTGGAATTGGAGAATAAGACGAATCAGCTTAAGGTTCTGCAATCACAAATCAATCCGCACTTTTTGTATAATGCCCTGCAGTCAATTGGAACTATCGCCTTGAAAAATAAGGTTCCGCAAATATACACATTGATTACCCATCTCTCTAAGATCATGAGGTACGGGATGGACATGGAAGAAGATATCGTTCCACTCAGTAAGGAGATCACTTATACCCGGGCTTACCTCCTGCTGCAGAAGGAGAGGTTTGGAGAAAATCTGGAGTATTCTATAGACGTGGAAGAGGGACTCCAGGAAGTAAAAGTACCGAAAATGCTGCTGCAGCCAATCATTGAAAATTATTTTAAGCATGGCTTTGATATTCGTGAGGGAATTGGTAAGATCCGATTACACTGTTTCACTGAGAACAACGAAGTGGTGATTACAGTCGAAGATAATGGGGCAGGGGTAACAGAGGAGAAGCTTCAAGAAATTTACGATCATTTTCAAACTGATATCAAGAATACAGCAGGGGAGAATACAAGCATCGGGTTGAAAAATGTTTTTGTCCGGTTGAAGCTTTATTACGATCAACAGGCAAGCCTGGAATTGCGGAACTTAGAAGGGGCCGGCTTCAGGGTGACAATGAGGCTACCGGTACAGATGGAAGGTGATACTCATGAAAGCAATCATTATTGATGATGAAAAGCATGTCAGGGAAGGATTGATTTTGCTGGCTGAGTGGGAAAAACACGGGATTGATACCATCTTGGAAGCGGAAGATGGGGAGCAGGCCATTGAACTGATTAAAGAGCATCGACCGGAAATCATCTTCACCGATATGAGGATGCCCAGAAAAGATGGAATAAGCCTTTTGAAATGGCTGCATACATCCGAACTTCACAGTAAGACGATAGTAGTGAGCGGTTATGATGATTATGAATACATGAGGAATGCCCTCTTTTATAAAAGTTTTGATTACATCCTTAAGCCGATTGAACCGGAAGTCCTGAATGAAGCACTGGGTAAAGCCGTCAGTGAGTGGAATGAACAGGCACGTTCAAGGAAAAACCAGGTGGAAGATAGCCAGGTACTAAATGAAGTTAAACCTCTTTATTGGGATCGGTTATTTTCCAAGCTGTGTCTTACAGGTGAACTGCCTGAAGCTGTTGGGATCAGAATCAGGAGTGAATATGGCCGGTCCACGGCTGATGAGGTAGTAAAGATCGCTTTAATACCCATCAAGCCGTTTGTAGTAAAGACATTTCAGTCTGATGAAGAACTGGCATTCTTTACATTGAGCAATATTGCCAATGAACTGTTAAGAAAAAATAACGAGGGTGTCTGCTTTCGAAACATCAATAATGATCAGGAACTCGTCATTATGATATGGAATGTTAACAATATATCACTGCTGCTTCAAGATATTCATACGGCCATTTATCAGTACAGTAAGGTGCGGCCCATCACGGCTATTGGAAAAAAATCGGCTGATGTGAAACAGGCCTATGACTCTGCACATCATATTTTATGGAAGCATGACCTTCTGCCGGGAAGAAGGATGGTGACGGCTGAAGATGTTGTGGACACCTCTCTTTTACATCTCTTGGATTATTCCAATGACTTGAAATGGGCTATCCGTTCCGGCAGCTTGGAGCAAATTGATTCACAATTAAGCTCTCTGTTCAGCATGCTGGAAAAGGATTTTAGTATTTCCCTGGAGCAGATCTCCACCTGGGACAGGCAGTTTGAATTATTGAAAAATAACTGGTTAAAAGAATATGAGATTAACAATGACGGAGTATCTGTAAAAAGAGAAGACTATTGGAAGGAAGACGGCTCTTTCTCCTTTTCCAAATTTAAGAAAGAAAAAACGGATGAATTCAAAGAAATGGTCAAGATGCTGTCAGATGCTAAGTACCAAAAAGAGAAAAACAGTATGCAGAGGATTGAAGAGTACCTGCAAAAACACTATCAGGAAGATATAAATCTACAGGAGATTGCCGACCGGTTTTATCTCAGCAGGGAGTATATATCGAGGAAATTCAAACAGGACTATAATGCCACCATCACAGATTACTTAACAAGCATCCGGATGGAAAAAGCCAAGAATCTGCTGGAAAATCCATACCTGAAAATCTATGAAGTTGCCTACGGAGTGGGTTATCAAAATGAAAAATACTTCAGCAAAGTGTTTAAAAAACATGAAGGCGTTACACCGAACGAATACAGGCAATCTTCAGCCAAATCTTAATAAACGGAGGTTTCACCATGTTAAATGTAACAGTATGGAATGAGAATCGTCATGAGCAAAAGAGTGAAAAAGTACGCGAGGTATATCCAGAAGGCATTCACGGTGCAATTGCATCCTTCTTGGGAGGAGAATCATTCAATGTAAGAACGGCCACCCTTGATGAAGAGCAGCATGGGCTGACAGCGGAAGTATTGAATGAGACGGATGTGCTGTTGTGGTGGGGACATATCGCGCATGATGAAGTATCCGATGAAGTGGTGGAGAGGGTCAGACAGCGAGTCCTTGATGGGATGGGGTTGATCGTCCTGCACTCCGGCCATTTTTCAAAGATTTTTAAAGTATTGATGGGAACTTCCTGCGATCTTAAATGGAGGGAAGCGGATGAGAAGGAGCGAATCTGGATAGTCGATCCGAGTCATCCGATCACAGATGGAATTGGGGAATACATTGAACTGGAAAAAGAAGAAATGTACGGAGAGCATTTTGATATCCCTGCCCCTGATGAGCTGGTGATGGTCAGCTGGTTCGAAGGCGGAGAGGTATTCCGCAGCGGCTGCACTTATAAACGCGGAAATGGAAAGGTATTCTATTTCCGTCCCGGACATGAAACGTACCCTACCTACTATAACAAAGAAGTTCAAAAAGTGATTGTTAACGCAGTAAAGTGGGCTGCACCTGTTAAGCGTGAGAGACCTGTCTACGGAAATGCACAACCACTTGAAACGATTAAAGGGTCAAAATGAAGGGTTTTTCGTGAAAACCGATGATAGTGAGAAGGTCGGATAACTAAATCTTTCTATGTACTATATTGCCATTTAGTAAGGCATTAAATCCTGAAATTAAGAAAAGAGCAAAATCTTTACTAGCATGCTCTACTCCTTTTATAAAGGCTCTATGCTAAAAGATTGTACCTTTTTACCTTAATCATTCAGCGTTTCATACGAATGGTTGATTGGAGCGTAAGGTGGGCGATCTCCTGCGGGACTAGCGGGACAGGTGAGACCCCGCAGGCGCAGCCGAGGAGGCTCACCGCCCGCCCCGCGGAGTCGCGCACCTGGAGCGGAAATCAAATATCTCATTCAAATAGCACAATAGTTACGAAAAGAGCTTATAAAAATAGACATTCAATAAGGAGGAAATGAAATGAATAAAATTAAAATCGGCGTGGTCGGCTGTGGAAGTATCGCCCAGCATCGCCACCTGCCTGAATATGAGACTAATCAACATGTTGAAATTGTCGCGGTCTGTGATATCGTCGAAGACCGTGTGAAGAAGGTAGCAGAGAAGTATGAAGCCCGTGCCTATACAGAGTATGAGGAACTGATTGCAGATGGGGAAGTGGAGGCAATCAGCGTCTGCACGCCAAATTACCTTCATGCACCTATTTCTGTTGCAGCATTGACAGCAGGAAAGCACGTATTGTGTGAAAAACCGATGGCTACTTCTTCAGAAGAAGCACAGGAGATGATACAAGCTGCAGAAGAAAGCGGCAAGAAGTTGATGATTGCCCATAATCAGCGATTCGTGCCTTCTCATCAGAAAGCAAGAAAATTGATAGAGAGCGGAGAAATTGGAAAGATCTACAGTTTCCGTTCCGCTTTCGGGCATGGCGGTCCGGAAGGCTGGAGTGCGGATGGAGCAGACAGCTGGTTCTTTAAGAAAGAAGAAGCCTTCATTGGTGCAATGGGTGACCTTGGGGTCCATAAGACAGACTTGCTTCGCTACATACTTGGTGAAGAGTTTGCAGAAGTCGGCTCCTTCATTGAAACGAGTTCTAAGGAAAATGCGGATGTTGACGATACCGCGGTTTGTGTGCTGAAAACAGAAAGCGGCATCATCGGGACACTGGCAGCAAGCTGGTCGTATGTTTCAAAAGAAGATAACTCTACTATTATCTATGGAGAGAAGGCCATTCTGCGCCTGGAAGATGATCCAGTCCACTCTTTAGTAGTTCAATATGCCAATGGTGAAGTGGTGAAATACGAGCTTGGCGGAATCCAGACCAATGAGGATGGCGGACAGAAAAATTCCCATGTTATTGAGCAGTTTGTGGACAGCATCGTTCATGATACAGAGACTCCTGTTACAGGGGATGAGGGAATGAAGTCTCTGCAGGTAGTATTGGCAGCGTTGGAATCGAATGAAACAAAACAAATTGTAAAAATCAATTGAGGTGTTATCAACCATGACAAAACTCCGGATGGGGATAATCGGTGTCGGAGGTATTGCTCAAACCCGTCATATCCCTGCGTATAAGCAACTAGAAGATATCGTTTCAGTTGAAGCGGTCAGTGATATCAATGCCAAGACTGCTGAAGAAGTGGCTGCTAAATTTGATATTCCGCATGTGTTCAGTGATTTTCAGGATATGTTCTCTGAAGTGGATGCCGTAACGATTTGTACACCGAACAAATTTCATGCCGAGATTTCAATTGCCGCACTTAAAGCGGGAGTCCATGTTTTCTGCGAAAAACCGATGGCGATGACGCCCAGGGAATGTCAGGACATGATCGATGCAGCAGAAGATTCGGGAAAGGTGTTGAGCATAGCGTACCATTACCGATTTATGAAAGAATCCCAGGCGGCAAAAAAACTGATCGACCAGAACGAAATAGGCGAACCGATCGTCGCCAGAGCCAGGGCGGTGCGCCGAAGAAAAGTTCCCGGTTGGGGAGTATTCACGAACAAAGAATTGCAAGGCGGAGGCAGCCTGATTGATTATGGCTGTCATTTCCTTGACCTGTCCCTATGGCTGTTAGGCAATCCAAGCCCTGTTGAAGTAACGGGTACTGCCTATAATAAACTGAGCAAAATGGCAGATGAAGTTAACATGTGGGGAGATTTTGACCGAGACTCGTTTGAAGTGGATGATCACGTAACCGCTTATATCAAATTTGATAACGGGGCCTCCATGTTATTTGAGACGTCCTGGAGTGCCAATGTGAAGAGCGATGAAGAGGTGATGAGCATTTCTGGTGTAACAGGAGGACTGGACTTGTTCCCTCTTCATCTGAATCAAAGAAAACACGGTATGCTGCTGAGCAGTAACGCGGATTGGGTGCCTGGGGAAGACGATCCGGGTATCCCGCAGGCAGAAAATTTTATTAACAGCTGCCTGGGCCTTGAAGAGCTTCTTGTGAAACCGGAGGAAGCAATGAAAGTATCGCAAATCATTGATGCAATATACCAAAGCAGTGAAAAGGGTGAAAGCATCCGGCTGCCATAGGAGGAAGCGTATATGAAACTAGGTGTGTTTACGGTTTTATTTTCTCAAAAGAATTTTGAAGAAATGCTTGATTATGTAAAAGAAGCTGGGCTTCAGGCCGTTGAGATCGGAACTGGAGGCTATCCGGGAAATGCGCACTGCGACTTGGATGCTCTTTTAGAGAGCGAAGAGAAACGAAACGAATATTTAGATAAGGTAACATCCAGGGGATTGACCATCAGCGCATTCAGCTGTCATGGAAACCCGATCTCCCCTGAGAAAGCATTCGCTGAAGAGTCACATGCGGCTCTGGAGAAAACAATCAGGCTTGCCGGCTTGATGGGTGTCCCAGTCGTCAACTGCTTTTCCGGAACAGCTGGAGACCATGAGGGGGCAAAACATCCAAACTGGCCGGTATCTCCTTGGCCTAACGAATATGGCGACATTTTAAAGTGGCAGTGGGAAGAAAAGCTGATTCCCTACTGGAAGAAGATGGGCAAGCTCGCTGAAGAGAATAATGTGAAAATCGGCTTGGAACTGCATGGCGGCTTCCTTGTCCACACTCCTTACACAATGTTGAAATTGCGTGAAGAAACGTGTGAAGCCATCGGTGCCAACCTGGATCCGAGTCATTTATGGTGGCAGGGAATCGATCCTGTCGCAGCCATCAAAATTCTCGGGAAGGCAGATGCCATTCACCACTTCCATGCCAAAGACACGTATATCGACCAGGACAACGTCAACATGTATGGCCTGACAGATATGCAGCCTTACGGAAACATCCAGACAAGAGCATGGTCATTCCGTTCGGTCGGCTGCGGTCACAGCATGCAGGAATGGTCTGATATGATGAGTGCGTTAAGGACCTATGGCTACGATTACGTCGTCAGCATCGAACACGAAGACCCAATCATGTCCATTGAAGAAGGGTTTATGCGAGCAGTGAAAAACTTGAAATCCATATTAATTGAAGAGCAGCCTGCTGATATGTGGTGGGTGTAAAAAACATTTTAGAAAGAGGGGTACCAATTTCAATGAAATTGGTATCCTTTTTTGTTTTTTTTCTCTATAAGTAAATTTACTAATTCAAGGTAAATGGGGGGGTGGATAGATACCTGTCACCTTATGAAATAATGTAAGCGAATGGATGTAATTTAATAAGGGCAATGTTATGTTTATAAGGGATACTTATTTATGTTTTGGAGGTTAACCTATGAGCCGAATTTTCACTGAAACCGTTACAATCAATGCGCCTTTAGAAGAGGTTTGGAACTATTTCATTAATCTTGAAGAAAATGCGTCAAAGTGGATGAAAGGCATACAGTCGTTGGATAAAGAAACCAAGGGAGAGGTTAGGGAAGGAACAAAGTACACCTTCCACACACGGGGACAAAAGCATTCTTCCACTGTGACTGAGTTTATACCGAAAGACAAAGTGACTCTTACATCGATACAGGGAAGTTTCCAAGCTGATTATACCTACTCCTTTTCAAGTTTGAGTGCGGATTGTACGGAACTTACTCTTACCGCGACGTGTACAGCCAAAGGACTATCGAAAGTACTTTCTCCAGTAATTAAGATAGCAATCAAGAAATCGGATCGGGATCAAGTCCAACGGTTTAAAGAAGCATTTCTAAATGCGGATCGGGTACGTATCTGAGCCCCAAACAATGCATCTTATTATTTTAAAAACAAAAAGGCTTGAGACAAACCTCAAGTCTTTTTAAACAAGAACTATTCATTGATCCCCTGCTGTACTTGCTGGATTTTCTGTTGTGCTTTTTCAAGTTCAGTTAGAGCAAAGCGACACGCTTCTGCTTCACTGCTGTTTGAATTAACTTGCTTCAAGTGAAGATGTGCTTTATGGATAATATCCTGTGCTTCTTGTAATTCGCTTTTATAGTTCATGGCAGTTCACCCCTTTATTTGATTCACCTTATATGGTGCGTAAGTTTTTGAGGAAAATGCACTTTGAGTTATTTTTAAAAGAGATAAAGTTTGGAAAAAAGCGTTATAGAAAGTAAAATATTTTTATATTCAGGGAGGCCGGTATGGAGAAAATAAATGAAAAATGCAATCAGATTACAGATTATATAAACGAAATCTTCCATGACCGAAACAGTGTCGGATTAGGTGTTGCGGTTGTTAAAGATTCACATATCGTTTACTCAAAAGGATTTGGTCATTCTCAAATTCACCCAGTTAATAAGCCAATTGATGGAGATACAGTGATGAGCATTCAAAGTGTTTCCAAGAACTTTATGGCACTTTCTATTATGCAGCTGGTAGAGAAAAAGTTAATTTCATTGGATGATCCTGTTGTTGACTATTTACCGTATTTTAGAACAAAAGATAAACAGCAGAGTGATACCATCAAGATACGCCATGTAATGTCCCATACTGCAGGCTTCCCATCTGATTTAGGGATTGCCAACATGACAGCTCCTAATGTAAGAGAAATATTTTCAGATACTCCAACAGAATTTCAAGAAGCCTTAGACTATTATCAGCTTACGGAAGAAGAAATAAATAGTATAAAAAGCCGTGAAGATATTACAAGGTGGTTTAAGAAAGTAGAGTTGGAATATCCGGTCGGAAAGGGATGGAACTACTGTACTGATGCATATGTGATACTAGCTGATTTGTTTGAAAAAGTGACAGGTTCACCTTGGGAAAAACATCTTAGAGAGGAAATCCTGGCTCCCTTGGATATGAATAGAACAACTGGTGATTGGGCTTCAGTAGAGAATGATAAAAATAGTGCGAGATATTATATGGGCGAAGATAAAATAGAAACTCCATTTCCGAAGAATGAAATATCAGCTCCCATTGGCTATTTATATTCAACAGCAAATGATCTAGGAAACTACTTACGCTTCCACTTAAATAAAGAAAAAACAATTCTACGTGCAGATTTGATAGAAGAAATGCAAAAACCTGTCCATCGCGTCAATGAGGAATGGCGGTTCGGCAGTGAAGTCAGAAGCTACGGACTTGCTTGGTTTACAGATACATATAATGGACATAGGATTGTAGAACATGGAGGTGGTCAAATGGCTGTTCGATCACTTATTTCCATGGTACCTGAACATAATCTTGGAATTGTGGTTTTACTGAATTTTGATGGAACTATCCATCATGATATATGTGATAAGATCATTGATGTATTCATTGGTGCTTAAAACTGTCTGTCTTTAGAAGGTCAATAAAATGCAAAAAGCAGAAACCGAGATGGTATCTGCTTTTTTGCTGGTTAACCTCCAACAACTGAATAAGTTCCTTCACCGCCATGAATGGAAACAAACATATCCATCAGGGATTTCGTCAGCTTTTCACTCTCCTCAACAGAAAGTGATGGTTTTAAAAAGATAATTTGAACAGCGTTTTTTGTTTCTTCTCCTACAGGTGCGGTTGCTGAGTCGACAAACGGACTTCCGAATGGGCCGGCAGCGTCACAGGCTACAATCAGGTTTTCGAGTGAATTCTCCCGTCCATTCAATCCGGTGTAGATTTCACCTTCTGAGCCGAGACGAAGCTCTATATTTGCTCCTTGCAGGTTATCCCTGTCATATATGCCAATAGGCACTTCATATTGAAGGGAGAAGAAGTTGTTCAAGTCGATGGCTGAATTGATGCTTTGCAGGTAGTTCTGCTTTTTCACCCTGCGGTATAAGGCTTCAGCTGAGTGGCGGTAACGATTCGGGTCTTTTCCAACAGTCTTGAATATCTTTCTCCATTGGGCAACGCCGTCAATTTCAGTCACGGGTTTTTCCTGGAGGTCAAAAAAGATTGATTCCTGAAACAACTGCAGCCTGCCTTTCAGCATTTGAGGCGAGGAGCCGACTTCGATATTATGATATTGGATAAAGCCAACTTTGAAACCGTCAACTTTGGCTGTAATTAGGGGATTTATCGTAATTTCCACTTATTTTCCCTCCACATTTATTTTAAAATAGTTTATCATAATACACGGCTATATTTCATATGTGGGAAATTATTGAGTATGTACGAATGATTATCCCTATGCTATGATTTGAGAAATTTAATAAGCTTATGAATAGATTGTTCCGAAATAATTATGGACTAAAGACTAAAAATATATAATAACTAGATTAATGTCACGTACTTGGAACGGAAATCTATATACGATAAAGGAAACTCAGAAAGGAGGGGAGAGCATTGGATTTCGATCAACTGAAGCAGGATATTATTGATTACAGCAAAGAAATCGGCATTGATAAGATTGGTTTTACGACAGCTGACACTTTTTCAGAAATGAAGAACAGGCTGTTAAGGCAGGAAATGCTGGGGTATCAATCCGGTTTTGAGGAAAAAGATATCGAAAAGCGGGTCGATCCCTCACTGATATTCGACGGGCCGAAATCCATCATTGCGATTGCTCTCGCCTATCCTTCGAGAATGAAGAACGCGCCCCAAAGTAAGAAAGGCGAACGCAGGGGGATCTTCTGCAGAGCTTCATGGGGGACGGATTATCACCATGTTTTAAGGGACCGTTTATCCAAACTGGAGGATTACATCAAGTCCAGAGTGCCACAGGCTCAGTTTAAATCCATGGTGGATACGGGAGAGCTTGTAGACAGGGCGGTTGCCGAGCGTGCAGGAATTGGATGGAGCGGGAAAAACTGTGCCATCATTACTCCTGAGTTTGGCTCCTATGTTTACCTGGGAGAAATGATCACTAACCTACCGTTTGCCCCAGACGATCCGATGGAAGATCAATGCGGCACTTGCAACAAATGTGTAGATGTCTGCCCGACGGGAGCACTGGTAGAAGGCGGCCAGCTTAATGCACAGCGCTGTATTGCTTTCCTGACCCAAACCAAGGGTTTCCTGCCGGATGAATTCAGGACCAAGCTTGGAAACAGGTTATACGGCTGTGATACATGTCAAACAGTGTGCCCGGAAAATAAAGGGAAAGACTTCCATAACCATTGGGAAATGGAACCTGATCCTGAAATTGCAAAGCCGCTGCTGAAACCGTTATTGACAATCAGTAACCGGGATTTCAAAGAAAAGTATGGACATGTTTCAGGATCGTGGAGAGGAAAGAAGCCGATCCAGCGTAATGCTATCATTGCTTTGGCTCACTATAAAGATGAAACCGCCCTCCCTGATCTAATCTCAGTAATGGAGAATGATGTGAGACCAGTTATTAGAGGAACCGCTGCCTGGGCATTGGGCAAGATTGGCGGAACCGATGCCGAGGAAGCACTGCAAAGGTTCCTTGGAAAAGAAAAAGATGAAGACGTCATCTCAGAAATAAACAAAGGCTTGGAATTGATATCATTAAAATAAAACGCTGTTTTCGTATATATTGTTGCTCTCGGGAAAATTTAAAGAGCCGGATTTTTCCCTTGGGGACAAGGGCTTTTTTCTCTGAATAAGGTGAATTAGCTCTTTTCTTCCTTGTTTATCAGGCTATTTCTGGTTAATTAAGTAGATATTTTTTAAAGCTTGATTAAATAGCAACAAAGTTTACGAAAAGAGCCAAATAAAAACAGTTAAAGCTTTCATGCTTTGGCTGTTTTTGTTTTGGCAGCCTGTGTTAGGTAAGAATAAAATATAGGTTCATTGATGCTTGTCGTCGCCTGGAGAGGAAAGCAGTAGGATTTTAATAAGTAAGTAATAAAAAATATCTGCAGGATAAATAACGTGTTCGAGCGCTGATTGAAAGATTCATAGACAGAGAAGTCATTTCTATTGTAAAAAGTAGAATTTCTTTGCTAGAATCAATTGAACTAATTGGAAGAAACTGAAAGTGTCAGAAGGAAGGACGTATAAAAGTATGATTCAACAACCTACAGGCAAGGAACGGATCGGGTTCGCATTTCTCCTGGGAATACTGGGTGTGCTGGGCCCCCTTAACATCGATATGTATTTACCAAGTTTTCCTGGAATCGCTTCAGATCTGGGAGCAAGTGCTTCCCAGATCCAGCTCAGTTTGACAAGCTGCCTGATTGGACTTGCGGCCGGTCAGATTGTCGTAGGGCCTATCAGTGATGCAAAAGGGAGAAGAAGCCCCTTGCTTCTGTTTATCTTCTTGTTTGCCCTTTCATCAATCCTTTGTGCGGTCGCCCCGAATATTTCAGTCTTGATCGCGGCGCGTTTTTTGCAGGGATTTACTGCATCAGCAGGAGTTGTTCTGTCCAGGGCAGTGGTCCGGGATGTATTCAGTGGAAGGGAACTGACCAAGTTTTTCGCCCTCTTAATGGTCATTAACGCGACTGCTCCAATGGTAGCCCCGATCACAGGCGGAGCAATCCTGTTGCTGCCGTTTGCCACTTGGAACACTATATTTTATTTTCTTGGACTCATTGGATTCCTCATTGTGGGGGTCATTGCCTTGAAACTGAAGGAAACCCTTCCTCCAGAAAAGCGGATTCCGAGCTCACTAGGAAGCTCTGTGCGTACCATCGGCAGTCTGCTGACGGACCGGTCCTTTATCGGCTATGCTTTGACAGTCGGGTTGATTCACGGGGGAAGCTTTGCCTATGTTGCCGGAACACCATTCGTTTATCAAGGAATCTATGGGGTTTCTCCGCAGGCCTTCAGCATATTGTTCGGCATAAACGGCCTTGCGATTATAACTGGCAGTTTTCTCATTGGCCGCCTGGGCGGTATCATTCATGAAAGAAAGCTGCTTCGATCGGCTGTTATCATTGCTGTGAGTGCGACTTCCTTTTTGCTTCTCATAACAATTATTCAAGGTCCTTTGGCAGCCGTTGTCATTCCGATTTTCATCTATATGACAACCATGGGGATGATTTTGACTAGTACGTTTACGTTGGCAATTGAACATCAGGGACATCGAGCAGGCAGTGCCAGTGCGGTATTAGGGATGATACCGCTGGTCATTGGATCGATTGTCTCTCCCCTTGTAGGTATTAATGAAACAACGGCAGTGCCAATGGGGGCAGTACTTTTCATTACGGCTTCTCTAGGTGCTGTTGCGTTCTTCAGTTTAACGGGGAAGAAACAGGCGGTAGCCATGAAGTTAGGCACGAATAGCAATTGATTGTATCGATCAAACCAAATCTTAGACGTAGGCAAAGAAGTTCTTCCATAATAATAAAATTTTACAAAGCAAAAAAAATGATCAGGCTGGATCCAGCCTGATCATTTTTATTATACGGTAAATTCTTAATAAACTCCTACGCTGTCCCAAGCAGATTTTACAGCATTATAAGTGGAACTTCCGCTTCCGTACAGGTCTGCTGCAGATTGCAGAAGAGAAGCACGTGCATAACTGAAGTCACTTGTAGGTGTCAGGTAAACGGTAAGGGCGCGGTAGTAAATTTTCTCTGCTTTCGCGTTGCCGACGCTTGTGACTGTATTATAGAAAGCTTTATTTGGGATACCGGAATTAGTATGGACTCCTCCGTTATCTGAAGTGGTGTTCACATAGTCATTCATATGTTCCGGCTGTCCATATTGTGACGGGTTGGAAAGACTGCGCAGGGCATCACCTGCTACGCCTGGTGTGTACACATCTTCACCCATTAAGTAATCAGCAGTATCGAGGAAGTAGCCGAATACATCGGAGAAGGACTCGTTCAAAGCGCCAGATTGATATTGATACTCTAACCCTGCAGTCCTTTCTGTTACAGCATGGGTGATTTCATGTGCCACTACATCCTTGGCACCTGAAAGTTCACGGAAAGTAGATCCGTCACCGTCTCCATAAACCATCTGAGAACCATTCCAAAAGGCGTTATTGTAATTGGAACCATAATGAACCGTGGAACGGATAGTTGCACCGTTATTATCATAGCTGTTACGGTTGTGCGTGTTTAAGAAGTAATCATATACATCTTCCGCATAAGCATGAGCGTCTACTTCTGCCGCTTGAGAATATGCTGTCCATGCGTTATTGCTGTCAACGGTATAATAACCGGGAAGGGTTGTCCCATTTTGTGCGGTACGTGTTTCGATAACGCCGCTCATTGGCTTGGTTACATCATATAAATAATAAGTACCATTTGCATAGTAAGTATTAAGCTGCTTGTAATCATCTTGTACACCGTACCCATAACCTGTAGTGGCTGCATCTGTAACAGCATTATACGCCTCAAGGACTTCACCGCTTACTGCGTCCACATAGATCTGCCAGTTTGCTCCGTAGGGCTGGATGAATTGAAGTTGTACTTTGTAAGCAAGATTGAATGCGCCATCTTTTTCATGTACTACCAAGTCTTTTTTTACATTTGTGTTTTTAACATCACTTTTCTTTGCAGCAGCAAAAGATTCTTCTTCCGGTGTTACTGTTTCAGCTTCATCTAGTTCGATATAATTCCATGCAAGATTTACAGCATCATCTTGAGTGATTTCCGCTTTCGATTTCTTCACTTTTTTTGAGGCTGACGGGTATAATTGCCCGGCAACTGCAGCAACAGAGTTGTCTTTATGTGTATGAACCGAGAAGATAGCTCCGTCGATTGGTACGCCTTTTACTGATTGGGCAAACTTGTAATGCTTCATACCCAGCTCATCTTCTGTCGATTCGAGCAGTGTCAGATCAGCAGAAGGGTCGATTCCCAATACTGACTGGTTTGCTTTAAGGAACTTTTTAACTTCCTTTTCATCTTTTGCTTTCGATTTTGAAAGTTTATCAGAGTAGAATTTTGGTTTGTCTTTTTGCTTATCCAGAATTTTTTTGGAGACTTCAAATTTAGAAGTATGATTGCTGGACATCGTCGATGCTAAAGAGGCTCCAGGCAATGCTGCGCTGAATACTAGAGAAGTGCCGAGTGCTAATGATACTAATTTTAATTTTTTTGACATATGTGTTTCTCCCTTCATCCATATAATCATGCATAATAGCTATTATCCAGTAACCCGCGTGGTCTAGTGACTAGTCTAACAAATAAGTATGTAAATACAATTTAAATGTTTTGAATATTCTGTACGTTTTTGGCGGTTTTGAGCCTTTTTGATTGTCTATCTTTTCAATGCTCTTTCTATCTGCAATTTTAGTTTTTTAGGCATATGTAAATAGTTATAAAATAAGGAAATTTTAGGGTTATCTGAGTGGGGTTAATATCATTTTAATGGGTGTTTTGGAAGTTATTTGTAGTTTTTCGTGGTACCTAGAGAGCGGTGCTGCTAAGATAGGATAACAGCAAAACACTTTATTCAGTCATCATAAGAAGCTGGAAAAAAGAGATGAGAAAACTAAGGTAACGACAGCTGTGTCATCTTAATTTAGTGGGGTGTGGATTTGAAAAGGGAAGATATTGTTTATGGTGTGATAATGGATGCTCAAAAAAAGAACGTACTTATGGTCAAAAATGTTGGTGGTGGATGGACCCTTCCTGGAGGGGCAGTTGAGAAAGGTGAGACACTTGAGGAAGCCCTCATTCGTGAAGTGAAAGAGGAGACCAACTTAACGATTGAAGTTGAGTCACTTCTTGCTGTCAACGAAGCTTTTTTCATTGGTAAAGATGTTCATCCGTTATTTTTCACTTTTAATACTAAAATGGTGGAAGGTAAAATAACCATTCCGGATCCAGAAGAAATAGAAGACATCCAATGGATGGAACTCGACATGGCTGAAGCACAGATGCCATATTTTCGCGAAGGAATAGAAGAGCTGCTAAAAGGAAGTCTTCGTTATACATTTCAAGGAAAGAAACTAAGTTAAAGCGTCATGAGACCAAAAAGGAGAAAAAAATCATGTTAGGGTGCCTCATGAACGCGTCATGAGACCAAAAAGGAGAAAGAAACCATGTTAGGGTGTCTCATGAAAGCGTCATGAGTCCAAAAAGGAGAAAAAAATCGTGTTAGGGTGTCCCATGAAGGCGTTATGAGTCCAAAAAGGAGAAAAAAATCGTGTTAGGGTGTCTCATGAAGGCGTTATGAGACCAAAAAGGAGAAAAAACTCAGATTAGGGTGCCTCATGAAAGCGCCATGAGACCAAAAAGGAGAAAAATATCAGATTAGGGTACCTCATGAAGGCGCCATGAGACCAAAAAGGAAAAAAAATCGTGTTAGGGTGTCTCGTGATAGCTTCAGGAAACTAAAAAAGAGAAGAAACTCAGCTTAGTTGTCTATGATTCAGAAAATAAACGTGAGCTCCAATTTAAGGGGAGCTCATGTTTTTATGACTGTTCTGGTTCAAGGTATTCTGTTCCTTCCACGGCAATCTGGTAGGCATCCAAAATGGAATCATAATCCTTCTCATTTTTTATTCTGACAAGGTACTGGTCATCGCCTTCTTCTTCGACTTTCATGACAACCGTATGATTGGTATTCTCTGATGTTAACATTGCGTAAGAACGACCTTTCATTTCGAATAAGGCTTCAACAGAATATTGCTCCTGTCTGCCATTTTCATCTTCTATCGTGATAATATCCCTGTACACATCATGCATCGCTTTTCTCACCCTTTTGTGAAAGTAGTCCTGTTTATCGTTTCCTTTCAGGTCAGGGTTCATGTGGGGGATAGCTTGAAAGATTATTCCAGAGAATTTTTTTCATGGTTAACCCACTCTGCTTTTTAGTCTAATCAAAGCAGAGGTGTTGCTGAAAAAAGGTAAGGACATACTAAGAGAAAATCTTAGTGAGGGGGAATGGGTGTGAAGGTGGACGACCAGGAAAGACATCAGCTGAGTCAGGCAATCGATCAGTTATCAGAAGGCCTGGATACTATCATTGAACTGTATAACGAATCAGTGGCTGATAAGCCGCTTCTTCAATTGACAGAAGAGAATGAAGAGTTATTGAGCAGGGCTGTCATCAAGTTTGGCGGGGAAGAGGTCAATGGGAAGGTAAACAAAGTCATAGCAGAACTCCTCGAATGGCTTCCGCTGGATGATGTGAGTACGGAAGAACCCGACGTTGAGGCTGAACAACAGGAAGAAAGCCTAGATGAATGAATCCTTCAGAGCCCTGGCTAAAAGAATCATGAAAAAACAGAGAACATGTTCTAATCTTCTCTGTTTTTTTATTGTTTAAGCCGTATTTTTGAGAAAGGCAATCTTTGTAGGATTAAAGGAGGAAGTAATTCACTTTTTGACAAAAAGCAAAGCCAGGAACGTAACGACACTGATGATGAGAGACGTTTTTTCAAATAATCCGTTTGAAGAATAATAATGTTCCGATGGGTAGTTCGTGATGATTCCGTTCACATTGAGGTTGCGTAAACTTCGTGCGGTTTTGGAATCTGAAACCGTCCAGGTAAATACATTGAGATTTCTCTCTTTAGCCTGCTGCATGAAACTGGCATCTACAAGGCTTGCTTTGGGATTGATAAAAGAGGCAAAGCCGTCAACGGCAAAAAGGTCTTCCCCTGAAGAGAACTCAGAAGTTCCAATAATGATACCGGTTGGGATGACAGGGAGTAATTCGTGGAATTCCTGAATGGATTGTTTGTCAAATGACTGCACAATAATGAGAGATGGTGAAACGCCAGCCGTCAACCTTTTGGTTAAAACTTTCGCCAGCTCCTCTTCGATATCAGGATATATAGAAGGATGTTTGAGTTCGATCAATATTCCGGTCCTGCCTTCATACCGGTCGAGAATCATTTCAAGAGAGGGAACTTTTTCTCCCTTGAACTTCGGGCTGAACCAGCTCCCGGCATCAAGGGCAGCAAGGTCTTCATAAGTCAGGTTCTTGATCCTTCCCGTGCCATTGGTAGTCCGGTCTACTGTCACATCATGCATGGCCACAAGCTCTCCATCCTTTGTCATCTGAACATCAACTTCAATATAATCCGCACCGAGGCTGACAGCCATATCAAACGCAGATAACGTATTCTCAGGGGCTAAGGCAGAAGCTCCGCGATGAGCCACAATCAATGTATCATCTTTTTTATCATTGGCAAAAGAACCTGTAATACCATTAAAAAAACAGAACACAATGAAACTTAGAAACAAAGAGAAAAAAATTTTGATGAGTTTTCCTCCTTTCAAGTTATTCAGCCCTTTCCCGTCTTTACCCATCTTGGAGGGGGCAATACACTTTCGTTGTCCCTTTACTATTAAAATATGCGGGAATGGGACAGATGGTCAGTGAAACGGGCTCCATATTTATTGTTTTATGCTTGTGTTCCCACTCAGAAATTAGTTTTGCCACACCTTCATTCATCATAGGTATTAATGAGAGAAGGAGGCTGGATAATGAGAAAGCACCTGATGGCAAGACTGGAAGAGAGAATCGGGAACTTCATTGATGGAGCAGGATCTGATAAAATTCAGCGAAAGAATGAATTACTGATGAGAAGAAATGGAGTAATCGTAAAAGTGGAAGGAAGGGGGAAGATTGAAAAAGTTGAAAGAGTAGAGGGTGGCAGCAGGGCAGATTATACTCTTCACCTGAAATACTTGATTAAACAAAAGGACCTCCTGCATATAGAGGAAGAAATTGAAACAAGGGAAGCTTTTTTTTATAGGGGTCAACTTGTCAGTGATGATGAACTTCCTGTCGACTACAGCCAGCAGTCTCAGCCGGAAATCAACTTCCGAGAACAGGGCGGGGAAAGAATCTCCTATCAATACGACCGGTTAAAAGCTGTACAGTACGCAGAAAAATGGTGGAACAGTTACAATCCAGCCTATAAACAATTTGACGTCGATTGTACTAACTTCATCTCCCAGTGCCTTCACGCAGGCAATGCGCCAATGAGGGGATATCCGGGCCGGGGAAGGGGCTGGTGGATGAGAGACAATAATTGGAGTTACAGCTGGTCTGTAGCAAATGCCCTCCGCTTGTACCTGCCCTCTTCCACTTCCGGTCTTAGAGCCAAAGAAGTCAGCGGTCCTGAAGAATTAAAGCTCGGGGATATCATTTGTTATGATTTTGAAGGAGACGGCCGGTACAATCATAATACAATTGTGACTGCCAAGGACGCCTATGGAATGCCGCTGGTCAATGCCCATACCACAAACAGCAGGCTAAGATACTGGAGTTATGAAGATTCCACTGCCTATACACCTGATATCACCTACAAGTTCTTCACCATTGTCGATGACCGCTAAAGTATTTTTCTTGGACCAAACAGTGGTATAATGTCACATAGAGTTTATTATCGAGGTGACGAATGTGGGTATACATGTAGTACTTTATCAGCCAGAAATTCCGGCGAACACCGGTAATATTGCGCGGACATGTGCAGCAACGGATACAACACTTCATTTAATCAGACCGCTGGGCTTTTCGGCAGATGATAAAATGCTGCGGAGAGCGGGACTTGATTACTGGCAGTTTGTAGAAATCATCTACTATGATTCCATTGAGGAATTCTTAGAAAAAAATGCAGGTGGAGAATTCTACTATTTAACAAAATACGGTGAAAATGTCCACTCCGGCTATGATTACAGCCATAAGGATAAGGATTATTTTTTCATCTTTGGAAGAGAAACAACCGGACTTCCGAATGAAATCATCCAAACTAATAAGGAGCGCTGCCTTCGTATTCCGATGAATCAGAATGACCGCTCCCTCAACCTTTCCAACTCGGCTGCAATCCTTATCTATGAAGCGTTGCGCCAGCAGGATTACTTGCAGTTGAATAAAAAATGATAAAAGGACTGGATGATTTCCGGTTCTTTTTTATTACTTGGTTTTTCGTAGGACTGTTTGAAGGAGGGGGACTTCAAGGTATTTTTTGGCGGTCGATTTTAGTTTAGATCTCCTTGAGGATGTGTTTCAAGGCACTCTTGGAGGTGAATTTGGATTTGAATGTCCTTGAGAATGTGTGTCAAGGCACTTTTGGCGGTCAATTAGGGTTTGAATGTCCTTGAGGATGTGTCTCAAGACACTTTTGGCGGTGAATTTGGATTTGAATGTCCTTGAGAATGTGTGTCAAGGCACTTTTGGCGGTCAATTAGGGTTTGAATGTCCTTGAGGATGTGTCTCAAGACACTTTTGGCGGTCAATTAGGGTTTGAATGTCCTTGAGGATGTGTCTCAAGGCAGTTATAGCGTTAAATTAGGGTTTGAATGTCCTTGAAGATGTGTTTGAGGGCAGTTATAGCGTTAAAATTGGGTTTGGATGTCCTTGAGGGTGTGTCTGAAGGCAGTTTTAGCGATCAATTTGGGTTTGAATGTCCTTGAGAATGTATCTGAAGGCAGTTTCAGCGTTAAATTAGGGATTGGATGTCCTTGAGGGTGTGTCTCAAATAAATCTGTCCAGTTCTTTTTATTTGCCTAGTAAAAGGGGGAGCCTTAACATAGAGGATATTATGATATGGGAGGTTTAGTTTATGAATTCAACAATAGAGACGATTTTATCCCATAAGTCAGTAAGGAAGTTCAAGGATGAGAAACTGACTAGAGAACAGATTGAAACTTTGGTGAGAAGTGCGCAAGCAGCCTCCACCTCCAGTATGATTCAGGCGTATACGATCATTGGAGTTACTGATCCCCGGAAAAAGGCGGAGCTTGCGGCCATTGCAGGAAATCAAAGCTATGTGGAAGAAAACGGTCACTTCTTTGTATTCTGTGCCGACCTTTACCGGCATGAGGTCATTGGGGAAAAGGAAGAAGCGGATGTAAATGAATCACTTCAAAGTACCGAAAAATTCATGGTTGCACTGATAGATGCGGCTCTTGCTGCCCAAAACGCAAGTGTCGCTGCCGAATCAATGGGCCTCGGAATCTGCTACATAGGCGGGATCCGCAACGATCTTAATGCGGTGTGCGAATTGCTTGAAATACCAGACAGAGTCATTCCTTTATTCGGTCTGGCAGTCGGAACTCCAGATGAAGATAATGATCTCAAGCCGAGGAGACCTTTATCACATGTCTATCATGAAAACACCTACAGATCGGACAAGGACATCGTGGCAAAAGAGCTGCAAGAATATGATGAAACGGTCTCGAAATACTATTCAGAGAGAACCAATGGTAAAAGAACGGATACCTGGTCTGCTCAAATGGCAAGAATGCTGTCAGCCAAAAAGCGCATGTATATGAAAGAGTTTGTTGAGAAGAAGAAGTACGATTTGAAGTGAACATGGAGAAAAAACAGATCCAATAAAAAAAGCCCCCCTGCCAACATCAGCAGGGGGCTTTCCGTTCAAGAATCAGTCTTTGTTTGTACCTGGTTTGTTATTATAACCAGCAGTGAAGATCGCTGTAAGGAATGCAGCACAAACGCCCAATATCAGAATTGTACCCATATATGTATTCCTCCTAAATCATTAATTCGTTGTCAATCCTTTTCTTAGTATAGCCTATTTCCCTGTTTATGTGAATGTTAACCTGCTATTTTTTCGGACAATATTTGAAAACTTTTCGAACATAAGGACAATTTTCTTTATTTAGCATGATTGTCTATCTAAGGGCATAGAGTATAATAATCGCTCTCAACAAGTGACAGGGGAGGTCCTTTATGGATATTTTAAAAAAAGTTGAAGGCTATCGAGTTGAAGAAGAAAAGTTGAAATGGGAAGGTACATTTGCAGATTACCTGGAAATTATCAAAGAGAGACCAATTGTAGCTCAGTCAGCACATTCACGTGTGTTCAATATGATTAAAGATGCAGGGGTAGAAGAAGTTAATGGTAAAAGAAAATATAAATTCTTCAGCAACCAGCTGTTCGGGCTTGAGGAAGCTTTAGAGAGGCTGGTTGAAGAATATTTCCATCCTGCCGCCAAAAGGCTGGATGTCAGAAAGAGAATCCTGCTTTTGATGGGTCCTGTCAGCGGTGGTAAATCAACTTTGGTTTCCATGTTAAAAAGAGGGTTGGAAGCTTATTCCCGCACAGACCGCGGGGCGATATATGCAATTAAAGGATGTCCGATGCATGAAGATCCGCTTCATTTGATTCCTCAGCATCTAAGGGGAGATTTTTTTGAAGAGTATGGAATCAGGATTGAAGGCAATCTTTCGCCGCTGAATACAATGAGAGTCGAAAAAGAGTACAGCGGGCGGATAGAAGATGTTTTGGTCGAAAGAGTATTTTTCTCCGAAGACAAACGGGTCGGTGTCGGTACCTTCAGTCCATCGGATCCAAAGTCACAGGACATTGCCGATTTGACGGGAAGCATAGATTTCTCCACCATTGCAGAATACGGTTCGGAGTCAGATCCACGTGCCTACCGATTTGATGGAGAATTGAATAAAGCGAACCGCGGGCTCATGGAATTCCAGGAGATGCTCAAGTGTGATGAGAAGTTTCTGTGGCACTTACTGTCTTTAACCCAGGAAGGTAACTTCAAAGCGGGAAGGTTTGCCTTGATTTCCGCTGATGAGCTGGTTGTGGCCCACACGAATGAAACAGAGTATAGATCGTTTATTTCCAATAAGAAAAATGAGGCATTGCACTCAAGGATCATTGTCATGCCTGTACCATATAACCTGAAAGTGACCCAGGAAGAAAAAATATATGAAAAAATGATCAGTGAAAGTGATGTTTCAGATGTCCACATTGCACCGCATACGCTCAGAGTAGCTGCAATGTTTACCATTCTGACCCGCTTGAAGGAGCCGAAACGCGGTGATATCGATTTAATCAAGAAAATGAGATTGTATGATGGTGAAAGTGTGGAAGGATTCAACACTGCGGATGTTGATGAGATGAAGAAGGAATACCAGGATGAAGGGATGAGCGGTATCGATCCGCGTTATGTCATCAACCGTATCTCCTCTACGATCATACGTAAAGAAATGTCGTCAATCAACGCGCTGGATGTCCTGCGCTCTCTGAAAGAAGGACTAGACCAGCATCCATCTATTACGCAGGAATTAAGAGAGAAATATTTAAACTTTATTTCCGTAGCGCGTAAAGAATACGATGATATCGCCAAAAAAGAAGTTCAAAAAGCATTTGTATATTCCTATGAGGAATCTGCGAAGACGCTTATGGACAATTACCTGGATAACGTTGAGGCTTACTGCAATAAAGCAAAGCTTCGCGATCCTTTGACGGGTGAAGAAATCAATCCTGACGAAAAATTAATGCGCTCCATTGAAGAACAAATCGGAATCTCCGAAAATGCGAAAAAAGCATTCCGTGAAGAAATCCTGATTCGCATCTCCGCGTATGCCCGTAAAGGAAAAAGGTTCGATTATAACTCTCATGACCGCCTAAGAGAAGCTATCCAGAAGAAGCTGTTTGCCGATCTTAAGGATGTCGTCAAAATCACGACGTCTTCCAAAACTCCGGATGAACAACAGTTGAAAAAGGTCAATGAAGTGGTAGCAAGATTGATTGATGAATACGGCTATAATTCCACTTCAGCCAATGACTTGTTAAAGTATGTTGGAAGCCTGTTGAACCGATAACTAAAACCGAAGAAAGAGCTGGCAGCCTCATCATGGGGCTGCCGGCTTTCTATTTAAATGATGCCTTAGAAGTGGAGAAATTAAGGTTAGGTGGTTAGTTGGTGGGTGGTATCATAGGGGGCATTTTTCGAGGATCCCCAAAACAGAACACGTTTATAACATTATCTTGGTCTGTGGTGTTGCAATATGTAAGAAATCAACTTCAATTAGGACTTCATTCTGGTCTGCGGTGAAGAATGATGTATGAAACCCACTCGGATAAGGCATCATTTTGGCTTGTGGAGATAAATCATGTAGGAAATCAGACACAATTAGGGCATCATCTTGAATGGCGGAGATGAATGATGTATGAAATCCACTCGGATTAGGGCATCATTACGGCTTGCGGAGATAAATCATGCATGAAATCAGACACAATTAGGGCATCATCTTGGTCTGCGGTGAAGAATGATGTATGAAATCCACTCGGATTAGGGCATCATTTCGGCTTGTGGAGATAAATCATGCATGAAATCAGACACAATTAGGGCATCATCTTGAATGGCGGAGATGAATGATGTATGAAATCCACTCGGATTAGGGCATCATTTTGGCTTGTGGAGATAAATCATGTATGAAATCAGTCACAATTAGGACATCATTCTGGTCTGCGGTGAAGAATGATGTATGAAATCCACTCGGATTAGGGCATCATTTCGGCTTGCCGGGATAAATTATGTAGGAAACCACCTCCAATTAGGACATCATCATAGCCTGCGGAGATAAAAGATGTAAGAATTAGCACATTTAGAACAACATATGTGCAAATCTATCTATGACTCTCAATGATATGTTAGATAGTTATTTAGGTACTGAATCTACAAATCAAAACTAATAATCTTTTTATCTCGGTGGTTCTCAGAAATTCAAAGTAAGATGAATTTTGCTTATGATACTTGTACAAAAATGTAACCCAGCCCATTTTTACTTTCTGTCTAATTTGACTCATAAGCAGCCTGTCCCTTTAATACTTATTTATACACACTGCATTAAAATTAGGGCTTGTCTATTTTATAGGTGAACGTACAATTGTCGAAATTATTTGTAAATTTATTGCCGGTTCTGCATAGTATAGAGTAATCAGCAATAGTTTTACTCTGCTGGTTTTTATTTTCAGCACTCGAGACAGTATATGCAGCCAGGTGTATCTTTGTGAAAATTAAATAAGGAGGGGAAATAAAATGAGTCAATTGGATAATCATCAGTTTGTGATTTCAGAGGAAGACTGGTCCCTCCACCGCAAAGGCTATGATGATCAGCAAAGACATCAGGAAAAAGTTCAGGATGCCATAAGAAACAACCTGCCAGATTTAATCTCCGAAGAAAATATCATTATGTCAAACGGCCGGGACGTTGTGAAGATACCTATTCGGTCATTGGATGAGTACAAAATCCGGTATAATCATGATAAGAATAAACACGTCGGGCAAGGGCAGGGAGACAGTCAGGTTGGAGATGTGGTAGCCCGGGACGGCTCACAGCAAAAAGGTCCTGGTAAAGGCCAAGGCGCAGGGGATCAGGCTGGAGAGGATTACTATGAAGCAGAAGTATCGATGATGGAAATTGAAGAGGCGTTGTTCAGCCAATTGGAACTGCCCAACTTGAAGAAAAAAGAACAAGATGTCCAAACGGTGGAGAATATAGAATTCAATGATATCCGCAAAACTGGATTAATGGGCAATATTGATAAGAAAAAAACAATGATGACAGCTTTTAAAAGAAACGCGATTAGCGGTAAACCGAGCTTTCATCCAATTTATCAGGAAGATTTGAAGTTCAGGACATGGAACGAAGTGTTGAAACCTGAGTCAAAAGCAGTTGTACTTGCGATGATGGATACGAGTGGATCGATGGGGGTCTGGGAAAAATATATGGCGAGGAGCTTCTTCTTCTGGATGACCCGTTTTCTCCGGACAAAGTACGAAACGGTGGAGATAGAATTCATTGCCCACCATACGGAAGCCAAAGTGGTATCAGAAGAGCATTTCTTCTCCAGAGGGGAAAGCGGCGGGACAATTTGTTCATCCGCCTACCGAAAGGCGCTGGAACTCATTGAAACGAAGTATCAGCCTTCCAAATACAATATTTATCCGTTCCATTTTTCAGATGGCGACAATTTAACCTCAGATAATGTCCGTTGTGTAAAACTGGTGGAAGAACTGATGAAGGTTTCGAATATGTTCGGGTACGGAGAAGTAAACCAGTATAACCGCCATTCCACTTTGATGAGTGCTTACAAAAATATCAAAGATGAACAGTTCAGGTACTTTATTTTAAAACAAAAAGCAGATGTATTTCATGCAATGAGGAGCTTCTTTAAAAAAGAAGAAAATAAGATGTACGCATAAAAGACAGGGAAACCTGTCTTTTTCGTTTTTGCTTTAGCGCTTTAAACCACTAAGAGGGACTGTCCCTCTTAGTGGTTTAAAGCGCTGAAGTGCGGAAGGGAAATGGCTTCCGCTGGCGAATGTATAGGTGAGATAAACTATGGGGTGAGAGATATAATGGAAAAGTGGGTCGAGGAACTTTTTAACGAAGATATCCTAAAGAGAGCTGCTGATTTTTTTGATAGTGATAGTTCAAACGCGAAGAGGCTCGGGGACTTTGAAAACTATGTTTTTGAGGTACATAAAGGCGGCGAACCTTATATCCTCCGCCTGACACACAGTTCCCACCGAAGCAAAGAGCAGGTCGAGGCAGGGCTGGAGTGGGTCAACTTTCTTCATTCTCAAGGAGTGAATGTCTCGCTTGTCAGTCATTCTAATGACGGCAAGCTTGTAGAAGAAATCCCTGCAGGCGAATCATTCTTCTATGCCTGCCTGTTTGATAAAGCACCGGGAGTACCGGTCCGTGTGAAATCTGACCTGATGGCTCCTCCACTCTATAAGGAGTGGGGCAGAACGATTGGGAAAATGCACAGGGTTACAAAAAATTATCAGCAAGCGGGTACGGCAAGGGAGCATTGGCATGAAGACGATCTGCTAAAGAATATGAGCAGCTATCTCCCGGAAGAGGATTCCGATATCGTGCGGAAGGGGAAAGAGCTCATTGATACGCTTCTTTCTTTACCAGCAGATCAAGAGGAGTATGGGCTGATTCACTCGGATATCCATTCGGGCAATTTCTTTTACCAGGATGGAGAAATCCACGTTTTTGACTTTGATGACAGTTCCTATCATTGGTTTGTCAGTGACATAGCGATTCCTCTGTACTACTTCACGTGGGCGAAGGCGGGCGGAGAAGGCCTTCAGGAACGATCCGTACATGGAGAGGGGTTCCTCATTCATTTCTTAAAAGGGTATTATAGCGAAAACAATCTTGCAGATGTGTGGATCAAAAGAATTCCTCTGTTCTTGAAACTGAGGGATATCACTCTCTACTCGGTCTTTCACAAGAAGTTTGATATGAGCAGCTTATCAGAATGGGAAGCGGGGGCCGTCAAGGGGATAAGAACACGCCTTCTAAAAAATGAGCCCATGGTCAGCCTGGACTATGAAAATATTTTAGCTAGGGTGAAGAATGAATAAGCATCTCGGGGGTAGATGAATAATAACAACACTTTTGAGTCCTGGGTGATGGGGTGTCCACTGCCAAAAAGGTGACATTTGTGATTGCCAATGTGTTCATCGGAATTTTATCTTTCTATTTATATATTTATGTGTGGCTTAACATGGAGATGGGTGCGGGAACAGCCATTCCTCCTCTTTGGAGTATCCTGGCCAGCCTGGCAGTCTTCTTCATAATGAACTTACTTTTGCTGAGGCGATTTCTTGTAAAGGAATGGCTTTCAGCATTGGGGATTGCTCTTGGCTCCGCTCTGCTTTTTGCCTTTTCTTGAATTGGCGGGCTTGTTATAATACTGTAGCAATAGTGATATATTTAGCACAGGATGTGAGAGAATGGAAAAGAAAATAGGTTTTATTGGTAGCGGCAGCATGGCAACGGCCATTCTGGGAGGTCTCCTTACATCAGGGATTGCTCAAGCTGAAAATATTATTGCTAGTGCCCTGACAGAAAAAACGGTCACCAGCATCAATCGTGAGTACAAGATTCGAACCACTAGGGATAATATTGAGGTGGCGGCAACAGCCGACTTTCTTTTTCTTGCGGTAAAGCCGGATCAGTATGCGGGTGTCATTGAGGAAGTGAGAAATCATATCCAGGAGAGCACCATCGTCATTACCATTGCGGCGGGCGTGACGCTGGACTCAATGGGCAAACAGTTTGGGGACCGGGTGAAAATCGTGCGTACGATGCCTAACACACCATCCCTGGTTGGTGAAGGAATGAGTGCATTATGTCGGAATGAAAATGTATCGGATGCTGAAATGGAAGAGGTCCTTGAGCTTTTTGAAAGCTTCGGAAAGGCTGAGGTGCTTGAGGAGTATTTGATGGATGCCGTTCCTGCGGTTAGCGGATCCTCTCCGGCTTATGTATTCATGTTTATAGAAGCTCTTGCAGATGGAGCTGTGAAACAGGGGATATCAAGGGAGAAGGCTTATAAAATGGCAGCTCAGGCAGTTTTAGGTGCTGCCAAGATGGTGCTCGAAACAGAAAGTCATCCGGGAGAGTTGAAGGATGCGGTATGTTCTCCAGGTGGAGCGACCATTGAAGCTGTCAGCACGCTGGAAAAAACAGGATTTCGTGCCTCTGTTTTGTCCGCAATGGAAAGCTGCTATAAAAAATCGTCCAATATGATTGATTAATATGAAATAAGGGATTTCCTGGCTAACAGGAAGATCCCTTTTTTATGAGTAAAATATGTAGGTACGCTTAAGGAAGGTAAGCTAAGAAAACTGCCAGCACCCGTCTTGGTGTAAGGTATCGTCTATAGCATTTTTGTTTTTTTTTGAGCAGGGTGGATGAACTTCTGAATATGCAAGGTGAATATCTTGTCCCGTCTTCTTTTAACTTGTTGGTGTAAGTCTGTAAGTGAAGGTTTGAGGGTGATAATGAACCTTCGCTCTGAGCTGTGGGAGGTTTTTAGGGTTTTAAAGACTTAATGGTGAGCGGTATGGAATGAGGCTTGTTGATTGAAATGAAGCTGGCAACATAGGAAAATGAATGGTCTTTTACTTTGGTATTTTGTTTAAAGGAAATAATCTTTTCAGGTTGAAGGAAAAGCAGCTTGAATACCGAATCGTAAAATATAGATATTCCAGCCTAATTGTTTTCATCAATGGCTGTTATGAAGTGAAGTACCAAAAAAGTTTAAAGAATTAGGGACTCACTACGGAATCTTTACTATCGTTGAAATGGTTTTTCTTTTTTTACAGGATAGAAGGAGAGCAGGGTATGAAAAACAAGCAAATAAATATAGAGGGACAAACGGTCAGTTATTACGAGTATGGCGAGAAGGAAAAGCCTGCGTTAGTGTTGCTCCATGGAATGGCTGGCAGTGCAATTTATAGTTTTTATGAATTAGCCGAACTTCTGGCAGATGAGTTTCGCCTTATTTTGATTGATCAGCCTGGTCATGGCAAAACCACTGCTTTCTTGAAAGAAGAAGACTATCTTTTTTCCAACTTGGCTGTTTGGTATGACAAAGTATTGAAAAATTTGCTGAATTCCCCATTTTATCTGGTCGGACATTCTTGGGGAGCTGACTCAGCCCTTCACTATACCAAGACTTTTGGAAAGAAAGTTAAAGGACTGATCTTACTGGATGGGGCTGTGACGTTTCCCCATTTTCAGGAAGAAATGACGCAGGAATTCACCTTTAAGAGCTGGGAAAAATATATGAACGAAGCTGTTTATGAAACATGGAGCGATGCGATTGGTGAATTTAGGTTATATACAAAGAATTGGAATTCCCATAAGGAAAAAACTTTAAAAACCATTTTACGGAAGGGTGAAAGGTATAATTTAATTACTTCTAAATTTACCATCTTATCTATAATTAAAGGATTTTTTTCAGAGCCTTTTTATGCTGTGTATCCTCATATACATACACCTGTATTACTGCTGCTTGCGGAAAATCCTCATGAATTGAAAGCTGCAAGGGAAAAAGGGGTAATGGAGTTGCAAAAAAATATAGAGGATGTCACCGTAATCAGCATCAAGGGGACCGGCCATATGCTTCATTGGGATGAACCTGGGCAAGTTGCATGCTTAATCAGGGAGTGGATAAAAATAAATCCCCACAAATAGAAAAAACACCGTCATGGTGTTTTTTCTATTTCATCAATTTATACTTGACCGTCAACCTTGCAGTGATTCCTACTTCGCCGGGCTGTACGGGGGCTGTGCTTTCTGCTGCCAGGACGTAGGCTTTACCGGGTCGCGGAATCATCGGTATGCTGGTTTCCTCGTTGATTTCAATGGGCAGTGGGTTCAATGTGGCACCAGCAGACCGCGCAAGAACCTCTGCTTTTTTTAATGCATCCTCATAAGCTTTTGACAAGGCTCTCTGGTAATAAACTTTTGGTTCGGCTATGGTAAATTCGACTCGTTCAATGATATTGGCCCCGCTCCCTACAGCATCATCAATGACTTCTCCAATCTTTTCTATTTTCCTGATTTTCACGGAAAAAACCTGCCTGACCTCATACCCTTTGAACATCTGCTTGCCATCAATGTAGTCATACTGCGGATAGATTTGGTAGGTGGAAGTTTGAATATCCCTCTCGGCGATGCCGTTTTGTTTGAAGGAGTTTAAGATAGCTGTGCTGATCTCATTATTTTGACGCTGGGCTTCAGTCAGTTCCTTATCGCTTGTTAACACCCCTATCTGGGCTAAAGCCATATCAGGTTGAACATCAATCGTTTTTTCCCCAGTTACTGTGACGGTCCGGCTGCTCTTCTTTTCTGTCTGGTTTCTAAAAGGTTGTTGATAATACATGGACATCACCTAAAAACACTGGAAGGAACGGATTCTCCGCAGGTCGGTTCCAAAGTATACCCATGTGAAGCCGGTCCATCTGAATCCGGAAATGGAACGGCGTCCAAGGAATACAGGATAGAACCAGAACTGCTGTCCGCCTCTCAGCCAGATATAAGTAAATCGGAACAAGCATCCCCGTATGGCCCCTGGATCCACTGCAAAAGTGGTGGCTCCTTGACTACTAACAGTAAGTGTCTGTGCGGAAGCCTGTGATGGTGTAAAAGAAGGCGGAGGACCTGTTGGAGCTTGCATCTGTCCCTGCCCGGTTCCTGGCGGTGTTGAAGGGAATCCAGGAAAACCAGGAAAACCAGGGAACCCTTGGCCGCCTCCACCTGGCGGGAAGGAAGGGAAAGCTGATCCGCCTTGGCCGGGAGGAAACCCAGGGAATTGCATTTGGCGAGAAAAAAACATATAAAATACCCCTCTCAAATATAGTCATTTTTACTATATGCAGAGGGGCATATCCGGGTACCTGGCTTCAATAAGTGTGTGCTTAGATCATTGGAAAGCTCAAGCATATATGCTTTTTAACATAATGTCAGGAGGAACAAATAGTTCCTTTAACGGCATTTCAATCATTTCTCCGGGTTCCTTAAGAGTTAATTGATCGCAGGGATACTGAAGTCCAGGTCATCTGAATGACTCCCATAACCAAGGACTGAGAGGAATTTGTCGAACCGGGCTTTAATGTTTTACAGTGCTAAAAGGGACAGTCCCTCTTAAGGTGGTAACGCGTTAAAGCACTAAGAGGGACTGTCCCTCTTAGTGCGGTGGTGTGCTAAAGCGTCATAACAAAATACGGCCTGGACTCCTTAAAAGGAATCCAGGCCGTATTGCATTTATTAATGAGGCAGGAAGGTTAGTTGGTATAAGAATAGGACAGCGAACAGGTATACAAGCGGATGCACTTGTTTTCCTTGTCCTTTGACGAGCTTTAACAGCGGATAGGAAATGAATCCTAACGCAATTCCGGTAGCGATACTTGATGTTAACGGCATGCTGAGGATGATCAGGAATGCAGGGAATGCTTCATCCAGTTCTCCCCATTTAATATGGGCGATGCTTCCCATCATCAGGCTGCCGACAATGATCAGGGCAGGAGCCGTGATGGCAGAAATACCTGAAACCGCACTGACAAGCGGTCCGAAGAATGCCGCAACGATAAATAGAATGGACACAGTCAACGTAGTCAGACCTGTTCTTCCACCAGCAGCCACCCCTGCAGAAGATTCAATATATGCTGTGGTCGGACTGGTACCGAACATAGAACCAATGGTAGTACCTGCAGAGTCCGCAAGAAGTGCAGCTCTTGCCCGCGGCATTGATTTCCCTTTCATCAAACCGGCCTGCTCGGCAACACCGATCATTGTTCCTGTTGTATCAAAAATAGTAACAAGCAGGAAGGAGAACACGACTGCGTACAGGCTGTGCTGAAATACGTCAGCAAATGCCGTAACTGGATTTGCGACTATCAAACCCTCTGGAAGGGAAGGAAGTGCAGCCACTCCTTCAAACTTTAATTCTCCTGTAAAAAAGGCAATAACGCCTGTGACAATCATTCCAAGAAACAGAGCGCCATGGACATTTCGCACCATCAAAACCAATGTGACGGCCAGGCCAATCAAAGCCAATACGGCAGAGGATGAATGAAGATCTCCCAACGCTACCAGGTTCTCAGGATGGGAGGTGATGATTCCTGTAAGACGTAACCCGATAAACGCAATGAATAATCCGATACCGGCAGTGATGCCGTGCTTTAAGTTTTCAGGAATCGCTTCAATCAGATTTTTCCTGAATGGTGTCAGAGATAAAATAACAAAGATGATACCAGCAACAAATACTGCTGCAAAAGCAGTTTCATAAGAAATATTTTCATTGACCCCGACGACTGAATACGTGAAATAGGCATTCAACCCCATACCAGGCGCAATCGCGATCGGATAGTTGGCAAACAGGGCCATCCACAATGTACCCACGACTGCTGAGATAATGGTCGCTGTGAATACCTGTTCAAATGGTACGCCCGCATCAGCTAAAATGACGGGATTAACAATCACGATATATACCATTGTTAAAAAGGTCGTAATACCTGCGATGATTTCAGTTTTAACATTTGTGTTGTGCTCTTTTAATTTAAACATAGAGAAACCTCCAAAAAGACGAACGATTTTTAAACACAAATTCTATAATATTCGCTTATTCGATTTTTTTCAAGAGGCATAAGAAAATCTTTGTAATTTTTTAAACGTCATCACTTCCAAAGGAAAGGTGACTTCGATAAGATGATATCAACACAGTAATGAAAGGATGTTTCAGGACGTGTACAGTCTACTTCAAGGGAAGTCAACTCATGAACAAATTGAGTTATTAACCAAAAGCCTTGTAAAAAATAAAAGTTACAATAATACTGAGGGCGAAAAAAGCAAGGCCCTGCAAATCAAGGAAATCATTGAATCCTATCCCTATTTTCAACAGCATCCAGAAAATCTATGGATCCAATCCTTGCCGGATGACGAGCATGGCCGCTTCAATGTTTTTGCAAGGGTCAGCGGGAAATCAAGAAGAACTTTGCTGTTTCATGCCCATCTCGATACAGTAGGCACAGACGATTTTGGCATACTGAAAGAACATGCCCATGATTCTGATTTTTTGGAAGCGTTTTTTTCGGAATACGAAGCTGATGAAAAAGTGAAGGAAGATGCGAGGTCAGGAGAATGGCTGTTTGGCAGGGGAGCACTCGATATGCAAAGCGGGATTGCAGTCCATTTAGCCAACCTTCTATACTTTACGGAGCCTCAGGAAGAGTTGGAAGGAGACCTTCTGTTTCTGTTCAATCCGGACGAGGAAAGTGAACATGCCGGAATGATTTCTGCCATAGATGAATTGTACCGCCTTAAGGAAGAAGGAACGCAGTTTTTGGCTGCAATCAATAATGATTTTATTTCACCGGTCTACGATGGTGACTGCAAAAGATACATTTACACAGGGGCTGCCGGGAAGTTGCTGCCATGTTTCTATATTTCAGGGAGAGAAGCACATGTCGGGGATATTCTAACTTCCATCGATCCGACACGGATTGCCTCTCTCATTAACTTGAAGGTTAACCAGAATATTGACCTGCTCGAAGACATAGAAGGGGAGTTTGTTCTTCCGCCCTCCTGCCTTTATTTTAAAGACAAAAAAACAGTATACAATGTGCAGACGCCGCTGGAGACCAGGATGTATTTCAATTACTTCGTTTATGAAAAGACATCGAAAGAAGTACTGGAAGATCTTTTGAAAATCTCAGAGGAGTCTGTGAACGAACTGGAAAGCTCTTCAAAAGAGAAATACGAAAAATATCGCAGCCTTCATGGTTTCCCGGAAAGAGAAGTTTCCTGGAAAGTGGAAGTGACGTCATTTGAGGATTTTGTGGAAGAGTTAAAAGGCAAAGGCTTGGACCCTGAAGTGGTAATGAAAGAAACTTTCTCAAAAATGAAAGGTGAAGACAACCGCGAAATAGCCTTTTCGATTGTTGAAGCATTGCAGCAGCTTGATCCGGACAAAACACCAAGGGTCATTGTGTTCTTTGCCCCGCCATTCTTACCGCATAATTACCTGAGCGACGAGAATGAGTATGGAAAGAAAGTAAATCAAGTATTAAAAGATTGTTTGAAAAAAACCGCAGAAGATACGGGAGAAGAATTTGAACTGAAACGATTCTTTCCTTATCTGGCCGATGGAAGCTTTTTATCGCTTCATGAAAGTGATGAAGACATCGAGGCTTTCAAGGACAATATGCCGATGATCGAGTCCTTGTATCCTGTACCCATAGACCGGATCCGGGAGCTCAATATCCCATCCATCAATATTGGAGTATATGGACGAGACGGACACCAATGGACAGAAAGAGTCTACAAGCCCTATTCCTTCTCCACTCTTCCTGGAATAATCAGAGGAGTTGCGAATGAGCTTCTGAAAATCACATGATGACCATGCAGCTGGCAGCTTTGTTTGTCAGCTGGGGATCTGGCAGGTATAAATGGGCCAATGAGACATTGAGTTCATGAGGAAGTTGGTCCTGCAGGGTGAAGAATGGACCAATTAGAAAGGGACATCACGTGTATGTTGGCCTGAAAAAGTTGTAAATGGGCCAATGAGAAAGGAAAATCAAGCGGATGTTGGCCCGAAAAAGTTGTAAATGGGCCAATGAGAAAGGAAAATCAAGGGGATGTTGGCCCGAAAAAGTTGTAAATGGGCCAATGAGAAGGGGAAACCAAACGGATGTTGGCCCGAAAAAGCAGAAAATGGGCCAATGAGAAAGGAAAATCAAGCGGATGTTGGCCCGCAAAAGCAGAAAATGGGCCAATGAGAAAGGAAAATCAAGTGGATGTTGGCCCAAAAAAGGAGTAAACGGGCCAATGAGAAAGGAAAATCAAGGGGATGTTGGCCCGAAAAAGGAGTAAATGGGCCAATGAGAAGGGAAAATCAAATGGATGTTGGCCCGAAAAAGGAGTAAATGGGCCAATGAGAAAGGAAAATCAAGCGGATGTTGGCCCGCAAAAGCAGAAAACGGGCCAATGAGAAGGGAAAACGAAGCGGGTGCTGGCCCGCAAAAGCAGAAAACGGACCAATGAGAAGTGGGAAACAGTCAAGTCCTTATTATTGTGTAAATTGTTCTACAATGCTTCAACGATTTATAGGTTTTGATTTTTTGACCGGAAAGGGGGTACCCCCTTTCCGGTCAAAAAATTTCGCGGTTCGCTTTTGCTGCTATCCTCATCTTTTTCTTTTATTTAACTGAAGGTTTTCATTCTCCATCAAGAGGGCCCCTATTAGGCGGAAGGCTGATTGAGTATGCGGAAAGATCCTTATTACTCTTACCCTTCTCTTTATTTCTTGATTGAGGCGTTCGATTGAATTTGTACTTGCAATATTTAGATGGTATTTGTCAGGCTCATTAAGATATTGTATAGAGTCTTCAAACCCTTCATCCAAGATTTCTATAGCCTTTTCTAATTTAGGATTATCTGAATACTTTTTGATAAATTCTTCTTTAGAAGCTCGCGCTTCTTCACTGGAAATCGAATGATAGATTTTCCTTAGCCCATTGATTACTTGTCTCTTGCCTTTTTTAGGTATGTGGTCATTAATATTTCTTTTGAAATGCACGGTACAGCGCTGCCAAGCAGTTCCAATGAATTCACGTTCAATTGCCTTCTTCAAGCCCGAATGGGCATCAGATATCACCAATTTTGGGGATTGTAACCCCCGAGACTTCAACTCCTGGAAAAAGCCCTGCCAAGCTTCAAAGCTTTCCACATGATCGACTTTCAAACCAATAACCTCACGCTTCTTATTTTCATTCATGGCTGTCATAATGTAAACTGCTTTGGAGACTACCTTATTGTGTTCACGAACTTTAATATATGTGGCATCAGCGTAAAGATAAGGGAAGTATTGAACGTTAAGAGGCCGTGTCGCCCACTTATTCACAATGGGATCAAGCTTTTCTGTTAGTGAAGAAACAAAGGATTTCGATACACCCTCTCCGCAAAGCTGTTCAACAATGTTCGTAACCTTGCGAGTAGATATACCGTTTATCACCATTTCAAGCATAGAGAGTGTGAGCGCTTGATCGACACGGGTGAATTTTTCAAACATAGAAGTAGAGAAAGCACCTTCTCGTGTACGTGGCACTCGTAATTTAAGCTTTCCAATTCCAATTAGGAGCTCACGCTCATAATATCCATTTCGATAATCTCTGCGTTCGGAAGAACGTTCATAAGCGCTGACTTGTAAGTATTCATCTCGTTCTTTTTCCATGACGTTGTTTAACACTAATACAATTGAAGATTTCACTATAGTATCAAGATTAGATTCCATAACAGAATCTTTTAAAATATCCAGATCTAGGCTAAACTGTATTTGAGTCATTTTCATTCCTTCTTTCAATGTTTATCGTGGTTGAAAACATTGTTGACAAGAAAGAAGAAAATGACTCTTTCTTTTTACACAATTATATGGACTTAATCGAAAACTAGGCGGATGTTGGCCCGATGCAAAAATCAGGCAAAAGAAAAATCAACAGCCTGCAGCAGTAAGACCATTGCCAAATATTTTTTTTGTCACCTATACAGGCTTGCACCGGAGCAACAACGGGAAAGAACCAAAAAAAGAAGCTGAAAGCCAGCTCATTTAAAGTGTTGTCTATTTAGCCCATGTAATAAGGCTTTTTATATCGAGGCGGTCCGTTTTACGGGCTTCTTTTACAGGCTTTCCGATGGTGATCAACATGATGGGTACATAACGGTCGGAAACATCAAATTCTTCCATTAGTTTTTGGGGATTGAATCCTCCGATTGGACAGGTATCCCAGCCTTTGCCTTTGGCGGCGAGCATCAATTGCATGGCAGCCAATGAGGCGTTACTGAAAGCTGCATCCCGGGGATATTGATCGCGCGAATACGCCCCTTCAATTTGTTTCACGAGGATCTCTTTTAATTCGCTGGTCATGTCACCTTTTTCAATGGAAGGATCGAAAACCGGATCTGCATTTTTATTGGCTTCTAAATCACCAAGTACCGCAATGACAGCAGAGGCATCTACAATTTGCTGCTGGTTATATGCAATCGGAAGCAGCTTTTCCTGCGCTTCTTTATTATGAAACGCGAGAAAATGCCACTGCTGAAGGTTCCACGCAGATGGTGCCCTGCCGGCATATTCGAGTATCTCCACTAATTCGTCTGTGGGAATTTCTATCTTTGGGTTATAATTTTTAGTCGACCGTCTTTCTTTCATAGCATCAAAGATGTTTTCCATGATGGGGCCCCCTTGATTTTGTTAATAAAAATATATTTGTAGTATGTTTAGTTAGCTGATTACTTTTTGTAATTACATTCAATTCAACAGTGCCATCTTATTAAAGAAGACATCATACGTCAAGGGACTCCGACAGCAGAAGGAGTAAATGAGCAGTAAGCCCCATTCAATTAGTCTTAAATGTAGTATTTGACAAGCGATCCAGTTTTAATAATTATTCTCTGCAGTTAGTGAGAAAGGACATATTAGTACGAGGTCTTACGGAAAATTGGTAAACTAAACATAAACTGTAGCTTCCATAAGAAAGGATGGTCATTTTGCTTGGGAACAAAGAAGAGAAAATATTGGTCATTGTTATGTTTGCAGTGGCGGTATTTCTTCTGGCTGCAATAGTAAGAAAGTTTTTCTTTTGATTGGAGAGAGGAGGCATAGTGCTTCCTTTTTTTGCTTATTCCTTCCCTAAGGTAAGATTGCTTCTGTTAAGATGAAAAAGGGGGAGGGAAAATATGAAAATAAAGACATTGAGTCTTATCATCTTATTGTTCCTATTGGTTTTTGGAGGCTTTTATACATATTTGAAAACATCTCAGCTGGAAAAGCCATTATTTCTATCGCATTACTATCAGAAGGAGATCATTGATTCTTCAGTTGACTATATTCCAATCCACTATATTACAAATCAAGATGAGGGGTGGCACCTGGTCAGCGTGAATTCAAAGGAGATTCCCGGTCATTTGATTACTGTGGAGGGTGATTATATCCGTCATCAGGAAGGGGTCTTTCAGCAGCATGAAGCTCATCTTAGTATTGAAGGCATTGAAAAAGACGAATCAGTCCTTCATGAACTGATTTTTACCTTCGCAAATGGAACAGTTGTTGAAGCTGGTATTGGTGAAATTTTATTGGAAAGTCCTGAGCGGAGCAGTCAGGAAGAGCAGGTAGTTCATATTATTGGAGGCGGAAGCAGTAATCAAGGAGAATCTTTTTCTTTCATGAATATTAACAGAGATGCCCGGTTGACAGATGTTACCCTGCAATTCACAGAAATTTTATCTCCAGCTTTAAAATTGGCTTGGGATACAGTGTCAGAAACGGTAGATCCAGAAGCTGTAGATATCGAGGATATAAAATCCAAGGGCGATCTAAAAAAGCTAACCCACATCGAGCTTCCCGTTGAATTGGAGGCTGATGAGAGACTGAGATTGAATGCTGTCATGGATAAAGAGTCTATGTTTAAAAATGATATCCATGCGATAGAGGCAGATATTACAGGAACATTTGTAACAGATGGAGGAGAAATCCAGCAAAATTTAATGAGGATTAATGAACAGCCCTACTTAACCTCCAAACAGATTAAAGAGCTGAAAAAACTCAGGGAAGAGGGAAGAAAGAGTGGAGAAGGCAATTAAATTATTGGTATGGGGTCTTCTGATTTTACTTATTGATATCAAAATTAACACATTTGACCTCGTTCATGACGTCTTTGGGTACATCTTACTGTACAAGGGTTTGCAGTTTCTTCCTCATTCAAAATGGGCACTTTATGCCAAAACGTCCGCAATCATTCTGGCTCTGTTGTCTGTGTTTGAAGTGTTAGGGGTTGGAAATATTAACTTGAATGAAATCGATAAGGACTTTACATGGAGTATTGCAGCAGTAGGAATCATTTCAATCATAGCGCTGTTTTTTCATATGAATTTGCTTTCTGCTCTGCTCTTTGTGATACCGAATGAGGACATACAAAGCTCTGTGGGGAAATTTAGGCGCTTCTATTTTGGAGTTCAGCTAATGATCATATTAACATTACCTGCAACATTGGTCTTAAGGGACATGGCAGCGGAATATCTCATCTTCATTATCATCTCAGGATTGATAGTCGAGATTTTCTATATTGTAAATATTAATTCGTTTAAACAATATATCCCTTCTTCAGAACTTCTTAATCAAACCCCTCCAGCATAAAGTGTTACAAGGGTTGAAAAGCCTAAAACATGAGCGGGCACGGAGGAGATATGTGGAAAGAATTTAAGGAATTTATTTCAAGGGGAAATGTATTCGATTTAGCCGTTGCTGTCATGATAGGGGCTGCCTTCAGCAAGATCGTCGAGTCCCTGGTCAAAGATATGATGATGCCTGTTATCGGAATCCTGTTTGGCGGGGTGAACTTTGCCGGGCTGAGCTACCGGATCAAGGCAGAAGTGATTCATTATGGAGTCTTTATCCAGACTCTTGTGGATTTCTTTATAGTGGCAGGTTCTATTTTCCTCATGATTAAGGTATTCAACCGGCTGAGGGGAAAAGGGAAATCCTATGAAATCAAATCTTCCACTCAGTTGGAAGTTCTGGTGGAGATACGTGAGTTATTAAAAAAAATGCAGGATGATAAAGAAGGCGTGCATCCCCCCATCCAAGGAAGAAGAACGTCCATCCGATTTAAGAAGAGAGACTGATGCAAAGAACTACTTTGTGTCGGTCTATTTTTTGATTGGGATTGTCATCGTCCCACTTTTCTGATAATATATTCTTCTGCTCACCAAAACGCCTACATAATTGTCAACTTTCTCCATTGCGGCTGAAAACAAATGAAGGGAGAAATATATGACGAACGAAACTCACAATCACCCCGATTTACCAAAGGAAAAAGACAGACTCGAATTCACGAAACGCTACATCGATGTCGTTATACAAACTGCCCAAACAAGCAAAGACCAGTTCAAGGAAAATATCGAAAACGCCTTCGGTGATGTCGATTGGCTGGAATCGTCCGCGGCTTATATCGATATTCTGACAAACGCCAGCTTTTTTGAAATGTCAAAAGAGGAGTTGGAAGCGCTTCAAAAGGCAAAGAAAAAGCCCTATTTTGCCCGGATCGACTTCAAGCATGATGAATCATCCGAAGAAGAAAGGCACTATATTGGGAAGACGTCGCTCTATCAGCGTGAAAACCAGGAACAGATCATAGTAGATTGGCGGTCACCCATTGCAACCTTGTACTATGAGGGACGGATAGGTGACGTTTCCTATGAGGCAGAAGACGAAACTTACCATGGCCACCTGTCCTTAAAAAGACAGTATATGATTGAGGATGGCCGCCTGGAGGAGATTCGTGATATTGACTTGACCACCACCGATGAACTGCTTCAAGAGTCGCTTTCGAAAAGCTCCAGTAACCGATTGACTGAAATTATTTCCACCATCCAGGAAGAACAGAACAGGATTATCCGGGCCGATCTGAATAAGCCGATCATTGTCCAGGGAGCGGCTGGAAGTGGAAAGACAACCATTGCACTTCACCGGATTTCCTATTTTATCTACAACTACAAACAGCATTTCGACCCTCGCCAGCTCATGATTCTTGCACCAAGCAGACTGTTCATCGATTACATTTCGGAGGCTCTGCCTGAACTCGGAGTGGAAAAAGTGCGGCAGACAACGTTCAGTGAATACGTTATGACTTGTTTGGAAAAAGAGCTGAAACTGGCGGAAGATAACAAACTGATCCGCTTGATCGAAAACACGGATGATGAAGCCAAACAGGCCGCCTGGATATCAGGTTGGAAGGGCTCAAGGGATTTCCGAAAGATTCTAGACGCCTATATTGCCGATATTGAAAGCAGATTTTATCCGACTGAGGACTTTGTCATAGACAAGTACCGGCTATTCTCTGCGAAAAAATTCACTTCTCTTTTAAAAGAGGATTATACGTACATGCCCATTTACAGAAGAGTGGAGAAGTTGAAGCTTCTGTTGCAGAGTTATGTTCGATCCAATAAAAAAATGATGGTTGATAAGGTAGAGAAGTTTTTTGACGACAAGATTGAAAAGGCCCTCTACCATAAGAAATATGCAGCGAACCGGAAGGAATACATCTCCAAAGCGCTGGATAAAAAAGATGAGCGCATGCAGGAAATCCAGAAAGCAATTCGCACCGGTTTGTCCCAGTACATGAAACAGTTTGAAAAGAAAACGCTGATTCAATACTATCAAGAATTATTTTCCGATTGGGATAAACTTGTGGAGTATGGAAATGGCGGGCTTTCCGGGCAACAGGCAAGGGAGATATGTGAATATACTCTGAAAAGGTTGAAAAGGAAAACGTTTGAAATGGAAGACCTTGCACCGCTTCTCTATTTACAGACCGCTCTTTACGGTGTGGATTCTTTTTATAAAGCCAAAAACGTCGTCATCGATGAAGCCCAGGATTACAGTTATATGCAGCTGTATGCGCTGAAAACAGCCCTGCAGACAGACATGTTTACCCTTGTCGGCGACCTGGCCCAAGGCATACATTCGTACCGGGGGCTGGAGTCTTGGGAACCTGTGTACAGGGAGATATTCCCGCGTGCGACTTATACGGAGCTGCAAAAAAGTTATAGGACAACCATTGAAATCATGGATGAAGCGAATAAACTTTTAAAAAAACTTCCCAATGAGTTTCCTGAAGTTAATCCGGTAGTGAGGCACGGTGATAAGCCGGAATTCTATTCCTATGAAAAGGAAGAAGAATTAGTAGAAAGCTTGTCCGATCTGATTAGAGGTTTGAGGGAAGAAGAAGACTTTCAGACATTTGCGGTAATAGGAAAGACAATGAGGGATTGTGAAAAAATAGCAGCTCTGTTGGAGACGGAATTCACTGGCGGGGTCAAACTGCTGGCAGAACAGGAAAGCATTCCGAAAGACAGGATCGTTGTTGTTCCTTCTTATCTATCAAAAGGCCTCGAATTCGATGTTGTCGTCATCGCTTCTGTTGACGAACAGTATAAAGAAGAAAACGAGCTTGATATAAAGCTCCTTTATGTGGGGATGACCCGACCGCTGCACCGGCTGTATTTCTTCGGGAAATGCAAATCCGATTTTCTATTGAACTAGCTGACAATGCCCTTTCCTATAGGCTCTTTTCGTAAACTTTGTTGCTATTTAATGCAAACTTTAAAAAGTATCTACTTAATTAACCAGAAATAGCCTGATAATCAAGGAAGAAAAGAGCTAATACACCTTGTTCATAGAAAAAAGCCCTTGTCTCCAAGGGAAAAATCCGGCTCTTTGGATTTTTCCGAGAGCACAATATATACGAAAACAGCGTTCCTCTTAAAACGTGAAGGGCATTCTTTCGCGTTTTCTTTTACAGGTTTGTACAATAGACAAAAGGAGGTAATGGAATTGCTTAAGAATCTGCAAAGTACACGAAAGCTGCATAACGGGGTGGAAATCCCATATGTCGGACTCGGAGTCTATAAAATGGAAGATCATGACGAAGCGGTGAAGGCGATTGAAACTGCGATCGAGCTCGGTTATAGATCCATTGACACAGCTTCCTTTTATGATAATGAAGAGAGTGTGGGACAGGCCGTAAAAGAGTCAGGGGTCAGCAGGGAAGACCTTTTCATTACATCCAAGGTATGGAACACCGACCAGGGTTACGATGCCACTTTACACTCTTTTGAAGAAAGCTTGAAACGGCTTGATATGGAATATATGGACCTTTATCTCATTCACTGGCCGGTATCCGGAAAATATAAAGACACATGGAAAGCATTTGAACGGCTTTATAATGAAGGCCTTATCAAAGCGAGCGGTGTGAGTAATTTCAAACAGCATCACCTGGAAGATTTGATGAAAAACAGCAATGAGAAACCGGTCATTAACCAGGTGGAGCTCCATCCAAGATTAACCCAGCAGTCATTACGTGACTTCTGCCGAGAGCACAATATAGCGGTAGAAGCATGGTCGCCGATTGCCCGTGGAAGACTCCTGGACGAACCAACATTGAATCATATAGCAGACAAATATAACAAAACAGCGGCGCAGGTCATCCTCCGCTGGCATCTTCAAAACGACACGGTCATCATTCCAAAATCAGTCCACAAAAGCAGGATGAAAGAAAATATCGATCTCTTCGACTTCCAATTGAGCTTGGAAGACATGAATAGAATCAACTTATTGAATATGGATGAAAGATACGGGGCCGACCCCGATGACTTTTAAGCATCACCGCATTAAAGCACTAAGAGGGACAGTCCCTCTTAGTGCTTTAATGTGTTAAAGAGACATTTCTTGTTTGACAGACAACCTGGAAAGGCGTTATAATTATCTCGAATTAAAGATAAATATTTTCAAACTAATCGAGTTCAAAATGTTTAGTTTAAGTATTATAGGGAAATGTATGGGGTAGTGACAATGTCTGAATCCTGTATATCTTGGGAAGAATTTAACCTGTTCAAGGTTAAAAATATATAGTAAGGAAAAGGAGAGTTTTTCAACATGGCTAATATTGCGGTTATTTATTACAGCTCTACAGGAACAAATTATCAGCTTGCTCAGTGGGCAGAGGCAGCTGCTAAAGAAGCAGGTGCAGAAGTAAAATTACTAAGAGTAGAAGAAATCGCTCCACAAGCGGCTATTTCTTCAAATCCTGCATGGGAGCAGCACCTTGAGAACACAAAAGATGTTCCGGTAGCTTCAAATGATGACCTTGAGTGGGCAGACGGAATCATTTTCAGCATTCCTACACGTTTCGGAAACGTACCGGGACAAGTGAAACAATTCCTTGACGGTACCGGCGGCCTTTGGGCACAAGGGAAATTGGCGAATAAAGTGGTCAGCGCTATGTCCTCAGCTGCCAACTCACATGGCGGTCAAGAGCAGACAATCCTTGCCCTTTATACATCAATGATGCATTGGGGAGCAATTATTGCATCACCGGGTTATACTGATCAATCACTATTCGCTGCAGGCGGAAACCCGTACGGCACAAGCGTAACAGTTAGCCAGGAAGGCAACATGGTAGAGGATGTTGAAGCAGCTGTTAAGCACCAGGCGAAACGCACAGTAGCTGTAACAGAAGCTGTGAAGAACGGCTTGAAATAATTTTTAAAATAAAAAGCAGGTATCCACTGGGGATATCTGCTTTTTTAGTCTATGGATTTACTTCGGTAGATAACTTTTACTTGTGTGTTTATCGTCTAGCTTCAGCGCGGTGTCCCCCGGGGCAAATAACCCTGGTTCGCCTTTTTTCTCCATTGCCTGAGGGGGCTAATCAGGGCGCTTTCGCTTTTGTTCCCAGGAGCCTGTATAGGAAACAGCTTAGCAAATGGTTGTTTCAGCTTTTTGAACTTCACCATTCTGATCATCAATTTGTGCACTGCCGCTCTCACAGTTTTCTCCATTTTCCCAGTGGATGATATATCTGTCCCTTTTATGACTCACAGATGTTATTTTAACTTCTCCTGTGCTGCTAGAGCTGTAATCAATAACAATTGCATTCGCTTGCTCTTGCGAAATTTTTGGCTCTGGGCTCCCCCCCAGACGAGATTAAAAGGAGCAGTGGCAAACTGAATAGGATAGAGTCCATTCGCTTCATCCATTCAACCTCTTGTTAAAAAATGCAGGAAACAACGGCGGCTCATCAAGAAAGGGTGCTTCAAAAGACAATACCTTTTCAGTCAATGGATGATGAAGTTCAATATACTTAGCATGAAGGGCCTGCCTGCCGACAATCGGCTTTCCTCCATACAAGGTATCTCCTGCAAGCGGGTGTCCGATCGAACTCATATGTACACGAATCTGATGAGTTCTTCCTGTATCGAGGCCCAACTGCACCAGGCTGAGGTTCTTTTCTTTATTGTGTTGGAGCAATTGATAATGTGTGGTTGCTGCCTGGCCTGAGGGAGAGACTCTTCTGCGTGTATTATGATGCCTGTCCCGGCCGATTGCTTTGGTGATACTTCCTTTTTTGTTTGTGATTAGCCCATGGACGATTGCCCAGTAGGTTCTCTTGATTTTTCTTTCTGCCAGGAGCCTGTCCAGTATTCCTTTCACAAGGGCATGCTTAGCAAAAATGACCGCGCCTGTCGTATCCTTGTCAAGCCGGTGGATATGCTGGGCATCCACCTTTTCTCCTTTTTGTTGAAGATGCCAGGCCACGGCATTGGCAAGGGTATCCGTTTCAGAAGCCGGATTGTTAGGATGGGTGTTCATGCCCGCCGGCTTGTTGACGATCAACATGTGGGCATCTTCATATAAAATATGCAGAGGCCCTTCGGCAGGAATGACGCCGAAATCTTTTCCACTGATAGAAAAGTGAAGTTCTTCCCCTTGTTTAAGAGGCAGAGTCCAATTTAACGGCTCCCCCTTTATTGTGATGGCTTTATCCATCCTCAACTGATGAACCGTTTTTTTAGGTGCCTGCCAAATGTCCCGCATCAATGCTTCCGCTGTTACATTCTCCCATTTCGCAGGGATGGAAATAACAAAAGCGGGACCTTTTTCATATTCATTCATGCAAAAACTCCTTTTTTCGTGTAAATATGACTTTTAAATAGTGAAATAATCCTTGTTTTTAATTAGTTCTGATGTCATCATGGCTATAATTACCACCCGGAAAGAACTATATTTATGGTATTCTTAGAATAACTATTACATAGAGATGTCAATCGTTACAAAGGTGGGTTAAAATTGAAAATCCTATTAGCTTCCACAGAGGAACAGGAAGATACTATTCAAGAACTGATATCGTACATTTATTGTACTATTTTCCCTCGTTATTTTACAGATGACGAAATCGAACAATTTGAAGAACTACAGGTACTACATACGGAGACGGTGCATACAAAATATAATGGAACGTTGAAAGAAGCTTTCCAACTGATCTCCAGTCTTCAGACACTCATTTCTTTGATCGAGGCAGACTCCTCACAAACTGATTATGAAGAAATGTACGACCATAATCTGTGTATCCTGAAGAGCTTCAACTTATTTTTCCCATTTGAGCTGGAACACTTCCGGAAATCCTGTTCCTATCACGACAAAGTCAGCCTTTATGCCAGACCGGCCAATCAGCTGCTCGTTTAAAAAATTGCCCCTTTATTGTATAAAATAGGCAGGAGGAGGCATACTTATAACTAATCATGAAGAGATCCTCACCAATCTCTTCGTTGATTCATCTTGTAATTCTCCTCTATAATTCTGCCTTGTGCAGGATCATCAACCACTGAGTACCTGGTAGGTGCTTGGTGGTTTTTTGTTTTTGTGGGGTGGGGAAGGGTGGAACGGCTTATTAAAAGTAGTCTAGCCAAATAATTAAGCGGTTCTGGCAGAAGCAACACATTATAGGATGGTGGTAGTTTGTTTAATGGATTGATTCCGAGAGAAACACCGTAATATAAAAGGGTCCGCGCTGTATAATGGGGTGATTCCGAGAGAAACACCGTAATATAAAAAGATCCGCGCTGTATAATAGGGTGATTCCGAGAGAAACACCGTAATATAAAAGGATCCGCGCTGTATAATAGGGTGATTCCGAGAGAAACACCGTAATATAAAAGGATCCGCGCTGTATAATGGGGTGATTCCGAGAGAAACACCGTAATATAAAAGGATCCGCGCTGTATAATGGGGTGATTCCGAGAGAAACACCATAATATAAAAGGGTCCGCGCTGTATAATGGGGTGATTCCGAGAGAAACACCGTAATATAAAAGGATCCGCGCTGTATAATGGGGTGATTCCGAGAGAAACACCGTAATATAAATGGGTCCGCGCTGTATAATAGGGTGATTCCGAGGGAAACACCGTAATATAAAAGGATCCGCGCTGTTTAATGGAGTGATTTCGAGAGAAACACCGCAATATAAAAGGATCTGCGCTGTATAATTGAGTGATAACAGAGAAAAAAGGCTATTTCTAACCAAGCCCTTTATTAAATTGTAAGATTGCACCTAATTTTCGTTTACATAATGAGAGCCTCTTCCTGTTTTTATTAGCTTAAGGTTACTTACTAGAATCCTTTGCATAGTGTCGGGACTTTTAACTATAGAACACCAGTCCATTGCTCTTGAGATAGTAATTTTATCATCAGGAAACAATAGCTTAAACTCCTCAATTGTCCTCAAAACAGCTGAATAAGCGTTCTCACGCCCTCCACAAGAACTGCATGTTAAGGTAGACCTCACGTATTCCCCATAAAACCTACCACAATCAGGACATACAATCCCCTTCCTTAATTCGTCATACCGATAATCCGGTAGCTGGACATAAGGATTCTCCGCAACAGTAGAGGAGATCAAGTTCTTGGCAAGTTCTGTATGAGTCTTTTTTAGAAAGGAGGGGGTATAATTCAATTTTTCGATAAAGCGTTTTAGTTGAGTGGGGTAAATGATCGGAAGGTCGACAGGGGCGTTATACAGGTAGAAGCTGGGGTTAACGAAGACCGCGATTGATCGGATGGGGATCTTGCAGCCAAGGTTATCCAAAATTTTTCGGAGGACAGGTTCATTTCTTTTTAACTGAAGGATGGGGTTCTTGGTGTCAGTGCCGTCCGTTCTGAGAAGCTCATCGCCTTCTAACATATGGTCGCCCTCGTAGTTTTTGACTTCGAATGAATAGATGAGTTTGGAAGTCAGCAGGATGGTATCGATTTGCACAAAAGTGGAGTTCGGCATGAACTGCATGTCCGGCAACAGAATTCTATCCTCCAGGACAGGCTCCAGCCACTGATCGAAAAGCTTCTCTCCATTAAACCCTTTTTCCAACCCGGCAAAGTACTGTTTCTCTTTAGCGTTTAGTTTTTTACGAGAATCAAGAGACTTATAAACCTTTAACTCATCAGACTCCAATCGTTCTTTCAATAAACATCACTCCTTTTAAAACATCATACCATAAAATTCCATATTAAAAACAGCCCCCCACAGGAGGACTGTCCATAATAGTTATTTCACATTTTCATTAAACCAGTTTTCAAATGTTTCTTCTGGTTGTGAGCTGACGATACGGGCTGTTTCCTCACCATTTTCAAAGTGAATGATGGTCGGTGTGCCTTCAATATTGAACTGATCCCACGCTTGTTCAAACTCCAAGACGTTATATTGAACAAGGTCAATTCCCATTTCTTCTGCCATCGGCGCTACAATTGGTGTTGTCACTTTACAATGAGAACAAGTCGGGCTGTAGAAATAAACTGTCACATCCTCACCGTTTGCAAGCTTTGCTTCAAGCTCTTCCGGCAAGATTAAGTTTTGATAATTGGGATCATCAAGCAGGTCGATGGTTGCCGGCTGCAGATCCGCTTTATTATAAGGATTGCCTTCTGCGGCTTGATCCTGCTGCATCTTGGTCACCACAGCAATGGCTGCAAAGATACCGATAATAACTACTAAAAAGATAATGACTTTTTTCATTTTTTATTCTCCCTTGCTGTTTTTAAGAGTAAAAGACTGCATAAAAAGATGATGATGAATGCGGTAAGAGCTAAAAATGGAATTGTGACGAAGCCAAGCCAGTTGATATATTCCCCTGTACATGGAACCCGGCCACAGGCAGGTGCAGTATTATAAAGAAAATCTACTTTTTGCAATGAATAATGATACAGGGAAGTCAATATACCGATTCCGGATAATACCAATGAATAAATGGCAATCGAGGCATCTTTTTTTACAGCGGCAATACCAAGAATCACAGCCATCGGATACATGATGATGCGCTGATACCAGCACAAGATGCATGGTTCATATTGCTTTATTTCTGAAAAATACAAGCTTCCGAGCGTCGCAATCAACGCAGCGGCCCAAGCGGTTAATAACAGATTTTCAATTTTCTTTTCCATGATCGTTTCCTTTCCTATAGTACTAACTCAGATTATAGTATGTCCTGTTAGATAACGTAAAACCTTTAGCACTAAGTTTATCACAAAAATCAGAAAGAAGGACATAGGTCTGTCACATACTGTGCAAACAGGAGATTGGTCCCATTCTAATTACAATTTGCCTTGACGGATCGATGAGCTTTATACTGAAAAATATAAAAACAGGAGGCGGTCGTATGAACGGAAAGAAAGAAATAAAAATACATGAAGACATGGATTATTTAGAAATTAGTAAATTATATTATGAAGCAGGATACACTTTTGAAGAAAAGATGGAAGATATATATAGACAGCTGGGTCATGTATGGGAAAGAGTCCAAAAAGAAGTCACGGAAAGAATAAGGCAGCAGGAACAGGTAAACCAAGGAAAAGATCGTGAAAAAGATAAGTGATCTTCAATTTCTAATGAATAAATCAGCCTACCTAAGCTCTCTTTACAGGGGGTTTTTTTAATAAGCAAAGGAAGGTGAATATGCCATGAAAAAAATTTTAGTGATCGGCGGAACGGGTATGCTCGGTGGTGCAGTTGAACACCTAATGAAACAAGGCAATAAGGTAACCGTACTATCCAGGTCGCATGGTAAATACGAGAGGATGCTCGCAAAGCATGGGCTCGAACCGGAAGAAGTGGACTTCATGACGGCAGATTATTTTGACAGAGACGCATTAGTACAAGTCTTGAATGCGCATATTAAAGCCAATGGACCATTTGATCAAGCAGTGATTTGGATGAGAAGCACGGCAATAGAATCCTTCAATGCTGTATTGGATATTTTGAGCAGGCACAGCGAAACTGTCGATGTCTTTAAGGTGAACGGAAGTGCGGCAGCCCATACTACTCTGCCGTTTGAATTTCACCAGACAATAATCATGCATCATATCATTTTAGGGTTTAAAATAGAGAATGGAGAATCCAGATGGCTGACAAATGATGAAATTTCAGAAGGGGTCATTTCTGCATTGACAAGCGGGGTTCCTATCACAATCACTGGAGTAACAGACCCCTGGGATAAGCGGCCGGGCTATTAGTTTGAAGCCCGCGGGCTGCAGGGTAAAATGTAAAGATGAGTGTAAAAGGAGTGTTTCTATAAATGTCAGAGAAATTGGATTTATCTCAGTTTGAGAAAAAAATGATCATACGGCAAATGCAGCATAAGGACATCAACGATATCATTCAGATGCAAAGTGTCTGTTTCCCGGGAATGGAACCATGGAAACCTGAACATCTTGAAAGTCATTTGGAAGTTTTCCCTGAAGGACAGCTGGTAGCTGAACTTGAAGGAGAAATCATCGGTTCTTGTTCAAGTTTGATCATCAACTTCGATGAATATGATGACCGCCATTCATGGGATGATGTCACCGACAATGGCTACATCACCAACCATAATCCCGATGGATATAACCTTTATGGTATTGAGGTGATGGTGCATCCAGAATACCGGCGGATGAAGGTAGGGCACCGTTTGTATGAAGCAAGGAAAGAACTTGCCCGCCAGCTGAACCTGAAGAGCATCATCATCGGCGGCCGCATACCGAACTTCCATAAGCATGCAGAGGAAATGTCTCCGAGGGAGTATGTTGATTCTGTTTCCAGGCATAAAATTTATGATCCGGTCCTGTCTTTCCAGCTTATGAATGGATTTACACTGATGAGGATCAATCCAAACTACCTGCCGGATGATATGAAATCGCAAAAGTATGCCACATTGATGGAATGGAATAACGTCGATTATCGTCCATCGAGCAAAAGGCATTTTAAGACAAGCTACCCTGTCAGGATTTGTGTCGTCCAATATATGATGAGGAAAATTAACTCATTTGAAGAATTTGCGAACCAGGTTGAATATTTCACAGATGTTGCCTCGGATGCAAAATCTGATTTTGTTGTCTTCCCGGAAATCTTCACGTCCCAGCTGATGTCATTCCTGGATGAAAAATCACCAAGTATGGCAATCCGCAAGCTGACTGAATACACGGAAGAATACATTGAACTGTTCACAGACCTGGCTGTCCGCTACAACGTCAACATCATCGGCGGATCTCACTTCGTAAAAGAAGAAGATGAAGAAATCTATAATATTGCTTACCTGTTCCGCCGTGACGGTACGATTGAAAAGCAATATAAAATTCATATCACGCCGAATGAACGCAAGTGGTGGGGCATCAGTCCGGGAGACCGGGTCAAAGTCTTCGATACAGACTGCGGAAGGATCGCCATCCAAATCTGTTACGACATCGAGTTCCCTGAACTGGCAAGGATTGCTACTGATAGAGGGGCGAAAATCATATTCACTCCGTTCTGTACAGAAGACCGCCAAGGCTATTTAAGAGTGCGCTATTGCGCGCAGGCCCGTGCGGTGGAAAATCAGATCTACACGGTTATTTCCGGTACTGTCGGAAACCTTCCACAAACGGAAAATATGGACATTCAGTATGCCCAGTCGGCAATCTTTGCTCCTTCTGATTTTGAATTTGCACGCGACGGCATCGTCGGAGAAACGAACCCGAATATTGAAATGGTGATGATCGGGGATGTCGATCTCGAAGTTCTTCGCCGCCAACGCCAGTCGGGTACAGTCAGACAGCTGAAAGACCGCCGTCATGATGTGTATGAAGTAAAATATAAAAAATAATATTCTTGAAAGGCCGCTGATACAGCGGTCTTTTTATTAGTGGAATGCCATCTGCCAGTCCAATCGTCTGCTCACAGGGTTCAGCAGCAGAAAGGATAGAGGTCGTCAAAAGAGTGTTTTGACGTCATGGAATCAGGAGAGGGACTCGATGCCGTCTCAAAAGTGCATAGGCGTAAATACAAAGAGGTTTTGGTGCGGATAATGAGGAATAGATGTCATGATTTCGACAAAGCCCCTTGAGATGTGAATGAGTTCCTATGCTGACTAATCATTAGCAGGAAATCTTCAGATGCTGCTCCTCCTCAAAATTCCTTGTCACAAACGGTCTATATGATAATATAAAAGGGATGAAAAGGTTGTCAAAAAAAGGCGGATTCTTTTAAAAGGAAAATTCAGATCCACCAAGAATTACATATAGTAAGTCATCGATAGGAGGAGATTAAACTTGAATTGGAAATCGGCTTGGGAAAAATGGGATTCATTTGCGGAACTTGATAGCGAAATGCGCGGGCTTCTGGCTGAAATGAAAGAGGATGAAAAGAGTCTGGAAGATGCGTTTTACAAAAATTTAGAGTTTGGTACAGGCGGTATGCGCGGAGAAATCGGTGCAGGGATCAACCGTATGAATGTTTATACAGTGCGCAAGGCTTCAGAGGGCCTGGCTCAATACATAATTTCTCATGGTGAAGAAGCGAAAAAACGCGGAGTCGCCATTGCTTATGATTCCCGGCATAAGTCTCCGGAATTTGCTATGGAGGCAGCTAAAACATTGGCATCCAACGGAATTCAGACGTATGTTTTTGATGAGCTGAAACCGACGCCTGAACTTTCTTTTGCTGTAAGGTACTTAAAAGCGTTTTCCGGCATTGTTGTGACGGCGAGCCATAATCCGCCTGAGTACAACGGTTATAAGGTTTATGGAGAAGACGGAGCACAGCTTCCTCCGAAAGAAGCAGACGAAGTCATCTCAAAAGTAAATGAAATCGAGAATGAGCTTCAAATCAATGTGAAATCTGAAGAGGAGTTAAAAGAGGCGGGCCTCATAAAAATGATTGGAGAAGAAATCGACCAATCTTACCTTGAGCACCTTCTGTCCATCTCAGAAAAACCGCAAATTGCGAAAGAAGTGGATCTCAGCATCGTGTTTTCACCTCTTCATGGAACAGCCTTGAAGATGGTGGAAAGAGGCTTGGATGCCCTAGGTTATACCGATGTCCATATCGTTAAGGAACAGTCGGCGCCTGATCCGGAATTCTCTACAGTTAAATCTCCAAACCCAGAAGATAAAGCGGCATTTGAGCTTGCCATTCGTGACGGGAAAGAAAAAGATGCAGATATTCTAATCGCAACAGATCCGGATGCGGACCGCCTTGGTGTTGCCGTTAAGGACCAAAACGGTGAATATATTCTGTTAACAGGAAATCAGACCGGGGCCGTTCTGATCGATTATATTCTTGGCAGAAAGAAAGAAAAGAATATGATGCCAGAAAATGGACGAGTGTTCAAAACCATCGTAACATCCGAGTTGGGCCGCAAAGTGGCTGAATCCTACGGTGCATCGGTGGAAGATGTATTGACAGGCTTTAAATTCATCGGTGAAAAAATTAAGAACTATGAACAGTCCGGGAAGTATCAGTTCTTGTTTGGGTATGAAGAAAGCTATGGTTATTTGATCGGAGATTTCGCCCGTGATAAGGATGCGGTTCAGGCTGTTCTGATGGCCGTTGAAGCTGCAGCATACTTTAAACAGCAAGGAAAAACGCTATATGACGCTTTGTTAGATCTTTATGAGCGATTCGGGTACTATCAGGAAGGGCTGGAGTCCCTGACGTTGAAAGGGAAAGAAGGCGCTGAGCAGATTCAGTCCATCCTTTCAAGTTTCCGTGAAGAGCCTCTTAAAGAAATCAGCGGGCTGGCCGTTATGAAATATGAGGACTACAAAACAAGCCTGAGCACCACGCTGGAAAATGGACTGGAAGAAATCATTTCACTTCCAAAGTCCAACGTCATCAAGTACTTCCTTGAAGACGGCTCCTGGATTTGTCTCCGTCCATCTGGAACGGAACCAAAGATCAAGTTCTATTTCAGTGTTACAGGAAATTCACTCAGCGAAAGCCAAGTAAAGTTAAATGGGTTAAAACAAGCCCTGATGGAAAAAATAGATAATATGGTAAACTCTTTTGCAGGATAAGGCCTGGGCCTTTCCTGCTTTTCACCGTAGAAAGGATGAGACATAATGTTAGAAAATCAAGTTGCCATCGTGACAGGAGCATCAAGGGGCATTGGTACGGAAATTGCCCGCCAATTGTTGAAGAACTCTGTGAAAGTTTCGTTAGTCGGAAGCTCTGCACAGATTCATGAGACAGCGGAAACATTAATGAGTGAAGGATTTGACCAGCTGCACGCAATCCAAGCTGATGTGGCCAATGAACAAGATGTCACCAGAGCAGTGGAGGAAACCGTCAAGCACTTTGGGAAGGTTGATATCTTGGTTAATAATGCAGGCATCGGTTTCTTCAAGCCGACGGAAGAAGTGACATCAGAAGAGTGGAGAAAACTGTTTGACGTTAATGTTCATGGTGTCTTCCATTTTTCGAAAGCGGTCCTTCCATACATGAAGGAGCAGAAGTTCGGCACCATCCTTACCATTTCCTCGGATGTTGCCCGTTACACCATTCCTAATGGATCCGCTTATGTCGCCAGCAAATATGCTGTTCAGGGATTCTGCGGTTCCTTGGCACAGGAAGTAAGGGAGTATGGCATCAGGGTCGGTACTGTAAATCCTGGAATGGTCGATACTTACTTCGCAGATTCTAAACAGGGACTTCAAGAAAAAGCGGACTGGCTGAAAGTGGAGGATATTGCGAGTGCTGTTGTGTATATGGCTTCAGCGCCAAAGCATATGATGATTGATGAAATGAAGATCCACCCTTTTGCCCAGGACTACCCAATAGGCTGATGAAAGAGCAGGCAGACAACCGTTTGCCTGTTTTTATTTTTGTGAATTTTGAATGGTGGAAGGAATTCACTTGGGAAGAAGTCGAACTATACAAAGAGAACACTTTCTACTGCAAAAGTCGTAGACAGCTTCATACATATGGGGCATCACTGCTTACATAATATTCGGTATACTGTTGCCAAAGGAGGTTACCCTCTTGAACATGGAGAAAATACATTTATTAAAAGAGATTGCAGAACTGTTGAATGAAGAGACAGAGCTGCAGCAGATGCTCTCGTGCGCACTCCAGGTCCTTTTGAAAGGGACGGATTTTACAACAGGCTGGATTTTTTTCATAGATGAATCAGGCGGTCATTCTCTTGAAGCTTTTCATAATCTGCCTTCTTCACTTGAAGATGAAGGATGCGGTCTGCTTAAGGATGGAAGCTGCTGGTGTGTCAACAGGTTTCGGTCAGGGAAGCTGACGAAGGCATCCAATATTATTGAGTGTCAAAGGATAGAGAAGTCGATTGCAGAGAATCGGGGCGACACGGGGAATATTGTCTATCATGCCACTGTCCCTCTTCAGTCAGGAAATGAATCATTTGGTTTATTGAATGTGGCTGCTCCCGGGAAAACCCATTTTCAAGATCACGAGCTGGCTCTATTGGAATCGGTCGCCTTTCAAATCGGATCGGCGATTAAACGAATTATTTTAACAAATAAAGAAAAAGAAGTAGCGCTGATGCAAGAGAGAAACAGATTAGCCAGAGACCTGCATGATTCTGTAAATCAGTTGTTATTTTCTCTTACCTTGACGGCCAGAGGCGGTGCGATGCTGAGTGAAAAGCAAGAGGTGAAAGAAACCTTTACCACCATTCAAAGCCTTGCCCAAGAAGCCCTTACCGAAATGCGGGCCCTCATTTGGCAGCTGAAACCTCATGGATTGGAAAATGGATTCAGTGAGGCAGTGAAAGGCTATGCCGGAATGCTCGGAATGGAAGTCACGGTGAAAGTTGCAGGCGTAATCGCGTTGCCTTCAAAAATTGAAGAAGCTCTTTGGCGGATCGGGCAGGAAGCCATCAATAATGCAAAAAAACATTCCGGAGAGGATAAAATCTGCTTTTTCCTGAAGTCGTCGCCTAAAAAGGTCGTCCTTCATATTGAGGATGAGGGTTGCGGTTTTCACTACACACCAACTCAGAAAATACCTTCAGTGGGTATCCAGGGCATGAAAGAGCGGGTAATTAATCTAGGCGGGAAATTTCACTTGAACAGTGAACCTGGTGCCGGTACAAAAATAATAGTGGAAGTACCATATTAAAAAGGGGAACGCGAATGAACATTAGAGTATTGATTGCAGATGATCATCATGTGGTTAGGAGGGGACTCGTCTTCTTTTTAAAAACACAGAAGGATATTGAAATTGTCGGGGAAGCATCGAATGGGCGTGAAGCGGTTGAGATGGCAGAGAAACTCATGCCTGACTTGATTTTGATGGATTTGGTTATGCCTGAGATGGACGGTATCCAGGCGACAAAACTGATCAAAACCCAACATCCTGACATAGAAATCATGATGCTTACAAGCTTTTCAGATCAAGACCATGTCATACCGGCCATTGAAGCGGGGGCTGCAGGATATCAGCTTAAAGATATCGAGCCGGATCAACTGGTGGATTCCATTCGAAAACTTGTTAGGGGTGAAAACTCACTTCACCCAAAAGCGACAAACCATTTGTTGAAAAGGGTGTCGCGGAACAATCAGCCGCCACATCAGATCCACAAGTTGACCAATCGTGAAAAAGAAGTGCTGAAGGAGCTGGCCAAAGGAAAGAGCAATAAAGAAATTGCCTCCAGTTTGTACATTACCGAGAAAACAGTGAAAACCCATATCTCCAATATTTTTACTAAGCTGGAGGTTTCGGATAGGACGCAGGCTGCTTTGTATGCCGTTAAGTATGGGCTTGCAGGGAAGCAATAAGTTCATATAAAGCTGTCTGGTCTTAAGAACGAACCATTAGTGGAGCTGCCGGGAACTAATGACTTTTATAATAAAAACGGGCTGAATGATTCAGCCCGCCGGATTGGTGGAATCCTAAATTTTCATAATATGTTCTTCCATCGGCTCACTTTGTTGACTGGCAGTCAGATTGGCGTGCTCGATATATCTGAGAAGGGTATACATATTTTGTTCAATAGCTGTATAGTCACGGGAAAAATGATAAGCGTGCAAAAAGTGTTCAATCCTTTTGGCTAAAAGGTCGTCTTTGGTTCGGACCATAAGAATGAGGAGGTTATCCCATTCACTGCGATGTGTATAGTACAAAGCTCTGTCGTAATCAACTTTATTCAATTAACTCCCTCCTTCTGAAGGGTTAATACTAGTATGTTCATGCGTACCACCGAATTTCCTCTGAAAAAGTTGCCTGTCCTGCTCTAATGGGCTTTCCTTCTATTGGATGTATAAGGGGTGAAATTTAACTGCATATTATATATGAAATTATATGCAGAGGTGAGATGAAAATGAGAAAATGGATGGTTATTTTTTCGCTTGTCCTTTTTATGATGGGCAGCAGCCAGCAGGCACTTGCTCAACAGGATTATCAAAAATACGGCCGCATTGCAACTGCGGTCGTGAAGGAAGACTATACCGGTGAAAAGCTGGCGGATTACAAGTATGATGGAAGAAAAACACTTCAAGGCGGCCAGATTGAAGATGCTTTTACCTTTGATGTAGTGAAGGATGGACAAGAAGTAACAGTGAAGGTAAAGGTGGTTCATAACCCCGACAAGCCACAAGACCTTAACATTTCTGTTAGTGAGGTACAGTAAAGAACAGTTTGAGGAAAGCTTGCCCTATTGAGGACAAGCTTTTTGTGTTTTATTGGAAATAAGAACTAATTGATACTATACTTTTTATTAGGCTCTTTCTAAAACTTTGTTGCTATTTAATATGAAGTTCAAAAGATATGCCATAGTTTACATAAATCATCCTGTCAAACACGAAGAAAAGAGCTAAATCACCCTGTTCAGGTAGATAACACAGGATGAATTCGTGTGCTTTTTTATGAAAGGAGTCAGTCTCATGTAATATTCATTCTTCTCTCAGACAATTTAATAATAAGGAGGAAGGATGATGAAGACGAAAGCATTTCGTTACTTGTGGATTGGCCAGGCTTTGGCGAATGGAGGAGATGTCTTTTTCATTGTGGCGGTCATCGCAGCAATATTTGAGCGGACACACTCCCCATTTTTGATGAGTATCATTCCAGTGGTGATCACTTTTTCGCGGTTCATCAGCAGTGTCCTGGCGCCGTTCATTTTGGACCGATTTCATCTTAAAAACCTGCTGTTTTATTCTCAGCTGCTCAAAACATTCTTAATGTTCATACTCACTCTGGCTTTGTTCTTAGATATGGCAGAGATAACGGTCGTTTTTCTGCTGGTTAGCAGTGTGGCTTTTCTGGATGGATGGGCATTGCCCGCGCGCAATGCATTTGTACCTTCCATAGTCAGAAGGGAAGACTTGATGGGAGCCAACGGATTTCTCTCGACGATCGATCAGGCGGTCCAATTTTCTGCATGGGCTGCAGGGGGGATTCTTGTAGCAATGGCTGGTGAAGGGTGGACATTGCTTCTGACTTCTACTTTATTTCTGGCAAGCAGCTTGATGATGTACAGTTTACCGATGTATGACAGCGGCTACCCTATCCGGAAGGGAAAAGTAAAGCTTGCTGAGAAAATGACAGAGGGGTGGACGGATATTTGGAAGAGTCCAGCATTACGGAATATCTTCTTTGTCTACGCGATCGAAGCCGCTGCGACTGTCGTGTGGATTGCCGCAATTTTGTACGTATATGTCGATCAGCAGCTGGGACAAGGTGAAGAATGGTGGGGCTTTATCAACGGTGCCTTTTTCATCGGGCTTATCAGTGCGGGGGCATTATTGTTAAAAACCCACAGGCTGTTTTCCAGCAATGTCTACAGTCTGCTTCCATTCGCATTGGTCTGTACGTCGCTGGCTACATTATTTTTTGGATTGACGACCACTGGACTTCTTTCCTTGGTGTTTTCCATCATTTTTGGTTTTTTTGATGGCGTGAAGGTAATCCTGCTGCAAACAGCTGTTCAGCGCAGTGTGAATCCAGAAAGGCTTGGGAAGGTTTTTGCCGCGCAGGGAGCTTTGACCACGCTTATTTTTGGTCTCTTTTCCCTCACCGCCGGGTACTTTTCTGAGAAATTCGGTGTCGCCCCGGTTTTTATCGTCTCAGCAATTCTGCTGATGACAGCTGTAATTCCGGCTAGAAGGTTAAAAGTGAAATTCCACGGTTAAATAATTTGAAAGGGTCTCCTAGTGAGGCTCTTTTTTTTTTGCCAATTATTGCAAGGCTTATCCGAGCGTTTGCGCTTTTTGTTATTCTGCTCATGAAACCTTATCCAAGTTCATATATTGAAATAAGAGTAGCTTAGGGCCGCAGGTGTAAATTTCTACTGGGGGGAACTTGGATGAGAGAAGAAGAACAAAAACAATTACAGTATGCGATCTCAGAGATAACGGAAATAGCAAAAGGTTTCGGACTCGATTTTTACCCGATGCGATATGAAGTCTGTCCAGCAGATATTATTTATACATTTGGAGCATATGGAATGCCGACCCGATTTTCCCACTGGAGTTTTGGCAAACAGTATCACAAAATGAAACTTCATTATGACCTTGGCCTGAGCAAGATTTATGAGCTGGTCATCAATTCTAATCCGTGCTATGCCTTTCTGCTGGATTCCAACTCGCTCATACAAAACAAATTGATCGTGGCCCATGTACTGGCTCATTGTGATTTTTTCAAAAATAATGTCAGATTTCAGAATACAAAGCGAGATATGGTGGAAAGCATGGCGGCGACCGCCGACCGGATCCGGCAATATGAAATTGAACACGGTAAAAAAGAAGTGGAAACTTTCCTTGATGCCGTTCTTGCCATAGATGAACATATCGACCCGTCCCTGATGCGTCCCAAGCTGTCATGGAGCATGGATGATGTCGAGTGGGAAGAGGAAGAGGTGTCAGCTCCGACCCCATATGATGATCTATGGTCACTGGATGAAGGGCCGAAAAAGGAAAAAAAGCAGCGCAGGAAAGTAAAGAAGAAATTTCCGCCGCAGCCTGAAAAAGATATCCTGCTTTTCATTGAACAATATAGTCGTGAACTTGCGGATTGGCAGCGGGACATTCTGACCATGATGAGGGAAGAGATGCTTTATTTTTGGCCGCAGCTTGAAACGAAGATCATGAATGAGGGCTGGGCCTCGTACTGGCACCAAAGAATCATAAGGGAAATGGATCTGACAAGCGGTGAAGCCATTGAATTCGCCAAGCTTAATGCAGGGGTTGTTCAGCCTTCGAAGACGAGCATAAATCCATACTATCTCGGGTTAAAGATCTTTGAAGACATTGAAGAACGCTATGATAATCCGACTGAAGAAATGATTAAGCGTGGTGAAAAACCAGGATCGGGCCGGGAGAAAATGTTCGAGGTCAGGGAGATTGAATCCGATATTTCCTTCCTTCGCAACTATTTGACTAAGGACCTGGTAACGAGGGAGGATATGTACCTCTTTCAGAAACAGGGCAAGGACTATAAGATTGTCGATAAAGAGTGGAAAGAGGTCAGGGACCAGCTTGTCGGGATGCGGGTAAATGGCGGGTTTCCGTTTATTACTGTCAATGACGGCGATTATATGAAGAACGGGGAACTCTACCTTAAGCATTGGTTCGAGGGCATTGAGCTCGATATCAAATACTTGGAAAAAGTCCTTCCCTACGTTTATCAGCTATGGGGCAGGACCGTCCACATTGAAACACACGTGGAAAACAGGCAGATTTTGTTCACCTATGAAGGCCGGAATGTTCAGAGGAAATATTTATAGAGAGATTAGAGCACTGTGCTGTTGCGTACAGTGCTTTCTTATTGTTGCAGAGCGGGGGAGGTTTTTGTGTGAATTTTGTCTAATGAGGGCTCGTGCTCATTCAGCGGGTGATATCATATTGAGGGAATCTTGAAATGATGTGCCTCGCTCAGCCGGCGGGGTGCATCATATTGAGGGTATCTTGAAATGGTGTCCCTCGCTCAGCTCGCGGGATACATCATATTGAGGGAATTTTGAAATGGTGTCCCTCGCTCAGCCGGCGGGGTGCATCATATTGAGGGAATTTTGAAATGATGTGCCTCGCTCCGCCGGCGGGATACATCATATTGAGGGTATCTTGAAATGGTGTCCCTCGCTCAGCTCGCGGGGTACATCATATTGAGGAAATTTTGAAATGATGTGCCTCGCTCCGCCCGAGAGGTACACTTCTGGCAAACCTAATAAATTTTACTTTTCCGCTTTAAAGCACTAAGAGGGACTGTCCCCTATCGTGCTTTAAAGTGTTAAAGCGAGCTTTTCCTTGTCAGGGAATTTTCCGGTGGTAATCCTCTCATACTATATTTAAAGGAGGATTTATCTTGAATTCTTTGACTTACAGACAAACTTGGTTTGGAAATATTAAAGGAGATATTTTATCAGGGCTTGTGGTTGCCCTCGCTTTGATTCCTGAAGCGATAGCCTTTTCAATCATCGCGGGAGTCGATCCAATGGTCGGTTTATATGCTTCTTTTACCATAGCGGTCACGATTGCGTTTGTCGGAGGGCGTCCGGGAATGATATCTGCCGCTACTGGTGCCATGGCGCTGTTGTTCACGAATCTGGTTGCAGATTATGGGCTTCAGTATTTACTGGCAGCAACGATATTGACAGGCATCCTGCAGATTTTTTTTGGCGTATTTAAATTAGCCCGGTATATGAAATTCATTCCGCGTTCTGTAATGGTAGGCTTTGTGAATGCCCTGGCTATCCTTATTTTCAGCTCGCAGCTTCAGCATTTCCGTGGAGAGGAATGGATTATGTATGCGCTTGTTGGCTTGACACTTTTCATCATCTACCTTCTGCCCTATTTTACTAAGGCAGTACCGTCCACATTAGTGGCCATTGTTGCTGTTACAATCCTGTCCATCACGATGAATTACGGAGTCAGAACAGTCGGCGATATGGGGACGATTTCACAGACTCTGCCGCAATTTTTACTTCCCAATATTCCTTTCACTGTCGAAACATTGATGATCATCTTTCCTTATTCATTGGCTCTGGCTGTTGTTGGGCTGCTGGAGTCATTGTTAACAGCCACGATTGTGGATGATATGACAGACTCTGAAAGTGATAAAAACATGGAAAGCCGCGGTCAGGGAATTGCGAATATCATTACGGGTTTCTTTGGAGGGATGGCCGGGTGCGCTATGATTGGACAATCTGTCATTAATGTAAAGTCGGGAGGAAGAGGCAGGCTTTCAGCTTTGGTAGCCGGTGTGTTTCTGATGTTCCTGATCGTTGTTCTCGGTGATATTGTCATCCAAATCCCGATGGCGGCATTGGCAGGTGTGATGATCATGGTTTCAATCAGTACCTTCGACTGGAATTCAATTCGAACCCTTCACTTATTGCCAAGAAGTGATGCTGCAGTCATGGTTGTGACTGTTTTGACCGTGGTCCTGACTCATAATCTGGCGATTGGTGTCTTCACTGGGATTCTGTTGAGCGCTGTATTCTTCGTGTCAAAGATTTCAAGAGTGCGTGTAAACACTTCACTAGAAGGAGATACAAGAATATATAAGATCAATGGGGAACTTTTCTTTGCCTCTGTAACAGAACTGATCAATCGTTTTGATTATAAAGAGGGGGTTGACAAAGTGGAAATCAATCTCAGCCGTTCTCATATATGGGATGATTCAGCCGTGGCTGCTATTGATAAAATTGTCTCCAAATTTGAAGTAAATGGGATTAAAGCCGAAGTAACGGGGTTGAATGAGGACAGTACCGAATTAGTGGATAAGCTTGCAAATAGACTGGGGTCACACTAAATAGCGGGGGTGAAGGGATGTATAAAAAAATATTACTGGCCACGGATGGTTCCGCGCATTCAAAACGTGCAGCAGAGAACGCCATTCATATCGCTCAATGTACTGATGGCTCTGCTATTGAAGTGGTTTACGTGGTAGATGCAGACCGGGCAAAGTCAGATGTGCTGGCAAACTGGAATTCTGCAGAAGTGAATGACTTTCGTAAAGAGCGGATGAAAGAGGTGGAAAGGCAGGCAAAAGAAGCCGGGGTCCTCTTTGAGATTAAGATTCTGCACGGCGAGCCAGGTCCAGCCATTGTTGAATACGTGAACAAAAACCAATTTGATATTGTAGTCATCGGCAGCAGAGGCTTGAATGGACTGCAGGAATTTGTATTAGGCAGTGTCAGCCATAAAGTGGCCAAAAGGGCGAATTGTCCGGTGTTGATTGTTAAATAAACCTAAGAACCTCCTGACATACTGGAGGTTTTTTGTTTGGACTTTAATACGTTAAAGCGCGAAGAGGGACAGTCCCTCTTCACGCTTTAAAGGGATGAAGCGCATATTGAGTAAATGTTTTGACACATCTCTTCTTCTTACATATACTAATATTCAAATGAACGTTTGATTATCGAGGTGATCCGATGAAACAGAAAGATGTTTGTGAGGTTAATTGTCAAGAAGATGAAAAGGTGGCTTTTATTCAAGAGGAGCTTTCTAGCACCAATACTAATGGGGCGGCCAAAATATTTAAAGCATTATCGGATGATACTAGAATGAAGATAGCTTATGCTCTCACCCTTGAGAAGGAGCTATGCGTGTGCGATGTTGCCCACATTGTCGGCGCCACCACAGCGACCGCCTCCCATCACTTAAGGCTGCTGGGGAATATGGGGCTTGCGAAATATCGGAAAGAGGGAAAGTTAGTTTACTACTCCCTGGATGACGACCATGTAAGAAGCCTGATCAACATCGCCATCACCCATCATAAGGAGGTGGAACAGCGTGGCTGAAGGATTACAGCAAACCAATGCTAAAACAACGTACCGCGTACAGGGCTTTTCCTGAGCAGGCTGTGCCGCAAAGTTCGAAAAGAACGTGAAGCACCTGGATGGTGTTTCTGAAGCAAATGTTAATTTTGGAGCGTCGAAGCTCACAGTTTTTGGAGATACATCAATAGAAGAACTGGAGAAAGCCGGAGCTTTTGAAGGGCTGAAAATCATTCCAGAAAACCAGCAGTTTTCTGAGGAAAAACAACCGTTTATTCAAAAATATGCAAATGTACTGCTGTCAGCTTTCTTCCTGGTCCTTGGCTGGTCGCTTGGACAAATGTATGGAGAAGAGAACTTCATCTCCATCTTGGCCTATGTTGCTTCCATCGTGATCGGGGGATACCGGCTCTTCACCACAGGATTTAAAAATCTTGTTCGTCTCGAATTTGATATGAGAACCCTCATGACCATCGCGATCATCGGAGCGGCTTTCATTGGCGAATGGGGAGAAGGAGCAACAGTTGTCATCCTGTTTGCCATTAGTGAAGTCCTTGAAGCCTATACCATGGATAAAGCAAGACAGTCAATCCGATCGCTGATGGACATTGCCCCTAAGGAAGCATTAATCCGGAGAGACGGCCGGGAAATGGTTGTAGATATTGAAGATATACAAGTCGGCGATACCATGATTGTTAAACCTGGCCAAAAACTGGCTATGGATGGGGTGGTGGAAAAAGGAATCTCGGCAGTCAATCAGGCAGCCATTACAGGCGAATCTGTTCCTGTCACAAAACAAAAGGAGCATGAAGTATTTGCAGGTACCTTGAACGAAGAAGGTCTGCTGGAAGTCAGAGTCACCAAACTAGCCGAAGATACAACCATCGCGAAAATCATCCACCTGGTAGAAGAAGCCCAGGCTGAAAGGGCACCTTCCCAGGCATTTGTCGACCGTTTCGCAAAATACTACACACCGGCAGTCATCCTTGTTGCCATTCTGGTAGCCGCAGTTCCGCCATTATTTTTTGCCGCTGACTGGAGCACGTGGGTATACCAGGGGCTTGCGGTCCTTGTAGTCGGATGCCCGTGTGCACTTGTCATTTCAACGCCGGTTTCCATCGTCACCGCAATTGGAAATGCGGCCAGGAACGGCGTACTGATAAAAGGCGGTATATACTTGGAAGAAACGGGCGCCTTAAAAGCAATTGCGTTCGATAAAACAGGAACCCTGACAAAGGGAGTTCCTGAAGTGACAAACTTCATTTCTTTCCCGGAAGGAAAAAGAGAAGAGAATCTTAATCTCCTTTCAGCACTTGAAAATGGATCGCAGCATCCACTGGCATCCGCAATTATGAAAAAAGCAGAAGAGGTTCGCCTCGATTACCGGACTGTTGATATTAAGGACTTCACTTCTATTACAGGAAAAGGAATCAAAGGAATCATCCAAGGCAGAACTTATCATGCTGGAAGTCCTTCCTATATAGAAGAAGTTATAGGGAAATCTTTGCCGGAGGATTTGAGGAACACTATAACGACACTTCAAAAAGAAGGAAAGACGGTCATTGTACTTGGCACCAATGAAGAAGTGTTGGCATTGACCGCTGTAGCGGATGAAGTCAGGGACAGCAGTGCGGAAGTCATTGAAAAGCTTCACAAATTGGGAATCGAAAAAACAATCATGCTGACCGGTGATAACAATGGGACAGCAGAGGCGATCGCCAAACGTACGAATGTAACTGACATCGCAGCGGAATTGCTGCCACAGGATAAACTAGCGTATATAAAAGAGCTTCGCGGGCGTTATGATAAGGTCGCCATGGTAGGAGACGGTGTGAACGATGCTCCTGCGCTGGCTGCTTCATCTGTGGGGATTGCCATGGGTGGGGCAGGGACCGATACGGCCTTGGAAACTGCAGACATAGCACTTATGGGAGATGACTTAAGGAAATTGCCATTCACCGTGAAGCTGAGCAGGAAAGCCTTGGGGATCATAAAGCAGAACATCGCCTTCTCATTAGGCATCAAGCTGCTCGCTCTCCTTCTGGTGATTCCGGGATGGCTTACACTGTGGATCGCGATATTCGCTGATATGGGAGCTACATTAATTGTCACACTGAATGGTCTTCGTCTCCTTAGAGTCAAGGACAAATAAAAAGTAAAATATTGTGGTTCTCACCTGATTATAGAAAGACAATTGATTAAAAGGGGTTGAGGAACGGAAGGTGTGTAACCTCCTGTGGGAGCAGCGTGACCTCTAGTTCCAGCGTCCAGCCCGACGGAGTCACGCACCTTGAGTGAAAATCAACAGTCCAGACCACAATAGTTGTTACAAATAGAGCGAATAAAAAAGAAGCCGCGATGGCTTCTTTTTTATTCGCTGTTTTCTAAAATGTGGTTGCTTATTAACTAATTATTCTAGGTGTTTTTACGAATGGTTGATTGGAGTGTAAGGTGTGCGATCTCCTGCGGGATTAGCGGGACAGGTGAGACCCCGCAGGCGAAGCTGAGGAGGCTCACCGCCCGCCCCGCGGAGTCGCGCACCTGGAGCGCAAATTAACTACTCATCTAAATAGCAACAATATATACGAAAAGAGCCTTTTTATATTATCCAATAATAACTCTTTCCTTCGGGTAGCTATAAAGTGTTTCTTTTTGCTTGATCCCTAAGATGATAAGGAATGTTAAGAGGCCGATCCTTCCAATGAACATCAGGCACATGATAAGGATCTTCCCAACGACACTTAAATCAGGGGTGATACCCATCGAAAGCCCGACGGTACCGAAGGCAGAACAAACCTCAAACAGGATTTCTATCATTGAGAATGATTCAGTAATAGAAAGGATGATAACCGAACCTGCACACATGAAACTCGCTAACAGTGTGACGGCAAGAGATTTCATGACATCCGTTTGATCCAATTCTCTGCGGAAAACCTTTATCGAAGAGCGTCCTCGTGCAAAGTTAATGAGAAAAAGCACGTTAATGGCAAAGGTGGTCGTCCGTATTCCACCGCCGACTGAACTTGGAGACGCTCCGATGAACATCAACATGCAGATTATGATAAGAGTGGGCTCCGAAAATTGGCTGACATCCATTGTCGACAATCCGCCGCTTCGTGTAGTAGTGGATTGAAAAAAAGCATAAAAGAATGACTTATGCCAGGATTGGCCATCAAAAAAGCGGTTGTATTCAATGACGAGTATCAGAATGGTCCCGACAACCATCAGGCCAAAAAAGGTCACAGTGGTTAATTTAGTATAGAGAGAGAAGTGAAATCTTACCCGTTGATCATTATTTTTCAATAGGAAATCTTTCAGTTCAATTAATACAGGAAACCCAATGGCCCCCAAAGTAATCAGGATTATATTCACACATTGAACAAAGTAATCATCCGCATACGGGATGAGAGATTGTCCTGTAATATCAAAACCGCCATTAGTCGTGGCGCTCACGCTGGCAAAGATTCCATGCAGATAAGCATCCTGCCAACTTGGATAATATTTTAAAAAGTATGTACCTAATATTAGGGCCCCCATCAATTCAATTAAGAGGATGATATACATGATCTGCTTCATGAGATTGACCAGGCCGGCAAGGTTTGATTGATTTTGATCGGTCATGATCAAGCGGCGTTCCTTCAGGCCGATCTTTTTACCTAAAATGAGCCACAGAAAGGTTCCGAGTGTCATGATTCCGATCCCGCCGATTTGCAGGATGAAAATTAAAATGAAAATTCCTGCTGTGCTGAAGGAGTCGACTATCTGTATAACCGTAAGTCCTGTAACACTAATGGCGCTGACCGCCGTAAACATGATATCCAGGAAACTCAAGTCTACCCCTGGTTTAGCTGTAATCGGGAGGCTTAATAAGAGTATGGATATAGCCACTGCGACAAAATAGAAAACAACGATAATTTGCGCAGGAGATAAAAGATCGATTCTTTTTTTGAAACTGGACATAAAAGAGTTCTCCTTTAGGGATAATGGTTCTTTAACACTATACCACATGGTGCAGGGAGGTAACATATAAAAAATTGAGCCTGGAAAACAGCAAATGGTAAGTAATTCCTACTCAAAAAAGAAAATCTTATGGTACAATTTTAAAGATGAAAGACTGGTTTATGTTTGAAAGGAGCATCAAAATGGCAAATGTTTTTAACAATACGACTATAGTTGCTATTATTATTGCTTTTTCCGTGTATTTTATCATCAGGGGAATAGCGATATTCTTAGGAAAAGCGGGCAAGGGATATATGGAGAAAAGGAACTTAACTACAGAAAAGCTGTTCTTCCATCTTATTGGAGGCTACTATATATTTACCGGTATTCTGGGATTATTCATCCCAAAACTAGATTGGAAAACTGAAGATATCTACAACTCGATCGGAATTTATGCGTTGGTTTCCGTTTTCTTCTGGCTCTCTATTGACTTTTTGATGAAACGAAACAGTGATATCGAGCAGGAACTTGCAGAGAAATAAAAGAAGGCCCCAATATGCGGGCCTTTTTCTTATGTTTAATTAAAAAACTCCTTTTTCAAATAGCACAAATATAATGGCGGCGAGTACAAGTGAATAATTTGTTATCCATGATCCTTCTGCTTTCTCTTGAGGCTTTCCGAACAATCTGTCAAATGCCTTTTTTCGCAAAGCGGTTTCATTGACCAACATTCAATATCACCTCGTATATATTTGTAAACGCTTACTTATTATATTACCAACCTGAAACTAATTATTCAAATATTCAGTAAATTATACTGCTCACGATTTCAATACAGTACTTTAGCCCTCTTTTACTACTGTCTTATTAAGAAAACGTCAATACCACCGATACAAATATTAGGAAATTAATCTATCGGTTTTTTCAGCGTTTACCGTGACTCTTAAAATGTATATAGTTGATACTCTAACCTCTTCCCTTGGTTAAATAGTTAGAATAAACTATTTCCCTGCTGGGTCTTTTGCTATAGAATTAACAATGTCGAATTATGACATAAAAGGGTTTTTGAGTAACACTATTTACATCAAGTGAGGGCAGCCATGTTAAAAAATATAAAAGATTCACCGTTGATTCATGAAGAAAAACGGACACTGAAATGGTTTTTAGTGCTGTTTTTTACTATATCTATTTTATATGAAGTATTCTACTACTTTATTATCCCTGGAATTGTAGAGGGGAAGACGGTTGGGATGCCTTCAATTTTTGGGTACTTCCTTTACATCATTGCATTTATCATAACAGTGGGCAGTTACCTTCTTTATAGAAAAAGAAATGTTTCCCGGATAAAATACATTGTAGTATTGGGCTATATAGCCCTCGCCACCATCAATGAAATTATTATTCACATCGGCAATCCAGATCTGCTGGGTGGAGGAAATATTGTCGAAGTATTTTTGATTCTGTTTTCACCGATATTTATCAGCGAGGCATTCTTTCTGTTTGTTTGCAGTTCTATTATCCTGAAGTATGGAATGGTTAGCCTTTTTACTCAGGATATTGCGATATTAGTGTTGCCGGTTGTCCTGGTCATGCTTATTTCTTCCATTGCATACTTACTGCTCAAAAGGATATTGGGATATGTAAATGGAATGAAGTACTCCTATAATAAACAATTGGAAGGGATTGTGAAGGGGATCATCGCCACCCTGGAGCTGAAGGACCCCTATACAAGAGGGCATAGTGAACGGGTAGCCTTCTATGCTCTCTCGCTGGCAAAGAAGTTAAACTTCTATACAAAAGAACAATTAGTTGCATTTTATTATGCATGTTTGTTACATGATATAGGGAAAATTCACATACCAGATCGAATATTAATGAAGCCTGAAAAGCTTACCCTGGAAGAATATGAGATTATCAAAACTCACCCGGCTGTGGGGGCAGAAGCTGTAGAAAAGGTTGATGTGCTCAGTGACAGTTTAAATGTCATTCGATCTCATCACGAAAGGTGGGATGGAAGAGGATATCCGGAGGGTTTGAAAGGTACTGAGATACCTCTTGCAGCAAGGATTACGGCTATTGCTGATGCATTCGACGCCATGACCTCTACCCGTTCCTATAGGAAGGCTCTGTCGACAGAAACTGCTTATCAAAGAATTCTTGAGGGTCAGGGTACGCAGTTTGATCCGGACCTAATAAATACATTTAAGGAAGTCTTTCCTGAATGGGTTGAAATGAAAGAAGAATCAAATCGTTCAACATCTCTTGAGGCAGTTATGCCTCAAGAATCAAATATTCAATAGTTAGAAGGTGAAACAATGAAAATCAAAAAGTTAAGTAAGATAAAAACCACTTGCTGGTGGTGCAAGTGGTTAAATGTTTAATGGTTCAGGGGATGCTTGCTGCTGCTTGCATCCCTTTTCTATAGGGAAGGGGGAGAGGATGGATGTGGCACGATAACAGCAGACTTGTGTTCGTTGATTATGAAATTCATCGGGATAAGGGGAATTTTATACTGGAAGATAAGGCAGCTGGTGATTTTTATGAAATGCCAATTGCTGCTATAGAAGCAATTGGGTGTCTATCTTCAGGTATGACAATCCATGAAACAGAAGTACATCTTTTATCCAAGTATCCTGAGGAAGATATAAAAATAGCAGAGTTTATTACTCAATTGATAGAATTGAAATTAATCAAACAAATAGATGAACTGGTCATTGACCGTGTCGTTAAAGAAAGAGACAGCACTGATTTCTTATGGATTAATAAAACTGCAGCTTCATTGTTCTTTAACCGATACAGCACATTCATTTATGTTCTTTCTTTTTTTGGCTCTGTTCTACTAATGATTCGCAATCCTTCTCTATTCCCTCATTATACAGATTTATTCTGGTACGACTATATGCTATACAATGTCCTTCTATTTTCATCAATAAGTTTCATTCTTGTTCTGATTCATGAAGCAGGTCATGTCCTGGCAGCAAGATCCTATGATATCCCGGTCAACCTGGGCATTGGACACAGACTCTTTTTTCCTGTTATAGAATCTGATGTCAGTTCAGCTTGGAAACTCTCAACCAATAAGAGAAATATTGTGTTTCTTGCGGGGGTGATGTTTGATTTTGTCCTCCTTTTTCTCAGCTTAGTCATTCAAGAGTTCATCTTGCCTGCAAAAGAAGGAACCCTTTATGCCATAACGTCAATGGTTAACTTGAATATTATTATCAGGCTTGCTTACCAATGCTGTTTTTATATGAAGACGGACTTATATTTTGTACTTGAAAATATTACTGGACATTATAACTTGATGGAAGAAGCGAGAACTTATGTATCGTCAATGTTTTCAATTAACAAGGAAAAGCATTCTTCTTCTGAAACGGAGAGTTTTGTGAAATGGTATAGTTATTTTTATATTGGAGGTACGCTGCTTACCGTGTTGCTGGGCCTTTTTTATTTACTCCCTCAAATAATTTATTCTTTAAATATGTCAATCCTTTCATTGAGTTATCCGATCACGACCATTCAATTTTGGGACGGCTTTTTAATTCTAAGCCAATTTCTGATTTTGGCAGCTTTACTGATTTATTCTTGGAGAAAAAAATCACTATAGTTTCATTTCTTCAGATATCTTCTAAAGGAGATATCTTTTCTGTTGCTAAAAGGCTTTTGATTCCTTTGGTTTTTTATTTTACAAGGAAAGGAAGGGTATACTTAGTAAAGTATTTATACCTGTGTGGCTTCATATTAATAGATATCATCAATAGCTTTTAATTTACTCTAGTACAGCAAATAATTTTGAAATAGGAAATGCTGTCGAACTTGTATTTATATTATTTTCTCCATTAATTATCAATAAAAAGTTTTTCTGGGTTACTTTTCTAGGCCTTATTTTTAAATATGCTTTTATCGGCATCGTTTTGCAAGACAGCACAGTTATGTTCGCAATTTTCCTTTACAGTATCTTTTCGTTACTGTCATTTATTTTATTGAATCGATTTTATTCAAATTTAGTGGCAAGAACAAAAATAAACGACCAGCTACGCGAAAAAGAAAAACTTGCTGCGGTCGGCAGGTTTGCAGCCTCGATCAGCCACGAGGTAAGGAACCCACTGGCTTCCTTGAAGGGGTTTACTCAACTGCAGCAAGAGAAGCACCCCTAGGATAGTGAGTACTACACGATAATGACGAATGAAATTGAAAGAATTACATCTTTGCTCGATGATTTGCTGGTGATTGGGAAACCAAGAGGGTTGAACTTTGAAAGCCATGATATACATGAAATCATTGAATATGTTGCAAAGGTGATGGAGAATGATGTCCAAAACCAGAATATTCAAATATTCAGGGCTGTTGAGCCGGGTCTTCCGCGTATTGATTGTGATGCGAAACATCTAAAGCAGGTGTTAATTAATCTTATCAAAAATGCAATGGAAGCTATGCCTGCAGGCGGTGAGGTCATTATCAAGGCAGAAATGGGTGAGCCGGATATGATACTCTTATACGTTAAAGATCAAGGTGACGGAATATCGAAAGACGATTTTGAACAGCTCGGCACCCCATTCCATACGACTAAGACAGATGGCAATGGCCTTGGATTAATGGTGAGCTTTAAAATCATTGAAGAACATAATGGTACGATTCGGTATGAGAGTAAAGAAGGAGAGGGGACAACGGTTTCCATCACTCTCCCCATCAGACAAACAACTTTATAAAAACAATAGACTTAGGTTAGAAATATAGAAAAGCGGGTATACTCTTCTCGGAGGGATTAACCGTGCAACAGAGAAATAAAAATACATCAGAAGACTTTTATATTAAACAATTACTTAGGATAGGAATTTATAAAATTTCCGATAAACAGCTCTATGAATTGAGTAAAAATGAACTTCAAAAAGAGTACCTGACCCATTATGTCGAGAATTCATTAAGCAATGTGCTTGGAAATGGACTCAATGAGAAAGGGTATGTCTGATAAACATGTCTTTTCTATAAACCTAAAAAGAATCCTGCAGGCTGCAGGATTCTTTTTTATGAGAACTTTTTAAGGAACATCATGTCCCATGGAGCTTTGCAAGATTTCAAACCATTGGTCATGGTTCAATTTAATATCAAGAGAGTCCACAGCTGATTGAATTCGGTCAATGTTGCCTGATCCGATAATCGGCATTATACGGGAAGGGTGGTTAAGCAGCCATGCATATATGATTTGATCAATGCCTGCAGCGTTCTTCTCTTCGCGGATTTTTTCCAATGTGCTTCGCAGTCGGACTGCTTTATCATCATTGCTTGAGAAAATCTTTCCTCCCGCTAATGGGGACCATGCCATAGGCGGAATTCTGTTTTGCAGCGAATGATTCAACGTGCCGTCTTCAAAATTTTCAAGCTCGTACGGCGATAATTCAATCTGATTGGTGATCAGCGCAAAATCCAGGTAGGACTGAAGCATGCTGAACTGATGATCCTTAAAGTTTGACACACCGAAGTAGCGCACTTTTCCTTCTCGATGCAGCTGATTAAAAGCATCTGCTGTTTGTTCAGGGTCCATGAATGGATCCGGACGATGAATGAGCAGCACATCTATGTAATCTGTTTTCAAGCTCTTTAAAGAATTTTCCGTTGATTCTATGATATGTTCCTTGCTGGTATTATAATGGTGCGTTTTGTGTTCCGGGCGGTTCTTGGAAGGCAGTACAATGCCGCATTTGGTGACGATCTCCATTTTCTCTCTTAATGAAGGCTTTAATGCCAGGGCATCACCGAATAGCTGTTCACACGTATAGCTTCCATATATATCGGCATGATCAAAGGTTGTAATGCCGGTTTCGAGCACTTCTTCGATCAATTTCAATGTTTCTTCTTTTGTCTGGTTCCAATTGGACAGGCGCCAAAGGCCATGGATGAATCTTGAAAATGTAAGGTCGTTTGCAAGCTGAATTCTTTCCATCTGTATCCTCCTCGTAATTTCGCTTCATATCAAATTATAGCTTGTAACAGCTATTCTTCAAAACATGAGGGCTTGGTGCACTTCATCACTTTAAAGCACTAAGAGGGACAGTCCCTCTTAGTGCTTTAAAGTGGTAAAGTAAAAAGGCGAAATTACTTGAAATATAGGGACGTTTATGTCAGAGTAGAGGTTGGAAATGAATTAAATATGCGAGAATAGTGGGGGGACCAGTGGAGCTGGTTGAGATTGTATCCTTATTTAGATACTGACCCTTGGAACCTGATCTGGCTTAGACCAGCGTAGGGAACATATTCTAAACGGTAAATCTGTTTTCAATATGCGTCCCGGCATCGTTCCGGGACGTTTTTTTATTGATTAGGAAATTATAGAATTGCCCCATTCGGATAACTTTTAACTTTGTAATCCACATCCAGCTTCGGCGCCCAGCCGCAAAAATAACCCGAAGAGAATAAAAGGAAAAATCGCCTTTTTTTCTCTTCGGAACATTTGCCTGTCGGGGCTGAACAAGGCGCTTGCGCTTTTATATTTAGGGAATGGGCGGAGAGGCTTCCTAATGAAGTAACCGAACGGGTTCTATATCACTCGCAAACTTTTTAACACACAGGAGGAACCTTTTAATGAAAAAAGCAATGTTAGCCTTATTGTCAGCTGTTTTGATCGCCGGATGCGGCCAGAATAACAATGCCGGCCAGGAAGAAAACGGTACAGGGGAAACACTGAAAGAAGTATCTGTAGTACTGGATTGGACACCGAATACAAATCATACAGGTTTGTATGTTGCGAAGGAAAAAGGGTACTTTGAAGAAGAAGGCCTGAATGTTGAAATTATCATGCCTGGTGAAGCGGGAGCAGATTCCATTGTTGCTTCAGGTAAGGCAGAATTCGGGGTCGGCTACCAGGAAGGGGTTACACAGGCAAGAATACAGGATGTCCCGCTTGTATCCATAGCAGCAGTCATCCAGCATAATACGTCCGGATTTGCCTCACCTGCAGACACGAATATCCAATCACCCAAAGACTTCGAAGGAAAGACCTATGGCGGCTGGGGCTCGCCGGTTGAAGAAGCGGTTATGGCTGCAATCATGAAGCAGGAAAATGCTGATGTGGCGAAAGTGGATTTTGTCAATATGGGCGACAGCGATTTCTTTACAGCTGTACAGCGGGATATTGACTTTGCCTGGATCTATTATGGCTGGACAGGGATTGAAGCCGAGCTCAGAAACGAAGATATCAATATGATTTACCTAACAGACTACTCAGAAAAACTGGATTATTATACTCCGGTCCTGACAACGAATGAAAAAATGATTTCTGATGACCCTGAAACAGTGGAAGCATTCCTTGCTGCCGTATCAAAAGGGTATAATTTTGCCATCGATAATCCTGCAGAAGCAGCCCAGGTCCTGATTGATGCTGTACCGGATCTGGATGAGGAGCTTGTGAAGAAAAGCCAGGATTGGCTTGCATCCAAATATACGGATGATGCTCCAAGATGGGGAGAACAAAAACTTGAAATCTGGGAAAACTATGCCGACTGGATGTTTGAAAATGAACTTCTTGAAGCAGAATTAGACGCGGAACAAGCGTTTACGAATGAATTTTTGCCAGAATAAGAAGGTGGTCCTTGAAATGGAAAACAGTTTAATCAGTGTTCAAATTCTACCGAAAACTCCCAATGGCGAAGATGTTATTCCGTATGTTGATGCAGCCATCGCAGTCATTGAGGATTCCGGTGTTAAATACCAAGTTAACCCTCTGGAAACAACCATGGAGGGAAACCTCCCGGAATTAATGAGATTAATCGAAAAAATGAATGAGAAAATGATTGAAATGGGAAGCAGCAATGTCATCTCACAAGTGAAAATTCTTTACCAGCCAAGCGGGATTTCGATGGGACAATTAACGGAGAAATATCGATGAATAGATTCCTTCAACGAGGATGGCGGCCTACCGTGGTCATCATCCTCTTGTTCATTATTTGGGAAGTCAGTGCAAGGCTGGCGGATATTCCGGCATGGCTGCTCCCTGCACCTTCACGTATCGTGAGTGAATCTCTCGCTGTATGGTCGAACTTCCAGGGGCATTTGATTTCAACCGTTTACTTGACACTTCTAGGGTTCTTGATAGGCTGCGGAATTGGATTGCTGGTGGCCGTGGGGCTTCACCTAGTGCCGGTATTAAGGGAGTCAGTTTACCCGCTTCTCATCTTGTCACAGAATATCCCGATTATTGTCCTGGCGCCATTACTGGTTGTCTGGTTTGGATTCGGGCTGCTGCCCAAGATGATTGTCATCACACTCGTCTGTTTTTTTCCTGTCGCTGTCGCTGCGTTGGATGGTTTCAGGCAAACGGGCAATGAGCTGAAGCATTATATGCAAATGGCTGGTGCAAGTAAGATGCAGATATTTCGGAAGCTGGAATGGCCGCACGCCCTTCCTTCCATTTTTTCAGGACTGAAGATTTCAGCGACCTACAGTGTGATGGGGGCGGTCATTTCTGAATGGCTGGGAGCGAAGCAGGGGATCGGTGTCTTCATGACCCTTGCATCGTCTTCATTCAGGACCGACCGGGTGTTTGTTGCTATTTTTGCGATCATGTTATTAAGTTTGGTATTCTTTGCCCTCATTATCGGACTGGAAAAATGGCTGATTAAGTGGCGTCCGAAAGGAGAAGAGAAAAGTGGAAAAGTTGAGAATCGATAACTTGGATAAATCCTTCGATGGACAGCTCATACTAGATGACCTCTCCCTTACAGTCGGAGACGGGGAATTTTTATCCATACTGGGGCCTTCCGGAAGCGGGAAAAGTACCTTGTTTCATTTGATCGGGGGCCTGTTTTCTCCAGAAAAGGGTTCTATTCAGATTGATGGCGAGAATATCAACGGGCGAAGAGGCTACATAAGTTATATGCCGCAAGCCCCTTCGCTTTTTCCATGGAGAACCGTCGAAGAAAATGTCCTCCTTGGGCAGGAGTTGTCTGGAAAAAAAGACAGGGAAGGTGCCCTGAGAATGATTGAAAGAGCCGGTTTGAAAGGGTATGAAAAGTCATATCCCCATGAATTATCCGGCGGGATGAAACAAAGGGTTGCCTTTATCCGGGCACTGCTCAGTCCACAGCCGATCATATGCCTGGATGAACCATTTTCTGCCTTGGATGAATTCACTCGCCTGGCCATGCAAAAGTGGCTTCTATCCATCTGGGAAGAAAACAAGAAAAGCATCATCTTTGTGACTCACAATATTGAAGAAGCACTATTTCTTTCAGATAGACTGATTGTGCTGTCTCAAAGGCCAGCATCAATAAAGAAGGAATTCACAGTCCCGTTTTCAAGGCCGAGGAATGAGGACTTGGTACTGAGCGAAGAGTTCCTTCGATGTAAAAAAACGATATATGAAGAGCTGATTGTCCATGGATAAGACGGTGAAAGGGCCAATCATAGATTCTCATATTCATTTGGATATGTATCAGCCATCTGAACAGAAGAGAATTTTGTCTGACTGCAGGGAGAATAATGTCCTGGCAATGGTCTCGGTATCTTTTCATTTGAAATCCTGTTATGAAAATCTGCGGTTGTCCAGAATGGATGGCAAGATCAAACCGGCTTATGGATACCATCCGGAGCAGCAGGTACCATCTTGCGAAGAAGTCCAAGACATCCTGTCATTCATTAGGCAGCATAAAGATACAATGACGGCGATTGGTGAAGTTGGACTGCCTTATTATTTAAGGCAGGAGCATCCCCAATTGAATCTTGCTCCGTATGAAGAGATACTTGAGTTGTCTATCAGCGAGGCGGCGGAATTGGATAAACCGATCATCCTGCATGCGATATATGAAGATGCGGATTCAGCGATTTCCATGCTTGAACGGGCATCTGTGCGAAAAGCGCATTTCCACTGGTTTAAGGGATCTCCAAAGACAATGGAGAGAATGAAGGATAACGGTTATTATCTATCAGTCACCCCGGATATTTTATATGAAGAAGAGATAATGAGCATTGCAGATGCTTATCCTCTTCACCGCATCCTTGTCGAAACGGATGGTCCTTGGAGATTTGAAGGGCCTTTTACAGAAAGAATGACACAACCGGGCATGATTCACGAAATGGTGAGAAAGCTGGCCCAGATTAAAGGAGAATCTGTTGAGGATGTCTATAAGGTACTATTGGACAACACGAAACTGCTTTATGAAATTTAAGCCTGTTCCTTTTGGGGAGGGCTTTTTATTAGGCTCTTTTCTAAAACGTTGTTGCTATTTACTATGAAGTTCATGAGATATAATGATAATCCACCGAAATTATCCTGGTAAATAAGAAAGAAAAGAGCTAATCACCTTGTTCAGTTAGTTAAGCCTTTGGACCCGAGGGAAAAATCCGGACCTTTGGATTTTTCCGATAGCAACAACTTATACGAATACAACCTTTTATTATCATAAAATTAACCTCTTTGAATAACTTTTTTACCACGTGCAGTTTAAATTTCCGAATCTAGGTCTCCACTTGAACGTAACCCAGCCCCCGGAATATTCACCTGTGTTGGACCTAAACGGCGCATTTTATGCAGGTGTCTAAAACAAGCTGTGAGTACTGGGCAGCATGCTTCTCTGGATTCCATGCCCGTGAGTTGCTTTTATTGAAATGGAGGCATATGACAAGTGCAGCAGCCTGTAAAAAAAAACATAACCATAAAAACCCATCTATAAAACGTCCTGTGTTCAGGGAAACTGAATACATACTGTTTAATGGAAAGGATGTTTTTATATGGAGCTGAATAATGAGTTGACTCCTTACCGTGCGGGGGATGTGGTTTATGTCATCTACCGGAACCCCCATACGCAAAGTGTGGCTAACGTACAGGAAGCCGCCGTTGTTCACAACCCGGAGGACCCTTCGCAGCTTGCATTGTTCTTATACGAAACCTACTATCCGTTGACTGATGAAATAGCAGTGTACCAGACGGCCGAGCAGGCTGAACAGGCATACATGGGCTATTTTGGCGAAATATAGGTGGTGGGCACATGATTAAACCATTTATGCCTCAATTAGTATACATTGAGCCGGGCGCGCTTGAATATCCGCTTGGTAAACAATTAAAAGAGAAGTTCGAGAAATTGGGTATCGAAATCCGTGAAACCACCTCCCATAACCAGGTCCGGAATCTCCCGGGAGACAATCATTTTCAAAAGTACCGTGTCGCCAAATCGACTTTGGTGGTGGGGGTGCGGAAAACATTGAAATTTGATACATCCAAGCCTTCTGCAGAATATGCGATTCCATTTGCAACTGGCTGTATGGGACACTGCCATTATTGTTATCTTCAAACAACCATGGGCAGCAAGCCGTACATAAGGACGTATGTAAACGTTGATGAAATTCTTGAAGCAGCTGATAATTATATGAAGGAAAGAGCACCTGAATTTACAAGATTCGAGGCAGCCTGTACATCCGATATAGTCGGAGTCGACCACTTGACCCACTCGCTGAAGAGAGCAATCGAGCATTTTGGTGAATCCCAATATGGAAAGCTGAGGTTTGTGACGAAGTTTCACCATGTCGATCATTTGCTGGATGCCAAGCATAATGGAAAAACAAGGTTCCGTTTCAGTGTGAACGCCAATTATGTTATTAAAAATTTTGAACCGGGAACGTCTCCGCTTGATAAAAGGATTGAAGCGGCAGGTAAGGTAGCGAGAGCCGGCTATCCGTTGGGCTTCATTGTGGCCCCGATATATCTTCATGAGGGATGGGAAGAAGGATATCATCATATGTTTGAGCGCCTGGATGCCGAGCTGCCTGATTATGCGAAAAAAGATTTGACCTTTGAATTTATCCAGCACCGTTTTACAAAGCCTGCCAAGCGGGTCATCGAGAAGAATTATCCGATGACAAAGCTTGAGCTGGATGAGAATCAAAGAAGATATAAATGGGGTAAATATGGTATAGGGAAGTATATCTATCAAAAGGATGAAGAACAGGATATTAAGGATCATTTATATGGATATATGGAAAAGTTCTTCCCGGATGCGAAGCTGGAGTATTTTACTTAACAGACATAAGAGGTGTGAAATTGCAGGAGCTGGCGCTTCAGGCAGCCTGTGGGGGGACAGGAAAACAGCTTACCCATTCCTTTTTTACCTCCAATCTTACGAAGCCCTGCCAATAACTTTCTACCCAAAAAGAAAGCCACCAGGTCACATGCGACAAGGTGGTTTTTTATATAATCGTATTCAAAACATCTTTTAGGCTTTTAACCTTAATGGCAAGCGAATCACAAACTTCCTGATAAATCACCCATTCTTCAATGGGGGTTTTCGCTCTTTTTTCAGGATTGGGCAAATTCCAATGAACGACTTTATTTATACAAGCATCCGGAATTTCAAATTCATGATCTTCTTCAAAATCATGTATAGCAATGATAACAGAAGCTTCGTCCAGTTCTTGGGGATCTGCTCTTTTCTTCTGTTTCTCAGAAATATCGATGCAGAGTTCTTTCATCGCTTCAACACTGAATAGATTGGTTCTGGCATCGGCCCATCCCCCACTGTTGAACTTCCAACCGGAAATATCTGTTTTTTGTGCCCATCCCTCTGCCATCAGGCTGCGCTGGTGATTTGGAGACAAAAAGTATATTTCGTTTTGTGCCATTCTTAAGAAGTCCTTTCTTGTTAAGTTGAGTTATTAATTAATACCCGTCATAAAGAGGATTACTCATTAAACGGTAGAAATTAATTGGAACATCTTTCCCTATGAGTTATGCTGATAGCATGATAAATACGAGGGAGGGTTCCCTGTGGGCTGGAAGCTGCTTGAAGGAAAAGGATACAGGACCTTTGAATGGGATAGGATGGATGAGGGGATTACAAAGAAAGATATTGAGATATTGAAAGAGTCGTTCAAACGTAATCCTGAGAACAAGAAAGTGACCTTGGTAGTCCCAGCCGGCAGTATTGACTTTTCAAATTCGGTAGTTTTGCAAGATTTAGAATTAAGGAAGATAAAGACAAGAGAAGTTTATTATAGAAATATAATGAATGTAACAGAGGATTCTCACAGTTCCCTGGAATTCATTGCTGAACCGACACTGCAAGAGAGTTTAAGATGCCTAAGCTTGATTTTGGGAAATTCTGATGAAGCAAGCGGGCTGCTGGATGCGCTTTATGCTGAGGTGAAACCAGACAACTTCCGGATTTATATTGTAAGAAAAACAGGGGAGGATGCAGGCTTTTTCATTCCTCATATTGAGCCATATACAGAGTCGGAAGGCAGAATTTTTTACTTTGGAATCACCCCTGAATACAGGGGACTAGGGTTAGGTTCGATAATTCATAAATTTGCTCTGACGTCGCTGAGGCAGGAACTGAAAGCTGATTCGTATATCGGATCCACCGATTCGGACAACCTGCCAATGAAAAGGGTGTTCGAGAAAAATGGCTGTAGAAAGGTTGAGACCATTGAAATCTATTCCCAAGGTGAAACAAAGAAATCAGGCTATCTTTCTAAAACTTAAAAAGATAGTCCTATTCTCTTGCGGATAAGGTTATCACAAAGGAGGTGTACTCATCAGTTGAATGGCAGGTTAACTCTCCATTATGCTTCTCGACAATTTCTTTGCAGATAAAGAGACCCAGGCCTGTACCTTCATTCTTAGAAGTGACAAAAGGTTCAAATATGTTGGATAAAATTTCATCTGGAATTTTTTCTCCGTTATTGCTTATGGAAAGGGTGAAAAGGTCGTCGTGCAACTTGGATTCTATCCAGATTTTCGGTTGTTTTGTGCTGACACTCAAAACATCTATAGCATTAAAGATGATATTGATGATGACCTGCCTGAACTCTTCCTTCCAACCCCTCATCAGAAAATCTTTTTCAAGCTGCTTTTTGATAGAAACATTGACCTCAAGAATCCTGGGATAAAGGAAAGCAAGTGCTTCTTCAATTAATTCATTTAACGAAAAATCAGTTTTTTCAATGTGCACAGCTGATTTCTTTGACAGCAGCAAAAATTGAGAAATTCTGAAGTTTAGCTGATTAAGTTCATGAGAAATGATATCTAAATAAGACAAATCCGGATTTTCGGATTTTAAGAGCTGAATGAATCCATTGATGGATGTCAGGGGATTTCTGAATTCATGGACAAAACTGGAAGTCATTTTTCCGAGTAGTGAAAGCCTGTCTTCGTGATGGGAATCAATATATTCCTCTTTTTCTTTAATGATTTGATCCTTCATATGCGTATAGTGTGAAACTGTATAATAGGTGAACTTATCGAAAAAATAGTTGATCTTATTGACAACGCGCTGCAATTCCGCCCATTCGCTGCACAAGCCATCAAGGTTTTTAAGCGCTTCTGAACGGCCCAGATTCAGATTGTAAACAAATTCGCCAATGTTAGTGTCAGCTTCAAGCCGTTCTTTTGCAATCTGGAAAGCTTCGGCTTGAATATAGGAATCCCATTCAACTTGAGGCATTTGGCAGCATACAAGGAATACTTCATACACCTGTCTGCCTTTTTCGACAATTTGATCTTTTGAAAATTTACTATCAGAGGGAGAAAGCTGTTCCGCCCACCCTTTTAGAATTTCTTCTTTTTGGTTTTGAAAAAACTGAATCACTTCTTGTTTAACAGGAGACATGGTTTCACCTCAAATACCGGATATATTCTATATTGAAAGGGTTGGACATCTTATCTTCATATAATGGTTACATACAAAAAACCTCTACTCTTAATATATATTGAATGAAGGACTTTTTATAGGGGGAATTGGAAAAAACACTCAATTTTATCTAAAAATAGATTATTCATTCAAGGTAATCAGGATTATTTAACTAGATTACGGGCACAAGGAAAAAGGGTATCAATGAATGAAGAGGTCAATTGATCAATATGTTGTTATCAGATTAGACAAAAATTTATAGCAGGGTTGCAAAAACTATTATTTGATAAAAGTAAATTGGCAATGGAAATAAAAACAGTGTAAAATTACACCATAGAATGGATTGACTGGAAGGTGTGTGTTATGACAAAAGAGGAATTGATTCTGCTCGTATCCGAAAAATTGAAGATGATTCGGACTGAAGCGGGATATACACAGGATAAAATGGCCTCCGTCATTGGTGTCTCAAAAAAGACACTGGTACAAATTGAGAAAGGACGGATGGAAGCGGGCTGGACAACCGTAGTTGCAGTATGTGCTCTGTTTCGCAACAGTGAAACCCTGGTGAACTCTCTAGGCGGTGAACCGCTCGAAGTCATCGAAGTTGTAGCCAGAGAAGATGTTGATTACCGTAAAGAGAAAACGCTGGGCGGAAAGATTTGGTGGAAGGAAATCAATAAAGATGGAGGATTCATTCTTCAGCAGAACATCATCACCCATCATTATCGGATTCTGGATGAAGATTACTATCGCCTGTTTAGTACGTTTGATGAACAAAATGCTAAAAAACACATGAATGAATTGCTTGCCCAGCAAGATTCTAAATGAGAAAGAGGCTGTCACAGGAGGGGCCTGACTACATCACCGCCAATGACGCTACTAGTGGTCATGGAGGGTTGTTGGTGTCAGGTCCTGGTGAGACAGCCTCTTTAAAATGTAATTTATTTTACGATTAAGATACTGCTCGAACAATTGTGGGTTATTTTTTCGCTTACGCTTCCCAAGAACCATTTCTTAATACCTTTTTTATTGCTGTTCCCTACCACGATGATATCCACCTCATGCTCATTTGCATAAGTGCAAATGCTGTCAGCTTCCGATCCTGTAAGCAACTCATAATTTGCATGAACGCCTCTTGATTCTAAATCTTCCCTGACAGTCTTGAACTGATCTCCATTTTTATTCTTCTTAATCGGATGTCTGTCCTCAAGCTTATTATCGTAGCTGTGTGGAAGGTTCTGGGCTTCGAGGGAACTCAAGCCGGTGTTGACGACATCCAGTGAACGTGTGAATTGCTCACTGCCCTGCTCTTCTTTATATTCACTGCCATCCGTTACGTGAACGACAGTCAAATTTGCCTCCTTGTTATGTGCCAGCAGTTCCACCGCTTTTTCTACCGCTTTCCTGCTTCCATCACTGTTGTCATAAGCAAGCAAAATATTCTTGAACATCTGCTTTCACCTCTGATTTTTGAATTGATTATTTCCTTATAATGATTTATACCCAAGCTTCTCAGTTCGAGAAACTTAATTAATTTAAAAAAGGAATGATGGTACATTTGCAATGCTGCTCCATCATCCCTTGTTGAAAATTAGATTAGTGCCAGAATCGCTCCGATCACGACGATAGCTCCGATGATCATTAATATTGTACGAATCATGAAAACTCACCTCTGCTTTGGTTTAATAGAATCATTGTTAAAAAATTTATACTTTAAATTCGGATTTAATAGAGTAGTACCCCGCACTATATTTCTTTAAACATTGTAAATCCCTGTAAATCAACATCCTTTACTCCTTTAAAGCGCTAAGAGGGACTGTCCCTCTTAGCGCTTTAAAGGGACAGAGTGCGGGCAGGGGAAGTGTTGGACGCTTAAGTTGAAGAAAGGGGTAGTTAAAAGTAAGATACGACAGCCTTAAACAAAAGGCGCTTTCAAAAAAGTATAAAGTCTACAACATTTAGAGGACTCAAAGCTAGTAAAAACGTAATTTAAGAAGATGAACTGTTATGAGGAATCAATCAGAGAAGGTGAAGCAGAACCTCTATAAAGTGTGCAAGCACAAACGAGTTTTGCTATTCGGACCACTCTGGTTTTATTCCAGCCGGTCTCACAGCGAATCAGACTTGAGACGGAGAAATAAACCATCACAAGTCTCTGACACTTATCCCGCCATTTTCTTACAATAAAAGCAGGTTAAATAATTGGATGGGAGAAATCACAATGAAAAAGTTTAAGGAGATATTTCAGAATCCTGCGTTCACTAAGTTGTTTTTCGCAAATCTCACCTCTCATATGGGAAGTGTAATCGGTCTTACAGCTTTCATGTTTTACCTGCTCGACCGGTTTTCAGAGCAGCCGGTTTATGCATCATTAACGGAAATGATGTACTCAGTCCCGACCCTGGCCGTCTTCTTTCTGGTAGGGGTGTTTGCAGATCGAATGGACCGGAAGAAAATTGCGTATTACTGTGACACAATCAGTGCAATGTTATCAGTAGTCCTTCTGGGAGCCATCTATATCGGCTGGATGCCTTTCATCTTTTTTGTTCTTTTCTTAAGGAGTGCGGTTCAGAAATTCTTTTTCCCTGCGGAGCAAGGGATCATGCAAGGTGTCCTGACGAAAGATGATTACTCGACGGCAGCCGGGTTGAATCAGATGGTAATGAGTCTGTTTATGCTGTTTGGAAACGGCATCGCCATCTTGATTTATTGGATGTCAGGCATTTACGGAGCGGTAATCGTTGACACGCTGACCTTTATCATCAGCGCCATCTTAATAAAGAAATGCCAGGTACCCATTGAAGCCAGACTTCCAAACGGTCCTCATAAGTTAAAAGATCTCAGTTTTTCTTTTATCATGAGAGATTTTAAATTGGGCATGAAGTATATATTTCAGCACAAGCTTCTATTAAGTCTGATCGGCGGATTCTTTGTCTTTGGCATAGTGAATGGCGGATTCTCGGTAATGCCGATCTTCATTTTAAAGTATAAGCTGGCCCCGCAAACTTATGAAGAGTATTCCATTTTGCTGGGGGGTGCTTTTGGTGCGGGTGTTCTAATAGGAAGTGTCCTTGTGTCCATGCTGACTCAGAAGTTTAAGTTTCATCACTTGATAGTAGCAGGACTTACAATATCAGGAAGCTTCATTATCCTGTCTTCTTTTGCGACAACTACCTGGATGTTCCTGGCAGTGTTCTTCTTTGCGGCGCTTGGGCTTCCGCTCGTGAATATCGCAATTGGGGGCTGGATGCCAAGTATCATTGAACCCAAAATGATGGGTCGTGTCCAAGGCTGGATCAGCCCTCTTATGATGCTGTCGCAATCTATCACATTAGGATTTATCGCCTTCAGTTTCCCTGCTTTACTGAGCATTGAGCTGCTTTATTGGATTGTCGGAGGGTGTCTGATGGTCGTGGGGGGGTTCTACACCATCATCTTGCCGAAATTTATGAAAGAAACAGAAGATATCCAGCCTGCAGTTGTTTCCTCTTGAACGAAGGCTTAGCCCGACCAGGCAGGATACCCTTAGTCCGTTATCTTTAAGGACAACGGTAAGGTGAGTTGCTTCAGAGGAGCTGCAAAAGAAGCGATTGCAACAGTATGAGGGCTTTTCCTGGAGAAGCCCTTTTTACGTGTCATACTTCCATCTGGGAGACGGTAAAATAAAAGGAAAGATATCTGCAGCATGTCAGGTGAAAAAATAATACATAAAAAGTGAACGAAATCCTAAGTAAGACGTCTAATAGTTGAATCAGCTGATAGCTGAACAAAAAGTGAGGAATTTGAGGGATGGATGAAAAAGAGTTGATAAAAAAAGCCCAAAAAGGCGATCACAAAGCTTTTGCGGTTCTTTTTAAAGAGAATTACCCTTTCCTTGTAAAATATCTTGTCAAGGTGACAATGAACCGTGATCTGGCGGAGGAACTCGCACAGGATACGATGGCCAAATGTGTGGAAAAAATTCACCTGTACAATGGAAAATCTAAATTTTCCTCTTGGCTAATGACCATTGCGACCAATCGGTTTGTTGATTTACAGAGAAAACGAAAGAGAGAAAGGGACTGGCAGCAGGAAGAAATCAATTACCGCAAGATGAAATGGGAGATGCAATCCAAGCAGGAAGAATGGACTGCCCTTTTGGAAGCTTTGTCTACCCTTTCCGAAGAAGCAAGGCTCCCGATTGTCCTGAAGCATTATTATGGTTTTTCCTATGAAGAGATTGCCAATATGGTCAAACTGCCTGAAGGAACGGTGAAATCACGCATCCATAATGGAATCAAAAGCTTGAGGAAGGAGTTGAAAGTGGATGAAACAAGAAGAACATGAGCCAAAAAATGATTGGGACGACCTTCAAGCCCTTTTTGATGAGAGCTTTAAAACGATAGATAGAGAAATAGAAAATGGAACACCTTCCGATCATTGGTTTGAACAATTCACCTTAAATCAGCAATCGCAGCTTAAACATAAATATCGAAAAGAGCTGGGCGTCTTTATGGTAATAGCCGTCCTGATGATCAGTGTCATCCTTTTCGCTCTTTATAAAAGCATTGTCCTATTTGCCGCTATACAAGGGGCCGCCTTTATCGCTGCCGTGATATACAGCGGAGTGTCTTACATGAGACAGGTGACCCGAACATGACCCAAGAAGAACTTTTGACGCTTGTCCTTGTTGCACCCCTGCTTCTTGTGCAGAGTTTGTTTTTATTTACGGATGCCAGAAAGAGAGGTCATAAGTATTGGTTTTGGGGAATCTGGGGGTTAATTCAGTGTCCATTTCCCATTATCTTTTATTTTATCTTTGCCAGAAAAATTCTAAGGAAAAATAAAGCAGAGGGAGAATCAAAATGATTATTGTCACTACCGAAGCAGTGCCGGGAAAAGAAATTGTTGAATTAAAAGGGTTTGTGAGAGGCAGCACCGTCCAGGCAAAACATATAGGAAAAGATATCATCGCCAGCCTAAAAACCATAGTAGGCGGAGAGATCAGTGAATACAGTGAATTGATGGAGCAGGCACGCCAGCAGGCGGTTGAACGGATGATCAGGCAGGCTGAACACATGGGGGCCAATGCTATTGTGACAGTCCGTTTTGAAACCTCGGCAGTCATGCAGAATGCCTCTGAAATCATTGCCTATGGAACGGCAGTTGTTGTGGCGTAACACGTACAATTCCGGTTAGGTTTAAACTGTCCAGGCAAAGAGGGAAGTGCCGGAATACCATGAATAATCCGAAAACGGTGATTGACACTACCCAACCGTCATGGTAAGGTTATCAAGAATTAGAAAAATATTGAAAAAGGAGGGTTTCGTGATGAATGTAATTGTAATCAGCAAAAGAATTGGTTTTTCAAAAGAAATGAATCACGTAACCTGTCTGGAGTTCCATCCGGCCTTTTAAGAAGCCTTTATCACGAGACGACTTTGATAAGGCGCAGGTTACGTCTGTAATCTGTGCCTTTTTATGTCCACTGACATACTGCCTGGCGCGGTATGTCTTTTTTTTATTGCTCAAAATCTTTGGTGCCAACAGGATTGCCTGTTCACATATAAAATTTTTTAGGAGGAATGCAACATGTTGAAAGTAAGAATTGAAATGATGATGCCCATTGTGGAGACAGAAGGCGGATAGTAACAAAGAGAAACAGGAAAAGAAGGAGTGAACACAGATGTTTAGTATTTTAGGGAAGTTAAGCTGGTTTTTTAAAGAAAACTGGAAGAGATACACAGTTGCCATCGGATTATTGACTTTTGTCGGGATTCTTGATGTCCTGCCTCCAAAATTGGTTGGAATGGCAATTGATGATATTCAGGTCGGCGGGATGACCACAGGGACCTTGAGTCAATACCTTATTTGGCTTGCTGTTATTCTGACCGTTTCATACGCTCTTACTTATATATGGATGTATCAGTTGTTTGGCGGAGCGTTTCTCGTAGAAAGGAAACTTCGTTCAAAATTCATGGGGCATTTGCTGAAAATGACTCCCACTTTCTTTGAGAAGAATCGAACAGGCGACCTGATGGCGAGGGCGACGAACGACTTGAAAGCCATCTCTGTCACAGCAGGGTTCGGCATACTGACTTTGATCGATTCAAGTGTCTTCATGCTGACCATCCTTTTTACCATGGCGTTTTTCGTCAGCTGGAAATTGACACTTGCGGCTGTATTGCCGCTCCCTTTCATGGCCTGGCTGATGAAAATATATGGAGCAAGAATCCATAAACGGTTTACAGAAGCACAGGATGCATTCGGGGACCTGAATGACAAAGTTTTGGAATCGATTGCCGGAGTGCGCGTAATCAGGGCGTATGTTCAGGAAAGAGCGGAGGAAGAGAAGTTCGCCCGCATGACAGAGGAGGTTTACAGCAAGAATATCGAAGTGGCTAAAATCGACTCCTTATTCGAACCGACGATCAAGGTGCTTGTCGGCTTAAGTTATTTGATCGGGCTGGGATACGGGGCCTATCTTGTGTTCCATCAGACAATCACACTTGGCGAACTTGTGTCCTTTAATGTCTATCTCGGTATGTTGATCTGGCCGATGTTTGCAGTCGGAGAGCTGATTAATATCATGCAGAGAGGCAATGCTTCACTAGATCGGGTCCAGGAAACACTGAACTATGAAGAAGATGTCAAGGACCCACTCCAGCCGAAAATAGTCAGGGACCCTGAAGACGTGCGATTCGATGAAGTGAACTTCAAGTATCCTTCTTCCAAGGTCAATAACTTAAGCGGCATTAACCTGAAGTTAAGAAAAGGAGAAACACTGGGAATTGTCGGCAAGACCGGAAGCGGAAAAACAACTCTCATCAAGCAGCTGCTGAGGGAATATCCGCTTGGAGAAGGAACCCTATCTATAAATGGAGTACCGATTGAAGAGCAAAAGCTGCAAGATGTCCGCGGGTGGATTGGATATGTTCCTCAGGATCATGTACTATTCTCGAGGAGTGTCAGAGAGAACATTTTATTCGGGTGCGAGAATGCCACAGAGGCAGACTTGGAAAAAGCGATTGAATTGGCTGATTTTAAAAAAGACCTGGAAATGCTGCCGGACGGCCTGCAGACGCTTGTAGGAGAAAAGGGAGTGGCCCTGTCAGGCGGGCAGAGGCAGAGAATCTCCATTGCCAGGGCTCTGATTAAGAACCCTGACATTCTTATACTGGATGATTCCTTGTCTGCGGTGGATGCGAAAACAGAGGCGAAAATCATTGATAATATCCGCCGGGAAAGAAGCGGAAAAACCACCATCATTACCACCCACAGGCTGTCTGCTGTGGAACATGCAGATTCGATTATTGTCATCGATAAAGGCGTGATCATTGAAGAGGGTAATCATGAAGCCTTGCTGCAGAAAGGCGGCTGGTATAAAGAACAAAATGACCGCCAGCAAATCGAGGAGTCCTCGTTTGAGGAGGTAAAACTATGAGTGTAGGAAAACGATTATTGAATTACGCATTGTTATATAAAAAGGTCATTCTTGCTGCCCTGCTGATGCTGACTGTGTCAGTGGCGGCAGACTTGGCAGGACCATTCATAGCCAAGAAAATGATTGATGAACATATCCTCGGGATAGAAACGAACTGGTATCAAACAGAGGAAGGAAAAGATGCCGTTCAATATAGGGGGAATTGGTATAAACGGGAAAAGTATTTTACAGACACCGAAACAAAGGGTGAAGAGGTTCGCATCCTCTCAGTCGGCAGGGAATATTATTTTATTCCCGAGCCAGTTAGAGGGACCGGGGAACGCACAATAGAAAATGGACAATTGATCATAACCAGGGGGGATTCAACCTCAGCCTTTGATGCAGAGAAACTATCGGCTGCCGAGCTGATCGAGTTTTATCATCCGGAGATACCGCGCATCATTATGCTGCTTGCCCTCTACTTCGGCTTGCTTGTAGCAGCATCATTCTTCCAGTATGGGCAGGGGTTTTATTTAAAGAAAGCGGCTAACCGTGTCATACAAAAGATGCGGTCCGATGTGTTTGAACATATACAAAGGCTGCCGATCCGTTACTTTGATAACTTGCCAGCAGGGAAGGTAGTGGCTAGAATCACCAATGATACAGAGGCTATCAGGGAACTTTACGTTACCGTATTATCTACTTTTTTTACCAGCATCATTTATATCACAGGTATCTATATTGCGCTATTTATCCTGGATGTAAAACTGGCGGCCATCTGTCTGCTGCTGTTGCCGATCATAGCGGTATGGATGATTCTTTATAGAAAGTATGCATCCAATTACAATCAAGTTATCCGAACGAAAGTCAGTGATATCAATGCCATGATCAACGAATCGATTCAGGGTATGAACATTATCCAGGCTTTCCGCAGAGAGCAAAAATCGCAGGAAGAATTCGAAGAACTGAATGAAACCCATTATCAATACCAGAATAAATTGCTTAGTTTGAACTCCATGACCTCCCATAACCTTGTCGGAGTACTGAGAAACATCACCTTTGTCGCATTCATCTGGTATTTTGGAGGAAGTGCCATGGGAGTTGGTTCAGTCGTTTCACTCGGTGTGCTCTATGCTTTTGTCGATTACATCAACCGTTTATTCCAGCCTGTGACAGGGATCGTCAATCAGCTTGCCAATTTGGAACAGGCACTTGTAGCGGGGGAGAGAGTCTTTGATCTTTTGGAAGAAGAGGGAATAAATGTTGAGGATGAAAGGATGGAGCGATACAAAGGGGATGTTTCTTTTAAAAATGTCTACTTTGGATATAAGGAAAATGAGTATGTTTTGAAAGATATCTCGTTTTCCGCCAGCCAGGGGGAGACCGTAGCACTGGTAGGCCATACCGGATCGGGGAAAAGTTCCATCATGAACCTTCTCTTCCGATTCTATGACTGCAACGAAGGGGAAATCTTGATAGACGGGCAGAATATTAAAGATATCCCTTATCAAACAATCCGTGAACACATGGGGATCGTGCTTCAGGACCCTTACTTGTTTACAGGGACGATCGCTTCAAATGTGAGTCTGGACCATCCACAGATTTCGCGGGGAAAAGTAGAGGCTGCCTTGAATGCGGTTGGTGCCAAGAAAGTATTTCACAATCTTGAGAACGGATATGATGAACCTGTAATCGAAAAGGGAAGCACATTATCTTCCGGCCAAAGACAATTGATTTCCTTTGCCAGGGCATTGGCATTCGACCCGGCCATCCTTATCCTGGACGAAGCGACATCGAGTATCGACACCGAGACAGAGGCCATGATACAGGAAGCGATGGAGGTCCTGAAGCAAGGACGAACGACCTTCATTATCGCCCATCGGCTTTCAACTATCAAAAATGCTGACCAGATCATCGTGTTGGACAAAGGATCCATTGCGGAAAAAGGCTCACATGATGAACTGATGGAATTGAAGGGCCGCTACTATCAAATGTATGAGTTGCAGCAAGGAAAGCAGATAGAGCAGGCGGGTTAGGTAAGGCAAAGGTTTAGTATCCTATGAGTAAGCTTGGATGCAGCACGTTTTTAGGTGACAGTGTAAATAGCAGCTAAATGAATGGAGTTATTTTATTTCTTTCAATGTTGGTGGTTCTTCATTGTTAAGGAATGAAATGGCTCTTTTTTTGCGAGATTATCTGGCATATAAGCTTTAAATTGATTTGAAGCATTTATTTCTGCACGGGGAGAAAGTAGAGAATGATGTAGGAATCAGGGGCTGATTCCTACATGAATGCGAAGTTGGTGGGGAGTGATGTATGAAAAAAGGTGTAATTCATACATGAACTGCCTTGCAAGGGTGAAATGATGTATGAAAAAGGGTGAGATTCATACATGAGATGGCTTGCATGGGTGAAATGATGTATGAAAAAAGGTGTGATTCCTACATGAGAAGCCAAGCAAGGGTGAAATGATGTATGAAAAAAGGTGTGATTCATACATGAACTGCGTGGCAAGGGTGAAATGATGTATGAAAAAGGGTGTGATTCATACACGAACTGCGTGTTAAGGGTGAAATGATGTATGAAAAAGGGTGTGATTCATACATGAAAAGCCTTGCAAGAATGAAATGATGTATGAATCCTACATAACTCGGATAGGGGTTACCTGGCAACTGGGAGTCTAGTATAAAACAAGGTCCAGACGACAACTGAGCTGGACAGTAAGAAGTGAATCTGCAAAAGTCCATTTAGTAACCCGGTGCTCGCTTTCATAGCAGCGGACAGGGTTAATCAGAGTATTAAGTAATCTATAATCAGGGCTCACTAATCCAACCAGGCTCTTTTAATAGACCTTATATGGTCCTAACAACTCCATTACCTCAGCGAAACAAAGTAGCACCTATGTAGCATCAGAATTTCGTTATCCTGTCATACAGACGGGACCAAAGGGGGATTTTGTCGAATTTAAGCCCATTCTGCTTAGTATCAAGGTATAATCTAGTTTGTATTATAGAATGAACGTAAGGGAGGCTTTTATGATGGGATGGGTAATAGCCATTTTGTTTGGTTCAGCAGTAGTGCTGCTCATTTTATCGTTTATCAAAACGACGCAATCCAAATCACAATTAGAACAACAAATTGAACACTCTTCAATATCATTAATGAATGAGGTCCATGAATTGCAGAAGCAAATTCGCGACATCGAATTAGATGCAGAGATTACAGCAAAACAGGCAGGTGCGATGGAGTCATCTTCGCAGGAACGCCTTTTGCTTCGAGAGGTGCTGGATATGCATAAGCGCGGCTATTCTGTTGAGAGTATTGCTGCAAAAACAGAGCTGAATCCGCATAGAGTTGAGATGATGCTGGCCCCATTCATGAAAAGGAAGATGGAAAGGAGCATGGCGGTACAATGATGACGAATTCATTGCGCAGTTTTGCTTCCGGACTTTTGATTGCAACTTCCTTGATTGGAGCAGTATATTTATTTGGTCCTGAAAAAGCCAAGAGTACGGAACAGCCGGCAGAAACAGCTAAAACAAAAGAGCTTAGTGAAAAAGAAATGATTGAACAGCTTGCCTCAAAAGGTTACGTCATACATACAGAAGAAGAGTGGAACAAACAGAAGGTTGAACCAGAAAATAAGCAAGCAGAAGATAAAACAGAAAAACCGGCCACTGAAGAGAAGGTCGTCTATCGTGCCATTTTATCTGTATCTATGGGGATGACCAGTATTGATGTCGGGAACGCTTTGGAGAAAGCAAAGATTATAGACAATGACATGGATTTCTATAAAGAGGTGGAAAATCGAGGTCTTGAAAATGAATTAAGGCCTGGTACCTTTGAATTCGAAAGCGGGATGTCGATGGATGAGATCATTTCCATCATTTTTGAATAAGAAAGAGCTCCTTTGAACAAATTCAAGGGAGCTCTTTCTTTTAGGCTCTTTTTTTAAAATTAAATATGAAGTTTAAGAGTTATAGCCAAGAAACCACCCTGGTAAACGAGAAAAGAGCTAATAACCCTGTTCAGTTAGATAAGCCCTTGTACCCGAGGGAGAGATCCCAAGTGCCGAAGTAAATATTAAGAAAGAGCCTTATTAATAGCAAATGCCGATTCTGGTACGGAAACTTTCCTTATCTGCAATCAAACTATATGCATAGTCCCCGGTATCAAAAACAGAGATACTTTTTCCGCCTTCAGGGAGAATGTCTTTTTCCGTGCGGTACACACCGGTTTTCTCTCCGTCGGGGAGGTAGGTTGGGCACACAACGGTCCAGTTCAGGTTAGAACTTTTTAACATAAGGTAAGCTCTCAGGTGGTCTTCGGCTGCTGTTGTGCTTCTTCTTTTAGCCTCAGCACTTTGAAACCTAAAGAGAGAAGGTGTGTTTCTCGATTGAAGAATTCCAGCCGTACCAATCGTGATGATTCTCGAAATACTGTTCATTCGCATGGATTTCAAAATGACCGGCATACTCTTAGACAATACATTATTTTTATCGGTGCCAAGTGTACTGATGACCACATCACTATGCTGTAAACAGGCATTAATATCATTTTCCTCCAAAGCATTTCCTTCAATTAGCGAAAGGCTGGGATGGTCATACTCAACTTTTGCTGCATTTCTTACCAGCGCTTTAACATTGTGTCCGTCCTTCAGGGCATTCTCCAGGATGACTGATCCAACTCTTCCGGAAGCCCCCAATAATGCGATGTTCATGATAGAACCTCCTTTTCTTCTCAGAATTCATTATAACAGTATTCATTGATTGATCACTTTTAGAGAAAGCTAAATGTGCAAACATTTTTATTGACAAGAAGAGATTATCATTCTATGATAGCATACGTAATAATTAATCCGATAAGAATAGTGAGGTTTTAAAAGTGAAAAAGTTTACTATAAGCATTTTATTCTTGATAGGTGCAATATTCCTATTTGCCGCTTGCGGTAATAACGCTGAAAATGAATCAGCTAGTAAGCAAGGTAAGGAACAATCATTATATGAACAAATCCAGGAAAATGGAGAGCTGCTCATCGGTACAGAAGGGACATATCCTCCTTTCACATTCCATGATGAATCCGGGGAATTGACTGGATTCGATGTTGAAATTGCAAGAGAAGTAGCCAGCCGCCTTGGGGTAGAGCCGGTATTTAAAGAGACACAATGGGATGCCATGTTTGAAGGCTTGAATTCAAACCGTTTTGATATGATTGCCAACCAGGTGGGTATCAGGGAAGACCGTCAGGAGAAGTACGACTTTTCCATCCCGTACATCGAGTCTTCCGCTGTACTTGTAGCAAGCAAAGAAAATAATGAAGTCAATTCTTTCGAGGACATTGAAGGACTCACTTCTGCACAGTCATTGACAAGTAACTATAAAGATATTGCTGAAAGTTATGGAGCAGAAATTCAAGGTGTCGAAGGTCTTGCGCAAGCGATTCAATTAGTGGAACAAGGCCGTGCAGATGTAACTGTAAACGACAAGCTATCCATTTTGGATTACCTGCAAAAGCAAAAGAATGCAGGCATTGAAATCGTCGCAACAGAGGAGGACGCTTCTCAAAGCGGACTGATGTTCCGTAAAGGGAACGAACAATTGGTGGAAGAAGTGAACAAAGCGTTAGAGGAAATGATGGAAGACGGAACATACGCCGAAATTGCTGATAAATGGTTTGGCGAAGATGTATCTCCTAGGTAGTATTTTTCAAGATCCCGAACGCATGATGGATATCCTGCAAAGCTCCCTGCTTCCTATGGTGAAGGGAGCTTTGTATTATTCTATTCCTCTAACACTGATATCTTTTGCATTCGGAATGGTCTTGGCAATTGTCACGGCCCTGGCGAGGTTGTCCGGCAGTAAAATACTCAGGGGAATCGCCCGTGTATATGTTTCGGCCATCAGAGGAACACCGTTACTTGTGCAATTATTTATTATCTTTTTCGGATTGGGCAACCTCGGTATTGAAGCATTGAAATTTGACCCTTTCCCTTCAGCCGTCATTGCCTTTTCTTTAAATGTAGGTGCCTATGCATCGGAAATCGTCCGTGCTGCCATCCAATCAATACCCAAGGGCCAATGGGAGGCTGGTTACTCAATCGGCATGACCTATGGACAGAACTTGAAGCGGGTTATCCTGCCGCAGGCTGCAAGGGTATCGGTCCCTCCGTTATCAAACTCTTTTATCAGTTTGGTTAAAGATACATCCCTGGCTTCCCTGATTCTGGTCACCGAGCTATTCAGAAAAGCGCAGGAGATCGCCGCGACGACATATGAATTTCTTCTATTGTATATGGAAGCGGCATTCCTATACTGGGTCATGTGTTTCATTCTTACACTCATTCAGGACAGGGTGGAATCCAGACTTGACCGATATATTGCAAAATAAAGAGAGGAGGGTGAAAAGATGATCAGCATTAAAGGGTTAAAAAAGCGTTTTGGGGATCTCGAAGTGTTAAAAGGGTTCGATGTCGAGGTTGAAAAAGGGCAGGTGATTGTACTGATCGGTCCCTCTGGTTCAGGAAAAACAACATTCCTACGCTGTCTCAACCTTCTCGAAGTGCCGGATGAAGGACAACTGGACATCAGCGGTACAAAAATGGATTTTACCAAGAAACTGACGAAAAAAGATCTAATGGATATGAGAAGAAAGACGGGAATGGTATTTCAGAACTATAACCTATTCCCGCACCGGACAGCTCTTGAGAACGTCATGGAAGGCCCCGTGATTGTTCAGCGGAAATCCAAAGCGGAGGTAAGAGAAAATGCAATATCGCTTTTAGAAAAAGTAGGCTTAGGAGACAAGATTAATTACTACCCCTACCAGCTTTCAGGTGGACAGCAGCAACGGGTCGGCATTGCCCGTGCGCTGGCTATCGAACCCCAGGTCATGCTGTTTGACGAACCGACTTCAGCACTCGACCCGGAATTGATCGGAGAAGTGTTGAAAGTCATGAAAGATCTTGCTGAGGACGGTATGACCATGGTTGTCGTCACACACGAAATGAAGTTTGCCAAAGAAGTGGCGGATGAAGTCATCTTCATGGATGGCGGCTACATCGTGGAACGCGGGAAGCCGGCTGACGTTTTTGAAAATCCAACAAAAGAGCGTACGCGACAGTTCCTAAATTTGATACAGTAAAAAGCTTAGCCATCCGGTTAAGCTTTTTTGCTGTATAAGAGGGGAGATTGGGATGACGGAATAATGTTAGATAGACCAGTGCTGAACTGGAACAGGCATAAAGTGAGGTGACGGGAAGGAAATCCAGCAATTAAAACAATTACGTATTGGCCCTGTTACTTTTACATAGGCTTTCAATAAGTTGAAAAAACCTTACATTATTTTGGTAATGATGTTATTTCTTAATTTTAAGTGGAAAAATAGAAAAGAGAAATGTAAAGGAGGAGATGAAATGGAATTCAGAACGGAACGTGATACGATTGGTGAGATTAAGGTACCCGCTGATAAGTTCTGGGGTGCGCAGACCCAACGGAGCAGGGAAAACTTTAAAATCAGCCATGAAAAAATGCCTCTTGAGGTTACATATGGGTTTGCGCAGTTGAAAAAAGCGGCGGCAATCGTCAATAATGAGCTTGGAAAGTTGTCGGATACTAAGAAAGATGGAATTGTAAAGGCATGTGACGAAATCATTTCAGGAATGCTTGATGAACATTTTCCGCTGGTGGTATGGCAGACAGGGAGCGGTACTCAGTCCAATATGAACGTGAATGAAGTGGTTGCGTACAGAGCGAACCAAATGATCCAGGAAAGCGATGAAAAAGTTCATCCGAATGATGATGTCAACATGTCACAAAGCTCGAACGATACGTTTCCCACAGCCATGCATGTAGCGGCTTATAAAGAAATCGTTGAGAACTTGAAGCCGGCACTGGAGCAATTTCATAAAACATTAAGTGAAAAAGAGAAAGAGTTCATGGACATCATTAAAATCGGGCGTACCCATCTCCAGGATGCTACGCCATTGACACTGGGTCAGGAAATCAGCGGGTGGAGGACAATGCTTGAGAGGTCCCAACAAATGATTCAGGAAAGCAGCAAGCACCTCCTGAACCTCGCAATCGGCGGAACAGCTGTTGGTACAGGAATAAATGCAGACCCAAGATTCGGCGATAAGGTAGCCGCTCAATTGGAAGAGCAAACCGGCTTTCCGTTTGTGTCCTCCGATAATAAGTTCCATGCCTTGACTTCCCATGATGAGATCGTTCATGTGCATGGTGCTCTGAAGGCATTGGCAGCTGATGTGATGAAGATTGCCAATGATGTGCGCTGGCTGGCAAGCGGTCCACGGAGCGGCATTGGGGAAATCACCATTCCCGCGAATGAACCGGGAAGCTCCATCATGCCTGGAAAAGTGAATCCTACCCAGAGTGAAGCGTTGACAATGGTTTCTGCCCAAGTATTTGGGAATGATGCCGTCATTGGCTTCGCGGCGAGCCAGGGAAATTTTGAACTGAATGTATTCAAACCGGTTATTATTCATAATCTTCTTCAGTCCACGAGACTCTTGGCTGACGGCATCCGTTCATTCGATGAAAAATGTGCACAAGGGATCGAGCCGAATAAAGAAGTCATTGAAGAATTCGTAAACCGGTCATTGATGCTTGTTACAGCACTCAATCCGCATATAGGTTATGAAAAAGCGGCCGAAATAGCCAAGACTGCCCATAAAGAAGGCCTGACATTAAAAGAAGCAGCCGTCCGTTCCGGATATCTGTCAGAAGAGCAGTATGATGAATGGATCGACCCTTCTAAAATGGTGAATCTAAAAAAATAGGGCTTTCTTCCAACGAATAAAGATTTATTAGCTTTCCTTTAGGTGTGGTGTTTTAAGAGTCCTGTGGAGTCACACATTTGGAGGAAATCAAAGTTTTTTTAAAAGCAAGCCAAATAAATAGGAGCCCCTGACTGAATGTCAGGGGCTCTAGCCATATTAATATTAAGTTGGATTATTTTTGTGCGTAACCGCCGATTTGCTGTTCAGCCATTTGTACAAGGCGTTTAGTGATTTCTCCACCTACAGAACCGTTAGCGCGTGCAGTTGCATCAGCACCAAGTTGTACACCAAATTCAGAAGCGATTTCCAATTTCATTTGGTCAATTGCTTGTTGAGCTCCTGGAGCTACTAGTTGGTTAGAGTTGTTGCTGCGTGATTGTTGTTGGTTTTGCATGTTTTGTCATCTCCTTGTTGTTTTTATGGTTGGGTCAACTGGACTTGCACCAGTCCCGCACGATTACTGCGGCCATCTAATTTGGTCAACCCAATGTTTGTGAGAGACTGTTTGTTTGCTGCTGTTACTCTGTATTATGGAACTTTTAAAAAAATATATACAAGAATGAAAGAGGGAATTTATTCCTTGAGAGAAACGCACGATTGACACATAAAAGATAGAGGAAAACAAAAGGATAATAATGATTAAATTCTGTAGAAAAAACGGTGATTACTTATGAAAGTATGTGCATTATGCAACGGGGTGACCCGAGTGGAGGTAGATTGCTCCCAATGCGGTTCCACATTGACGGACAGGGGAAGGATCTATGACTTTTATGATGATTACAGTGCCTACATGGACATTGACGAAATCAAGCTTGCAGACGGGATTCCGGAAAGTTCGGGTTCAGATGAATGCATCCATTTATTTGCGGGAGATTGCGGACATGAAGAAACAAGGGTAATAAAATTCACGGAATTCTAGTCAAAAACTGAGAGGAACAAAAAACTGCCAATCCAGTTAGGAATGGCAGTTTTTTATTGCTGTGAAATTATCTGATGCGTTCTTCTGTTTCCGCATCGAAGAAGTGAGTTTTGTTCATGTCAAATGCAAGGTCGATTGTTTCGCCGGCTTGGACATCTGTACGGGAGTCGACTCGAGCAACAAAGTCCTGGTCGCCAAGGCGGGAATACAACATCGTTTCTGCACCCGTCAATTCGGAAACTTCAATTTTTGCTCTGATTTTTGACCCTTGAGAAGAGTCGATGAAAAGAGGCTCATCATGGATATCTTCCGGTCTTACACCAAGGATGATGTCTTTTCCTACATACCCTTGTTCACGTAATGCTTTCATTTTTCCTTCAGGAACTTCAACAGCTTCATCGCCGAAAGTGAATTTGCCGTCTTGAAGTTTACCACGGAAGAAGTTCATTGCCGGAGAACCGATGAATCCGCCAACAAAGACGTTTTCCGGTTTGTCGTAAACTTCTTTAGGAGAACCAACCTGCTGGATGATGCCGTCTTTCATGACTACGATACGAGACGCCATTGTCATCGCTTCTGTCTGGTCATGTGTAACGTAGATAGTCGTTGTTTGCAGGCGTTGGTGAAGTTTTGCAATTTCCGCTCTCATCTGTACACGTAATTTAGCATCAAGGTTGGAAAGCGGCTCGTCCATTAAGAAAACTTTTGCATCACGGACAATCGCACGGCCCAATGCCACACGCTGGCGCTGACCACCGGACAATGCTTTTGGTTTACGGTCCAGTAAAGATTCAAGGCCAAGGATCTTAGCAGCTTCCTGCACACGACGGTCGATTTCCTGCTTGTCGAATTTGCGTAATTTTAAACCGAAAGCCATGTTATCATACACACTCATATGAGGGTAAAGAGCGTAGTTTTGGAAAACCATCGCGATGTCACGGTCTTTTGGTGCAACGTCGTTTACGCGCTTGCCATCGATGTAAAAGTCACCTTTTGAAATCTCTTCCAGGCCGGCTACCATCCTTAATGTTGTGGATTTACCACAGCCTGATGGTCCTACGAATACGATGAACTCTTTATCTTTGATATCCAGGTTGAAGTCTTTTACAGCTGTTACGTTTTTATCATAAATTTTATAGATATTCTTCATTTGTAATTCTGCCACTTTGTATTCCTCCTAGTGTTTTCTATCTCTCTGTTAATCCCATTGTATTAGAAAACGCTTACTGAATGTAATGGTTAAAGTGCATAAAAAAACTTGGAGGGTTTGGGCATGTTGCTCATTCTGCTGTCTCCTGCTCAATTTCCAGGCAGACAAGGTAAACGGTCAGTGCGCCTTTGAAGGTTTTGATATCGATTCCGGTCTTCTCGATAAACTTGTCAATGCGGTATTGAACACTGTTGCGGTGCATAAATAACACTTTGGCAGTCTGGCTTGTGTTCGATTGATTCTCAAGATAAGTCTTGATTGTTTTTTTCAGCTCTTCATCATCGGCAAATAACTGGATGATGTCCGCGAACATACTTGTTTTTGTTTGTTTCGGCACGTGGTGAAGGGCAAAAGACGGAAACGTGGACGGAAACGTAAACACCCGGCCTTTTGAGATATTCTTTTCAGCAAAAGTAAACAGGTTCTTTTCTTCCTGGAAAAAAGAAAGGAACTGGTCATCTATTGTGTAGAACCTCCCGATGAAAAAACTTGGCGATGCAAAAAAATCACCTTCAATGACAGCGGCTGCGGAAAGGAGTTCTTCTTCAGGCAGGGACCATTTCGTCTGTTTTTCAACGATGGCACCCTTTCCGGGAGAGGAGAAGACAATGACTGCGTGCTCAGCAAAAATGCTGCGAAAAGCTTCTTTTAATAGGAGATTTTCAATGTTTTCCTTGATAGAAAATTGAATGACCCGATAGTGATCTTTTGGTGAAACGTCAGTCAGTAGAGGCATCCCTTTGTAAAGGTAATCATGCCAGCTTCTGCTTTCCGCCGTTTCATTTTGCCAGCTGCCGGATGGTACTGCTTCAGTAAATAGGCTGGAAAGCAGGTCAATTTCCGGTTGTGTTAACAGATGTCTAGGGATGGCAAGATACTCGTCGGTTGCATCTGCTGTCAGCCAGAGGGTATCAGGGTCTTCCTCTGAAGGAGGAGCTGTATGTAATGTTGATTCTGGATATTTCTGTTGAAGTTTTAAAAGCATACTATTCCCTCGTTTATGTTTCATTGATATTGATAAGTACATTGTACGAAAAGGCCGATAGATTTCAAAGTGTTAGCTTTACAAGAATTCGAATGGGAGGTTGTCCTGCTTAAGAGTGCCATTAGTTCATAGGTGGGACTGCTCAATGGATAGGACCGGAACCGAGGGTGAATGCCTGCGGGGTACAGTATTCATAAAGAACACTTGTCCAGGACAGCGTTCTCAACTGTCCTGGATTTGCCTGTGTCACTGCTGCCTGAACAGAGGAGGCGGCCATTTCTCATTACAAGGCTGGTTTCGTATAGATTATTGCTTTCGGAAAAATCCATAGTGCCGGATTTTTCCCTCGGGTACAAGGGCTTTGTTCTCTGAACAAGGTGAATCAGCTCTTTTCTTCCTTGTTTATCAGGCTATTTTTGGTTAATTAAGTAGATATTTTTTAAAATTTGTATTAAATAGCAACAAAGTTTACGAAAAGAGCCAACTGAAAAGGGTAATTAGCTCTTTTCTTTCATGCTTACCAGGATACTTTCCGGGAATTTATGGATATATCTCTTAACTTCATTTTGAATAGCAACAAAGTTTTAGAAAAGAGCCTATTACAAAATATCAATCATACACGTGGAAAAGCATTAATTCGTGAATCTGCTTTTTGATCATTTCTTCATCTGCTGCGGGCGGCTGTCCGTCTTTCCATTCAATGGTGCCGTTCTTGTGGTAGGTACCATTGTATTTGGTTCCTTGATAATAAAATGAAAAAGTCCAACCTGGCAGCTTTTTATTTTCATACATACTCTTAAATTGGAAATGCTGAATCATCTATTCGTGCCCCCTTGTGTTTTGCTTCGGCTGAAACAGCCGGTTTCTCTTCTTCCTATTCTAAACGTTTCCATCCATTATTTACAGTGGGGGACGTAAGCCAACAATCCTTGCGAAAAACCACTGTAATATGACATAAACTTGTATGATCTGTCATACAGATTAATAAAGCTGTTCTTGTGGATGATTCACTGCTTTAAAGCAGTAAAAGGGACAGTCCCTCTTAGCGAGGCAACGCGTTAAAGCACTAAGAGGGACTGTCCCTCTTAGTGCGGTGAAGCGGTGAAGCATGAGGAATTTTGAAGGGGTGCTGATGATGTTTGTGAAGGATCTGCAGGCTGGTATCGAGCATACACGGGCTTCCGGCCGTTTTTATATAGAATTACTCCATAAGACCAATAACCCTGTTTATAAGGAATTCATTGAACAGGCTGAGAAGGACAAGCGCAAACATTATGAACTTCTCCAATATGTGCATTACATGCTGACCGGGAAGTATCACGCCCCGGCACAACTGGAAAGGGGCTTCTCCACGTTCAGGGAAGGTGTCCTGATGGCACTGAAAATGGAACTGAAGGGGGCTTCATTATATCGTGATCTTTTAATGGATATCCCGGGGTGGCAGGTATATCAGCCGATCTTCATCGTCATGACCGACGCCCCCTTAAATGCAATGAGGTTTACTCTCATATACAATGCACTCAAGTAGACTTCCCCCGGGAAGCTCTTGAAAAATGAAAAAAAGATTGTGCCAGGCTCTCCAGCCGCTGCTCTTCTATTTCCTTTTCATCAAACTTCATCGGTTTGGAATTGATTTCGAAAATGACAAGCTCGTCATTTTTTTCTCTCAGTCCAAGGTCCATGGAAAATTCACCGATAAGGCCGAAAGTAGATAGCAGCTGTCTTCCGGAGTCTTCAGCCAGGACCTCAATCTTTCTAACCAATTCGTCTGTTTCTACATAATGAAAGGGAAGGATTTTTCCTCCTTGAGGGACATGGGTCGTTACTTCCTGCCGCTCAGAGACCCTGATGCCGACTCCGCTGATCTGAAATTCTTTTCCAGTAAAATGGACGAGTACCCGCAGGTCATATCGGTGATTGTTCAATTTTTTACATGGTATGGCTTCTTGATAGATATATGTCTCAGAGTCCAGCCATTCTGGATATTTCATTAACAAGCGCTCAAAGCGGATGAATCTTTCAATTTTTTTTGTGCTTTTGCAGCTGATTTGTCCGTCCTCACACTGTTCGAGAAGCCGGATTCCTTTTCCTTTTGAAGAAAGTACAGGCTTGATGTACAGCTTCTGCTTCAGCTTCAAATCTTTTTCCAGTTCCTCTTTACTCACAAGCAGCTTTGTTTCCGGCAGATGTGGCATTAATGAGCGGCTTTCTGAAAGTGACTGATAAACCTCCCACTTATTAAAAAAGTGAGGATTGAAGAAATTGATGTTGTTCTCTTTCGTCCACTCAAGAAACCTGAAAAACTCCTCTGTTTTTTCAGAAGCAGGAGAAGGGACCCGATTATAAATAAAGTGGGGGATGGGAAAATTGCATGAAACCCACATGTTTTTCTTTTCGTGAAAGCACAAACCTTGGATTTTTTCTCTTCCGATATCACTCAGTGAGAAGACGAAGGAAATACCGCCCCTCGACTGAATGATCTTCTGAAGCTCTTGAAATAAAGGGAAGTTACCCTGGTAACTTCCCTTTTCTTTGGCTGCCAATATACCGATGACCGGACCGCAGGAATTATTTGTGACTGAGACATCAAACTCATATTTATAAGGTTCATCTTCTCTATAGAGAAGATAAGAATTTTTGCCGAACAGCAGGGAAGGAATGGAGGGATCGGTGTGAAAAAATATTTTCTTCTGCGGCTGATAATAAATCTTCATTTGAAAGTTTCCTCCGGCTGGCGGATCGATCGCTGTGTAAGATAAAGGCCAAAAGAAAGGGAAAGTTTTCGTGTCAAAACCTCAAAAGTCTTTAAGTCAGGGTGCGTGAAGATTGATCTGCCAGGTTTTGAATTCGCTTCGAACAGCCAGACTCTCCCAAGTGTATCAATCCCAAAATCAAAGCCGATTTCCCCAATAAATCCTTCCATATTCCGTTCAAGGGCAGTCGACAAAGTAATCGCCGCCGTTCTGAGCTTCTCTGCAGTTCGCTTGCACTGTTCCTCTTCTATGAAAATCTCCTGTATGCTCTTTACCTTGCCTCCATTATGAAGATGTGTCGTCACGCTTCCTTCTCCAGCAACTTTGGCAGCCATTGCGCTTACTTGCCATTTCCCGTTCTCATCCTTATTGGTATGGACCCTGAAATCGATGGCCCGGTCCTCTGACTTCATCAGGTTTATTCCCTGTTGAATGAGCATTCTGTTCAACCCCTTTGCCGGAATCACCCTTTGCAGCAGCTTTTCAAAGGAGCCCGATTTGATCAGTCGGTTCGTGCCGATGCGGTCTTGAAACCGGCATAGATACTCTTCAGATTTCCGATTATAAATAAATTGATGGACACCCAGCCCAAGGCTTCCGTTTTTCGGTTTGATGAACACATGGCCATATTTGGACATCATTCTTTCTATCTGGGAAAAGGATTGAAAGGCATGTGTCTCCGGCAGATACCGGACAGCCTCTTCATCATTTTCAAGTCTTTCAAATACGTCCAGCTTGTTAAAAAAACCAGGATTATACCATGGGATACCATACTGTTTCTGCAGACGGGCCTTTACTTCCTGATACCCTGACTTTCTCTCGCTTCTTCGATTGGGAAGACGGTCATAGATTACATTCGGCAGCGGGACACTATGGGTTTTCCATTGGTTCTCAACATAAAAATGCCCTTTGACAAGCCCGGCTTCCCAGTCGATATGTTTCTCACCGAAAACAAAGGGGATGACACCAAGGGAAGACTGCAAGGACAGCAGCTTTGAGAAAAAAGAAGACCGCTCGCCAATCGGCTTCATCAAAAAGGAAGTGAAGCCTGAGGTGAAAATACCGATAAGCGGCCCCAATATAATCGTATTGTCATGCTGAAATAAATAAATGGTTGAAATAAAAGAAGGAAGATACAACTCTTCCGCCAGGCTGGAGCTGATGGAGACAACATTCCTTCCGTTCGGGTGTTTTCGGCATACGGGTTCTGCCTGGATGCAGCCGAGAGAGACGGTTCCAATAGGTTTCTGTTCAAAACTGACAGGCAGATAAAGAATTTTCTCCTTCGATTCAAATCGTTCAAGTTTATACGGCTTAATCAAGAAGAATCGCCTCCTGTGGCCGGCATTTTTCTATGCAGCGCCTTGCAATAACGCAATGGCAAGGCATGCAGCCGCTCGATTTCCTCCGCTGGAAGGAGCTGCAGCATCTTATGGCCGGGCTTTGAATTCATATCAAGGATCCAAACGGAGCTGTCTCTTCCGATGATGATATCCAGGCCAATTTCAAATAGGGGTGCAAATTCCTCCTCCAGAATCTCAGGCAGCGCCCGGATGATCTCCCTTAGTTCCAACTCGATATAGTTCCAATCATAAAGCTTTTGGTTTTTCTTCCACTCTGAATAAGGAATCGCTGCAGCGCCTGCACTGAGATTGGTCAGCAAGCTGTCCTGATTCCCGACACGAAATCCTTTGCAGGAGATAACCCATTTGTCGCTTTCATTTTTTTGCAAAAGGAGACGCAAGTCGAAAGGCCGGCTTTGTTCATCCCGGTTATCCAATTTTCTTTGAAGGATGAAGCTTTTTTTGCGGGTAAGGCTTTCGAGCCAACGGGCGAGTGTCTCTTCATCCATTTCTTTCTCAACCATATTTGATTTTTTCGTTGTACGAATGACCATCTGTTCTTTGTCGGCAACTATTTCATAGACGGCCGTTCCATGGGCACCATCAAACGGTTTGATGATCACATGTTTTTCTCTTTTAATTTTGGCAATCGTATCGGGGATGGACTCAATCAGTGTCGTTTCCGGAAGGTAGGGAGCCACTTGCGGCTGATTCCTCAAATGCTGGTAAACCGTCCACTTGTTTGGCAGGCCGTATCCTAAGAAACATAAATCATCCCGGTTCTTCAGCCATTGAACAATGGCTTTAGCTTGCTTTGACTTGAAATCATCCTGATAAAACGTCCGGTCATAGATATATTCGGGTATTGTAAAGATATCTTTCTGCCAGCTTCCGGTTTCCGTGCAAAAACGGTAGCCTTGAATCCATTCTGTGTGGGGGTGAATCTGCAGCGGTGAAAATAACAGGACTTCCACACCATGAGTTTCACTTGCTTCAGCCATACCTGTGTAAAATGGATGAGTTGTTGTTTCAGGTTCCAGCATCATGATTCCCAGTCTGGTCATATGAAGCTCTCCTTTCTTCCCAAATGGTTTTTGATAAAATATAAAGGGACTTGACGGACGGCCTGATCGTATCGGTATCGGTGTAAGTCTGCTTAGACGGCTTTGAGTTCACCTCGATCAGCCATGGTTTTCCTTCTTCATCCACGCCAAGATCAACACCTAACTCACCCAGTGTCAGAGGGCAGTTGTCAGCGAGCCGGCAGCAGGCTGACAGGGCTAATTCTTCCATGAGCTGGTATGTTGTCAGGGCTTTCTCAGGACTGAAAAATGCACATAGAATGGTCAGCGGTTTGGCTAATTCGCCGCCCTGAGCAATGTTGGAAACAAACTGGCCATCGCCTGATATCCGGGCTACCGCGGATACCAGTTTCCATTCCTGCCGATCAACGAGGTGGCAGAGGAACCGGAAATCCAGCGCTCTTTCACTGAACTTCAGCAGATTGATTGTTTCCTGAATGATAAAATGGGAAGAGACCTTTAGATTCGCAAGCTCCTCATATGTCTCTTTTAATGAAGGAAAGAATTTTTGGACCGTCTCATCCCCGATATTTTGAACTAATCGATACTCATTTTCTAAGTACTCAAGTCTCAGCAGCTTCTTCCCCTGACTGCCGGCAATATGTTTGATGAAGAGATCCTGATGGTGTTCGATCAGGCGGCGGAGGCCAGAAAGAGAGAAAGGTTCAGTATGAGGCAAGTATTCAAGAAGGTTCTCTTCCTGTGAAAGCAGCTCATAAACATAATCCTTTGTTAAGTATGAGGAGTTAAAAACGAAAACAGATTGTTCTTCCAGTTCGGTTATAAGCGACTTCACGGCTTGACTCCGGTCGGATCGGCGTGAATGAACACGATTATAGAGGATGTTGGGCAAGGGAACGCTGCTTTGAAGCCACTCTCCTTTTTCTTCATTAAATAAATAGCCTTGTTGCTGACGTAAAAGAGAGGGACCGGTCAGAAAAAACAATCCTCCCTGCAGCCGGGTATAACGGTGCAGTTCATCAAAATATTGTCCAAGCCTTCCGATTGTGGGTTTTCCTGAAGAGTCGGTATCGGTAAGGACCGCTATTACGGGACCTAAGGATAGGAGTCTATTTTCTTCGGAAAAATGGGCGGTCAGGTTACAGGACCCTGATAGCTGAAATGGGTGGTTTGCAGGAAAGAGAAGTTCACAGTCATCACGGTCAGTCACTTCAGCAGCTATTTTTGTATCAAACTGTGTAAGTCCGAACCTGCTGGAGACGGCTTTCCCTGCGAAAGTTCTCAATCCCTGAGGAGAACGGGCAGGAATAAGTAAGGTAGGCTGTTTTTCATTTGATTTTGAGACCTTGCAATTAAATAACATAAAAAAACTCCCCATTTGCGCTGTCGTTGGACAAAATTTATAATATGATAATGGGCGGATGCTGATATAGCATATTATGTGAGAATCATGAAAATGTTCAGGGACAGTGATAATGTTTCTATACATTCGGTTGCCGTTTACTTATGACGTTGTTTTGCAAAGGTTGTGAGTTTTTTAATACCTGGGATTGAAAATCAGCATTACCTTCATTTAATGAGCAATATTGTATAGACGAAGACACCATGCGAAACCGCATATACCAACTCAGATCTTGCAAATACGATCTTTCACAATATCCCTCAAGGAAGGATTGAAATAATGAACATTCTTTTAACCTTTATCCTTATGGTCGTGATCGGAGCAGCGATTGGCGGGATGACCAACTCCCTGGCCATCAAAATGCTCTTCAGGCCTTATAAACCTGTTTATATAGGAAAATGGAGGGTTCCATTTACCCCGGGACTCATTCCAAAGAGAAGAAGTGAAATGGCCGTACAGCTTGGAGATATGGTCGTCCATCACTTAATCACCCCGGAAAGCATTCAAAAAAAGTTGACCAACAGCCAGTTCAAGACCGAGGTCGTGAAATGGATAGGTGAAAGTGTAGAGCCCGTCATCCAATCCGATGAAAGCATTGAAGCGTGGCTTGAGAAACTGCGTATTCCGTTGACGACCGAAACTGTTGAGGCCGGCATTGAAAATTGGATTGACCGAAAATATTACAGTTTTAAAGCACAGTACCGCTCTCAAACTATTGAATCAACAGTGCCGCACCATTGGCAGGAAAAGATCGAGGCAGCCATCCCGAAGGCGGCCGATTTTATAGCCGAAAAAGGGGAGGCCTACTTCAACAGCCCTGAAGGTAAGCGAAAAGTGAAAGTCATGATCGACGACTTCCTTGAAGGAAGGGGCATGCTTGGAAACATGCTTGGTATGTTTTTGGGCAATTCTTCCGTTTCTGAAAAAATCCAGCCGGAGATCATTAAATTCATCAAGCATGAGGGCACAAAAGAAATACTGAGAAACCTCCTGCATAAAGAATGGGAGAAACTAAAAGAATCAAAGTGGGAAGATGTTCTCCAGAATGTTAAAGATGAAGATGTCCTGCCGACCCTGAAGAAATCAATTCTAGAAGTCACTTCGGTGGACAAGCTGATGTCATCGGGGTTGAAGGACTTTTTATCTCCTTATAAACACAGAATCACGGGGATTATTGTCCCGCATGCTTTTGATATGAGTGTGATGGCCGTCTCGCAAAAAATTGACGTCATTATGGAAAAGCTACATCTCCAGGAAGTCGTCAGGGAGCAGGTTGAGACCTTTTCCGTTCAGCGGCTGGAGGAGCTGGTGCTGGGTATCACCTCCAAGGAGCTCAAAATGATCACGTACCTGGGCGCTTTATTGGGCGGGCTGATAGGATTGGTCCAGGGTGCCATTGTACTGTTCATTGCATAGATATAATACAGAAACCTGGCATCCTCGCAATCTTCTCTCACTTTTGTTATAGTGGTAGAGGATTGGCTAGAGATTTTTAGGAGGTATTTATTTTGGCAGTAAACTTATACGATTACGCAAACGAACTGGAAAGCGCACTTAGAAAAAGTGACGAATTCAACGACCTGAAGAAAATGTATGACGAAGTGAACAATGACGAACAAGCAAATAAAATGTTCGAAAACTTCCGCAACATCCAAATGAATCTTCAGCAAAAACAAATGAACGGCGAAGAACTTACTCAAGAAGAAGTAGAACACGCGCAAAAAACAGCGATGCTTGTTCAACAGCACGAAAAAATTTCCAAGCTGATGGAAGCTGAACAAAGAATGAGCTTGCTGATCAACGAACTAAATAAAGTCATCATGAAACCATTGGAAGAACTATACGGTTCCATGCAGAAGTAATTTTTTCTTACGACTGTCCCGAAGCAAGGGGCAGTTTTTTTTATATATTTTCATAGGCACTTTACACGTTTGAAGGAAAGAGTCTCCCTAAAAAATGTGTTCTTGAATCCCTTTCGAATGAAACCAAGTCGCTCTCTAAAACTTGTCATATTTTTCATCTTTCAATCATAACAGTATACAAAGGACCAGAGTGGACATGGTCACCAGTCCATTCCAATCTTATATATTCCCGCAGGTGAAAATAGACAACAATTGAGGAGGGCGCAGCCATGATTTACCGTATGTTAGCCATGAATATCGACGGCACATTGTTGAACAATGGCCGTTTAAACAAAGAAACAAAAGAAGCAATAGATTATGTGCAAAGTAAAGGCATCTATGTCACTCTCATTACAGGAAGAACCTTCCCTTCTGCCAAGAGAGTCGCCAAAGCTTTGAAAATTGATAATCCCCTGGTAACGCATCAGGGAGCCTACATCGGCACACACTTGGAAAAACCCCTATATGTCAATAAAATCCACGAAGATATCACGTATGAAATTGTAAAATTCCTAGAAGAGCTTGACTGTCAAATGAGAGTCGTCCAGGATAAAATGGCGATCATGAACAGGGTGAAATTATCAGGCTCCCTTCGTGAAAAAGTACTCTTTAACAGGGAATCAAGCTTCCTATACAGCACACATTATACAGACTCACTGAGTGAATACTTATTCGAAGATCCTTCTTCCGCACTTAAAGTTGAGGCGAAATTCAATTCACCTTCAGACCGGGACGATGCCATGAAGGCAATCAAAGGGATGTATCATGAAGTGGACTGCATCGTGACTGACAAGGATAAAATCGACATCGTCAAAAGGGGCGTCTCAAAACTCCGGGGACTGCTTTATGTGTGCGAACGCGCAGGAATAAGCCGGGACCAGGTCGTGATGGTAGGTGCCAATCAGGACGATAAAGATCTCCTCGACTGCAGCGGCCTCGGCATTGCCATGGGGAACGCCAGTCAGGATGTCAAAAATGCCGCAGACTGGATTACCCGCACAGATAAACAAAACGGCGTTGCCTACGCGGTAAAAGAACTATTCCGCAAACAGCAGCCGATAGAATTTTTAAAGAAAATGAACGTAATTAAGTCATAGTTTGACAGAAACTGGCCTGCAGGGTCAGTTTTTTTGTTATTTGACCAGCGGTGTTCCAATTTCTCCGCTGCTGAACCGATTTCATGATGGGGGTTTGGACGAAGAGCCAGGAAACGTACCCCTAGAGAAGGGAAATTGTGCTTGAAAGGGTACGATTAGAGAGGAAACGTACCCCTACGGAAGGGAAATCGTGCTTGAAAGGGTACGATTAGCGGAGAAACGTACCCCTAGAGAAGGGAAATTGTGCTTGAAAGGGTACGATTAGAGAGGAAACGTACCCCTACGGAAGGGAAATCGTGCTTGAAAGGGTACGATTAGCGGAGAAACGTACCCCTAGAGAAGAAAAAAACGAGCTTGTAACGGTACGATTAGCGAGGGAACGTCCTCAGAAGAGTTTGTACGTCGCTGAACGGCCGCTTACGCTTTTGATATTGACCGCAACTCAATCGTTTTGTACACTTAAACAAGTTGAAAATCGATTTCTGAAAGGTGATTTCATTGAACATTACATTCAGCGGTTTGAGTGATGAACGTTTCAATCGTCCATTGCAGCTTATCGCCAATCTATTTTTTGAAGAGCCGTCAGTCGCCCCGTTTCAAGAGGAAAAAGGCGATCTGCATATAGAGTTTCATTTACAGAAAGAACAGGGTCTTGTTAAAGCACGAGCAGCCCTTCAATCAAAAGAACAACATCATACCGCCTGGTTCGAGAAAGATGTTCCACAGGAACAAACGGAGAAAGAAGAATTCCGCAGTTACAAAAATGCTCTTTCTCATGTCTATCTTAATGCGCTGCAGGATTACACGGGAATCGTTCAGCCTTGGGGTATCCTCACTGGTATCCGTCCGACTAAGCTGTTCCATAAAAGCGTGAGAGAAGGTGTACCGAGAGAGGAAATCCGCCGTAAACTGAAAGAGGATTATCTCATCACTGATGAAAAGATTGATTTGATGGAGCGCATTGTCGACCGCCAATTATCGGTGATACCTGACTTATATTCCCTTCAGAAAGAGGTCAGCATTTACATTGGTATTCCATTCTGCCCAACGAAGTGTGCTTATTGTACATTCCCGGCTTATGCCATTTTAGGGAAGCAGGGCAGAGTCGATTCCTTCCTTTCCGGACTTCATTATGAAATTCAGGAAACCGGGCGCTGGCTGAAAGAGAACGGGGTTAAAATTACCACGGTTTATTACGGTGGTGGAACACCGACTTCCATTACTGCCGAACAAATGGACTTGCTATATGAAGAAATGTACCGTTCTTTCCCTGATGTGGGTAAAGTCAGGGAGGTAACCGTGGAAGCGGGCCGTCCGGATACCATCACACCGGAAAAATTAGAGGTATTGAATAAATGGAACATCGACCGGATCTCCATCAATCCGCAGTCTTATACAAATGAAACATTGAAAGCCATCGGCAGACATCATTCCGTTGAAGAGACCATAGAAAAGTTCCATCTTGCAAGGGAGATGGGAATGAAAAATATTAACATGGATCTGATCATCGGTCTTCCAAGTGAAGGGGTAGAAGAGTTTACCCATTCCTTGAACGAAACGGAAAAGCTGATGCCGGAATCATTGACTGTTCACACATTGTCTTTTAAAAGAGCATCAGAAATGACAAGGAATAAAGAGAAGTATAAAGTCGCAGACAGAGAAGAAATTGAAAGAATGATGGCGCTGGGTGATCAATGGACGCAAAAGCATAATTACGCTCCTTATTATCTGTACCGCCAGAAAAACATCCTGGGGAATCTTGAGAATGTAGGATATGCCCTTCCTGAACAAGACAGCATTTATAACATTATGATAATGGAAGAAATGCAGACAATTATCGGAATCGGATGCGGCGCAGCGAGTAAATTCATCGATCCTGAAACCGGAAAAATCACGCATTTTGCCAATCCAAAGGAACCGAAAGCATATAATGAAGGATTTAAAAACTATACAGAGAAAAAGCTGCAGATTCTTGATGAGCTTTTAAACTAAATGAAACGGCCCTTACTTTGTGAGGGTTGTTTTTTTTTGTGTGTTTATTCATTACGTTTTGTATTAGTGAAAATTAAGGTAGTTATGAAAACTCTTCTGATATAAAGCTGGAAGAAAACCTTCTGGTATCACATGAAGCAGATTCTTTCTTATTCAACTAAAGGGCCAGTTAATTGAACAAGAGTATTGCTCAAATCTTGATTTTTTGAAATAATTGGTATTAAGTGGAAGGATGGAAACGTGGGAAAAAGTACTATGCTAACCTCCTTCCTTTTTAGGGGGGATATTCATAAAGAAGAATATTGTTTATTTTACATATGAAATTGTAGTGGCAAGTTTAATCATTTATTCGTTATTTGTTAAGCTCCCTAATGACCAGGAGAAGGTATTATCTTGGTTTGTCTGGGGATTATTTTTAGTTGATTACACTGTCCGCTTAATAGTTAGCAAAGATAAGTGGGAGTATGTAAAGAAACATCCATTAGAATTGCTGGCAATCATACCATTTGATCAGGTGTTCAGGGCATTACGGTTGGTTCGAATTATCAGATTGCTAAGGCTGGTAGTTTTGTTAAAAAGAAAAGATTCGTTTCTCGAGGTTCTTACACAAAAATACAAAGTGGACCGAATATTTGTAATTGTTATTGCTTTATTGTTTTTAAGTGCGATTTCAATGTACTGGATAGAACCCAGTTTTAACACTTTTGCAGATGCTCTTTGGTGGTCAATTGTGACCACAACAACTGTTGGGTATGGAGACTTGTATCCTGAAACAGCCGTGGGCAGGATAATTGCCTCTTTTTTAATGTTTGTAGGAATTGGGTTGATTGGTACAATTACAGGAATGGCAGCCTCTTTCTTTTCAAAGGATAAGGAACTTCCAGAAGAACTAAGATATGTTAGAGAAAGAATTGATAATTATTCTTCGCTTACTAATGAAGAGATCGATTTGATAATCAGAAAGTTGGAGAATTTGAAAGTAAAATAGTGTTTAATTACTTTTGTTGGTATATGGTTCCTCTCGGTTTTAGAATTGAAGAATTAAGATGTTAGGGATAAAGTGGGGCAATAACTGGAGGTCCCATATTAGGTCCGGCTATTTACCTTCTTCAATTATTGGAGCAGGTTAATTGAACAAGGATTAAATTTATTTTTGGTAAAATAAACAAAAAAGGGGGATAGATAAATGAAAAAAATTATAATTCTATTTTTACTGTTATTTATTATTGCCGCTTGTTCAAATGAAGAGATTAAAACGATAAATCCAAATGAAATTACTTTTGGTACTCTTAAAATTCATAAAGATGGTACGCTTGTGAAAGATATTAGGTTAACAGAAAATGAAAAATTATTGAATGAAGCTGTTGAGACCTACAATGACGCTAAATTTCTTTCAGTGGAAGAAGATGAAAATAAAAATCAAGTTAATATAGACACCATTCAAACTGATGGACCATTAGAAGAAGAGTTCTCTGCCTCTTACTTTACTATCAATGTAAAATCCACTGGAAACGATTATTATATCGGCTATAAAGGGAATAACATTTTTAAAGTCATCGCTTCTGGAAATAGTTTCAAGGACAGACCTCTTGAATATTTCGTTGAAAGTGAAAAATTAAAAAAGTTCATTATAGAAAATGAATAAATTAGTTCTTTCACTAAACGGGGACGTTTGCTGGAAAAGCAGTCGCCTCCCTACAACTACAACAGCAAGAGTTAGCATCTTCGGCTAACGGAGCAGTTTAGTTCAAATTCATTGGCGTAATAAATCTCAATAGATGTCGGGGTGGCTAAGTTTTATGACAGCAAAAGAATTTGTTGAAATGTTCTACAATGAAAAAAATGAATTGATTAAACAATATTTTAGTAATTCACACGTTACAGAAGTTGGAAGTAAAATAGATAGTCTTGGTTTAACAGAAAATCAAATGGCTAAGATGAAAGATGTTTTAGATGTAGTTCTAACAGACGTTATGTATACCACTTTATTGGGGTTGGATGGGGAAGCCTCAATTGGAGGTGTGCAGCAAACTTATAAGTTGTATGACAAGAATGGATTTGAATTAACAAATAGTGGTGAAATAGAGCAATATGCTTATGAGTATTTTCACGAAGATTAACAATGATAGGCTTATATAATTTAGTCTTTTATTGTGACCTATTCAAAAAGTAACATTAAAAATTGAATGTGAAATAGTGTACTGAAACAAGCTGGTGCGTTTGCTGAATAAGCAGCCGCCCGTTGTTCAACTATTGGGCAGGTTAATTGAAGAAGAACAATTATGTATTAATACAATTTTGCCTACATTCAACCTCTTCGAAGAAGGGACGGTGTAAATGTTTTGAAAGATAAAAGGCTAGAAAAGAAGAACGCCGAGTTGGTGAAAAAGAAATTAAGTGAATTATTATCACTATATGGATTTATTAAAACTAAGCCTACTTTTTTTACCAGACTTTATGAAGATAGAATTGAGTTTATACATTTGCATAAATTTTCATATGGTCCTGCCTTTAGAGTGCATACTGGGATACGTTTTCTAAAAGACAATCTAGAATTTGTAGAATTAAATGGAATCCACGCAAGTGGTCATAAAAATGAATATCCGATAAATTATGACTTCAGTTACCACAAGGATAATGATTCGATTAATAGATGTGCAAACCAAATCTTGTTATTTGTAGAGAATGAGTCTCTTCCTTGGTTAGAAAACTGGCGTAAAGATGATGATTTATACAATCGACAAGGTAGCCCATTTAGGTTATCAAAAAATGGAATAAACAATGAAGAATCAGAGACTCTAAGTAAAAAACTTTTAGGGATTAAAAATTAGCATCTCTTATTCAACAAGAAGGGGGTGTTTGCTGAACAAGCAGCCGCCCTCTGTTCAAGTAAAGGAATAGGATAGTTCAAGATGATTAACCTTAGCGAACAATAAATGAGGTGTATGATATTCGTTTATGTTCAAGACCACAAACAGGCATAAGACAAGTTTCCAAATCCTTTCGCTTACTGTACCCTTTGGAAGACCAACTCAATGATTATATTCAGAAATATGTAAGCAGAAATAATAAGATTAGTTCAGTACAAGTATTTTTTGATACAGATGCGATTGACGACGATTATTTGAAAATACTAAGTCTTCGAGAGGGTACCTTGCAAGTTGAAACTTCATTAAAATGGGAAGAATTCTCTAACCTCAATAGGAAAGACCAAGAGGATATTTTCATTAAAAAGTTATACAAAATTGCTATTGAGGTAGCTAAAAAATATGAGTTGGATGTTAGACAAATAGAAACTGCTTTTACAGCATTGATAGAAGAAACTAAGTAGATTAAATAAAAAATACTTCTTCAATTAAAGGGGGCAATACCTGAAGATCACCTAATTGATCAGGCTATTGCCTTTCTTCAATTATTGGGGCAGCATTAACGGAATAATGTTTTTTAAATAATCGGTATTTAGATGTCTCTGAACAAATCCTGATATAGTGACTCGCAAAAGAAGAGGTGGGCTTTAATGATAAATAATTTAGGCTTCGCAAGCATAATTTTTATCGGAGCAGTCCTAGTGCTTTTATATTTTTTAATCAAGTTTTTATTGAAAAAAACTAAAGTTTAGTTAATAGGCAAACTCATTGGACTACTGCGATACTCTCTTCAACAATCGGAGCAGTATAGTTGAATAATTCGAAACTTTTTCTCCAAGTGTATCGTCTTTAATTACAAAGCATTTTTTAATGGGAGAGTGAATTAAAATGAGACTGTTTGTTGGCGTTTCTTTTATTCTTATAGGTTCTATCCTTATTGGATTAACTATTGATAATATCAGCACTTTAGGTAACATAGTTATGAAGATATTAGGGGTCAGTACTGCTCTATTCGGGGTGTTCTACGCAAGAAAGAGGAAAGGGTACTACCCAACCAGTGATTACACAACCTTCCATAAAGAAAATAAGTAGTAGGATTAAAGTTCCTTCAACCAGGGGGCGTTTGATGAACAAGCAACCGCCCTTTGTTCAAGTAAAGGAGCAGGTTAATGGATTATGCGAAACTAAAATTTGTATGTTTTCGTCTAATTTATTAAGAAGAATTCGGTTAAGTTTATAATGAAATTCTCAAAAATAGTTGCATTTTGTGTAATCTCACTATTGTTATTCACGGGGTGCCAATCAAGTGATAATGCTGAAACTCATATTGTACGGGGAGAAACTACTTCGTGGAAAGCGAACCTTGAAGTAGTGTTTACTGCTGACCGAGAAATGTATTATGTAGGTGGGGGCTTGAAGTCCAAGTCCGATTCAATCCCAAAAGAAGTCACGTATTTTATAACCCACTCACAAGGAAGGGGTTCTGGCACATCAAGAGATGGAAACGGTGAATACATTAAAATACCCCAAGGTGGAGGAAATAATCCCCCTGGAGATATAGAAGCATTCGCCGAGGAGATTACCCTACGTGTAGAATGGGAAAGCGAAGATGGCGAAAACAATACCTTTAGATTAAGTCACTTATAGGTATCCACCATATTCAAGTAAAGGGCAGTTTAATGGAATAACGGCGAAGATATTTTCCATAAATTCAAATAAATTGAAACCTATTATTCTTTAGCCTCGTATATTTTATTAGTACATTTTTAAGGGGGCTTTATGAAGATAATAAAAATTGGTTCAAGTACCTTATTTGGTCTAATAGGAATCATTTTAGTAAGCTGCATTCCCACTTTTTTCGAAAACGGCGGTAATTTGAATTTTCAGTTGTATTTTCAAAATGTATGGTCTGTTATTCAAGCAATTATTACCCCATCCGAATGGAGCTTCCGTAAACAAGTTACCATTGGTAATTATAGAGAAATGCCATTGTTTGAATATATTTTCAATGATTATGTTTATTCAATGACAATCCTCCTATCTTCCCTATTGATTGCGGTTGTAATGGGGGCTATCTTAGCGTTATCTATGTTTTTCCTTCCCCGAAAAACGATTTTACACCGTACTCTGAATAGCTTAGAGGCAATCCCTGACTTGGTTTATATATTTGCTTTGCAACTATTGGTCGTATGGTTTTTCAAGAAGTTTGGAGTACTTATATTCGACTTTGTATATTTAGGTGAGGAAAGGATTTATTTAGCTCCTATTATTTCCTTGAGCATACTACCTACAATTCTCTTTTTTAAAGTAATCTTGCTTCTACTTGAAGAAGAGTGGAATAGAGAGTATGTGCAATTAGCCAAAAGTAAGGGGATGAATAAATTTTATATACTTATTCATCACTGTGTTAGAAATATCAAGAAGAACTTAATTATTCAATCAAAACCCGTTGTATGGGCGACAATTTCCAGTTTATTGGTCGTAGAGTACCTGTATAATTTTTATGGGGTTGTCAGATTAGTTCTCTTTGATAACCGACCATTCATTATTGCAGTTGCACTTGCATTGCTTTTTGTTCCATTCTTTCTTTTTTATAGCATCATTCAGGTCGTATTCAAGATTGAAGAAAAACAATTACAGTTTAGCGAAAATGAAATCTTATTTAAAAGAATTAGGTTATTTTCGTGGGATACCAGCCAATTATCAGGAAGGAAATTGTTGAATAGGTCACTCTCGTTCTCTAAAAATGTCTTTTCGGCTTTTTTACAGCTGTTAAGAAGACCGAAATTTTTACTGGGTTTTATTTTTATTTTCGGATTTGTAATCATAAGTGTTGCCCATCCATACATAAAAGACGTTCCCATTGAGCGGGTTGGAGTTTATGTGGATGAATCAGGTGAATATCAAGCACCTCCGCATCCTCCTGGTAAAACACTATTGGGTACAGATACGTATGGGTACTCTTTCTTTGACATTTTAATAACAGGGGCAAAATATACAATTCTAGTTTCTGGACTTATTGCCCTTATGCGGGTGTTGTCAGGTTACATTCTAACAATTCCTTATATCTTTCTGTTTGAGAAGAAAACAAAGTTTATCATTAGTAAAATAGCAGATGGAATGCAGTTCATTCCTTTAACTTTAATCGCTTACATCTTGTTGGTCAAAGTTGTTATCTTCTTAGAAAGGGATAAACAATTGGCGGAATCACTAATATTAGAAAATGCGTTATTAGAAATTGGAATCTTAATTATATTTGTTATTCCAATAATGTTAAATACTCTGGGTAATGAAGCCGACTTGATTCTCAAAAAGGATTTTATTCAGTCCGCCATTGCATTAGGTGGTAGTAAAACTCATATATTTATGAAACATATCACTCCACATTTATTGCCAAGAATGATTTTCTTATTTGGGCAACAAATGATTCTAGTTCTTCAAGTACTTATGCATCTTGGTGTATTCAAAATCTTCTTTGGGGGTGCTATTAGTATGGGGGGGGTATGGAGTGTCTCAATCCCTCTTAAATGAATGGACCTATTTGTTTGAAGGAATGAGAATGGCGATTATGACAGAAAAGTATTGGTTTATCATCCCTGTGCTGGTTTTGTATGTGTTACTCATTTTTTCAATACAGGCAATTACCAAAGGTATGATTGAGCAGTTCCAAGAGAAAATAGGCATACATTCTAATGAGAAAGTAAAGAAACATTTCTCTTTCCCTAAGAGTAAATTGGAATTAAAGAGAATTTTTGATTTAAACTGATGGATACTTCAAGGTATTTTTCCTCCTCAATAAGTATCTTCCGTTAAAGGGGGCGTTGATCTAAGAAGGATTAACGCTTCTTTTTGTTGAAGTTAATTATTGGACTAAAGGAGCAGTTTTATGGAACAAGCTAAGTTTTATATCTTGATATTACATAGTAAAAGGGGACATTTATGAATTTATCATTAGGAAAAGTTTCGATGGATGAAAGTGAACTGAAAAGTATATTAACTAAGATTAAATTTGGAGAAAGTGACTGGCAAGAGGTGGATAGGTTATTGATAATAAAATCTATGCTAGAGCATATTGGTTCAATAGATGGTGAACTCCGCGATCAGTTGATTTATTCCTCTTTTTATAGATTGATAATTGAAAGTAATCAACTAGAACCTGAACTTTTAAAAGAACTATTAGATGCTTGTTTGAGTGAACTAATTTTTAAAGGAATCGGTGAAAAAGAAACGGATACTGTCTTCACAAGAGCGTTTACTACACTATTAATAGCACTAATCTTGTACAGAGATAATCAAGCGAATTTTTTATCACCAAGCACAGTTTATAACATTAAAGAGAAGTTAATTAAATACATCAACCTTGAGAGAGATATAAGAGGATATGTCGCTGGTAAAGGGTGGGCACACAGTATTGCACACGTAGCTGACACTTTTGAAGAATTAGTAAAAAATCCAAAATTATCCACAGAATTTTATCCGGAAATACTAAAGACATTGTGGAGTAAGGTTCTAATATCTAACAGTGCCTATGTCCACAATGAAGATGAAAGGTTAATAATACCTATACTTGAAATGCTGGAAAGAGGAATGGACGTACAAAAAATAGAAGAATTAATACAAGACTTACCGATTGAATTAAAGTATCAAAAGGAGCAGCTTGAGAATGATAAGTATTGGTTCTTAGTGTTTAATATTAAAACCTTCTTAAAAAGTTTTTACATTAAAATAAACAGTAATTCTAAATTACTATCACTTCAGAAAAGTATTGAACAGTGCCTACCAAAAATCTATTGAAGAAATCTCTTCACGTTGTGTGATATGTGATTAAGAGTTTTACTTGTTCCATATAAGGGGGCGTTGATCTAAGAAGGATTAACGCTTTTTTTGTTGAAGTTATTTATTGGACTAAAGGAGCAGTTTAACAGAAGAAGAAATTGCCCTAAAAGAAGACTCTTTTGAAGATAACTATTAGGGTACTTGTTTTTGTACAACAAGAATAATTTAATGGGGCGATTGCTGAACAGAGTAGTCGCCCCTCGTTATTCAAGTAAAGATTAGTTAAATTATTTCAAGTATTTATTTGAAACTGGGGAGGTATAAGGATTTGAAAAAAATTATAATGGGACTTGCACTCCTAGTATTCACCATGTCACTGTTTATCTATTATAAGTATCAGCAACCACCCACCGTTGATAAAGTGTTTAAAATAACTGATAGATGGTCCCCAGCTATTGAAGAAGTTTATGATGTGAAAAAAGTCGGTGATGATTGGCTAGCTTTATTTAGAAACAAACACACCGTATTTGCTGGTAAGTTAAAACAAAACTGGCTGGGTTCGTGGAGACTTATTGATGATAATGGGAAAGAGGGCGTGCTAGCTACTGCTAATTATCCTCCAGAGTCAGAAAATGAAGGCGTTACTTGGGGAGCATCAGCAGTGAATGATGAAGTGGCTTATTATTTTGGGATGATTTCTAATCCTAATGTAAACAAAGTCATAATCGAGACCCGGGGCAAAGAATATACCGATATCCCTTTTATCCAATCAAATGAAAGACGTTTCTTCCTCATAAAGACTGAAGGAAGTATTGTTCCTTATGATTTTAAAGCTTTATCAGGAAATGGAAAAATAATTGCTCCAAGACAACCTAAGTATTAAAAACTTTAATCAATTAAAGTAGGCAATAACTGACTGATGCTCAGCTATTGCCATTATTCAATTATTGGGCAGTTTACTTGAAGAAGGGCTAGATCAAGGAGGTAAAAATGAAACTCTTTAAAAGTGCTGTATGTACATTGCTATTTGTTTTAATTCTATCTGGGTGTGGAGCAAACACAGTTCAAGAAGTATTAGAAAGTGATATTTTTAAATTAGAAGTCCTTAATGAGACTGATACAAAGTATGGCAATGTAGTATTTTATAAAACAGTCTCTCCAAGTGAGATATACGGTGCAAGGTTATTGAAAAAGAATGGGTCTGAATGGGAGATATTACTCGGAAGTCGGATTTCTGCAATAGAGAAGTCACAAGATATTTCCTGGGCTTGGCAATCAAGCAGTGATAGTCCAACCTTTTTTTACGGGATTATTAAGAATAATGCAATAAGGAAACTGACTGTAAATGGAACTGATGCTGTAATTGTAAATTTGGAAAATGATTATAATTTATTCTACCTTTTAACAAATGAAGAGGCATTGGATATCCAGGAGAACGGTGAGAAAGGGACACAAATCAAAGGGTTTACGGATGAAGGAAACCTTATTTACCAAAGAATGACCTTTAATTAGGAAAATTTGGCATATGTCCTTCTTTTTTCTTTTTATTCAATTAACGGAGCAGAATAACAGAAGAAGGGTTTCTGAGATTTCAAGAGGTGATGACTTTGATTAGAGTAATCTTAGAATTATTTCGTATAATAGCTATATTTTTAATCTTGGGAGCAATGCTAGGGGGAATCCTGAATTTAATTTATGGCAGTATAGGAGTAAATGTGGAAAATACAAACGGCGGGTGGTTGGCTGGTATTTCTATTTTTATATTTCTCTTTGTATTGTATAGAAATAAACTTCAGTTCTCTGGATTTTATAAGGGAGAAAACCAAGTGAAACTTCCGAGGAAGGTAAGTGTTCCACTTATTTTTTGTTCAATTTTGATGATTATTATTGCTCCTATCTTCCGCTAACGGGGGCGTTGATCTAAAAAGGATTAACGCTTCTTTTTGTTGAAGTTATTTATTGGGCTAAAGGAGCAGTTTAATGGCACACCTTAATAAATCAAAATTTTGTTTGGTTGTGGAACTATATCAACAGGAGGGTACTGATGGACTATTTTTTTTATTTCAATATGCTTAGAAATATAATTTCTACTTTTTTTCAAAACGGTATTTGGGTAATCGGTTTTTTTACTTATTAATAAAGACATTTGAAGGTGATAGACTTATACAAGTTTCCAAATACGTTACTGGAGTCAGTTTAGTATTATTATTTGTTTATTCTATATTAGTAAGTATATAGCATCTTCAACAATCGGGGGCGTTTGCTGAACAAGCAGCCGCCTTCCTTTTGTTACTTCGCCAAGCGTTAGCATCTTTGGCTAACGGGGCAGTAATGTTCAAGGAGAAATTCAAGATAAGGTTAAGGTGGATTTGAAGGGAGAGGATGGATTGAAAAAAAGTATTTATATTGTTCTGTTTTTATCTGCACTTATGCTTGTAGGGTGTAACGGTCCTAAAACAATGGAAGAAGTCTTTCATGATGAAATGAAAAATAATAAAGATGTTGATGAATACAAGGTAGTAGAGAAAGTGGATGAAGATAATGTTATTATTTATACTTCTCAAACAAAAGATGATGATTACAACAATAACCATCCCAAACTTGCATTCTTTACAAACTCTGATGAAAAATGGTTATGGGAAAAAACCGTTGTTTGTCCATTAGATGAATGGAGTGTGAACCTTGATGGCGAACCATATATTTGGTGTGGAACTTTAACTGAGCCGAGGCATGAAAAAGTTATTGTAGGCGATACAGAAGTGGAAATTATTAAAATGAACGATGGTATTAAAAGGGGATGGTATCAAATGAGTAAAAACAAGAACGAAGAAATTAAAGTGATATTAACTGATGGTACAGATGAATGGCTTAAAGAATGATAAAGTAATCTTATTGAATTAACGGGGGCTTATCCAGAACAAGATGAGCTTCTTTTTTATCTAAAGTTTATTTTGAGTAATCTGCTCGATTTTGAAATAATTGGTATTAAGTTAAAGGAGCAGGTTAATGCAATAAACTCGATGCTGAAAATTGAAACTTTTCCAGTGATTAAACGTAAAGAATTATAATTGGAGGGGATATTATGAAAAAAATCTTATTTTTGTTACTTCTGAATGTTCTACTGTTAGCTGCGTGTGGCAGTGTAAATAGCAGCTTGAAAAATTTTGATAATACTGAATTAAAGAAAGAGATGGAGGAACTTGCATTTCAACCGAAATTGCCAACGAAAACTCCTTTTGAAGTAACTGAGACAGATTTCAGGCACCCGCCAAGCTCCGATGACATAATAATGGTGGATTTTATGAGTTTTGGTGACAGTAATAATCATATGAGTTTAATGGTTGTGAATGGGAAAAACGTTGAAAGTTCAAATATGGATTTTGAAGATGTTGAAGTAGGGGATACCACTGGAAAGTATGCAGTAAATGATGCAGACGCTATGATACTAAAATGGACAGAAGATGGTATTTCATATGATTTAACTTTTTTCGGAAAACAATCAGAAAAAGAGGTTACGAAGGAGGAATTGATAGAAACAGCAGAGTCGTTTGAATAAAAGGACTTTCAACTGCTGCATAGTTCCATTAAAGGGGGCGTTTGCTGAAAAAGCAGCCGCCTTTTGTGTGAATTAAAGGGTAATGGAAGATGAAAAATAAAATTGAAACTTTTTACTGTTCGTTGTCGTAAAAGTAATAACTAGGAGGGGAAAACTTATGAAAAAGATTTCTGTTATATTAGTATCCTTATTAGCAATCTTCTCTTTGGTCGGTTGCGGAAATAGTGAGACAGAAAAAATAACAAAGGAACAAGCTGAAGAAATCGCTATGGAGGAGTTGGAGAAAGACTTAGCTGAATTCAATGAAGAGAGCAATGAGGATATAGCTATGGAGGATGTTGAGTTGTTATCTAATGAGACACATTTCAGCAGCACTTCAAAAGCCTGGGAAGTGACCTTTAACTTGAAGGGTGGCTTAACAAACCCTGAAAAAGCTACAAACTCGATTGCTGATTATTCCATTACTCCTGAGGGAGAAATTAAAGGGAAGTCAAACTCCTTTACGTTCATTCAGAATTAGGGGCTACGAAAATCGTTGTTTCACAATAGGAGGCGTTGATCTAAGAAGGATTAACGCTTATTTTTGTTGAAGTTATTTATTGGACTAAAGGAGCAGGTTAACAGAAGAGTACATCGTAATTCAATAATTCTTGGAATACATTTGTGCGGAGGAGAAAACATTGAAAAGATTATTTTTACTTTTATTCCTATTCCTATTATCTTTAACCCTATTTGGTTGTTCAGAATCCAGTGAAGAAAAAGTAAATGAATTACAGGATGAAGAGCTACTTGTAAAGCATTGGCAGGAGTTGCCTGACGAGAGAAAATACACGTTAATTCAAGAGGTTCAAAGTGAGGGAAGGTACCGCGTGAAAGAATCTGATGAGGTTCAGGAACATTTAATTATGCTATTCGATGCAGGCATGAGAAATACGCCTTACCATGATAACAATCTGATGAAAGCAATGAAAGAATTTAATGAAGACAGAGAAATTACAGAAAATAGTAAATGATAATAAGAGTATAGTATTAATTAATTCTTATTCACTTATGGGGGGCAATAAATGAAGAACAGTTAATTGAACCGGCTATTGCCCATATTCAATTATTGGAGCAGGTTAATTGAATAGTCATAATATTATTAATGAGTCTTCCGTTTAATTCAAGTATTGTATGGTAATATTTAACTCATATAAAATTGATAGGGTGGTTACTATGAAAGAATGGTTTGGTTCCGCAGCGATTTGCTTTAATGAAAATGCTGAAGTTCTTATGGTTAGAAGTAATGATTCTGAAGGTTGGGGTATTCCTTCTGGTGGAATTGAAAAAGGAGAGACACCTGAAGAATGTTGCATAAGAGAAGTGAAAGAAGAAACAGGTTATGACGTTAGAATTAGTGATAATTTGTTTGTTAAAGAGACTGTAATAAAAGGGATAAATGTAAAGACCTATTACTTTAGAGTAGAGAAAATAGGAGAAAGCGAAGGAATAAATGACCCTGATAAAACAATTATTGAAGCCGCTTGGAAGTCTTTATCAGAATTAGATAATTTAGTACATATGTATCCAGAAGATTTAGAGACAATTCAAAAATATAGTTGATTTGCCTATACCACAATAGGAGGCGTTGATCTAAGAAGGATTAACGCTTTTTTGTTGAAGTTATTTGGATTAACGGAGCAGGTTAACGGATTAGTCGAAAATTTTATAATAAGAGTTTCCTCTAATATTAAAGAGTTTATAAGAAAGGGGTATTTTGTAATGAATTCTCAAACTTATATGTTGTTAGGGTGGCTAAGTATTCTTGCCAGTGGAGTCATATATACTTTAGAGCGATTAACGAATGCAATTGTGTTTGTTGGTGTAAATGCTAGTGATAATATTTCTGCAACTCAACCAGGTTCAACATCTCTCTTTGGCAATATGTTTTTCATTTTATTTTTGATATTAAGCCTTTGGTTCTTCTATAATTCCAAGAAAGTAAAATAACTTATTGGGACGTTTGGTGAACAAAGTGGTTGCTCCATACTTGTTCAAGTAAAGATTTTCCTTGAGCAAACTGCTTGAATTTGAAATAATTGGTATTAGATCAAAGGACAATAAAGTGAGGCAAGCATACCGGGGGAAAAATTAATGAGTACAGTTGTTTATATGGTGAGACACGGTGAGTCGCCAAAGCAAGGAAATGAAAGAACAAGAGGGCTGACAACAAAAGGGCATGTGGATGCTCAACGAGTTGCCGACATATTAAAAAAGGAAGGAATTGATGCGGTAGTTTCCAGTCCATATTTACGTTCAATTTTAACAGTCGAAAAGTTAGCTGAACAAATAGGTGAGAAAGTCTTAGTTTTTGAAGAATTAAAAGAGCGAAGATTCTCCTCTGCGGACCATCGGGTTTCTGACAAGGAATTAGGTCCCGTGTTGGAGAAGTCGTTTAAGGATTGGAGTTTCGCTCTAGAGGGAGGAGAATCTAACTGGGATTGTCAAAAAAGGGCTATAAAAGTCTTGGCAGAACTCTTAGAGACTTTTAACGGGAAAAAAATAGTGATTGGGTCTCACGGGGCTGTCATGACCTTAATGATGGGATATTTTGATAGCACGTATGACTTGAATTTTTTACATAGCACTTTAAAACCTGACATATACAGAATGGAATTTAAGGAAAAGGAATTGGTGGATGTTCAAAGATTATGGGGTGTAAAATAAGAAGTTAATTTGTTGTGTCATTGAGCTGACCCTTCGGTGTGTGCTTCATAAATGGTGGTGCTGCGAAAGGAGGTTTTTTATGTTTTGGGTAAACCTTAGCTTAGTCGCGATAATCGTGTTTATCCTTATTTCAATAGTCAAGCTTCTCTTAAGGAAGATTTTTAAAATAGAGAAAGTAAAAAGAAAGTTTTTTTCCTATAATTATATAAATGATTCTCATCGTAAAGTGGACAAATGGTTAAGAATGATTACTGCAATCATATCAATGATTTTAGGAATCCTCTTGATTAACAATAAAGACGTAGTTTACTTATATTCGGGTGTATTAATCTTTTTATTACTACTGGATTATGCAGTAAGGGTATTCTTTGAATTGAAATTCAGTGAATATCCAAAACAAGCTGTTTTAACTCTAGCTGAAATGTTTCTGATGGTGACGGCCGTTTTTATTGTGTTTCAGTACTGGTTCACTTAGTTAAAAAATGCAAGGGCTGCTAATTTTTAAAAAAGAATAGAGTTATTGAACTAATAGGGGAGATTGAATGGATAGCCTGTTGGACCATCGCACTAGAACTATATTTGTAGGATTAACGCTTTTACTGGTGAGTGCCATAATTTATGGATCAGCATTGATCTCTGCATCGGTCTATTCACTGGTGTAAGCAGGTAAAGATGGTCAAGGATAAAATCGAAGGTATGGAATCTTGGGAACTTCTTTAAAAGAGGTGGGAACACTCCCGCTCACTTTGTAGATCTTCTTAGCGGTAGCCGGCTGAACTAGGAACAAGTGTAATGACATTTATAGAAAAACCGAAAATAAATGCAGCGGATAATAGACTCCATTTCCTGGATATTGAGGTAGGTACCTAAAATATTTTTAGAAAATTCTAAAACCTGAAGGATAATATGCCTTCATATCGAATAAGAACAGTTATGGTATGCCGAAATTTTAGCAGAGTAAATTGAAAGCGATTCCATTAAGCTCCATCTTCGGTCGGAGAATTCCTTAATAGGGATTGTGAGACTTATTGTGAGAAACCGAGACGATCAGCAGAGAAATACTGATGGGTACCTGAGGATTCTTTATTTACCATTGTTATATTTTCAAAGAGTAGGGAATATTTCTAAAAATAAATGCGGCAAAAGGGGTTGTTTCTATGAATGCAAATGCACTATACGAAACCATTAAACTCGAAAAAGACGGGAAGGTTGCGACGGTTACTTTGAACCGGCCGACATCCTTGAATGCTATGAACACCAAAATGATGAGGGAACTGTTGAATTGTTTTAAAGAAATTGAGAAAGAAGATGATATATTAATTGTCGTCCTGAAGGGAGAAGGAAAAGGTTTTTCTTCAGGAGGAGATATCAAAGAGATGTTGAATCTCGGGGGCGAGGCGGAATTTGCAGAGATTATGGAGGTCATCAGTGATATGACAATGACTCTCTATACGATGAGAAAGCTGACCATCGCCGGAATCCATGGAGCTGCAGCGGGATTGGGATTAAGTCTTGCCCTTGCTGCTGATTATATCATTTGCGAAGAGGACAGCAAGCTTGCAATGAATTTCATTGGAATCGGCTTGATACCTGATGGCGGCGGTCACTTCTTCCTTCAGGAACGACTTGGCACCTGCAGGGCAAAAAAGCTTATGTGGACCGGAAAGGTGTTCGAGGGTCAGGAAGCATTGATGAAAAAGCTGGTGGATGAAGCCATCCCATCTGGTAAACTGGACAGAGCCATCGAAAAATATATTACCGAGTGTCTGCAGAAACCTTTAATGTCCGTCGTAGAATCCAAATCGATCTATGCGGAATTGAACAGGGACCGTTTAGAAAAGGCATTACAGCTTGAGAAGGTCGGTCAGTGGAAAATGCGGCAAACGCAGGATCATCAAGAAGGGATAAAAGCGTTTGTTGAAAAACGTCCCCCGAAATTTAAGGGACAATAAACCACACATACTCCGCTTTCTGTAATAGATTTCAAAATCATTATTAAGCAGTTTAAACAAAGAGTATCTTCCTGTTATATCAATTTAATACCCACAAAAAAGGAGAGCCAAAATCATTGTGGTTTGGCCCTCCTTTTCATTTAATTCTTCCCTTAATCTAAATCTGTGATCATCGATTCTTTTACAACCGAATCACGGATGAAATAAAATCAACTTCCCTAATGGCGAGGCGCATCTATGTGTGTGGTCAGCATATCCTTTTTCTTCTAATATTTCTTTCCCGATTTCTTTTGCCTTATCATCGGAAGGCGCTTCAAAAGAATCTTCGTAAATGCTTTCCCCTGTTTGTTCAAAAACCGTCAATTTGTAAACTTTCATCATTTTCTATCCCCTTTTTAAAAATTCTGATAGTTACTATTATTTTTGCATATCTTTAGAAAATAATAAAGTTTTTCCTGTTACATGATATTAAGGGAACTTTTACTAATGTCCTTCGTATAGAGAGATGGAGTTTCTAAAAGGCTGTTTTTTAAAAGATTGTTGCTTTTTACATTTACTCAATGGGTCTGTTTATGAAAGGTTGATTCGTGCGCCTGTAGCGGAAATCAACTATCTCATAGGGGTGAAAGCTTCACCACTTGAGTTATTGGGAGTGAAAGGGAGGAAAAAAGATGGTGCTGTCACTGAACAATGTCACAAAGCGGTTTGGGAACTTCACTGCGGTGGATGACTTATCGATCAGTATTCCAGAAAAAGAGATGTTTGGTTTCCTGGGCGGTAATGGTGCAGGGAAGACAACGACTTTCAGGATGATCCTCGGTCTGCTGGATCCAAGTGGAGGGACAATAACATGGAAGGGGAAAAAGATTGATTATTCCACAAGTCCGGAAATTGGTTATCTGCCTGAAGAGCGTGGATTATATCCGAAAATGAAGGTGAATGACCAGATCATTTATTTGGCGCGCTTAAGAGGAATGGATAAAAGGGAAGCAGAACAAGAACTGGATTACTGGCTGAAGAGATTCAATGTGCCTGATTATAAAACGAAGAAGGTAGAGGAGTTATCGAAAGGTAATCAGCAAAAGATCCAGTTGATCGCGTCCATCATTCATAAGCCGAAATTACTGATCCTGGATGAGCCGTTCAGCGGGCTGGACCCTGTCAATGTGGAACTGCTGAAAGACGCTGTTGGCGAGATCAAGGAAAGTGGTACGACAATTGTGTTTTCAAGCCATAGGATGGAACACGTTGAAGAACTCTGTGAAAACCTCTGCATTATGCATAAAGGGACTCCTGTTGTGCATGGGGGATTAAAGGAAATCAAGCGTTCATTCGGGAAGAAAAACGTGACGATTCATGCAGATTATGATTTACGTTTCCTTGATTCGGTACCGGGTGTTACGAAGTCGAAGAAGACTACTGAAGGGATTCAGCTGCAGGTTGAGTCGGAAGAAGTAGCTCGGGATGTTTTCGATGTGGTGGTAAAGAAAGGATTTGTCCGCAAGTTTGAACTGGAGGAACCGTCCTTAAATGATATTTTCATTGAGAAAGTGGGTACTTCCTATGAATAATTTTTTCTTAATGCTATCACAGTCATATTTTAATAAATTAAAAGCAAAATCCTTCATTATTACAACCCTTATCGCAGCGGCTGGTATCTTTTTGCTGGTGAATTTACAGGATATCATTGAAAGCTTCAGCGGGGATGAGCAGGAGGTGATCGTCGTTGTTGACGAGACGGGAAAACTTTTTGAATCATTTGCTGCGCAAGTTGGAGCATTGAATGAAGAACTGGAATTGGAGCAATCCGGCGAAAGTGAAGAAAGTCTGAAGGGAAGTACAGAAGATGGTACCTATAAAGGCTACCTGATCCTTTCGTTGGATGAGAGCGGACTGCCGCAGGGGGTATACAAGTCTCAATCGATTTCTGAATCAGGAGTAGCCAATGTCTTGCAGAATGCCTTGCAAGGAATCAAATCTGCTTTAGCGGCACAAAACTTGGAACTGTCTCCGGAAGAGTTGGCCTCATTGAATGCGCCCGTTTCTTTTGAAAGGGAAGCGCTTGTGGAAGGTGCCAAGTCGGAAGAAGAGTTGAATCAGGCACGCGGAATTGTCTATATTCTTTTATTTTTTATCTATATATCGGTAATTGTCTATGCGAATATGATTGCCATGGAAGTCGCCACAGAGAAATCATCCCGGGTGATGGAAATACTAATTTCAAGTGTGTCCCCGGTAAAACAAATGTTTGCAAAGATTTTAGGTATCGGTCTTGTTGGGTTGACACAGCTGTCGTTTTTACTGGCGGTTGGTTATTTTGCCCTCACAAGTAAAGGAGATTCCGACCTGGGAGAAATGATGGAGTTTTTCGGTTTCAGTGATGTTAGTGTGAGCATCATTCTCTATGCCATTATTTTCTTCCTGCTGGGATACTTCCTTTATGCTACATTGGCTGCACTGCTCGGCTCGTTGGTCAGCCGGATTGAAGATGTGCAGCAGATGATCATGCCGATGACGTTCCTTGTTATGATCGGGTTCTTCATTGCCATGTTTGGACTGAGTAATCCTGAAGCCGGCTTTATTACAGTGGCTTCTTACATCCCGTTCTTCACACCGATGGTCATGTTCCTTCGTGTCGGAATGCTCAATATCGCCGCCTGGGAGCCGGTCCTGGGAATTGCTGTCCTCCTCATTACCATCCTGTTCATCGGTTGGTTCGGTGCGAAGGTCTATCGCGGAGGAGTATTGATGTACGGCAAGTCCAATTCGTTTAAAGATATCAAAAAAGCAATCGAACTGACAAAGAAAAATTAATCTTGTTTTAAAGCAGTTTCTTTCTCTAAGAAGGAGCTGCTTTTTGCTGAGCAGGAAGGTTTTCTCTACATAGTCGCGAATTTTTTATAGATGGCTTTTTTTATAAGGTATTATTAATGAAACATAGTGAAGTGGGGGGGGACTGATGGAACGGATCATGGTCGTCGGTATATCAGCCGGCGTTGGAAAATCGACCTTTGCCAGGAGGCTGGGAAACATACTGGATATAGAAGTGACACATCTGGATTCCTTGTTCTGGAAGCCGGGATGGGTGGAGGCGAATCTTGAAGAGTTTTCCGCTCTCCAGAGAGAAATCGTAAAGAAACCTCAATGGATCATGGAAGGAAATTATAGTCAGACATTTGAGCTGCGTTTGCAGCATGCGGATACAATCATTTATTTAGAGCTGCCACTGTATGTCTGCCTGTACAGAGTTCTGAAGAGATGGCTAACCAATTTAGGCAAAACCCGCCCGGACATGGGAAAGGGCTGTAAAGAACAAATGGAGTGGGGTTTTTTGAAATTTATCATTACGACCTATCACGCCAGAAGAAGTAAGATGGAGGAAAGAATGGACCGCTTTCAGGAACTCGGTTCAGAAAAGAAAGTCTTTAAATTGAGGAGTAAACGGGAAATAGCCTCATTTTTAGAACGGATGAGAGAGGAAGGAAGAGTAAATGGAGTTGTATCTTGATCAGCTGACACAAGAGGATGCTGAGAACCTGTATGCTTTTGAGTGTGAGAACAGGGCATTTTTTTGAACGCTGTTTTCGTATATATTGTTGCTCTCGGAAAAATCCAAAGAGCCGGATTTTTCCCTTGGAGACAAGGGCTTTTTTCTCTGAACAAGGTGAATTAGCTCTTTTCTTCCTTGTTTATCAGGCTATTTCTGGTTAATTAAGTAGATGTTTCTTAAAGTTTGTATTAAATAGCAACAAAGTTTACGAAAAAAGCCTTTTTGAAACAATGGTACCGGGACGCGGGGAGGAATATTATCATTAAGGCTTCTTTTTAGAGAGGCATAGAGCCCTTCTCGATGAACAGCAAGAGAAACTTTCTTACTTCTTCCTTATTAAGGACAAGACGGGGAAAATCTTAGGAAGGCAGAATCTGGTGGACATTGATCAAGCTGCCGGGACTGGCCATATCGGATATCGAGTTGGAGAAGCCATGACAGGTCAGGGAATTGCGGAACGGTCGCTAATCTTCTCTTGACGGAAATCGATAAATATCATGTGAAAAAGATTTATGCCAAGACAAAGATTGAGAATGTTGCATCACAAAAAGTGCTGTTGAGAAATGGGTTCCTTCAAGTTAAATCGGAAGAAATTCCAGAATCAGAGGAAACATTTTTACATTATCTATGGAACCGTTCCGATAAAAAATAAGGTGGTAGAATAAGTGGAGATCATAATCGCGGGAATGATATTTTTATTTATATTATTGGGCTTTTACTTTGTGATCAAAAAAGCCGTAGAAGAAGGAATCAATTCTTCAAGGGAAGTAAGGAAGCTGAAAAGCGAACTAAGGTTGCTAAACAAAAAATTAAGTGAAGAAGGCAAGAACAAGATAAACTTAAAGATATAGAGAGTAATAGTAAGGGAAGTGAGACTGATGAAAGACGGCTTATATGACATCACGATCATAGGAGCAGGGGTGAGCGGTGTTTTCACAGCCTATCAATTAATAAAAGAAAACAAGAATTTGAATATCCATATAATTGATCTTGGCAAAAGACTGGAAGACCGTGTCTGCGGATTGGATACGGGCGGCTCCTGCACATGCGAAGGGATTTGCAGCAAATATATTGGTTTTGCGGGACTTGGAAAGTCAGAGGGGAAATTCAATTATACGAATGATTTTGGCGGCGGGCTTGGCAGGAAAGTTGGAGAAGGTCAGGCGTTGAAACTCATGAAGGAAGTGGATGATGTCCTCTGTTCATTCGGCGGTGATGCCGTCGAGACGTATACCACTGAGAACAAGGAGTTGTCAGCAAAAGCAATGCGCCATTCCTTCAGGGTCCTCTCCACTGAAGTTCGTCACCTCGGAACGAAATTGGCCAATGAGGTATTTCAGGGGATGTATGAATTTTTGATTGAGAACAGAGTCACCTTTACGTTCCAAACATTGATTGATTCTGTACAAAAAATCGAAAAAGGTTTTCTTTTAAGGTCGGACGAAAAGACCTTTCGAACGAAGGAGCTCGTATTTGCTACAGGCATGAGCGGCAGCGAGTGGCTGAAACGGCAGACTGAATCCCTCGGGCTTTCTCCTGAGGAAACAAGGCTGGACCTTGGTCTTCGGGTGGAGATGAAAGGAGATCAGCTGCAGGCAATCCTGAAAGATACCTTTGAAACCAAACTTACCTATATGGCAGAGTCCTACACCGCCACAACGTACTGCATGAATCCGAGAGGACGAATCATACGGAAGCATCAGCATGGATTTGTCATGCCTGACGGGCAGAATGCAAGGGAACGGGAAACCCCGAGTGCCAATCTCAATTTCACCTTATTTGTCCCCCGTTACTTCCGTTCGTATAGTGAGGCACAAAAGCATGCCAGTTCTGTAATTAGTAAGATTAATAAAGGATCGGACCGCATCGTTGTGCAGAGGCTTGAAGACCTTAAGCTTGATAGAAAAACAAAAGACCTCAACAAAAACACAATATTACCGTCATTGGAGGCTGACTGTGGAAATCTTACAGAAGAGGTCCCAGAACTATATACACGTGCAGTGCTCGAAATGCTATCAGCACTTGAAGGGCTTATCGGTGAAAAAATCGATGGGGATACCCTGCTGTATGGCATTGATGCCAAGTTCTACGAACCGAAGATTATCACCAGCTCATACTTCGAAACGAAAGTCCCGGACTTATTCTTGATCGGAGACTGCTCAGGAGAAACCCACTCCTTGTCACAGGCGGCAGCAAGCGGTATATGGCTGGGGAAATATCTTGCCGGGAAAATCTCTGCAGTTAAACAGCCAGTGTGATGGAGAGGGTAATCTGTCTAATCTCAGGTTGATTTTCTTCAACTACCATATTAAGAAATAGCTGTTTTCGTATAGATGTTGTTCTCGGAAAAATCCAAAGGGCCGGATTTTCCCCTTGGGTACAAGGGCTTTTCTCTCTGAAAGGGTGAATAGCTCTTTTCTTTCTTGCTGAACAAGAAAATTTCTGTGAATTCTGGCCATATCTCTTGAACTTACTATTAAAAAGCAACAAAGTATTAAAAAGAGCCTATTCAAAAGAAGCCTGGTCATCTGGGCTTCTTTTTATTTTGAAATTATGCTGCGTCCTTATTTTTTTCAATAAAATAGTCTATAATAGAAGAATAAGAGAACGTGTATTCGCATTTATGAAAGAAGGGGTACTATATGAGCGAGATTAGGTTTATACATACGGCCGATCTGCATTTGGACAGTCCTTTTAAAGGGCTGAAACACCTGCCGGAAGAACTGTTTCAGAGAGTATGGAACAGTACGTTTAAGTCTTTTGAAAGAGTAGTGGATAAGGCTATTGCGCTGAACGTTGAGTTCGTTCTCATTGCAGGTGACTTGTATGATGAGGAAGACAGAAGCATCCGTGCCCAGGCCCGCTTGAAAAAACAATTTGAGCGGCTGAATGATGAAGGAATTTCCGTATACGTCATTCACGGCAATCATGATTATCTCGGTAACTACTTGTCTCATTTGGAAATGCCTCCTAATGTTAAGGTGTTTGGCAGTGAAGTTGAGGAAATCATCCATCAGACTGATGCTGGACAAAGAGTACATTTGTACGGTTTCAGTTATGATACACGCCACGTGCTGCAAAGGAAAATTGCTGACTATCCTGTCGCTGCCAAAGATGGAGGCATCCATATCGGTCTTCTTCACGGAAGTGAGGCAGGTGAGGCATCCGCTCATGAGCCTTATGCCCCTTTCACACTAAAGGAACTGAAGGAGAAAAACTATCATTACTGGGCGTTGGGACACATTCATGTACGACAGGAATTATCTGCTTTGCCGCCAGTTGTATACCCGGGGAATATCCAGGGAAGGCACCGGAAAGAAACGGGTCCAAAGGGATGTTATGCGGTAACCATTTCAGGAGGAGAAACCAAGCTGCAGTTTATTGAAACCCAGGAGATTCTGTGGGAAAAGACATCCATTTCTTTAAAGAATTCAAATACCCTCAGCCAGGTATTTGAGTTATGCAAGCTCGAAATCGACCAATACAGAAACGAAGGGGTCACCTTTTTAGAAATAGAATTTACGGAAATACAAGGAACGGGTTCTGACATTCTTGCCAAAATTAAGAATGGAGAAATTCTTGAAGCGTTTCAGGATGGAGAGGAGCAGCAGGAGAATCCAGTCTGGGTGCATTCTATGCGCATCCTGGATACCAGTCCGCTGGCTTTTGTGGAAGGGCAGGAAACTTTCCTGAACGATATGATCCATACGATCGAGAAATGGGACGAACAGGATATGGATGAAGTCTCTTCTGACCTATTTCTGCATCCACAGGCACATCGTTATATCGATAAGCTTGATAGAAACGAACAGGAAGAAGTGAAACAGTCGGTCTTATCTATGCTGGCATCTTCATTTTCGGTTAAATGATGTAACTAACAAAGGAGGTGGAACGATTGAAGATCACTGATATACATATCTACGGATTTGGTAAACTGGAGAATTTCCGGCTGGAAAATCTTCATTCTTTTTCGCTATTCTATGGAGAGAATGAAGCAGGAAAATCAACCATCATGGCCTTCATTCATGGTGTGCTGTTTGGTTTTCCAACAAAAGTCCACTCTGAACAAAGATATGAGCCAAAGACCCATGCGAAATACGGAGGCAAACTGACGCTTACAAACAATAAAGGCCGCTCCATTACGGTTGAGCGCGTGAAGGGAAAAGCGGCTGGGGATGTGACCGTATTTTATGAGGATGGCTCCATCGGCGGAGAGGAGGAACTGAAGGAAGAATTGAACGGAATGGACAAATCGACCTTTCAAGGAATCTATTCGTTTAATATCCATGGACTCCAGGAAATCTCAAGCCTGAAAGAAGCAGAAATCAACCGGTACCTTTTCAGTTCAGGAATGACGGGCACAGATGCCATCTTCAGACTTGAAGAACACTGGCAGAAGGAGCTCGACAGATTATTCAAAAAGTCAGGAAAAAAGCCTGAGATCAATCAAAAATTAACGGAACTCAGAGACACCGAGGTAAAGTTAAAAAAAGCAAAAGAAAAGAACGAAACCTTTACCCTTTTGCTGCAAAAGAAAAATAAATCTGAGGAAGCACTGAAGGCCCTCCATAAAGAAAAAGACCAGAAAGAAGAAGATTTGAAGCTGGTTGAAGCATTGAAGAAATCCTGGCACGATTTGCATGAATATCAAGTAGTAAAAAGAAGATTACAGGAATTGCAGGGTACTGCTTCTTTTCCTGTAGAAGGCCTTCAACGATTGGATAATTGGCAAAACCAGTTAGCGCAGCAGCAATCGGCCCTGGAAGTGACCCTTTCAAGGGTGGTGGAACTGGAGAAGGCAATGGAAGAGTCAAGACCAGATGAAGACCTCACAGACCGATCTTCCCTGTTGTCCAGCCTGCTTGAGAAGCGGGAGCTATTTACAAAAAGGCAGGACCAGGCAGCAGAGTATGAACGGGAAATTGGGCAGTTAAATTTAAAAATGGGACATCTCATGCAAGAATTGAGGATTGAAGAAATAGATTCTATGCATGAAGTTCGATTGGACTTGGTCACTAAAGACCGGGTGAAAAGTATAGAAGAAGCGCTTTACAAGCTTCAATTGAAAAAAGAATCCTTGACGGAGCGAATAAAAGCTGAAGAAAACCAGTTGCAATATCTGGAGGAGCGCTGCACAGAACTGGAAGATAAGCTTCTCGAAGAATCCAAATTTCAAGAGCTGCAAAAAAACGTAAGGGACAGCAGAGAGGCGGATACGCTAAAAATTCAATATGACCTTCTCCAAGAACAAATAAGGGAAAATAAGGAGAGAAGAAACAGGAAATACATTAAGGGTAACCCCTTGTTGACCGGCTCTATTATCGCCTTGTTTACCGCCCTTTTGGTTTGGGTTCTGTCAGGGTCTTTGCTGACGGGTGTCGGCGTATTGATCGTAGTACTTGCAGTGTCATTCTTTCTTGCTTCCTCTACAAAAAATCAGGATGGCAGCCGTTATTTGAGGGAATTGGAAAACAAAGCTGAAATCCTCCATGGAAAAATTCAGGCGCAGCAAAGCAAGGATGATAGCAAGAGCCATGCTTTATTAAAAGAGCAATCTGAATTAAGAGAATCGTGGAAACAATGGATTTTAAAATTAGAAAATCATCAGCATACGATTCATAAGCTACAAGAGGAATACCGAAACCTGGAAATTCAAGAGGATAATCTTCAGGAAGAATTCAAAAGGCTGGCAAAGGAACTGAAGCTGCCGGCTGAACTGCATTGGAAGCTGCTTGGGGAAGCATTCGAGAAACTCAAGGAATTAATGACCCTTGCTGAAGAAAAGCAGAATGCTGAAGAAGCCTGCCATAAATGTTTGCAGAAACTATCAAATTACAAAAAAGAAGTAGAGGAAGCAGTCGAAGGTCTCCCTATTCCTCACTCTACTATAGAAGAGACTCTATTAAGAATAAAAGATGCTCTTGTCAAAAATGAGCGGAAGACTTTATCCTACCAGCACTTAGAGAAACAGAAGGATGATGCGGAAGAGGAACGTGGATTCATCCAAGCACGACTGAACACTATTGAGAGAGAAATTAAAGAGCTTCTGGCAGCTGCACAAGCCGGAACAGTTGAAGACTTCCGGGAAAAAGCAGCATTAGCGAATGAAAAGGATTCCTTGGAACAACAGGAGCGGATTTTGCTGAACAGCTTAGGGATGAACTTACTTAGAGCTTTTCATGAATTTAAAGATAAAGGCATCGAAATTCATGAAGCGATAAGCAGTCTGGAAGAAGAGCTCACTGATATCAAGCAGAAAATATATAAAGAGAATGAAAACCTTGCAGAGGCCGTTTATGAGATATCAGTACTCGAAGAAGGAGACTCCTATACAAGGCTGTTGTATAAGTATCAGGAACAAAAAGCAGCCCTGAATGATTTATCAAGAGAGTGGCTGAAGTACTCACTGGCACGCTCGGCTCTGAAGAGAACAATTGAAGATTATAAAAAAGAGAAGCTGCCAAAGGTCATTCAGACCGCCGACAATTACTTGGGACTGCTGACGAACGGTGTTTACAGTAAAATTCGTTCCCAGCAGGATCAAACCTTTATCATCTCTAGAAAAGACGGAATGACCTTCACTCCCGATGAGCTCAGCCAGGGTACAAAAGAGCAGGTATACATCGCCCTGAGGTTTGCATTAGTGGGGATGCTGAAGGATGTGTATTCAATGCCGGTCATTATAGACGATGGGTTTGTCAATTTTGATGAAAAGAGAACAGAAGCAGTCATGAAGTTACTGGAGCACTTGAAAGAGGATACTCAGGTCCTGTTCTTCACTTGCCACAGGCATATTCTTAAAAATGTTGAGGATGGGGAAACCATTCACCTCAATGATGTAAGAAATGAACCGTTAACAATGGCAGGGGAAATAAAGTAACTGAAGAACAAACAAGGTTTTCAGTGCTTGTTTGTACCCGCGGAACCTGACCGTTCTCATACAGCAGCCGAGTAGAAGTCCTTTCCTGTCAGTATGTGGTTGGGAGTATGGTATACTAGCAGAAACAACAGAAGTGAAAGGAGCTATTAGAATGCCAGGAATCGCACAATACGATGTCGGAGCATCAGTGGATTTATTCATGCTGATCAAGCAGACGACAAAAGGAACGACAAATACAGGTAAACCATTTTTAACTCTGATTCTTCAAGACAAAAGCGGAGATATCGAAGCAAAACTTTGGGATGCAAGCGAGCAGGACGAAATCAACTATCAGCCGGAAACAATCGTAAAGGTTTCCGGAGATGTTCAAAGCTACAGGGGAAAAAACCAGCTTAGAATCAGGCAGATCAAACCGAGTTCTTCTGCAGATGGTTTGGAATTAAGCGATTTCCTTCAAACTGCACCTTTGAGCATTGATGAAATGACCAGCAAAATCACTCAATACATTTTTGAAATGAAAAATCCGAACATCCAGAGAGTCACGCGCCACCTTTTAAAAAAATATCAAAAACCATTCTTGGAGTATCCGGCTGCAACAAAGAATCATCACGAATTTGTATCAGGATTAGCCTACCATGTCGTGTCGATGCTGGATCTGTCTAAGTCCATTGCATCTTTGTATCCATCCCTTGATACAGACCTCTTATATGCCAGTGTCATTCTCCATGACCTTGGAAAGGTGTTTGAACTATCAGGACCGACTTCAACCTCCTACACCATAGAAGGCAACCTGCTCGGACATATTTCCATCATGGTCAATGAAATCGGAAAGGCCGCTGAGGAACTCGGAATCAAAGGGGAGGAAATCATGATCCTTCAACACCTCGTCCTCTCTCACCATGGAAAAGCAGAGTGGGGAAGCCCGAAGCCGCCGATGATTAGAGAAGCGGAAATCCTTCATTACATCGATAATATCGATGCCAAAATGAATATGCTCGATAAAGTTCTGGAAAAAACAAAGCCGGGAGAATACACGGAGAGAGTGTTTGCTCTCGATAACCGTTCATTCTACAAGCCGACTTTCCATAAGTAAGGCCCTAAATGACTTTCAATTGAAAGTCATTTTTTTTATAGCCTGGCATATATTTGGAATAGTAGGACAAACAGTGGAGGGGAATCAATATATGACGTTGCCAATTTGGGTGTATTTCATTGTAGCAGGTATTTTCGTCAGTGCTTACATGGCCATGAAATCAGCGAAGGAAGATAGAGAAGTAGAAAATGAGTGGATTGAACAGGAAGGCGAAGTCTATATGAAGCGCATGGAGGAAGAGAAGGAGAAACGGCGCCAGCCATCTGCCTGAGCGGAAAATAAACAAAGGGAAGCACTCTCGTCAGTGCTTCCCTTTTCTTTATTCTTCTGTTGTTTCAGCTTCTTCATCTTCAGAAGGTGCTGGAGTTTCGCCTTCTTCAGGAACAGCAGGAGCTTCCGGAGGATTCAGGATTTGCTCAAAACTGTTTTTAAGATCTTCATCAGTAATTTTCAATCCTGCATCTTCCACTACTTCTTTCATAGCCTGCTGGATTTTTTCTGGTGTTACTTTTGATAACTTCAATGATTTTTCAAGTTCCTCTTTCATTTCATCGAAGGATTTTTTCTCTTTCTTATCAGTTACTTCGATGATATGGTAGCCATACTGTGTTTGAACCGGCTCGCTTACTTTTCCTGTCTCAAGCTTTTCAAGGGCCTCTGAGAATTCAGGCACGAAATTCTGTCTGCCTTCATAATCGACCCATCCTAAGCTTCCGCCATTTTCAGCAGAACCTGGGTCATTAGAGTATTCCTTCGCCAAATCTTCAAACTTTGCTCCATCTGCCAGCTTTTGCTTCACTTCTTTAGCTGTCTCTTCATCATCCACAAGGATGTGGCGAACCTCAATTTCAGGTTTCCAGTTATCGTAGTATTCTTGCAGCTCATCTTCGGAAACCTCAATATCAGCAGTTGCCGCTTTTTCTTGAAGCAATTGAAGCTCAAGATACTCACGGAAAGAATCTTCATTCAAGTTGTATTGAGACAAGAACATTTCAAACTGAGGTCCAAGCTGATCCTTAGCTTCGTTAAGCTTTTCATCAACCTCTTCTTCAGTCACTTCATATTTATCGCCAAGAACTTTTTTAAGTACTAGTTCCTGCAGAGCTTGTTCCATTTGAGGAGTGAATTTTTCTTTCATGGATGTATAAAGTTCTTCTTTTGTAATATCTCCTGCTTTGGTTTCAGCCACAATTTCGCTGCTGTCGCCATTGTCTTCTGCATTGTTACATGCGGAAAGGCCGATTACACCTGCGGCTAAAGACATTGTCAAAATCCATTTCTTCATAGGTATAACATCTCCTAAATGTTTATATTGTCAATAAGGTTTGTCTGAAAACTACAAATCATACTATATCATAAACTCAATAGGAAAATAAACATTTTAATGGATTGTTTTCTAAAAATTGGGCGAATATAACACCCACTTCAGTTCTTTATACATAAGATATCTTGACTAGAGAAAAGGAGGTAATCAAAAATGGGCTACGGATACCAATCTGGATTTGCGCTGATCGTGGTGCTGTTCATTTTACTAATTATCGTAGGTGCAGCTTACATCTGCTAAGTTTTTCTCAGGAAGTATGTAATACGCCTAAACAAAAAAGCAGGAATTGAATAGGATAAAGTAACGCTTCTAAAGGAGGTGGAAAGTTATGGGTGGCTCATACGGATATGGCGGAGGATTCGCGTTAATCGTAGTATTGTTCATCTTGTTAATCATCGTAGGTGCAGCTTGGCTATAATTAAACCTCAGGCAGCATAAGGCATTCATTGCCTTATGCTCCATTTAAGAAAGGAGGAAGCGTATATGTCTGGTTACGGTTATGGTGGAGGATTTGCGTTAATCGTAGTATTGTTCATTTTGTTGATTATCATCGGTGCAGCTTGGGTTTAAAACCAAGCTGAATATATACAAAGCACGGACTGTTCAAAGGGGCAGTCCGTTTTTTGTTGGAAGCAGGGGGAGGGCAAAGGAAAGGTTGAATATGATTATTTAGTGCTGGATGTGGATAAGAGATCAGGAAAGGAGGCGTGGGGATGCGGGGAAGGCGCTTGTGGACGGGATATACATATATACGCACGGCATATACAACCATACACACAGGTTATAAAGCGCTGTGCACGGGAAATAGATGATATGCACTAATTAATACATTTCTATTCGGGCTTTTTGGAATCACGGACTAAGATCTTCAATCTTGATACATATCTAAAGCATTACTTTCAAGCTCTTGTACTTTGTTCCACCATCTTAGTACATATCTTATCGGGTTATCCTTCACTTATGTACAAAGACCTTCAATCCACGTGCATATCTATAGCATTTCTCTATTCAGTACCGCTCGCTAGCTCCTCGTGTCACTAGACAAAAAACAGCAGAGGTCAAAGTTCAGACCTCCACTGTTTTTTGCCATAGCGCATGTCGGAGCTGAAAGAGCCGGCTCCACTTTTAAAGTTGTCCAGCTCCGCCTCCTTGCCCCTCGAGTCGCTGCACAAAAAGGAAGGAAGCCCAAGTGCAGGCTTCCTTCCTTTTTCGCGTCAGCGCTTGTCGGGCCTGAGCAAGCGCCTTCCGCTTTTCTCTATCCAGTTCCGCCGGCTAGCTCCTCGTGTCACTAGACAAAAAACAGCAGAGGTCAAAGTTCAGACCTCCACTGTTTTTTGCCATAGCGCATGTCGGAGCTGAAAGAGCCGGCTCCACTTTTAAGTTAAGCATACAATATTTCTATGTATGAGGATATTAAGAGAATGGTAATGAGTATGTTGATGGTCCTGAAGACTTTTGGCTGTCTTTCTTCAGGTATTTCTTTTTGCAGGCAAAGTGAGTTTGTCATTTGGTTGATAAAATAAAGGATAAATACTGAAAAAATGATGAAAATGGAGATCATTTTATCCCCTCCCTATATTTCCTATATGCTATACGATACCAAAATATCCTTTAAATTGGTAGAACGAAGTCCTGAAAATGAGAAAGAGGCATTTATAGATAGGTCTCCAGCCGATGACTTTTTTGAATTCATCAACACTGAATATCTATATACTGCCTCTTTGCAGATTTAAAATTTCGTATCCATCTTCATTTTCTTCAATCATCGCATCTCTTGGGGAGTAGAGCAAACATTTAGCATACAAGAAATCAATGGTACATATTCCAGTATGGTACGCCGTCAGGATGGTAAAGTAATGCGAGTAGTGAGGCATCAGAACGCAACCGGCAAGCAGCGCTGTGTTAATTGAGAAAAACGGAAACACGAGAGCCAGGATAAACCGGTTTTTTGATATGGGCTCACCCACACGAAAAGAAACGATTGGAATAAAGAAAAGGTGACGCGTCACTTTATATTTCATTTTATTAAAATAGGACAATATCGGCACAATATGCAATAGTTTATGCAATGGGTAGATCATCAGCATTCCTGCCAAGAATAAATAAAAATGAGTATCATACAGATCCTCAGAGAGTATGAGATTGACAGGTACATAGATGATAGTGAACACCATCATCATCACAAGACCCGATATGAGCATAACACGGCTGTGACCGAATTGTTTTTCTAGATTGATTGTTTTCCAGCAATGCATAATAAAATCGCCTCCATCAGACGACAAGTTTGATTTGATCTTTCGCTTTCATACTTTACGATGTCTGAGGGAAAAAATCAATAGCAAAATTAACATTAAATTGTAAAAAAATTATTCAAATAATTTATTCATTAGTACGGGGCTGGAAAAAGGCTTTTGAAACTGGACCATAGCAAGAATGCACATCATTTGGTATGATTTAACTGAGTATTTTCAGTCGATATTTTTGCAGAATAGGGTTCGCCCGATGATGTGAAATAAAGGAATAGAGTAAAGAAGGTGTACAGGATGGATGAAATAAAGAAGAGAATTGAAAAACTTGAATTTCAACAAAGATTGTTACTGGAAATGATACCAGCAGCGGGGTATGACTTTTACAGATTGATCATCAGAAAAGGACTATCTGAAGATGAGGTCAATGATTTCTATAAGTTGTGTGAAAAACTGAACAAGCATTCACAAGAACAAAAAGCGGAAGGATTTGTGTTTTTTGCTCCGCTTTTTAAGGAGTTCACTGAAAAACTGGACGTTCGATTGTCACCTCGAGAAGTGATAGATGCATGTATCGCTCAAAGGTTATATCCCTATTTGATGGAACAGCTAAAACGAAATCTGTAATCAGCTCTCATCTTCTGTTACTTTTAAAATCTTTCCATCCTCTTCAGTAAATTCCGCTTCTATATTATGGAAGGACTTTTCGAAAATCTCCATAAAGTCATTTCCATAGATATTCTTTACAACGGCCATCATTTCAATCATATCAGGGAAACGGCCATATAATTCCCTCAGGGGTGTGACCCCCTTAAAGATTGAATGTTTTTCAGGCTTGTAATTCCGCATCAACTCAAGTAAAACGCTTTCACCTTTTTCCGTGAGTTGGATATACGTATTGCGTTTGTCGTTTTCCCTCTTAGAAAAACAAAGCAATTCTCTTTCCTCTAATTTTTTTGAAAAATTAAAAGCAGTGGACACGTGCATGACCCCGAATTTGGCCACATCTGAGATCGAAGCCCCTTTCAGATGATAGGAAATCCACAGAATATGGTGTTCATTTATGTTAAGATCATAGGGTTTAATCCATTGCTGCCAATCTTTTTCAATCGCTTTCCATAAAGCTTTGCTCAGTTGGGCCATTCTTTGGCTGAACAACATCGCTTCCTTCATAGAAAAATCTCTTTCTTCCATCCGATTCACCCACTTTGTAAAAGTTGATTAATTAACCGTGTCTAGTTTCAACTAACCTTTGAGTTTATAACTCTCTCTTTTATTATGCCAATAAAATAAAAATTAATAAAGGTTTAAATTTACTAAATTTTTAGAAAGGTGATTTTTTCATTATAAACAGTAGGTTTTTAAGTTATGTAAGCGATTAAAAAAGGTTCGGCAAGTTTCAACTGCCGAACCATTAAAAATTATTGTTTGCTGACTGTTCGTTCCATATTTTCAGCCAGTTGTTCTATTGCGCTAATATCATCCTTGATATGCTGGATGTTGGGCTCTGTATTTCCCTGCCAGGCTTGGATGGAGTGCTGCATGTCATCTTTTAGCAGAGTAATGGTTTGTTTCCCTTCCGTTGAAAGCCGGGAAACAGCGTCTTTGACTTCCACAGCGTTTGTTTTGATTTCATTAAAGACAGCTTTCCACTCATCTTTATTTTTCTCGATTTGCCCTTTCAGTTCTTTACCGGACTGCGGGGCGGAAAGAAGTGTTGCCAATGCACCGATTGCACTTCCTGCCAATATTCCATAAGTAATGGATTTTATCTTCATTCATATCTCCCCCAAATCATATTCCTAAGTTATACTTCGACATTTATCCTGTATATCCTTTTTACCCTTTTTGGCAAGTCACTAATCAACTTTTCTCATAACCCCATAATATGGGCATAAACATTAATAGAGGGTTGTGTTTTCGTAGAAATATTTTAGGAAGGTCTGGTGCCGGTTTGTAAAAAAGCATCGGACGTAAGTAAATAGAGGGAAAGCAGCAATAGCGTGAGTAAGCCTTTTTATGGGGAGGGGTGGAGGAAGTGGATGGCATTATATTTGGATTCTTTGCGCTGAGTGCAATATTGTTTTTTGGAATGATCCACTATTTTATGGCTACTCAAAAATCCGGGATGTATCCGCCAAAGAATATATTGAAGAGAAGAGCAGGCGTGCTGGGATCTGGGGGCATTATTGCCTTACTTCTAGGCATATTATTATGGCTTGCGGCCAAGTAAAAAAGGAACCTGAAAGAGGTTCCTTTTTTGTGTAGCTTTATGAAGATATCGTTTGAGCGAAGCTTGTTCGCTTTAATATTGAAGTAACTAATGGAAATACAACAAACATTGCTCCGGCGTTGACAAGCGCTGCAGGCAATACAACTGCAGCAAACAATCCAAGGAATGCTCCTGGAAGGCCTACGATCAAGTAAGCGGAAGTCAGGAAGATAACCCCTGATACCATTGTACCGATGGCTGTCAGTGTAACTGTTCCTGCAATGGAAGCAGAATATTTCTTAATTCCAAGGACAAGTAGGTAAAAGACAAAAGCAGTTAAAGGCTTGTCGATCAAGTTTGGAACAAACCCGCCTGGAAACTGAGTCGTCAGTCCAGAAATAATTCCCGTTGTAATTCCAAGCAATAAAACATTTTTCTTATTCGGAAATAACAAAATGCCAAGAAACATCATCGTCAGCATCATGTCCGGCTTCATTCCAAGGAAAACCCCAGGGATGACAGCGTGCAATACAGCACCGATCCCTATAAGCAGTGATAGTGCCACCAAAGTCTTTGTATTCATTTCTCATCTCTCCTCATCTAATCTTTTCTCATCTTTGCTTCTCCTGACGTGCACTCATTGCCATCAGCGAAAAGTTAAAATCAGTATATCATAGGATGAAATCTTTTAAAAGATATTAGTTTGAATTTTTCAATAAGCGTTCGGACATCTGGAATTTAGAGGTTAGCTTTTTGGTTGAAGGCGTGGGGGTACTGGACTAAATTCTGAGTCCGAAGATAAAAAACTTGGACAACCAATCCGGAGAGTGGTCCAAGTTTTAAGGTCGATGAGGAAACCACGAACCAGCTATATGGCAGCACAAAATAACCAGCAACAACACCTGCTTGTAAAAACTGTAAAAAACAAAAACTCCCCAGCGAGGAGGAGTTTTCACTCTGTTGTGTAATAGTAAAGATAAGTTAGTTAGAGATGCTTGCTGATTCCGTCGGCAATTTCTTTTAATTCTTCTTTGGTGTATTGGTCGGTATGAGTCTTCCAGACAGCACCAAATCCATCGCCTTGTCCATAACGCGGAATGATGTGCAGGTGGAAGTGAAATACTGACTGACCGGCATCTTCACCATTATTATTCAGGAGGTTCAATCCGATTGGGTTATATTCCGCTTTGATGGCGTTTGCGATTTTTGGTACAGCTGCAAAGATGTTGGAGGCGATTTCTTCTGTAAGCTCATAAACATTTTCTTTATGTACTTTCGGGATCACCAAGGTATGTCCTTTGGTTACCTGGCTGATGTCAAGGAAAGCAAGAACATGGTCGTCCTCATACACTTTTGATGAAGGGATTTCGCCGTCGATAATTTTGCAAAAAATACAGTCACTCATTAGTATCCCGCCTTTCAATGTTTTTTTGATTTTATCATAAAAAGTGAAATTATGGAAAGAACAAAGAAGGGGCCGGCAGAAAGGTAATAGCGATATCACCCTTTGCCAGCCCCATTTGAAGGGGGAATACATTAAAGGTTCATTTGTGGAACGTCTGAATGCTCTGCGATAAACACCTCATTTTGCATGAATTTGCAAGATCAGTGATTAATCGAATTTTGTGTTGACTGACTCTGGTTCAAAGCGACCATCCCCTTATCTTATAGCTTTTTTAATGCTCTAAGAATTCAATGATAGTCCGTGTTCTTTGATAAACACCTCATTTTTAAAGTTTGTTAAAAATTATGGTGTGAGTTCAGGTCAATACTATGCATGACGACCATCCCCTTATTAATGATGGAAGCAAACGTATAATTCGGATACCGGTCTTTAACAACCACCCCGTTTTAAGTTTTGCTGTCCCCTTCCTCCATTATGATGGCCATTTTCGAGTTCTATATGCAAGAAAAATATTATTTATCGAAAAAGTTCAGAAATAGCCTCAAAAGACTTGCTTTGCTAAAATGAAACCAACAACAGATAGAAAGGACGTTGCTTGTGTCACTATTGGAAATTCAGCACTTGGTTGGAGGATATACACGAAAACCCGTCTTGAAGGATATTTCTTTCAGTATCAATTCAAACGAAATCGTCGGATTGATTGGTCTGAATGGTGCCGGAAAAAGTACGACCATTAAACATATCATCGGGTTGATGGAGCCTAAACAGGGAGATATCAAGATCAACGGGCTTCAACTGAAAAGTGATACAGACGAATATAGAAAACAATTCTCTTACATACCTGAGACACCGATTCTCTACGATGAATTGACTCTTGAGGAACATATGAGGCTGACTGCAATGGCTTATGGAGTTAAGGAAGCTGAATATAAAAAGAGGGCAGAGGTACTCCTCAAAGAGTTCAGGATGGAGAAGCGGCTGGGCTGGTTTCCTTCCCATTTTTCAAAAGGGATGAAACAAAAAGTCATGATCATGTGTGCTTTTTTAGTGGAACCAAGTCTTTATATCATCGACGAGCCATTTGTAGGCCTGGATCCTCTGGCTATTCAATCCTTGTTGAATTCGATGGAAGAAATGAAAAAGAATGGAGCCGGCATATTGATGTCGACTCACATCCTGGCGACAGCAGAAAGGTATTGTGATTCATTTATCATTCTTCATGAGGGGCAGATCAGGGCGAAGGGAACGCTTCAGGAATTGCAGCAAGAATTTGGGATGCCGAATGCTACTCTGGATGATATCTATATTGAGCTCACAAAGGAAGAAGTTGAGCAATGAGAAATATCGATGATGTATGGAAACAAAGGGTAGTTGAATATAATACAGAGCTGAGGAAATACCTTCGTTATATGTTTAATGACCACTTGCTGTTTGTGCTTATATTTGCTTTAGGCGGCGGTGCATTCACCTATAATCAGTGGGTAGGAACGCTTGACAGTTCATTTCCGGCTCCGCTCATTATGGCGGTCATCCTTGGATTGATTCTCACTTGGAGTCCAGTCTATACATTTTTGCGGGAGGCGGATGCTGTCTTTTTACTGCCGCTGGAAAGCCGTATGAAGCAGTTTTTCCAAAAAGGGATATGGGTAAGTTTCATTTCGCAGTCCTATATTTTGCTGCTGCTTCTCGCTGCCATGATGCCTATGTATGTAAAGGTGACAGAACGAGGGTTTCAATCGTTCTTTATCATCCTGCTGATTTTATTGGGATTGAAGGTGTGGAATCTTTATGTAAGATGGTTTACCTTGAAGAATCAGGAGAGGGAAACGCATCTTATAGATTACTTCATTCGTTTTGCTTTGAATGCCGTGTTCTTGTATATGGTACTTAGCGGAGCATCAATCATTCTGGTTGTTGCCGTGGCTGTCATCCTGACGGGTTACTTATTCTATTTCAGGAGTGCTGTAAAAGGTAAAAGCCTGAAATGGGATGTCCTGATCAGTCTAGAAGAGCAGAGGATGCTCTTGTTTTACAGGTTGGCGAATATGTTCACGGATGTACCGAAACTGAAAGGGAAAGTACATCGCAGAAAGTGGCTGGATGCTGTTATGAACAGGATCAAATATGATCAAAAGCAGACGTTTACGTTTTTGTATATTCGATCACTTCTGCGCACAAGTGAATATTTTGGCTTATATATCCGTTTGTCTCTGTTATCCATGGTGATCCTGTTCTTTAGTGAGACACTTTGGCTCAGCATCTTGACTGGTTTGCTTTTCATGTATTTGACAGGCTTTCAGATGATTCCGATGTTCAAACGCTTTGATTACAAGATATGGATCTCTTTATACCCGGTGGCTGAAAGTATAAAAAAGCAATCATTCCAGAAAGTGGTACAGTGGGCATTAATTGTCCAGTCTGTCCTGTTTTCTCTGGCACTCATTTTAGGAGGCAGGCTGCTCGGAGCTGCGATCCTGTTGGCGGCAGGGCTATTATTTGCTGTAGCCTTTTCACAATTCTATCTCGTGGAAAGACTGAAGAAATTTGATTACTGAGTGAAACTTCATCCGTATTACCATACAGGCTGGTCGTTTGCAGCGGTGTTAATATCCTCCTGAGGATAAAAATCTATACAGAGCTCTGCGATGCTTACATTGTAAATAAGCCTACTAAAAAGGACAGGTGTTTGACATGGACAGCTTTGAATCGCATGCACAAAACGATATGGAAATGTGGAAAAGGAAAAGGCTGAAAAGAGCAGGCATTCTGAATCGTACTGCTAAAAAAGTGCAAGTTAAATTCAACTCAGTAATTCCTGAAAAAGTGCACAAAATGGTTACAGATAGTATCAAAAATATGGTCAAAGTTACATTGGCCGGTTCAGGATTTACGTCAAATAAGAAAATCATCGTCCCGGATTCACTGGAAGACAAAGAGCGTTATATGAAGGAAAGGCTCTCTTTTTATAGAAAAGCAGCTGCGGTGGAAGGAGCAGGAACAGGTGCCGGCGGAATATTTCTCGGATTGGCGGATTTTCCGCTTCTGCTTTCCATCAAAATGAAGTATTTATATGAAGCAGCCCAAATACACGGATTAGATCCGAAAGCGTATGAAGAAAGACTTTTTATGCTTTATGTTTTTCAGCTGGCCTTCTCGAGTGATGAACACCGCCGCGAAGTATTCACCATCATTGACGGGTGGGAGGAATACAAGCAAAAGGCCGCGGATATTGATTGGAAAGTGTTTCAGCAGGAATATCGGGATTATATAGACTTTGTGAAGATGCTTCAGCTTGTGCCGGGTATCGGGGCCGTTGTAGGGGCCTATGCCAATTACGGACTGTTGGAAGAGCTTGGGGAAGCAGCCGTTTATGCTTATCGGAGAAGGTATTTTAAATAGTATATTTATCAACAGATTCATGCGGCAAAAATGCCCTTCATTTTTCAAGTGGAGGGCATTATTTTTATAGAAAAGGAGGATGTTCGCAAAGTGAGCCAGATCATACATCGATGCCGGAATGATGTCGGTCGCTCGGGGAGCGGGGGCCATCAAAATAAGAAATAAAGAAAATGATGCCGGTCGCACGTGAAGCGGGGTACATCAAAATAAGGAATTCAGAAAACGATGCCGTTTGCCTGGGAAGCGGGGGGCATCAAAAGAAGAAATTCAGAAAATGATGCCGGTCGCAAATGAAGCGGGGACATCAAAAGAAGAAATTCAGAAAATGTTGCGGGTCGCTCGGGGAGCGGGGTACATCAAAGTAAGAAACTCAGAAAATGATGCCAGTCGCCCGTGAAGCGGGGTACATCAAAAGAAGAAATACAGAAAATGATGCCGTTCGCACGTGAAGCGAGGTACATCAAAATAAGGAATTCAGAAAATGATGCCGTTCGCCCGTGAAGCGGGGTACATCAACGTAAAAAACTCAGAAAATGATGCCGGTCGTTCGGGGAGCGAGTTGCATTAAAATAAAAACTACAGAAGATCATCATCTCGCTTAAGGGGTCGGGTGACGCTATTCTATCTTCACATGATTTCAAGGCCTGCTTCCTCGAAAAGGATTTTATATTTATCGAAATCTTAATTACCAACAAGAAAAGCCGGTACAAAATTGTACCGGCTTTTCTGTTATTCAGAATAAGTGATGGCAGCTTTGGCCAGGACACGGGCGGCTGTGAGCATTGCCTTTTCGTTAAAATCGAATTTGGGATGGTGGTGAGGGTAAGGGTGTTCCACTCCTTCAGGCTGGGCGCCGGTAAAGAAGAAAGTGCCAGGAACCTTTTGCAGGTAGTAGGCAAAATCCTCACCTCCCATTTGCATTTCACACTCTTCAATGGTGCTGACTCCTTTTATGCCCTCCGCTGCTTTGACTAGATGTTCGGTTTCTTCTTGATGATTGACAACGGCCGGGTATCCTTTATCGTAATGGAAGGTATAGGAGCAATCAGCTGAAACGCATGTGCCCTTTATGATTCGTTCCATTTCATTAATGATGAAGTCCCTGGTGTTTTCACTGAACGTTCGGACGGTTCCGATCAATTTAGCGGAATCAGCTATGACGTTGAAGGCATTGTCGGCAACAAAAGATCCTATGGTGACAACAGCGGGTTCTAATGGATTGACCCTTCGACTAACGATTTGCTGAAGGGTGCCGACCAATTGTGAGGCTGCAACAATGGAATCTTTCGTCTTGTGCGGCTGCGCCCCGTGACCTCCTGCTCCTTGGATGGTAATTTCAAACCGGTCTGCTGCTGCCATGATGGGACCGGTGCGATACTGGATCTTTCCCAGCGTTTCTGTTGCCCATAAGTGGGTTCCGAACACGGCATCGACTCCTTCCAAGCACCCTGCTTCCACCATGGGTTTGGCTCCCCCAGGTGCATACTCTTCAGCATGCTGGTGAATGAATACAATAGTTCCCGGCAGCTCAGCCTTCAGCTCATTCATGGTTTTTGCAAGTACAAGCAGTGCAGCAGTATGACCATCATGTCCGCATGCATGCATGACACCATCAATGGTAGACCGGTAAGGAACTTCCTTCTCGTCCTGTATTGGCAGTGCATCAAAATCGGCCCTCAAGGCAATGGTTTTTCCAGGCTTTCCTCCTTGTATACGTGCAAGGACCCCATTGCCTCCTACTCCGGGAGTCACCTCTATGTCAAGTTTGCGGTAATAATCAACAATGAATTGTGCTGTTTTAAATTCTTTGAATGAAATTTCCGGGTGCTGATGAAGATGCCGTCTAATGTCCACCATTTCTTCCCATTCGTTTTCCAATCTCTCGAACAATTTTTCAAGCATTCTTCTTCCTCCCTTGAGGTATATGTATTTTTCTGTAATCTAAATGAAAATTAAGAATAGTATAACATTAGTTTTCGGGATTGTTGATGAATTACTTCTAGCTGTTTTTGGCTGAATTATGGTAAAACAAGTAAGAGGGGGTGATAACATGTCTAAAAAGAAATATTTTTGGGGCTGGTTTTCGCTTGCTGTATTTTTGTTGATGCTTCTGCTCGTTTCAATAGATTACATACGATGGTTTGATCAAGCAGCCTTTGCTGTATTTAAAAATTTCCCATTTTTAGAGCATTTTGATTTTATCGGAACCGAACTGGTCATTGGGACAACGAGCTTGCTGTTGATTCTTTGGCTTGCGCTGAAGGAAAGGAATTTTACTGGCATTATTTTTACTGTTTTAGCTATTGGCGGCGGCAACTATGTTAACAAGTTTTTCAAAGCAGCAGTGGGACGCGAGAGACCAGATGCCCTTCATGGAGAAGAAGGCTTCAGTTTTCCGAGCGGCCATGCGATGGTCGGACTAATTTTTATGCTGGTTCTGGCATTTTTCATTTCAAAAATGATTACATCCGAGAAGGGGAAACTGATTGTTTATGTCTCTGCCATTCTATTGGCAATACTGACAGGCTTTAGCAGAATACCTGATGAAGCACACTACCCCTCTGATGTACTCGCTGGTTTTTTGATAGGATTTTCTTATTATGTTTTTTGCGAGTTTGTGTACTTGAAGTTAAGGGCCGGTAAGTAAAAAAAGCTGAATCATGAGAGGCTGGTTTTGCCAGTCTCTTTGATTCAGCTTCTTTTATTTAAGCTGTTTTCCTATAGAACTTCCCTAGGGTACAAGGGCTTTAATCTCTGAAAGGGCAAATAGCTCTATTCTTGCTTGATGACCAAAATAATTTCTCTAAATTCTGGCCACTTCTTTTGAAATTATTATTAAATGGCAACAAAGTCTAAGAAAACAGCTTTTATATAAGAAACATGGCGACGATGGTCGTTACAATCAGTCCGATGATGACGGGTGCAAGATTACGCCTTGCCAGTTCGAACGGATCGACATTACAGATGGCAGCTGCAGGGATAAGTGCCCAGGGGACAAGTGTACCGCCGCCGACCCAGATGGCAGATATTTGACCAAGAGCTGTCAACGTGGAAGCCCCTGAACCGATGCTGTCGGAAAACAACAGTGCTACTGAACCTGCCAGGGATATCCCTGAAAATCCTGAGCCATCCAGTCCGGTGATGGCCCCTACTGTCGTGAGAGTGACAGCACCGACCGCTTTAGATAGTGGAACGACTGCCGCAAGAGCTCCTCCAAGATCGTTTACAATTCCTGCAGAACCGTCAGGCAGAAAGCCTTCACCTATGATTGCGTTAAATCCGGAATCTCCAAGGTAGAAGAAAGCTGCGATGGGAATGACTGGACCGAATACTTTGAATCCGAATTGAAAACCTTCAATAATGAAGCTTGTTGTTTGTTCAAGGCCTTTTGCTTTATAACCGGAGAGCGAGATGATAAGCAGGATGAAAATCGATGTGCCGCCAATAAGTGCAGTGGCGTCTCCTCCCTGAAGGTCGAACAAGAACATCGCAAGGATATTCAGTGCGAACAGAACGGGAATCATCAGTGCCAATCCATTTTTAGCAGAGCGGCTTAACAGCTCGGGACCCTCTTCTTTAGCAACATCCTTTAGTTCGGTTTCTTCGACAACCAGAATCCCTTTCTTCATATCTCTTTTTAAAAATAGGAATGCTGTCACTGTTGTCACGATCCCCATTACGGCTACAAGCGGTATACTGGCCTGGATGACCTCGGATACCGGCAGGCCCGCTGCATCTGAAGTCAGTTTTGGAGCGGCCTGAATGACAAAGTCGCCGGAAAGGGCAATTCCGTGTCCAAACAGGTTCATGGCCATGGCAATGCCGAGTGCCGGTAAACCGACACGCAAAGCGACAGGAACCAGGACAGCTCCCAGAAGGGCAACAGCCGGTGAAGGCCAGAAAAACCAGGAAATGAGCATCATGACAATCCCGATTGTCCAGTAAGCAAGGGCTGGGGTCTTGATCAACCTTGCAAAAGGACTGATCATCACATCATTAATGCCTGTTTTTGTGAGGCTCTTACTCATTCCGACAATGATGGAAATGACCAATATAGTAGACAAGAGCTCGGTGATGGCAAATATGAAACTGTTAAAGACACTGCTTACAGAACTGGTCAACGAGCCACTGGCGAAAAATGCAATGAGAAAAATCCCGGCAATGCACACAATCGTGGTGTCTTTTCTGAAAACCATGAAAAGGATGATTAACCCTATGAAAGCTAAATACAGCCAGTGTAATGCAGTCAATTCCACCAGCATAAAAAATTCCCCCTCGCCTGATCTTTAAAAAAGGGCGTTTGCCTTTTGTATTACAGGATATTCACACAGATAGTGATGGTGAAAGGATATATCAAAAATCTCCGTCCTGGGACGGAGTCGAAATCGTGCCGATGATCCTCTCTATGTGAAGAATGTGATAGTAAACTGTTAGTAACAGATTAAAAGTGATTTCATGGGGTTGGCCGTAAATGAAGCTGTAACCTGGGAGGGGAAATTTCCGGTGGTTTCGTAAAGCCGCCCATAGGCCAGGGGCTTTCACTTACTGAAAACAAAGTTATTTAAATACGACAAAGATTAAAGGGTTTTAGTCTTTCTCATAGAAAAGAATGGTAAGAGGCGGTGTGGAAATTGAAAAATTCTGGCGGAAAACAATGGTTTTTCTCAGCAATTCTACTCATGACAGGTGTAGTGTTGCTTTTAATCAATATTGGTGTCATTTCCTTGGAAATAAAACAGATATTTGTCATATTCATACCTTTGCTTATCCTCTTGCAGGGATTGAAATGGATGGTTACGAGTGTTAAGTGGAGGAGAACGATTAAATTCACCTTTGGTTTATTTCTTTTTATTTACGGCGGCTTGCTCATACTGGATAACTTTGGTGCCGTTTCTTTCACATATGGAGACTGGTGGAAACTGTGGCCTGTCAGCTTGATGGGTTTTGCCTTCATGGTGCTTTGGAAGAAAAGCCAAATGACCTTGTCGGGGGAGGATACATTTGAAAGAAGTACGGACGCAGAGGGCAAGAAAGTCACGTTGAAAAGCGGAAAGACTAGGGTGAAAGTGAACCGGGGATATATCGTCGGTGATGTGAAATTCAATCAGCCCAATTGGCCGCTGGAATCAATGAGACTGTATAACATGATAGGAAATTATTATTTTGATATAAGCAAAGCGTATATTCCGGAAGGTGAAACGCCCATCCATCTCAAAGGATGGGTCGGGGACGTAAAGATGTTGATTCCTGAGGATATTCCAGTAGATATACGTGTCGAAGGGAGCATTGGCGATATCAAAATATTCGGCCAGAAGTCGGCGGACATTAAACCAAGTTTGACCTACATGTCTCCCGGATATGAAGAGGCGGAGAAGAAATTGAAGATCATGATAGAATTTTCCATTGGTTCTGTACGAATCAATAAGGTCTGAGAGGTGCTTCCATTGAATAAATCTTCAAATATACGTTTCTGGTTCTTTAAAAGTTTTTTCATGATGGGCTTGATGGGAACACTATTCTTTTTCCTTATCATTCAATTTTATATCCTGGTGGCAGATGCCCCCCACATCACACTCGCGGGGTCCCTTTACCTCACTCTCCTCGTTTTTAGTATCTTTTTACTGCTTGGCGTCTATTTTGGTTTCAAGACAGGAGGTTCTTTTAGAGGAAGGCTTGATGATATTTCCACTTTTGTTTCCGTGTTAAGGAGCGGGAGATTCTCTGCCAGACTGAATGACGGCAAACAAGATGAACTCGGGATTTTGACAGATGAGTTGAATCAGCTTGCTGTTTATATACAAGAGCAGGTGAAGTCATTGCAGAGGCTGGCGGATGAAAAGTCAGAATTGGCCGATCAAGCGCACCAAGCGGCTGTCATGGAAGAAAGGCACCGGCTGGCAAGGGATCTCCACGATTCTGTCAGCCAGCAGCTTTTTGCCCTTAATATGCTATCCTCCGCTGCAGTTCGGACAGTGCAGAAGAAGCCAAAAGAGGCAGAGCCCATCTTGAAACAGACAGCAGAAATCGCTTCAAAAGCACAAGGGGAAATGCGGGCGCTTCTGCTTCATTTGAGACCGATTGATCTCAAGGGAGAGAGTCTTTCTGATGGGTTAAAAAAGCTTATCCAGGAGTTAAAAGAAAAAACTCCCATTGAAATAATGGCCGAGTTTGAGTATCTGGAAGGGTTGACTAAAGGAGCCGAGGCACATTTATTCCGGATCGTACAAGAGGGACTATCTAATATTCTGAGGCATGCTGAGGCAACGCAAATCAAGATCTCCACTAAAAAAATCGACTCAAGCTTGAACTTATACATTAGTGATAATGGTAAAGGCTTCAATGTCAATCAGCACAAAATGACCTCGTACGGCCTACAGACAATGAGAGAGCGCTGCGAAGAAATAGGGGGCGTGTTTCAAATCCGCTCAAAGGAAAAGGAAGGAACATATATTAATATAAGAATACCTTTAAGAGAAGAGGGGGGAGAGCAGTAATGGAGAAAATCAAGGTGATGATTGTCGATGATCATGAGATGGTCAGGCTTGGAATGAAAACTTATCTTTTGACGGAAGAGAGGATTGAATTCCTGGGTGAAGCTTCCAGCGGGAATGAGGCTGTGAAATTGGCTAAGCTATACCAGCCGCAGATCATTTTAATGGATCTATTGATGGAAAATGGAAATGGGATCGAGGCGACACAGGAGATCCTTACATTTCTGCCGGATTGCAAAATTATTATTCTTACAAGCTACTATGATGATGAAAAAGTCTTCCCTGCTATCGAGGCAGGTGCCCATAGCTATCTCTTAAAAACGGCTAGCGCTGATGAAGTGGTATCGGCAGTTTACAAGGCTGCCAAAGGAGAAAGTGTGATCGCACCGAAAGTTGCCGATAAGATGATGAACAGGTTCCGCCCTCAGAAAAGGAAGCTGCATGAGGAACTGACGACCAGGGAAATGGAAGTGCTGAAATGCCTGGGGGAAGGAATGACCAATCAGGAAATATCGGATGAGCTTTTTATCGGGATCAAAACGACTAAAACTCACGTGAGTAATATCCTCAGCAAATTGGGGGTCGCCGACCGTACGCAGGCTGCCATCTATGCCAATCGAAATGGAATTCTGCTGAAGAGCCCGGGTGGATAAAAGGGGGGAACGATAAGTCGTTGAGGTTAGAGTGGGAAATGATTAGGATAAAAGCAAGTAAGCCATATAGTTGGGTGGATACACAGGAATATAAACCGATTTGGTAAGTTTAATAGGGTGATTAGCCAGAAAACAGGGTAATATAACCCAGTTGGGACCGTATAATAGGGTGATTAGCCAGGAAACAGAGTAATATAAACTAGTTGAGATCGTATAATAAGGTGATTAGCCAGGAAACAGAGTAATATAACCCAGTTGGGCTCGTATAATAGGGTGATTAGCCAGAAAACAGGGTAATATAACCCAGTTGGGCTCGTATAATAGGGTGATCAGCCAGCAAACGCCTATTACAAAACCGTATGTTACACGAACAGTAATACCTTCCTTCCTCACAAATCAGCGAAATGATTATTGTCCACTCAAAAGGCCTGCCTGCAGACTCATCTGCGGGCAGGCCTTTACATTAATCTTCGTCTGCAGCAATGCTGTACTGTGTTACAAATGAAGGGCGCGGAAACATATTCCTTTGAGCATCCACTCCATCCTCGGTCCCTCTTTTTTCATGAGCTTTCGCATACTGTTGCGAGTCCTGCCATTGTTTGAAGGAATGTTCGTCTTCCCATTGTGTCAGAATGGCGTAAGTGTCCGTTTCAATTGGTCGAAGAACTCTTATGGCGATAAAACCGTCCACTTCTTCAATTAAGCCGGCACGATTTTTGAAACGGTATTCAAATACGGGACGGCCTTCGTCGGAAACCGGGATATTGTTGATGACTACAAATCCATGTTTTTTCAGGTCGCCTGAAGAGTCGATGACTTCATATCGCCGCGGTTCCTGAAACACAGATTTCCCTTCAGTTTCATGGACCAGTACAGAAGTATCGGCATTGTCCATCAAGATGATCGTTTGATCGGAATGTTTGTTTTCCAATGTCTTTAAAAATTCATGAGTTCCGCTTGTCATATAAACATACATATCGTTCACTCCTGCCAATATAGTATAGACTTATTTTTCCCTTTGTCCTGATTGCTAAACTCTCGGCTGCCGGCAAGGCATATGTAATATAAATCTCACCTACATGATATCGTTTTCAAATGCCCCTCGCAAATCCAGTGCTTTAATTTTTAACAAACCGACATATAAAAATCGGCAAATTTATGACATTTAGAGCGCTTACCTATACATTTCTATCGGAAAAGTCTATAGTGAAAACGGGATATATGGACGAATAGGCTGATATAGCTGCTTCATTTTTTAATCTTGAGCCATAATATAATACAATAGTGTTACATAGAGGATTCAGAAGGGTGGACATATACAAATGAAAAAAATGAATGATACATTTTTAAAAGCTGCCAGAGGTGAAAAGACGGATTACACACCAGTATGGTATATGAGACAGGCCGGTCGTTCACAGCCTGAGTATAGAGAACTAAAGGAAAAGTATTCATTGTTTGAGATTACACATCAGCCTGAAATCGCTGCATACGTAACTCGTTTGCCAGTTGAACAATATGACGTGGATGCCGCAATCCTATATAAAGACATCATGTCTCCGCTGCCATCCATCGGCGTTGACGTAGATATTAAACCGGGCATCGGACCTGTGATTGATAACCCGATCAGATCAATGGCAGACGTCGAAAAGCTGGGTGAAATTGATCCGGAAAATGACGTTCCATATATTTTGGATACGATTAAGCTTTTGACGAGGGAGCAGCTTTCCGTTCCGTTGATCGGATTTGCCGGTGCACCTTTTACAATGGCAAGCTATATGATTGAGGGCGGTCCTTCAAAAAATTATAATAAGACAAAAGCCTTCATGTATGCCGAACCGAAAGCTTGGTTCACCTTGATGGACAAGCTGGCTGACATGACTATTGCATATGGGCGTTCCCAGATCAAAGCAGGAGCGTCAGCATTCCAAATCTTTGATTCATGGGTTGGTGCATTGAATGTCGAGGATTACCGCACATTCATCAAACCGGTCATGGAGAAAATTTTTACAGAATTGAAGAAAGAAAATGTACCGTTGATCATGTTTGGAGTGGGGGCGAGCCACCTTTCTATGGAATGGCATGACCTTCCTATCGATGTAGTAGGACTGGACTGGAGACTTCCGATTCAGGAAGCGCGCTCTACTGGAATTACGAAGACGGTTATGGGGAATTTAGATCCTGCATTTTTGCTTGCTCCATGGGATGTCATTGAGGAAAAAGCAAAAACCATTATTGATCAAGGCATAGAAAATCCAGGCCATATCTTTAATCTTGGACATGGGGTATTCCCATCGGTGAAACCAGAAACCCTAAAAAGATTGACCGCATTTGTTCATGAATACAGTGCCGAGAAACTGAAAGGATAATCTTTTATCCGCAGCAACGAATATACTCATTGAGGTGAATGACTAATGACAAAGAAGAAAATGGGTCTCCTTGTAATGGCCTATGGAACTCCTTATAAAGAAGAGGACATCGAACGTTATTACACGCACATCCGCCATGGGAGAACTCCTTCACCAGAAATGCTGGAAGATTTGACTGAACGTTATGAAGCGATCGGCGGAATCTCTCCATTGGCTAAAATCACGCTTGATCAGGGGAAGTCGCTTGAAGAGCGACTTAATGCCATTCAGGATGAAGTCGAATTCAAAATGTACTTAGGCCTTAAACATATCGAACCGTTTGTTGAAGATGCTGTGAAGCAAATGCATGAAGATGGAATTGAAGAAGCGGTATCTATCGTGCTGGCACCACACTTTTCTACGTTCAGCGTAAAGTCATACAATGGACGTGCCAAGGAAGAAGCAGCCAAGCTTGGAGGCCCAAGAATCACATCGGTTGAAAGCTGGTATGATGAACCTAAATTCATTGAGTACTGGGTTAACCAAGTGAAGGAAACGTATGCAAAAATGACGGAAGAGGAAAGAAACGGAGCTGTATTGATCGTTTCAGCACACAGTCTTCCGGAAAGAATCCTGAAAGATGGGGATCCGTATCCCGACCAGCTCCAGGAAACAGCCGATCTAATCGCAAAAGGAGCGGGAATCTCCGAATATGCTGTCGGCTGGCAGAGTGAAGGGAATACACCTGATCCATGGATTGGCCCGGATGTCCAGGATCTGACTAGAGATTTGCACGAAGAAAAAGGCTATAACACGTTTGTCTATATTCCAGTCGGCTTCGTAGCAGACCATTTGGAAGTGCTTTACGATAACGATTATGAATGTAAAGTAGTGACGGATGAAATCGGCGCAAGCTATTACAGACCGGAAATGCCTAATGCAAAACCTGAATTCATTGATGCAATGGCAACGGTTGTAATGAAGCATTTAAAATAAGATTCAAAACTATAAAAAGAAGGCGATGACTAGTGGAGAAACAAAAGGTAGTAATTATTGGCGGGGGAATTACAGGGTTAACATCTGCTTACTATCTGCAAAAAGAAGCCGAGAAGACCGGACGTCCACTTGACATAAAATTGATTGAAGCGAGCCACAGACTTGGCGGCAAAATTCAAACAGTGAAGAGGGACGGTTTCGTAATCGAAAGAGGACCGGACTCGTTTCTGGAGAGAAAGACGAGTGCAGCGAGACTTGCCAAAGAAGTGGGTCTGAACCATGATCTTGTAAACAACTCAACAGGCACGGCTTATGTCCTTGTAAATGATGAACTTCACCCGATGCCGGGCGGTTCTGTCATGGGGATCCCGACACAAATGGCTCCTTTTGTTACCACCGGTCTGTTTTCAATGCAAGGCAAGGCGAGAGCTGCAGCTGACTTCATTTTACCTAAGTCCAACGTAGAAGGTGACCAGTCGCTGGGCGGATTTTTCAGAAGAAGGCTGGGACATGAAGTCGTTGAAAACTTGATAGAACCATTGCTATCCGGGATTTATGCAGGAGATATCGATCAGCTTAGCCTGATGTCCACATTCCCGCAGTTCTATCAGGTGGAGCAAAAGCATAGAAGTCTGATACTCGGAATGAAAAAAACGACTCCTGCACAACGGAAGGGCAGCAAGAAAAAAGCAATATTCCTGACGCTGTCGAAGGGATTGCAATCGTTAGTGGATGCGATTGAAGAGAAGCTCTCCTCTGATTCAGTATTGAAAGGGGTCAGGGTGGAGCGTATTGAAAAAGAGGCGAACAGCGGTTATTCTCTTTTCTTGAATAACGGAGAAATTCTGGATGCGGACAGTATCATTGTGACCACTCCCCATCCGACAATTCCACCTATGTTCCCTCAGTACGATTTCTTTGATCATTTAAAAACAATTCCGGCTACCTCGGTGGCAACAGTTGCCATGGCTTTTCCTAACGAAGCTATCAAAAAAGATATCGATGGAACAGGTTTTGTCGTATCACGAAACAGTGACTACACCATAACCGCCTGTACATGGACACATCGAAAGTGGCCGCATTCCACTCCAGAAGGAAAAGTATTGCTTCGATGCTATGTCGGCAGAGCGGGAGATGAAACGATTGTAGACCTTTCCGACAGCCAAATCGAAAAAATTGTCCTTCAGGACCTCAATAAAATCATGGATATCACAATGGATCCTGAATTCACAATCGTATCCCGATGGAAAGACGCCATGCCACAGTATACCGTCGGCCATAAAGACCGACTGGAAAAAATGAAGGCGAATGTAAAAAAAGAACTTCCGGGCTTGTTCTTTGCAGGGAGTTCATTCGAAGGCCTTGGCCTCCCAGACTGTATCGACCAAGGCGAAAAAGCAGTCCAAAACGTATTAGAATACTTATCCTGACAAAAAGCATGCAGGCTGGAACAAACAGCCTGCATGCTTTTTTGATATTTTCTTTACTGCGTTAAAGCACTAAGAGGGACAGTCCCTCTTAGTGCTTTAACGTACTAAAGTTGAGTGGGTGATAACCCGCCCCACTTCAAAGAGAACCACAGGTTATAGTATCAAGATCCCCCGCTAGATCTACCCCCGTCTGAAATTCTGCTTCTATATGTACCATTCCAGCACAAACTATAAAGGTAGTTGAATCCTCTGTGTCATCTTCGCCCTAAATTAATTTCGCCAGCTAAAAACTATTTTTGAACTTTTTTAGAATTTTATTTGACAAATCTGTGAACAAACATAAAATAGTATATATAGGGGGAGATACGGATGAGTAATAATAAACAACAACTTTTAGCGGCTGTGAAATGGCTTTCTGCTGGAGGCACAGCAATTGGACTAATGATTACTTTTTATAGCTTTTTTGTAAGCGGTATCACACAGGAATATATGCTTTCGATCGGAATCGGTGTGATGGTCGGATTTATGTTTATCTTTGGAACGATGATTTTCTTGCCTCTGATTGAGGAGTTTACAGGTAAGAGCAGACCTGAAGTGAGCGGAATGATCAAGAACAGAATATAAACTTGCAAAAAAGGCTTGGAGATGATCATCTCCAAGCCTTTTTTGTGTTTACTTTTTCAAAGCACATATTGGCGGCCGTTACAACCGCATTACTATTAATGAGCAGCGTGCCCGGAAGTCAGTACCCAGATCGAACCAATCACAATGACGACTGCACAGAATACTGCATAAATAATATTGATGATTTGTACCTTACCATCTTCTCCTTCATTGACATGCATGAACATGAACAATTGAAGGCCGGCTTGAACGACTGCCAGTGTTCCAATGACCCACATCACAATTGTGAAGGAAAGACTTGTTTTTAATGCAACCCATGCTGCTGCAAAGGTGAGGACGAGTGACATGATAAAGCCGACAACATGGCTTATTGGATAACTTTTTGTACTCTGTTCCATGTTACATCACCAATCCTTTCAGATAAACAAATGTGAAGATGAAGATCCAGACAACATCTAGGAAGTGCCAGTACAATCCGATGATAAATACCTTACGGGCGGTGACAGGAGTCAGCCCTCTTTTTACAAGCTGAATAATGACCATTACTGCCCAGAAAATACCGAATGTAACGTGGGCACCGTGAGTTCCCAGCAGGACGAACAGGCTGGAAAGGAAGGCGCTTGTCTGGATTGTTGCACCTTCATGGACATAATGAATGAACTCATTGATCTCCATGTATAAGAAACCGGCGCCAAGTCCAAGGGTAATGATTAACCAGGTAATCAGGCCTTTTAAGTTACCGCGTCTCATCTCAAAGATAGCCAATCCACATGTAAAACTGGATGTTAAAAGCAGTACAGTCTGAATCAAGACTTCTTTGACCATAAAGATATCCTGGTGTGTCGGACCACCGGCATAGCGGTGGCTCAACACGGCATATACAGCAAACAATGTAGCGAAGAGGGCAATCTCAGCTCCAAGGAATATCCAGAAACCGAGAATGTTTAAACGGTTCTGTTCTGTTTGATACTCTAAAGGAAGGGACGTATCGACTTTAGCTGACATGTTTATTCACCTCTCCTTTTTTGTTTCTCCAAGAACGTTCAACTTCTTTAATTTCTTCGACAGGAATATAGTAGCCATCGTTGTAATCAAACGAACGGTAAATCAATCCTGCAATGATACCAAGAGAGGCAATGATTGTTGCTAACTGCCACTCGAATACAAGGAAGAATCCAGCGATCCCGAAGAATACGCACATGATGAACGGCAATCCTGCGTTGCTTGGCATGTGAATCTTCTTGATGTCTGAGTCGCTCAATGTCAATCCTTCATTATTCTTTTTCATATACCAGAAAGCATCAATCGCTTTCACTTCAGGTTGTGTTGCAAAGTTGTAGTACTGAACAGGAGAAGCGGTTGCCCACTCCAGTGTTCTTGCATCCCATGGATCGCTTGAAATATCACGGTCTGCATAACGGATACTCCAATAGATGTTATAGCAGAATACGGCGAATCCTGCTGCAAGAATGATAGAACCAATGGCAGATACTAAGAACAACTCAGAGAAACCTGATTCAGCTGAGAAAGTGTAAGAACGGCGTACCGCACCTTTCAGTCCCAGGAAAAACATCGGCATGAATGTTACGTTGAATCCGATGTTGAACAACCAGAAATGCCATTTTCCTAGCTTTTCGTTCAGCATGTGGCCGAACATTTTTGGCCACCAGTAGTACAAGCCGGCAAATACCGCATAAACAACACCAGGAATCAATACATAGTGGAAGTGAGCAACCAGGAACAATGTATTATGGTATTGATAATCGGCTGCACCCATGGCAAGCATGACACCTGTTACCCCACCGATTGTAAACGTCGGAATGAAGGCTAATGCCCATAGCATGGCAGTTGTCATCTTAATGCGGCCTTTTCTCATTGTGAACAGCCAGTTAAAGATTTTAACACCTGTCGGAACCGCAATCATCATCGTTGTAATGGAGAAGAAGGAGTTAACCGCAGGACCTGAACCCATTGTATAAAAGTGATGGACCCATACGACCATACTCAGTACAGCGATACCGACAATCGCATAGACCATTGATTTATAACCAAATAATGATTTACGTGAGAATGTAGCAATGACCTCAGAGAAAATCCCGAAAGCAGGCAAAGCTACAATATATACTTCAGGATGTCCCCATAACCAGAACAAGTTGGCCCAAAGCATATCCATTCCTCCGCCTGAAACCGTGAAGAAATGGGTACCGAAAATACGGTCTGTCGTCATAAGCGCCAATGCAACCGTGAAAATCGGGAAAGCAGCGACGATAATGACTGACGTAATCAGCGTAGTCCAAGTGAACATAGGCATCTTCATTAGTCCCATGCCTTTTGTTCTCATTTTCAAGATCGTTACGATAAAGTTGATCCCTGTCATCAGTGTACCGATACCGGCAATCTGCAGGGCTACCGCATAATAGTTATTCGCTATACCCGGGCTGAACTCTTTACCAGCCAGCGGGAAGTACGATGTCCATCCGGCATCCGGAGATCCTCCGATGACGAATGAAATGTTAAACAGCATCGCTCCTGCAAAGAAAAGCCAGAAACTTAAAGCATTCAATTGAGGGAACGCCACATCACGTGCTCCAATTTGAAGCGGAACGACAACGTTCATTAATCCAATCAAGAAAGGCATCGCCATGAAAAGAATCATGATTACGCCGTGTGTTGTAAAAATTTCATTGTAATGCTGTGAACTCAAAAATTCCATTTCGGGTCTGGAGGTCTGTGCCTTCATCAGCAGCCCGTCAATACCTCCACGGAAAAACATCAACACAGCTGCAATGATATACATAATCCCAATTCGTTTATGGTCGACGGTTGTAATCCATTCCCGCCATAACCAGGTCCATTTCTTTAGATAGGTAACACCAAAAACGACTCCGATCATGGTAAGTGCAATGGAAATCTGAGCTCCTAGAATAAGTGGATCTCCTGTTACGAAAAATTCATCCCATTTAATGCCCATGGTTGTCACCTCCGTGTGAGTCATCTTCTTCACCACTATGTCCGCTGTGTGAATCTCCGTGTCCATGATCATCAGATTCTTCTTTATCACCAGCGTTTTTATAGTTATCTTCTTCTTCAAACGTTTTTCCCTGATATCCGTGGTAGCGGTATAGTTCAGGATTGGTGTACGTTTTGGAATCTATATCGGAATGGTCGACCCAGGCAAGATGTGTATTGTTAAAAGTCATTCTGCCTAAGTGCGTAGGCTTCAAAAGCTCTTCATATTTGTCTTCTGTAAGCTTAGGAGCTGTGTCTTTTACTTCTTTGACCCACTCATCATAATCTGATTGAGTTTGAGCCAGGACTTCAAATTCCATTTCCGCATAGCCGCGGCCATTGAAGTTTGAGTTTTTCCCTAAGTAAGAGCCAGGATTATCCGCTGCAAGATACAATTCTGTTTCCATTTTAGCCATCGCATATTTCTGGCCGCCTAATGCAGGTACCCAGAACGATTGCATGGTACTTGCAGACGTAAGCTTGAATAGTATAGGAGTATCTTCAGGAATGTTGACATAGTTTACAGTCTCGATGCCTTCTTCAGGATAACTGAAAATCCATTTCCAGTCGGCAGCCGTTACATGGATAGTAATAGGTTCTTTCTCTTCCAGTGTTTCTGGAATCTCTTCCAAACTATAAAGTGTTTTAACTGTCGGAATCGTCAAGGCGATGACAATAAGGATCGGTATCCCGGTCCAGATGATTTCAAGGAGTGTGCTGCCGTGTTCTTCAGGCGGCTCATAATCCATGTTTTCTGGTTTTTCTCTGTATTTCCAGATGATATAAGCAAATAATGCGAAAACGACTACCACTACAATTAACATCCAAATGAGTGACCAGTTAATCAATTCTGTGATGGACCTTGCCACTGGGCCCTGCGGTTCGAATACAACCATATTCGTTTCACATCCACTTAAGAAAAGCACTAATGATAATGGAAGAAATATCAGTAAAGGCTTTAGTGATTTCATCTCTGTTCCTCACCTTCTTTTTATAAATGTCACAAATTGTTCAAAATTTGTTCAGTATTTCACAAACTTATTGAAAAAAATTTATTTATGGAAGAAGAACGATCCAAGACAATCGTGTCTTCTAGTAAGTGAATAATATCACAAGTGGCTCGGTTAATTTGTTACAAAAAAAGTAAGGTTGATTTTTACAATCTGAAGATAGTGTGGATGACCCCTTGAAATCCTTGATATATCAAGGGTTTTGTGGATTTTTGAAACTGTGACAAGAATTCGAACGTTTGAAAAAGGAACAAATTATTAAGCTGCTGAAACGTAATCCCATAGGCTCAGCCGCGCTTTTGAAGCGGAAATCAGCTATCTTATCCTACCAACAACAATATCTACATAAGAGCCTTGAAAAAACACCTTCTGGAAAAGAATTTACATCTTAATGAGAATTCAAGGTCATAATATAGAGGAATAAGAGTACCGACGAGGTGACCTATGGAAACAACGCATCAAACCGATCTTACATCTGCTGAAATTGCTATGCTGTGGAATACGTATATGGCTGACACGATGGCATACTGTATATTGCATCATTTTTTAAAAACCACCGAAGATAAGAGCATTGATCCGGTTATTAAATATGCATCCGAAATCGCCAAAGAACATATCGAAGTTATCCGGGATTTGTTCATTAAGGAGAATCTGCCGGTGCCGAATGGCTTTGGGAAGAATGATGTCAATTCAGAAGCCCCAAAACTATTTTCTGATGTCACTTATTTGAGATACATTCATCACGTTGGAAGAAGCGGGTTGAATGCCTATTCTCTTGCAAAGGGCGTGATGGCGCGTAAGGATGTTCGCGAGTTGTATACTAAGTGGCTTCAGCAGTCAGACAAATTATTTGATATGGCCAGCGAAATCATGCTGGAGAAAGGTGTCTTTATCCGTTCACCCTATATGGCTTATCCTGAACGAGTGGAGTTTGTGAATCAAACCGATTTTATGGGAGGTGTGTTTGGGAAGAAACGTCCTTTGCTTGCGATGGAGGTTGCCCACCTCGGCACGAATATTGAGGTGTCTAATGTGGCGAAAACGCTCCTGCTGGGTTTCAGCCAGGTAGCACAATCAAAAACGGTGGCAAATTATTTTAAAAAAGGATACGATTCCTCCCGGAAACATAATGAAAAATTTATCTCCTGCCTAAAAGAAGATGACAACTCCTATCCCTCTACCTGGGATTCTACCATTACTTCTTCAGTAGTAAGCCCCTTTTCGGACAAGCTCATGATGTTCCAAATCTCAGGGTTGAATTCGATTGGAATGGGCGATTATGGCATGGCTCTTGCAGCCACAATGAGAAAAGACATTGTGTTAATGTATGAGTCGTTACTAATGAATTTAGGCAAATATGCAGATGAAGGGGCAAAGATCATGATCAGGAATGGGTGGTTTGAAAAGCCGCCTCAAACACTGGATAGAGATAAATTAAGAAAACAAAAGAAATGAATTTTACAGAAAATTCCAGGTGAAAGTGTTGAATTGGCTGCACGGTTTCGAAATAAATCTTTACTTTTAATTTTCATATAGGATCTAGTTGGAAAAGGCTGTCGTATTTTTGCGGCGGTCTTTTTCTATGAAACTGTTGACACACACATCTTTTATTCTGAAAATCAGAGTAAGTGTGACTAATTAAGAGTTCCAAGGTTGACGGAAATAGATTATATCCAGGGGGGGGAATCAGGGAGTGAATGCTGTACAAAAAACAAAAGAATTGATCGCCAAAAAAGTTCTTCCTCAAGGAACAGAAGTGTTAAGGAGGCTGCAGGGCGGTACCGTCAGTGAATTATATTTATTAGGAATTGAAGGGTCTCCACGTTATGTCATTAAAGCCAATGTTCCTGAAGTAATCGAGTCGGAAGCTTCTTTCCTTAAGTTTTACGAAGGGACAGGAATCTTACCAGAGCTTTTGTACAAAGATCCGGATGATCAATATCTGGTCTATCCTTACGTAAAGGGAGAAACAGCCCATCGCCTTGATAACAAGCGTTTTATTCTCGAGACTGTTGTAAAGGGCTTTATTAATCGGTATAAAGAAACTGACTGCCTGAAGGGGTGGGGATGGGTCGATGAACCTGTACCAACATGGGAGGATTTTATTTTAAACAGGGTGGAGGAAGCCAAGCAAACTCTGGCAGGGCACTTGAAAGAAAGCGATGATGAGCTGATAGGAAAACTGATGAAAGAATCATCTTTGAATGGAAGTAATACAGCCTATTTGCTTCATGGTGATTGTGGAGTTCATAACTTTTTGATTGAGAATGGTGAATTGTCCGGTATTATCGACCCTGCGCCTGTCATCGGCCCGCCTCTTTATGATTTGCTGTATGCCTTTTGTTCCTCACCGGAAGATTTATCGGCAGAGACGATTTTATATTGCTGGGGACTTTTAGAGTTCAAAAGCAGCTTGACTGATGTTGAGCTATATAGGGAAGTCTTGATCATCCTGTATATCAGGCTCGCGACTTGCCTGAGGCATCATCCTCAGGATTTTAATGAATATAGAAAAGCATGGGCCTATTGGAAGGCGAAAGTATTATATACTTAAAAGGCCGATCTAGAAGATTGTTACTTTTTACATTAACTCTTCTGGATGTTTTTACAAATGGTTGTTTGTAGTCGCACACCTGAAGAAAAGTCAATTAAAATGTCAGGAGGGATCATAGTGGGTGATCAGTCAAAACACCTTGCCCAAAAGCAGCTGGATGCTTATAATGCGCAAGATATAGAGGCTTTTCTTGACTGTTACAGTGAAGATGTAACAGTAATGGAGTTTCCGTCGAACAAAGTGATGTACAAGGGAATCGGTGAGATGAGAGAGCGTTATACGCGGATGTTCGAAGAGAATCCGAAAAATCATGCAGAGCTGCTTAACCGCATGACAAAAGGAAATATTGCGATCGATCATGAGTATGTAACAGGCAGGGCAAACGGCAAAGAAGTCTATGCTGTAGCAATGTACGAAGTCTGTGATGATAAAATAAAAAACGTATGGTTTGTTGTTTGATCTGGACGGATGAAGAAGCAGCTTCTACTTGGCTGGAGAAAACGATTAAGAAAAAACACAACTAAAGCTGAAGCGGATAGGCCGCTTCAGCTTTTTATTGTGTTTACAGTTCGTGATTGGTCATACAGTTATCGCAATGGTTGCCGTAGCATTCATGCTGCTCTTCGATATGCTCTCCGCATTGTACACATTGCTTCTTAGGTAAGTTTCTGAAAAATTCCACCACATTTGTTAACATGTTGATCACCCTCCGCTTTTAGTATACCCCAATTGTTATATAACTGATTTATTTATTTTCTATATTGTATTATAACAGATTGTATTTCGTCAATCCTTTTGTATCTAAATCTTAAAATAATGAAAAAATAGGCGTATTGAAGTATAGTGGATATATGAATGAAAATCATTCTCAGACAAAGATGCGGAAAGGAGAAATTTCTTTGAAACTGACTGTAATCGGACACTGGGGCGGCTATCCGAAGAAAAATGAAGCAAGTTCCGGGTATTTGCTGGAAGAGCAGGGATTTAAGCTGCTTATCGACTGTGGCAGTGGTGTATTGTCCTTCTTGCAGGAACATATCGAAGCATATGAATTGGATGCTGCGATTCTGTCTCATTATCATCCTGATCACACCGCAGATATCGGTGTCCTTCAGCATGCTCTGTTAATCCAGAAGTACCTTGGCAAATATAATAAAACACTTCCTTTTTATGCCCACAACGAAGATAAGCAGGGCTTTGAGTCACTTACATATGGAGATTTAATGAAAGGTACAGCATATAACCCGGATAAAACTTTGAGTGTCGGCCCTTTCACCATTACGTTTCTAAAAACTAAGCACTCTGTACCATGCTATGCCATGAGAATTGAAGCTGGCGGCAAAACTCTCGTCTATACTGCTGACTCAGCCTACCAGGATTCTTTTATTCCATTTGCAAAGGATGCTGACATCTTTCTTTGTGAATGTAACTTTTATGGTGACATGGATGGAAGCGGAGCAGGTCATATGAACAGCCTTGACAGCGGCAGGACTGCAAAAGCTGCAGGTGTAAAAAGGCTTGTGTTGACACATCTTCCTCATTTCGGCGACTTGAATAAACTTGTACAGGAAGCCGGCGGAATTTTTAAAGGAGAAATTATTCTGGCCGAAAAAGACTTGGAACTAAATATATAATAGAATTCAAGGAGGACTTAACCCATGAAATTCATCGATAATAAAGGCATTACCGATCCGCGGATCAATCTCGCAATCGAAGAGTACGCTTTGAAAAACCTGGATATCAATGAAGACTATCTGCTGTTCTATATCAATGAACCATCCATCATCATCGGGAAAAATCAGAACACGATCGAAGAAATCAATACAGAGTACGTCGAAGCTCAAAACCTCCATGTCGTCCGCCGTTTGTCCGGCGGCGGGGCAGTGTATCATGACCTCGGGAACCTTAACTTCAGCTTCATCACTAAAGACGACGGAGAAAGCTTCCATAACTTCAAAAAATTCACCGAGCCGGTCATCAAGGCGTTGAAAAAATTAGGAGTGAATGCGGAATTAAGCGGAAGAAATGATATCGAAGCAGAAGGCCGTAAAATTTCCGGAAATGCACAGTTTTCAACCAAAGGAAGAATGTTCAGTCATGGTACCCTGTTGTTTGATTCAGAAATTGAAAATGTTGTCTCTGCACTGAAAGTCAGAAAAGACAAGATTGAATCGAAGGGGATCAAGTCTATTCGCAGCCGTGTAGCCAACATCTCTGAATTCCTTGAAGAGAAGATGTCGATAGAGGAGTTCCGCTCAATGCTTCTCCGCTATATCTTTGATGAGAACGAAGTGGAAGAATACGTGCTTACTGTAGAAGACTGGAAGAACATCAACGAACTGTCGAAAGAAAGGTATCAAAACTGGAACTGGAACTATGGGAAGTCTCCAAAGTTCAACCTGCAGCATTCACATCGTTTTCCTGTCGGCTCCATTGATATCCGGCTTGAAGTCAATAAAGGGGTCATTGAAAACTGCAAGATATTTGGTGACTTCTTCGGTGTGGGAGATGTCAGTGAAATTGAAGACAAACTGACCGGTTTGAAATATGAAAAAGCTGAAGTGGAGCATGCGCTTGAAGGAGTAGAGATTCAGCACTACTTTGGCAATGTCACGAAAGAAGATATCGTTAATTTAATCTACTAAAGACAGGCAGGCATTCCATTTCACCGGAGGATTTTTTCTTCAAAACAGGTTAATTCGGTATGCTTATGGATAAAACATAGGTAGAGAGCAGATTTGAAGAAAGTGGTGATGAATTCAAATGGAAAAAGCTCAAGTCAAACGATATTGCGAAAATGATAAGAAAGAAACAATTCATAATGCCGTCGAGGATGCACTGGAAATTCAATATAAGTGCACCGTCTGCGGACGTGAAGAACAGGTAGTTAAGAATTTCTTCTAAACAGATAAATGCATGCTTTGTTAAGCGTATGGGCTGATCATGTCCATACGCTTTTTTGTTGTGAAGAAGAAACGTCCGCCTAGAGAGGTGGAAATTAGGTTGAAGGGGTACGAATAGAGTTGAAACGTCCCCCTAGAGAGGGGGAAATTAGGTTGAAGAGGCACGAATAGGGAAGAACCGTCCCCCTAGAGAGGTGGAAATCAGGTTGAAGGGTAACGAATAGGAGAGAAACGTACCCTTAGAGAGGTAGAAACCAGGTGGAAGGGGCAAGAATAGGGAAGAACTGTACCCCCAGAGGAGGAGAAATCCCCCTGAAGGGTAACGAATAGGAGAGAAAGGTACCCTTTAAGAAGGAAATCACGGGGGAGGGTGACAATAGGCCCTGGATTGATATACCGTAATTCGATAATTTTTTCATGTATTAAAACTACAGCCCTTGAATAAAATGTTTTCTTTATATAAAATATATTTTGAAAACTTTTAATTTTTAAATGAATGACTATTCATTCATGTTTCTGAAAAAGGGGAGGGAGAACATGAATCTTTCAGCACGTTTACAAGAGTCGGCAAAGGTCCATGCAATGAAGCCTGCGTATTATTTTATGGGGCAGTCCAGTACATATGGAGAATTGAATGGAGCCGTTAACAAGTTTGCCAGCGGGCTTGAAAAGCTTGGCCTTGGCAAAGGGGATCATATTGCACTTGTGCTAGGAAACTCACCTCATTTCATCATTGCTTTGTACGGTGCTATGAGGGTGGGCGCTACGGTCATTCCAATCAATCCAATTTACACACCGGATGAAATAGGATACATCATGAAAAATGGGGATGTAAAAGCCGTGGTGACACTGGATATTCTGTTGCCGCTGGTTGAAAAGATGCACCATCATCTGCCGGAGGTGCAGCACTTCATCTATTGTGAAACAGGGGATGAAAGAGCAAAAGGGATTCAGCCTGAACAACTTTCAGCATCTCCTAAATTGAAATCGTTTTCACAGGTGGTGGGTTGCGGGGATGTTACTTTCATGGGGCCTGAATTGAATGAGGAAGATACAGCAGTAATTCTTTATACTTCAGGAACAACAGGCAAGCCAAAGGGAGCGATGCTGTCGCACAAAAATCTTTATTCAAACGCCAGGGATACAGGGGAATACTTGAAAATGAATGAAGATGACAGAGTCATCACCACTCTGCCGATGTTCCATGTGTTCTGTTTGACGGTAGCCCTGAATGCGCCATTGATAAGCGGTGCCACATTGCTGATTGCACCGAAGTTCAGTCCGCAGGATATCTTTACACTGGCAAAAGAATATGAACCGACAGTTTTTGCAGGAGTACCAACCATGTACAATTTCCTTTATCAGTATGAGGAAGGAAACCCTGAAGATTTCTCGACTTTAAGGCTGTGTATTTCAGGAGGGGCTTCCCTTCCAGTAGCACTTCTTAAAAACTTTGAGAAGAAATTTAACGTGGTGATCTCTGAAGGGTATGGCCTGTCCGAGGCATCACCTGTTACTTGTTTCAACCCGCTTGACCGTCCGAGGAAAGCAGGCTCTATCGGTACTTCCATCGTCAATGTGGAAAACAAAGTGGTCAATGAGCTTGGAGAAGAAGTGCCTGTCGGAGAAGTGGGAGAACTGATTGTCAAAGGTCCCAATGTCATGAAAGGCTATTATAAGATGCCTGAAGAAACCGATGCGGCAATCCGTGACGGCTGGCTTTATACCGGCGACTTGGCCAAAGTGGATGAAGAAGGATACTTTACGATCGTCGACAGAAAGAAAGATATGATTATCGTCGGAGGCTATAATGTGTATCCACGTGAAGTGGAAGAAGTATTATACAGTCATCCCGAGGTAGTGGAAGTGGCTGTCATCGGCGTTCCAGATCTTGAGATGGGGGAAGCGGTAAAGTGCTTTGTCGTGAAAAAGAACAGCGCTTTGACGGAGCAAGAGCTTATCGCTTATTCCAGTGAGCATCTGGCTAAGTACAAGCTTCCAAGTTCCATCGAATTTTTGGAAGAGCTGCCTAAGAATACGACAGGAAAAATTCTGAGAAGGGCATTAAAACAACAAGTCGTACAATCTTGATGAACAGGGCTTGTTTCCGTCAGCACCCGCTTTCGGAAATGAGCTCTTTTATGAGTTTTTAGGTTTTTCTGCTTTCATTTTGAGGTGACTGAGTGATGGGCACAGGTTTATATGCAAGCGAAGAGGGGTACAGCCCGCCCTGCGGAGTCAGGTTCTTGCTGCAGAAATCATGCCACCTTTTGAATCAGCAATGTTAAAAGGTTTTTTACAGCTTTTGTCGAAAGAGATAATGGAAGCGGTTTACTTAGTATGAACAAAGGGGGATACATATGGAAACAATTTTGCTGGAACAGCGGGAGCATCTTGGAATTGTAACGATCAACAGGCCTGAAGCGATGAATGCCTTTAACTATGACACTTTGACAGAACTGGAAAGCGTCGTTGAATCGATCAGGATCAACCCGGATATCCGGGTAGTCGTATTTACAGGGGCAGGGGAAAAAGCGTTCAGTGTCGGGGCTGATCTCAAGGAAAGAAAAACATTGACGGAACAGCAAGTGAGGAGAAATGTAAACAAAATAGGGGACGTGTTCAATTCTGTTTCCACTCTTCCGCAGCCCACTATTGCAGCAATGAACGGTTATGCATTTGGGGGCGGCATGGAGCTTGCCCTGGCCTGTGACTTCAGGATTGCTGTAAGCGGTACGACTATGGGGTTGACGGAGACCAGTCTGGCGATTATTCCTGGAGCCGGGGGCACACAGCGTCTTCCTCGCTTAATTGGGGAATCCAAGGCAATGGAGCTTATCCTGACAGCCAAAAGGCTCAAATCAGAAGAAGCACTCCAGGTCGGCATGGTGACCAAAGTGGCTTCTGAAGAGTCATTCATGGAGGACGTTTTGGCATTTGCCAACGATATGCTGGCGAATGGACCGATTGCCTTGCAGCAGGCGAAGTTCGCCATTAAAAACGGCATGAATACGGACTTGCAGACAGGACTGCAAATTGAAAGAAAGGCATATGAAATCACGATTCCCACCGAGGACCGGGTGGAAGCGCTGGTTGCCTTCAGTGAGAAACGTAAACCTCAGTTCAAGGGTAAATAAGAGACGTAAACGTAAAGAAGCATATCCTTATCGATATGCTTCTTCTTCCATTTCATGGGTGAAAATATTGGTGTATCCGCACAAATTGCAAAATAAACGAAACTTGTAAGCTGAATCATTCAATTTTTCTACAAGATCTACCTGTTGAGGGCCGGTAGTCAAACTAAAGACAGCGAATGAAGGTGAGTCGACTAGCGGGGAGAGGGGGTACACCCATGGCAGGATCCTCTGGCAGCTTTCACATTTGTGTATACTTGAAATCTCTTCCATAGAACACCATCCAATTTATGTAAGATATTTATGCTGGGTCCATTTTACCATTCAGACCAGTGAGGTATCTACAGTTATTCCTAGAATTATATATTTTAAGTAATTTGACCGGTAAATCAGACATATATAGGTTTAATTAATGGTAAAATGAAGTTGATTTTACTTTGAAGAGGTATCTTATGAAACGTAAACCATTTTTAATTATTTGTCTGGCAGCAACTTTAATTTTTTTGACTTTCAGCGCACTTTTTGGGGTGACATTTGGAATTGTATTTATTTTAGCGAATCTGCTTTTGGCATCATTTTTATACTACTCCCGGGATGGTGAAAATAGCTTATGGCGGCATATTCACAAAGCACTTTTAATAGGATATGCCTTATTTCTGTTGTCCTTCTCAGCGGTGCAACTGCTGCTTCTTTCGGAAATGGGCAGCGCCCCCCCAGAAGACATTAACACTGTTGTGATCCTCGGAGCCGGTCTGAAAGGAGAGGAACTCTCCCAGACTCTTGAGACAAGACTGGAGGCCGGGGTGGAGTATCTCCGTGAAAATCCTCAAATTCCCGTAATAGTGTCCGGCGGCCAGGGAGAGGGGGAAGATATCCCTGAATCAACAGCAATGGCCCGGTATCTCGTGACTCACGGGATATCGCCCGAGCGCATCACAGAGGAAAATCAATCGACGACGACATATGAAAATCTTCGGAATTCAAAGCGCATCCTTGAGGAAAAAGGAGCCGAAAATGAGCGTATCTTAATCATCACCAGTGATTATCATGTATTCCGCGCAAAATTGATGGGAGAAAAACTTGGCCTAGAGTGCAGCGGATTAGGCGGCGAATCTGGATTCTTTATAAAAATCAATTATATGATCAGAGAATATTTTGCGGTAGTGAAGGCTGCGGTTATTGGTGGAGAGGCGGAATCGAGGTAGTAGTGGACTGCGGGTTGTCCAGTTTCCCCCCTTGAACTGAATCGAGTTCTTATCGAAGTACTAGTTTCATGGCATAGTAGTCTCATAAGCGTTTGCCGTACTTTTCAGATATTAACTGTGTCTCTTGAAAAGACCATCTAAGGCGGAAAAGGGAGAAAAATTGGTCTTATGAAAGGTTTAGAAATAAAATCTGGATTCCAAGGCAAGCGGGCTCAAGAAGCAATATCCGTCTGAGCTCAAAGCAAAGAGCCTAAAGGGATTTATTAGGTCATCGTCATTTAGGGAATTCAAAGTAAATAGACTCATGAGGTTGGCGTGAACAGATTCCTAAAAAAAAGCCTCTCACATGTAGTCCCCGTCTCACCAGGCCCTCAACTGGGCTAACATACGCCTGCTCCTTTGTCCTCCTATGGCAGCTTCTGACTGTGACATAGGAAAAATAATTTGAAATCATTAACAATTATTCTTGTATACTAAAATCTTCCTCGCTATAATATAATGAAATTATTTATTTCGGAGATTGATATATTTTACATAGACGGGGTGGGAGTGAAAGTGGAAGCATTGATCAATACTAGAAAAACTGGCGGTGAGTTTCGGGTCGGATTGCAGGCGGGAGTCAGTATTGCTGTCGGCTACTTTCCGGTTGCCCTGACATTCGGGCTGCTTGCGCGGACAACTGGTCTGACACTGTATGAAACCGTGCTGATGAGTCTGCTTGTATTTGCAGGGGCAGCGCAATATATATCACTGAGTTTGATTGCCATCGGAACGGGCGCATTTGAGATCATCCTGACAACATTTATCGTAAATATCCGTCATTTTCTTATGTCTGCCTCCCTGAACGAAAAGCTTGAAAAAGAAAAGGGCTGGGTAAAAGCGATTTATTCTTTCGGAATAACCGACGAGACCTTCACAGTCATCTCCGTGAAGGACGGGAAAGTGAGGACATCCTTTGCGTTTGGAGTCATTCTCATTTCTTATGCAAGCTGGGTCGTGAATTCGGGACTGGGATATATTATTGGGCAGATTCTTCCTCAGTTCCTTCAGGTAAGCATGGGGGTCGCTTTGTACGCGATGTTCGTCGGCCTGCTCGTTCCATCCATGAAAAGAAGCATCAAAGTGGTCTATCTGGCCGGGACTGCCGCTGCATTAAACAGTGTTTTTCTTTTTACAACAAGCATCTCAGAAGGCTGGGCCATCATGATTGCCACCCTTATTTCCGCTGTCCTTGTGGAATTTGTGGCGAGCAAGAAGAAAGGGGAGACGCTCAGTGAATGAAACAATTCTGATCATGATTATCGGAATGGCCGTTGTAACCTACATTCCCAGACTGGTCCCGCTCATCATGTTTCAAGGAAAAGAGCTTCCTCCCTTTTTACAGGGCGTCTTGAAAAATGTCCCTTTTGCGGTATTGGGAGCATTGATTTTTCCAAAAATCCTGTTGATTCAAGAGGGAGATATCTGGTTCGGGGCTGTCGGGGCTGCCGCTGCCTTCCTGCTCGCCTATTTGGGAGCCAACGTGATTGTCGTGGTGCTGGGAGCCATTGCGGTGCTTTCTGTATACTCGCTATTTTTCATTTAGGGAAGAATCTTTGGTTCTTCTCTTTTTTTTGACTAGAAATTCACAAATACACCTTTAGTGGATAACATCTACCTGTGTTATTAAGTCTGGCTACCATTGGAACGCAGCCAGCCACTTCGCCTAATCAAGACGCTTTCACATTTGTTTTTGTTTCTGATAGGTTCTGTTTATAGTGGTAAACTAAAAACAGAAAAGTCCAACCTGTATTTATAAACTGCTTGTTCTATTTATTGGGACATATTATTACATATAGTAAAGAGGAACGAAGGGAGGAATGAGTATTGCGAAAGTGGGCTTTCAGAGCCGTGCTGCTCTATTTGCTTTTAGGAGTATTCTTTTACGCGTATCTATACTTTTTGGCGGATTCAACTTTACCTGATGTCTATAAAGGAAGCAGTGCCGATCCGGAAACATTTATGAACGGCAGGGAACTGATGCTGAGTGAAGAATATTCAAAAATAAAAAATTTATTGTTTTTTCTTTCTACCCCGTATGAATGGCTGTTTTACTTCCTGATTTTGATACTCGGTGTATCGAGTGCATTTGAACGGTGGTCTCAGGCCACATCCAAGTTTAGTGTTCTTCAAACAGCGATCTATCTATTCTGGCTTTCGCTGCTGTCCAATTTGGTTATTTTTCCTTTTCAATATATATCCTATAGAATATCGAAAGCGTATGATATATCAACACAGAATTTCTCGCAATGGATGAAGGATGAATTGACAGACTTCTGGGTCAATTATTTGACGATGTTCATCATCATTACAGTTCTTTACTGGCTGATCAGGAAATTTCCAAAGAGATGGTGGCTGGCTGCGTGGGCTTTGTCCGTTCCCTTCACCGTCTTCATGATGTTTATCCAGCCGGTTTTAATCGACCCTTTGTATAATGACTTTACTACTTTGAAGGATAAAGCCTTGGAAGAAAAGATCCTTTCTCTCGCTGACCAGGCAAATATCCCGGCTGAACATGTGTATGAAGTGGATATGTCTTCTAAGACAAACGCACTTAACGCCTATGTTACCGGAGTGGGAGCCAACTCCAGGATTGTCCTCTGGGATACGACCATCAACAAGCTATCAGAAAAAGAGATCCTGTTTGTGATGGCTCATGAAATGGCCCATTATGTTGAAAAGCATATTTACATCGGAATTGGTTTGTATCTTGCTTTCTCTTTTTTCGGATTATGGATTGCGGCAAGACTCATGAATTATTTCGTTAGTAACCATGGTGATAACATTAAGGTAGACAAAGTCTCGAGCTTGAGTTCCCTGCCGCTTTTCTTATTGATCACGTCCATGATGATGTTTACCATCAGTCCTTTCTCAAATTTAATATCCCGGTATGAAGAAACGCGTGCCGATCGATATGCGATTGAAATGACGGGTGACAAGGACGCCGCCATTTCTTCCTTCCAGGAGTTATCCAGAGTAGGTTTGAGCCAGGTCAATCCTCCTCTGCTGGTTAAGATCTTCCGATACGGACATCCGACAATGCTTGAAAGGCTGATCATGCTGCAGGAATATGACACGGAGCAATGAAGCTATACTCCCTTCCATTCGTATAAACAATGGGAGGGATTTTTTTATCGTGATGGATTTCTTCCATAAAGTCTCTTTTCTAAAACTTTGTTGCTATTTACTATAAAGTTAATTAGATATAGCGATAATTCACAAAAATTATCCTAGTAAACAAAAAAGAAAAGGTCAAGTGAAGGAAGAATTTAGACTTTATAAAACGCTGTTTTCGTATATAATGTTGCTCTCTGAAAAATCCAAAGAGCCGGATTTTTCCCTTGGAGACAAGGGCTTTTTACTCTGAAAAAGGTGAATTAGCTCTTTTCTTACTTGTTAATCAGGCTATTCCTGGTTAATTAAGTAGATTTTTTTAAAATTTGTATTAAATAGCAACAATGTTTACGAAAAGAGCCTTATAAAAAGTGGAACAGCAGACAGAATCAGTTGAGATATGAGATTCGTGAAGAACGCTTTAAGGTTCCACTCGATAAAGAAAATCGCGATGTAGAAAAGCTTGAAGGATGGACAATCACTGGAAAAAAGGTGAACGACTGCAACAGGAAAAGGAAGAGGCTGTAAAAGCCAAGCTTAAATAGGATGAATGGTATATGACAGTGGCAGAGCTGGAAAAAGTAGACATGGAAGTTTCAGACCAGGATAAAATTAACCGGACCATGACCCAGGTTTCCGATACGAGGAGCAGGATTTCCAGTCTTTCGTCCAGGCTGGCGCTAACGGCAAGGGGACTCACCCGGGAGATAAGGGACACAGAAGAGGAAAAAAAGAAACCTGGAGACTGCCTGAAAAAATAAAGGTGGACTGACTTTTTAAGTCAGTCCATTGATTATATGCCATATTCCTCGTTCAGATTTTTTAATTGAAGCGAGAGTGTCATGAATTTTCGTTTATCGCGCTGATCAAGGGCACAGTCCAATTCTGCCTGCAATTTTCTCTTTTGATTCATTAAGCTGATTTCATTCAGCACCATATCAACATAGATTTCATTCAGAGTCATCTCGGTGGCTGTTTTCCGTGAATTTGCATTTGCTTTCATCAGTTCTGAAGAAGTTCTCTTTTTATCCATAAGCTCACCCCTGAAGTCTTTTTTTATAAAGCACACTACATAAAGCCGATGTAACACCATGGCAGGTATCATCAAATCTCCAGTGGATAACATCAACGGTTTATTCATGCGCAAGTGATGGGTTGCTGAAGCTTGATCATTTCCGGAAATTTATGCTGGTCTGTTTGGGTCAGTGATTGAAGTATCCTTTGACAAAAAGAACGAAAAACCTTGAAGTGTTTATAAAGAAGCTCCTTTTTGGGCCCTCCGGATTTTCCGGTGAAAAGAACTTTTTTTAATTATATGAGAAAAGTCACAATAAAACAACGTAAAAATTTAAATTTTCTGAAAAATTATTTTGGGTAAAATTTTGGAAAAATTCAGTGTTTATTTTTGGAAGATTATGTTATTATATTAGAGAAAATGTAGAGGAGGCGGAGGAATGGTCGAAAAATCTCGAATAATTGAAGAATATGAAATCAACCCGTATACAATGCTGATTATGCCGATTGAATATGGCGCAAGAACGTATACCCAAATTTATGAAGGGGACGAAACATTGTTATCACCCTTTAAGCCTTTTGATATCATTAAGAAAAGCTGCGAATTCTTTGGGTCTTCTTATCAAGGCCGGAAAGATGGAACAAAACGTTTAACCGGCATCACCCATAAAGCCCCCATCATTGTAGATCCTCATTCGTCCATTTATCTATTCCCAACCACTTCACCAGCAAAATCAGAATGCATTTGGGTATCCCATAATCACGTACATTCCTATACGAAATTAAACAGCAAAGAAATCAGTGTGACGTTCAGGAACCGCTTAACCTTCACACTGCCCATGTCCTATGCCAGTTTTGAAGCCCAGATGATGAGAACAGCGATGTTAAGGATCAACTTTCAGCATCGCATCATGAATGCGGAACGGAAATCATCCTCGCAGAATCTTGCTGCCGGTTATCCCGTCAGAGCTTCGGAACAGGTTCCTGCTTATGGCTGGAGTCAAAAAACGTCCGGCGAGGAGCTGTAAGATCGGTTAAAAAGGAGAAAAGTCCGGCAGGTATAGAACCCAATCTGTACCTGCCGGACTTTTGCCTGTGGATGCATGTGTATTTCTTGGAGTTGGGGTGTTCCTGAGTGAGGTCCTCACGCTTTTTTGCTTTCCTGGGGTTCGATTTTGAGGAAACGCTGATACAAATAATACCTCAGCAGCTCCTCGACCCGGTTGCGAAGGCGGGGGTTGAAGTAATTGTGATGCTCCTCATATCCCTTATAAAGAAATAAATACATAGTGAAGGCATCGTCCGATTTGATTCTTTCCACTTTCATTCCATTCAGTTTCATGTGCTTTTTTACACCTGCAAGTTCGCTTTGAATGATCTTCATCGTTTCCTCGATCAGCTCCAGGTAGGGTCTTTTCAGTTTGAAGGGGCTCTTTTCCACTACAGTGAAATCCCTATCCAGCACAGTCAAGACCATTGGCAGGTATATCGCCTGCTCTAAGATGTTTCGATCTTCCTCAGATATCCTGGTCATAATTATGCTCCTTTGTAGAAGGAATTACAGAACGTTTGTTCGTATAATTTATTTTACGTACTTTTTACCAAATTATCAATATCCAATATTGCAGAACACAGTCGAATCCCAATCTTTTTTCCATAGTATGGGTGATTGTCCCTGAAACTAACCACCTTTTACTCTTTCATTCTAAAAGGTGGTGTAAGCTCCAGGTTCATGACCGCCCCGCGGAGTCACGCATCTGGAGTGGAAATCAGCTTTGCATATCAAGAGCAAAAATGTCTAAGGAGAAACTTATAATAACTTCGTCTCACAGATTCAGAAAATTTATAAGACAAAGGATTTGAGTCGGAACTGTCGAATTTTTTACAATAGGGTTTGTACTGACATAAGAAAAAGGAGTTGGCATATTGACAAGTAAAAGAGGAATCATGGCAGAAGATTTGTTTGCATTAAAATCTGTTTCTGATCCGAAGCTCTCACCCAAAGGAAAAGAAGCGGTCTATGTGATAACAGAAATGGATAAGGAAAAAAATGATTACATATCGAACTTGTTTCACCTGGATATTGAGACAGGGAAAAGTACGCAATGGACATTTGGCAAAAATCGAAATTTGTCACCGAAATGGTCCCCTGATGGAGAAAGAGTCGTGTTTGTCTCCAACCGCTCCGATAAAAGCCAGCTATATCTGCTTTCCCGAAATGGAGGAGAAGCCCGGCAGCTGACATCCTGCCCGAATGGCGCTTCGCAGCCGGTATGGTCTCCATGCGGAACAAAAATTGCTTTCTCAACGTCTCTAATGGAAGAAGAAACGCTGACGGAAGGAAAGGAAGAAGAGACGCATCCACAGCCTCTTGAAGTAAAAACCATGAAGTATAAGTCGGATGACAGCGGCTTTTTTAAAGGCAGGAGAAGCCACGTTGCCGTCATTGATGTTGAAACACTGGACATGAAGGTCATAACTGAGGGAGATATCGACTACTCCTTGCAGTCCTGGTCGCCCGATGGAAAATACATAGCTTATGGCGCAGATAAGAGTGTCGATCTTGATAACTCTTTCCAAGCTGATTTGTTCTTATATGATGTTGAGGAATCCACTGAAAGAAAGGTAACCAGCGGAACCGGTTATTTCGGCAATGCCGCCTGGTCGCCCGACAGCCGCTTCATAGCACTTCTCGGGCATGAAAGGGAGTACCAGAATGCGACGCTGACAAAGGTGTGGCTGTATGAAATGGAAACAGAGTCCCTCAGCTGCATGACGAGTGGACTCGACAGCCCGGCTGGTGATTTCATGGTCATCGATTTCCAACAGGGTGTGTCCAATCCCGGCGTACAGTGGGCTTCTGATAATGACAGCTTTTATTTCCTCACATCAGACAATGGCAATACGGTTCTGTATTACGGAAACCGCGACGGGGCCCTTTATCCGGCACTATTGGATAATCAGCATATTTACGGATTTGACTTGGATGCTGCACAACAGAAAGCAATCGTGGCCATCAGTAATCCATTGCTGCCGGGAGAATTGTTTATGCTTGACATCCCGTCAGGTGAATTGAAAAAACTTACATCGGTGAACGAAGACTTCCTTTCTGAAGTTACACTGTCAGAAACAGAGGCAATTACTTTTAGGAGTAAAGATGACTGGGATGTGAATGGCTGGTTGATGAAACCCGCTGGCTTGAAAGAGGGGGAAAAGTGCGGTTTGATCGTTGAGATTCACGGCGGGCCTCATATGATGTATGGAAATACGTACTATCAGGAGTTTCAGATACTCGCTGCTGAAGGCTATGCTGTTTTGTATATCAACCCGAGGGGCAGCCATGGATACGGCCAGACATTTGTCGATGCAGTAAGAGGTGACTATGGCGGGGGAGATTATGAAGATGTGATGGCAGCCGTCAGTTACGTTCTTGAAAACTATAATTTTATCGACAGTGAGAGGCTCGGGGTGACAGGGGGAAGTTACGGTGGATTCATGACCAACTGGATTGTCGGCCATACTGATATTTTTAAAGCGGCTGTCACGCAAAGATCGATTTCCAACTGGGTAAGTTTCTATGGAGTCAGCGACATCGGATACTATTTTTCCGAGTGGCAGATTGATGCTGACCTGAATGACATTGAAAAACTATGGAAACACTCTCCGCTAGCCTATGCGGGTAACATCAATACACCGCTATTGATTCTTCACAGTGAGAATGATTACCGCTGTCCGGTTGAACAGGCAGAACAGCTGTATATTGCTGTTAAAAGGCAGGGGAAGCAAACAGAAATGGTGCGCTTCCCTGAATCAAATCATAATCTCTCTAGAAACGGGAAACCTAATTTAAGAGTGGCCAGATTGAATTATATTAAAGAGTGGTTCAATAGATATATTTAATGCTTGTCAAAGTGCCCGGTAGAAGTGATAATGCTTTTTCCGGGTGTTTTACTAAATGATGCAAATAGTGTAAAGGATATTTCATTTTTGTGACAATCTATAAGTAGGAAAACCCATATGATATACTTCTTATAAGCCCTGACATTACGCTATTCGGGAAGGGTGGATTTCCCTCTTTACGGGAGCATTACCCAAGAGAGAATCAGGATGCAGAAAAATTTTAAAATGGGTTTTGTTCTACGGATATTTAGGGGAAAGATATAGTATGGATATTGAAATGATAAAAGCATGGTTCACACTTGAAAATATAATGGAATTAATAAAAGAATACCGGTCATTTGGTCCTTTGCCGGGAATCCTGCTCCCGATGCTCGAAGCCTTCCTGCCGTTTCTTCCGCTGTTTGTATTTGTACTGGCGAATGTCAATGCATTCGGTCTGTGGTTCGGATTTCTGTTTTCGTGGATGGGGGCATCGCTAGGGGCGTTGATCGTATTTCTGTTGGTCCGGAAATACGGGCAGACTCGATTTTTCCGTTTTCTGAAAAATAATCGTCAGGTCCATCGATTGACCAATTGGGTGGACCGCCACGGCTTCGGTCCCTTGTTTCTGCTGCTGTGCTTTCCTTTTACGCCATCTGCATTGGTCAACATAGTGGCAGGTTTGTCAGGGATCAATATTTTTCAGTATATGCTGGCGGTCGTTGCCGGAAAGATTGTCATGATTTTTACAATTAGTTTTATCGGACATGATATTGTCTCATTATTTCAACAGCCTTTGCGCACAGCACTGGTACTGGCAGGCATCTTCGTTCTCTGGCTTGCCGGAAAACGGGTGGAAGCCCGCATCAACAAAAAAGTAGAAAAAGATCACTCCCGCGGTTAACCAGGGTAGGAGGAATTAGATTGAGAGACAGCATAAAAAAAGAAAGTCTGGAATGGATGAAAGCTCTAGGAATCGGGTTAGTCATTTTTGTTGTCATCAGGACTTTCCTGTTTTCAAACTATGTCGTTGAAGGCGAGTCTATGATGCCTACACTAGAAGACGGCAACAAACTTGTTGTCAATAAAATTGGCTATCAGGTCGGTGAACTCAACCGCTATGACGTTGTCGTATTCCATGCCAATGAAGAAGAGGATTACGTAAAGCGGATTATCGGCCTGCCTGGGGATACCGTAGAATATAAAGATGATAAACTATATGTCAATGGCGAACCTCAAGATGAGCCATATCTTGATAAATTCAAAGAAGAGATGGTTGGAACCAAGCTGACAGGCGACTTCACATTGGAAGAGATCACTGGCAAGCAGACGGTACCGGAGGGAATGGTATTCGTCCTTGGAGATAACAGGCGAAGCAGCATGGACAGCCGCTACTTCGGATTTGTAGACCAGGATCAGATTGTCGGAAAGGTAAACCTACGCTACTGGCCGCTGAATGAATTTGACGTTCAGTTTGGTGATTGATGTTAATAAAGAACGCTTGATTCCAGAATGGGTCAGGCGTTTTTTTTGTGCTGCCGGGTGGCTTTGTGGTGAATACAGCATTTTAGAAGGGATAGTGAGTATTAGCAGGGTGAATAGAAAGAAAACACCGTAATAAAAACGGAGCAGGGACTCATAATGGGGTGAATAGAGAGAAAACACCGTAATAAAAACGGAGCAGGGATAAAGTCCATATAATTGTGTAAATAAAAAAGGTCATCTTTCATGACCCATGTTAAAATGTTTTCGACCAAAAAAACAAACCAAACATGGAGGTATGAAAAGATGACCCAATTAAATATTACTATAAACTTAGAAGATCTTAAAGCTAAGATTGAAAGCAGTCCCTTAGAATCACCTGTTAAAGCTTCTTTATCATTGATACTGAATGGCTTAATGGAAAAAGAAAGAGATGAATATATAAATGCTCTTCCGCATGAGCGCTCTGAAGATAGAAAAGGCTACCGGAATGGTTACTATGAACGTGAGTTAATATCTCCTTCTGGAACATTAAAATTGAAAGTTCCCCGCACAAGAGATGGGGAATTTTCTACCACTGTATTTATGAAGTATCAACGCTGCGAACAGGCTCTTATTCTGTCCATGATGGAGATGGTTGTCAACGGGGTGTCAACCCGAAAAGTGACTAAGATTGTTGAACAACTATGTGGGAAAGGAGTTTCAAAGTCTTTTGTCTCTGAGTTAACAAAATCTTTAGATCCCATTGTAAATGAATGGAGAAACCGTCCTCTAAACACAATGTACTTTCCGTACTTATATGTGGATGCTATGTACATAAAAGTTCGGGAGAACGATAAGGTTGTTTCAAAAGGAGTTCATGTTGCGTGTGCTGTTAATGAAGAAGGCCACAGGGAAATAATCGGTCTCCAAGTTACTCATGGAGAATCTTTGGAAAGCTGGACAACCTTTTTTACTCATTTGAAATCTAGAGGCCTTCAGTCTCCTAAGATGGTCATTTCTGATGCCCATGCTGGATTAGTCAGTGCTATTAAGCAATCTTTCTTAGGAACTTCCTGGCAAAGATGTACTTTCCATTTTATAAGAAACATCTCGGACGCCCTACCCAAGAAAAACACGGAGGAGATTAGGCAGGAGCTTAAGGATATCTTCAGAACCTCTCAGCTTTCCCAAGCAAGAAAATTAAAAGAAGAATTTATGGTTAAGTATCAAGAAACGAAGAAGTTCCAAAAAGCTCTTCAAGTATTAGATGAGGGATTTGAGGACTCCATTCAATATCATGCTCACGAAATGAGACATCATGTTCACTTAAGAACCACCAATATGCTTGAACGACAAAACAGAGAAATCCGCAGAAGGGAAAAAGTAATCTCCATCTTTCCCAACGATCAATCTGCCATACGAATCATTGGATCAGTACTCATGGATATTGAAGAAGAGTGGAAGAAACAAAAACCTTATTTGCGTAATTTGAAAATGCAATAAAAGATCCAGAAAAAAGTCAAAAAAATATTCAGTCTGGTGGAGGGGCTCCCCGCCCCTCCACCAGACTGAATATTCAAATAATAAGCAAACAATGATAATTATCTTTGGTCGTTAAACATATTTACACACTAATAGGGACTTGACAGGAGCAGGAACTTATAATGGGGTGAATAGAAAGAAAACACCGTAATAAAAACGGAGCAGGGACTTATAATAGGGTGAATAGAGAGAAAACACCGTAATAAAAACAGAGCAGGGACTTATAATGGGGTGATTAGAGAGAAAACACCGCAATAAAAACGGAGCAGGAACTTATAATGGGGTGAATAGAGAGAAAACACCGTAATAAAAACGGATCAGGGACTTATAATAGGATGATTAGAGAGAAAACACCGTAATAAAAACGGAGCAGGAACTTATAATAGGGTGAATAGAAAGAAAACACACCGTTATAGAAGGATAGAGAGCTTATAACGGCACGGATAGGGAAGGAACGCGCCCCCCTACAAGGTCGGAACTGGCAATGACGGTATACAAATAGAGAAGAAGGAAGAAAGGCGCCTCTACGGTGAGCGGCCCCTTTCTTAAATTTATTCCTCATCATTGATTTCGCCATCGCCGATTTCATCTTCGCCTGGTGCATCGTCACAAGCTGTCATTGTTGTAGCCAGCATAGCTGCAAGAAGCATATAAAGCAGTTTTTTCTTCATTGGTACCCCTCCAATACTCCTGAAATTTCGGAATTCTAGTCATAGAGTGCACTAAAACCCGCAGGATATCCAAATCCCGCGTTGGTAGTATTAGGTTGTCGATTTTAAGAAATGAAATTAGAGGAAATCCCATGTTTATTGTCGAAATATTGAATTAGCAGCATGATTGAAGGTGAGGAGGATACATAATGAGGTTGAAAAATAAAACAGCTGTCATAACCGGTAGTGCCAATGGGATTGGGCTCGCAGCTGCAAAGAAGTTTGCAGAGGAAGGCTGTAAGGTAATCATGGCAGATTATGATGAGAACAAGGGAGCTGCCGAAGCCCACAAGATAAAGGAGGAAGGCGGCGATGCGGTCTTCTGTCAGGTAGATGTCGCTAACCGTGAAAGCGTTAACATTCTTGCGGAAAGGATTATCAAGGAATTTGAAGGAATTGATATTCTGGTCAATAATGCCGGGATCACCAGGGATGCCATGATGGCCAAAATGAGTGAAGAAGACTTTCAGCAGGTGCTCGATGTTAATTTGACAGGAGTCTTCCACTGTACACAGGCTTTCCTCCCGGCGCTCATAAACAGCGGCAAGGGAAAAATTATCAATACGGCTTCTGCCAGCGGACTTTTCGGCAACGTGGGACAGACCAATTATGCGGCATCCAAGGCAGCTGTCATCGGGATGACCAAAACGTGGGCGAAAGAATTTGGTCCGAAGGGAATCAATGTTAATGCCGTAGCTCCAGGAGTGATTGAAACGGAGATGACGGCCGGCATTCCGGATAAGGTAAAAGCTCAGATGAATGCCTTGATTCCGCTGGGTAAATTCGGGAAACCAGAAGATGCAGCAAATGCCTATTTATTTTTGGCTTCTGATGAATCAGATTATATAAATGGGGTTGTTCTTCAAGTTGATGGCGGAATAATGATGTAGATAAGGAGATGGAAAAAATATGAAAAACGTAGTAATAACTTCTGCTTTCAGGACTCCAGTAGGAGCTTTTGGCGGATCATTCAAGGATCTGCTGCCAACCGATTTGATTGTCCCTGTGATGAAGGCGGCTGCAGAGGACAGCAAATTGGAACCAGGGGATATTGATGAAGTCATTCTAGGGCACTGTATCCAAAGGACAGACCAGCCCAATACAGCGAGAACCGCCGCCCTTTTGGCAGGATTTTCTGATACGACTACCGGCTATACGATTCAAAGGCAGTGTGCCAGCGGAATGCAGGCCGTTATTTCTGCCTACATGCAGATTCAGACAGGCATGTCGGACATTGTTCTGGCAGGCGGTGTAGAGGCAATGAGCTCAAGCCCTTACGTCATGAAAGGACATCGTTGGGGGCAGCGACTGCAGCACGGAGAAATCCGCGATACAGTATGGGAAGCTCTTGAAGATCCAATTCATGGAATCATGATGGGGGAAACAGCGGAAAATCTTGCTGAAATTCATAACATAACGAGAGAGGAACAGGATGAATTGGCAAAGCTCAGTCACGAAAGAGCTGTCAAGGCTGCGAAGGCAGGTTATTTCGACAGCCAGATTGTTCCTATTGAGGTCAAGTCGAGAAAAGAAACGAAAATAATTTCTAAAGACGAAAGTCCCCGTGCCGGATTGACGACAGAAAAACTCTCAGGTTTGAAACCTGCTTTCCGTCAAGGGGGGACCGTGACGGCAGGGAATTCTTCAAGTCTGAATGACGGCGGTGCGGCGTTGATCCTGATGTCAGAAGAAGAGGCTGCGAAACGTGGGCTAAAGCCACTCGCCCGGATATCCGGCTGTTCAGTTGCCGGAGTGGATCCTAAGGTGATGGGCAGAGGACCGGTACCGGCGGTGGAAAAAGGCTTGGCTCAAACGGGCTGGTCTCTGGAAGAAGCGGATCTTATTGAAGTGAATGAAGCTTTTGCAGCTCAGTATATTGCGGTGGAAAAAGAACTCGGGCTTGACCGGGATAAAACCAACGTGAACGGCAGCGGAATCAGTATCGGTCATCCGGTGGGATGTACCGGTGCGAGAATCATCGTTTCCCTTGTTCATGAACTGAAAAGAAGAGAATTGCAAAAAGGCATTGCGTCTTTATGCGTAGGCGGAGGCATGGGGGCCACAGTCTTTATAGAAACCTTTTAATGAGTGAGAGCCCGGACTTACCGGGCTCTTTCCTTTACTCTACATTCAAGATGATTTTCCCTTGATTCAAACCGCTTTCCATCAAATTACGTGCTTCAGCAGCATCCTCCAGAAAAAATTCATCTCCGATTTTTATATCAGGTGATTATTGACTAAGTAAATTTTCATGCAACAAATCCTGCCTTCCATCCATGACCAGCAGCTTCTAAACGGAAAGAAGATATTCCATTCAAAATTCCGCCTTTTTTAAGTATCTAAGGCAGCCTGACACGTGTAAGGTAATGTACCTTGTGAAAATTTCCAACAATATTGAAACTGTGTGCCCCGACAGATGGGATACAGTGTATTATAATGAAACTAGACAATTTTTTGATATACCTGATGGATATAATGGACATTGGAACACCTTATCATTAGAAAGATAAATGTTCTGAAGCGTGGATTTTTCAAGGGAGTGTCCATCAAGCAAATTAAGGTTGTTGATAACAGAGTAGGTTCGACCGGAAATTAAGACTCGTCAAAATAAGTTTCTGATAAATAAGGCTGTTATATAGATTTGTGGTTATCTTTGGAAGTGAGGACTGTCTGTTTTAATATCATGCTGATTGAAGCGGAAGGTGTGTGACCTCCTGCGGGATTAGCGGGACGTCTAGTTCCAGCACCAAGGTTACGTACCCACTGGAACGTAACCCAGCCCCTCGGGATCAAATAACCCGAAGAGAATAAAAGGAAAGATCGCCTTTTTTTCTCTTCGGAACATTTGCCTGTCGGGTCTAATCCGGGTGCTTCCACTTTTGATGACAGGTGAGACCTAGTTTACGTACCCACCGGAACGTAAACCAAGGTTACCCACTGGAACGTAACCCCCGGGGTCCGTACCCACCGGAACGGACCCTACCTACTGAGGAGGCTCACCGCCCGCCCCGCGGAGTCACGCACCTGGAGCGGAAATCAACATACTACTTAGCAAAAGCAACAATGTAACGCTGTGTTCGTATAGATTGTTACTATCGGAAAAATCCAAAGGGCTGGATTTTTCCCTCGGGTACAAAGGCTTATCTAACTGAACAAGGTGATTAGCTCTTTTCTTTCTTGTTTACCAGGAACATTTCTGTGAATAATCGTTATATCTCATGAACTTCATAGTAAATAGCAACAAAGTTTTAGAAAAGAGCCTAATGTAAAGAAGAGGGTCATAAACAAATAGAAACAGGGAGTGGGGAACATGTCGGTCAGATTTATTTTGGGACGAGCCGGAACAGGCAAAACCAATATGATTTTGAATGAAATCAAAGAAAAGCTGAGACAGGAGCCAAATGGCAGTCCTGTCATCTATCTTGTTCCAGACCAGATGACATTTCTTTCTGAATACAATTTGGTGAACGAAGAAGGGATAAACGGGATGATCCGGGCGCAGGTTTACAGTTTTACAAGGCTTGCATGGAGAATTCTGCAGGAAACAGGAGGTCTTAATCGCTATCACTTATCAAACATCGGTCTTAACATGCTGATCCGTAAAATAATCGATGATAAAAAAGATCAGTTGAAATTATTTTCAAAGGCCTCGGATAAAGCAGGCTTTATTGAGCATGTAGAAGTGATGCTTACCGAGTTTAAGCGATACTGTATCTCACCGGAAGAACTGTCAGAGAAACAGGAAGGCTGGGGAGAGCGCGGGCAGGAATCCAAGGCATTGGCAGACAAGCTTCATGACCTGCAGCTCATCTATGAAAGCTTTGAAGAAAACCTGTCAGGAAAGTACATCGATTCAGAAGATTATTTTACTCTATTGGAAGAATCAATCGGGAAGGCCGATTTCCTAAAAGATGCTGAAATTTTTATAGATGGCTTCCACAGTTTTACACCGCAGGAATATGCGGTGGTTGGAAAACTGATGGATCATTGTCCAAGGGTGACGATTGCCCTTACGGCAGAGCCTGACTTCGGGAGCGAACAAAACGATTTGTTCAGGATGACTTCTGAAACCTATGAGAACCTGCTGCAGCTTGCGATGGCCTCCAGAGGAAAGGTTGAAGACAAGGTTGTACTCGGGGAAACGAGCCGCTTCCAGAACAAAGGGCTTCAACATATCGAGGCGAATTTTGAAAAGCGGCCTGTATTGCCGTTTGAGGATGAATCCGGAATGAACATTATAGAGGCCTCCAACCGCAGGGCTGAAATTGAAGGGGTGGCAAGGGAGATTCGGCGCCTTGCCCGAACAGAGAATTATCGTTATAAGGATATGGCTGTCCTTGTGCGAAATGGTCAGGAGTATCAAGATATCATTGAAACGGTATTTTATGATTATGACATTCCCTACTTTATTGATCAGAAACGAAAAATGCTTAATCATCCGCTGATTGAACTGATTCGTTCAACACTTGAAATCATGAATAGCAATTGGCGCTATGAACCTGTTTTCCGGGCAGTCAAAACGGATCTTCTGTTTCCGTATGACCGTAATCCCCAGCAGCTGAGGGAAAAGATGGACAAGCTCGAAAATTATGTCCTTGCTTATGGAATACAGGGAGATAAATGGACAAAAAAGGATCGCTGGATTTATCGGAGATTCCGCGGCCTGGAACAGGCTGATATGCCGCAGACAGACAAAGAAAGAGAAATGGAGCGGGAGATCAATGAGCTTCGCTTGTTTATCTCTGCACCGATCCTGCGATTCGGCAGGCGTTTGAAAAAGGGGAAGACCGGACAAGACCTGTGTGAAATTCTTTACCTTTATCTAGAGGAACTAGATATCCCTGCAAAACTCGAACGGCTTCGTCTTGAAGCGGAGAACCGCGGTGATATCATCTCTGCAAGAGAACATGATCAGGCCTGGAATGCCGTGATGGATCTGCTGGACCAATTTGTCGAGATCTTGGGTGATGAGGAAGTCACGATGAAAAAGTTTGCTTCCATCATTGATGCCGGAATTGAATCAATGAGGTTCTCTTTGGTCCCTCCTGCTGTGGATCAGGTCATGATTGCCAATCTTGAACAATCAAGGCTCTCAGACCTCAAGGCGGCTTTTGTAATTGGTGTAAATGATGGCGTCCTTCCGGCAAAAATCACTGAGGATGGAATTTTTTCAGATGAGGACAGGGAAAAGCTTGGGGCATCAGGATTAACTATTGCACCCGGCAGCAAGACCCGCCTGCTTGATGAAGAGTTCATTGCCTATAAGGCATTCACGACACCATCCGAAAGGCTTTATGTTTCTTATCCAATTGCGAATGAAGAGGGAAAAGCCCTTCTGCCGTCTCCCTATATTAAGAGACTGTCTGAACTGTGCCCGCAGTCGGAAATCAGTCTTCTGGTCAATGATCCGTCTGAATTGCCGAAAAATGAACAGTTATCCTATGTCTGTCATCCAAATGTAACGATTTCCTATCTGACTTCTGGGCTTCAGGCGAAAAAGCGAGGCTATCATCTGGAAGATTTTTGGTGGGATGCGTATAACTATTATGTCTCGGATTCGGTGTGGAAAGGACGCGCCAGACATATACTTTCAAGCTTGTTTTATCAAAATAAAGGTAAAAAACTTACAGAAGCAACAAGCCAGGAGTTGTATGGGGAAGAAATATTGGCAAGTGTCTCAAGGATGGAACTGTTCCACGGGTGTCCGTTCTCTCATTTTGCCAACCATGGATTAAAACTTCGCGAACGGGATATTTATCGCCTGGAAGCACCGGATATCGGGGATATGTTCCATGCAGCCCTTAAATGGATCTCCGAGGAAATTGATAAACATGGACTATCATGGAAACAGCTGACCAAAACACAGTGCCTAGAATTGGCCAGGGAAGCCGTTTTATCATTGGCGCCCAAGCTTCAGCACCAGATTTTGCTCAGCTCGAACCGCCATCATTATATAAAGAAGAAACTGCAGGATGTCATCGGCAGAGCTTCCCTGATTTTGAGCGAACATGCCAAAGCAAGCGGCTTTGCTCCTGTGGGCCTTGAATTGGGGTTTGGCCCGAAAGCGGAACTGCCGCCGTTTGCCTTTACATTGAAAAATGGCACAAAGATGGCCCTCCAAGGCAGGATTGACAGGGTGGATAAAGCGGAGAGCGATGAAGGTGTCTATCTGCGAATCATCGACTATAAGTCAAGTGCGAGAGACCTTGATCTTACTGAAGTGTACTATGGGTTGTCTCTGCAAATGCTGACATACCTGGATATCGTTTTGACGCATTCACGGAAGTTGATTGGGGCAGAAGCCGATCCGGCAGGGGTATTTTACTTCCATGTCCATAACCCGATGGTCAATAGCAAAAAGATTCTCACACTCGAAGAAATCGAAGAGGAGATTTTCAAAAGCTTTAAAATGAAGGGACTGGTATTGGGAGAAACCGATGTCGTCAGGATGATGGACCAGTCATTAGAGTCAGGAAGTTCCAATATCATTTCTGCAGGATTGAAAAAAGACGGAACGTTGTCATCTAAGACCAAATCGGCAGACCGGACCCAGTTTGATGTGATGCGCTCGCATGTAAGGAACCTGTACAAGAAATCCGGGAATGACATTATGTCCGGAAGAACGGATATCGCTCCATATAAATTAAAAGACAGAACGCCTTGTCAATATTGTGCGTTCAAACCGGTTTGCCAGTTTGATACTTCATTGGAAGAAAACGAATATCGTCTTTTTACAGAGGACAAACCGGCAGATTTAATGGAAAAGATGAAAGGAGAACGAGATGCCCATGAATCATAATCTTCCTGTAAAACCCGAAGGTGCTACTTGGACCGATGACCAATGGAAAGCAATCTGGGCAAAAGGCCGGGATATCCTGGTGGCCGCGGCAGCCGGTTCCGGTAAGACGGCTGTCCTTGTTGAGAGGATCATTCAAAAAATTCTCGACAAAGAAGACGGCATTAATGTGGACGAGCTGCTTGTCGTGACGTTTACAAATGCCTCAGCAGCCGAGATGAGACATCGAATCGGAGAGGCGTTGGAAAAAGCGATTTCGGCCGACCCCGGTTCCTACCACCTCAGAAAGCAGCTGAGCTTGCTAAACAGGGCATCCATCTCAACTCTCCATTCCTTTTGTCTGGAAGTCATCCGTAAATATTATTACTTGATTGACATTGACCCAGGGTTCCGGATCTTGGATGACACGGAAGGTGAACTGCTGAGGGATGAAGTCCTTGACGAATTATTTGAGGAGGAATATGGAAAAGAGGGAAATGACTCTTTTTATAAACTGGTTGATACGTTCACGAACGACCGCAGTGATGCTGCCCTTCAGGATATGATACGCAAACTGTACGACTTTTCCAGATCCCACCCGAACCCTGATGCATGGCTAGGGGATCTGGTGAAAATGTATGATGTCGAAGATGGGGACCGAATTGAAGACCTGCCGTTTATGGAAGCGTTGAAGTTTGATATTATTCTAAGTTTGACAGGTGCTCAGTCCTTATTTCAGCGTGCATATGACCTGACGAAAGAGCCAGGAGGACCGGCGCCAAGAGCAGAAAACTTTCTGGATGACCTGGGGATAGCTGAACAGCTCCTCTCTTCTTTTCAGAATTCATGGAGTGAAGGGCAGGCGTTGTTCCAAAGCATCAAGTTTTCAAGGCTGAAGCCATGCAAGGGCGATGATTATAATCCTGAACTGGTCGAGGAAGCCAAGGCCCTCAGGGATAAAGGCAAGAAAATGATCGAGAAACTGGCTGAAGACTTCTTTTCCCGAAAACCAGAAACCTACTTGAAAGATATGAAGAAAATGAAAGGGGTAGTGGCCTCTCTGGTGGAAGCCGTGAGAGGTTTCAGCCAGAAATTCAATGAGTTGAAAAATGAAAAAGGTGTCGTGGATTTTGCGGACCTTGAACATTACTGTCTGGAAATTATGACGGACACCTCAGACGAGGAAGAGTTAAAACCCTCGTTTGCGGCTTTGGAATATAGAAAGCAGTTCAAAGAAGTGCTGGTTGACGAATACCAGGATACCAACCTGGTGCAAGAATCCATCCTCGGGCTCGTCACAGAGGATGAAGAGTCCAGGGGAAATCTTTTCATGGTAGGGGATGTCAAGCAGTCGATTTACCGATTCCGATTGGCAGAACCGAACTTATTCCTTGGCAAGTATAACCGCTTCACCCCAGCCGGAACAGAAACAGGAATGAAGATTGATTTATCCAGGAATTTTCGGAGCCGCTTGGAAGTCCTGGAAGGAACCAATTTTTTGTTCAAACAAATCATGGGAGTGAATGTCGGGGATATTGAATACAATCATGAGGCACTGCTGGTTAAAGGTGCAGCCTATCCGGAAGATGAACAATACCCGATAGAGGTGGCTGTCATAAATCAGTCGGATGACGAAGTGCCGCAAGCAGATTCGAATGGGGATATGGAAGGTCTCGTTTATGATGAAGCTGATCTGGAAAAGTCCGTCATTGAAGCGAGATATATGGCCCAAAAGGTCAAAGAACTCATCAGTGAAGGGAAACAAGTGTATGATGCGAAGGCAGGACTCCACCGAAAGCTTCAATACAAGGATATTGTCATTCTTTTACGTTCCATGCCTTGGGCTCCTGAGATCATGGAAGAATTCAAGAAAAACGGAATCCCGATTTACGCTAATTTATCATCAGGCTATTTTGAAGCAACTGAAGTGGCCATCATGCTTTCTTTATTAAAAGTAATCGATAACCCTTATCAGGATATCCCGCTTGTATCTGTACTGCGCTCACCGATTGTCGGCATTGACGAAGAAGGGCTTGCTGAAGTGCGAATTCATTCAAAGTCCGGTACATATTATGAAGCCGTCCAAAGGTTTATCAGCAAGAAACCAAGTGAAGTCAACAATGAAGAAGTTCATGAGAAATTAGGGGAGTTTCTATCAAACTTGACGGTCTGGAGGACAAAAGCACGCCAAGGGTCGCTTGCTGATTTGGTTTGGCAGCTGTACCGCGATACAAGGTTTTATGACTTTGCAGGCGGAATGCCGGGTGGAAAGCAGAGGCAGGCCAACCTTAGGGCATTGTATGACCGGGCGCGTCAGTATGAGGAGACTTCTTTCCGCGGGTTGTTCCGTTTTCTGCGCTTCATAGACAGGATGCGCGAACGCGGTGATGATCTTGGAGCAGCAAGGGCTTTAAGTGAACAGGAAGATGTGGTAAGGATGATGACCATCCACTCCAGTAAAGGTTTGGAGTTTCCGGTCGTATTCGTCGCAGGTTTATCCAGGCAGTTCAACCTGATGGATTTGAACCAATCGTATTTACTGGATAAGGAGTTCGGTTTTGCCTCGAAATACCTGGATCCTGAAAAAAGAATCAGCTATCCGTCGCTGCCTCAGCTTGCGTTTAAGAGGAAAAAAAGGCTTGAAACGATTGCCGAAGAGATGAGGGTATTGTACGTTGCCTTGACGAGAGCAAAAGAAAAGCTGTATCTCATTGGGACAGTGAAGGATGCGGATAAGTCGATTAAGCAGTGGACGGAAGCTGCAAGGCAGACGGAATGGCTTCTTCCGGATTATGAAAGGGCCAAAGCGTTGAGTTTCATGGACTGGATCGGCCCGGCACTTGTAAGGCACCGTGACTGCGCACCATTGACTGAAGGGCAGTCTCCCGCACATTCACTTCCTTCTGAAATCCATGATCATCCTTCTTGCTGGAAACTCGAAGTGATCCCTAAATCACAGTTTATGATCATGGAAGGAGAAGACGAGGAAGAGGAGATCGATTGGCAGGATAAGGTGAAAGCAGGACTTCCGGTTGATCTGGAATCTTCCGATAAGGCAGAAGTTGTTGAACGATTGTCATGGAAATATTCCTATCCGGAAGCGGCAGTGCTGCCTTCGAAACAATCCGTCTCGGAAATCAAGAGGATGTTTGAAATCTCTGATGAAGCAAGCAGTGACCAGATGGTGAGAAAAATTCAAAAACCGGTCTTTAGACGACCTAAGTTCCTGCAATCTAAACAACTGACTCCTGCAGAAATCGGCACGGCGATGCACATGGTCATGCAGCACATTTCCTTTGAGGAAATGCCTGATGATAACTCGCTGCAGACACTGCTGGCTGATCTGAAGCGAAAAGAACTGTTGACTGAAGAACAGGCAGAGGCCATCGATCAGAAGAAAATTCTGGCTTTCTTCCAAGGCGAAACGGGACAAAGGGTTCTGAACGCCCGGGAAATTCACCGCGAGGTCCCATTCAGTATGGCGGTTCCGGTTCAGGAAATTAATCCAACTGTTTCTGCCAAGGACTCAGAAACAGTACTGGTCCAGGGGATCATCGACCTGATCTTCCGGGATGACCAGGGGCTCGTGCTTCTGGATTACAAAACAGACAGCATTGATGAAAGGTACAAAGGCGGATACGAAGAAGCAAGGCCGATCCTGCTGGAACGCTATCGTGTGCAGGTCGGTTTATATACAAAAGCCATCGAGAGGATTTGGAAGGAAGCTGTCAATGAACGCTACCTGTACTTTTTCGATGTCGCCCGTGAACTGAAAGTGGAAAAAGAATAAGTGATGAAAGGCCCCGGGATTTCATTTCCCGGGCCTTTTTTGTATTTGGTTATACTATGGATAGATAAAAGGTAATGTTTAGAGGTTAGTTCGTGCGGAGAAGCGGTAAACAGGAAACACCAAGGTCACGGCATGTTGAGCTTTGTACAAGGCAATGTTAATGGAAGTCCGGGAAAGTTGGTTGGGTTATAAAGTCAGTTATCGGTCCAATGAGGGAAGTGTAATGAGAAGTCCCGGCCCATAAAAGGAGAAAGTGGGCCAATGAGAAGGGAACCTGTGTGCTCCTGCTCCATAAATGGAAAGATGGCCACTAAAACAGGAACTCGAGAAGGATACGGTCCAGCGATAGTATAAGTTTTGCCTGCCAGGTAGAGAGCTTAACCAAACCAATTCCAATCAGTCTGACTTAAATAAAATAAATAATCCAGGAGGTGACCGGGTTGGGAAAGAATTTTATCGGAACTTGTGAATTGTGCCTGCGTGACGAAGTCGAAACAACCAGGCATCATCTGACTCCGAAAGAAGAAGGGGGAACATTCCTTCCGACTGCCCAGCTTTGCAAAGCATGCCACAAACAGATTCATTCCCTTTATACGAACGAAGAGCTGGCAGCGAGATTATCGACACTAAAGGACCTCAGGAAGGATGAAAAAATCGCAAAATTCATAAAATGGATACGTAAACAGCCGGCAAGCAAACTGGTCAAATCCAAAAAATCAAATGAACGAAAGCGAAAGGGAAGGCGATGAGTATACATCTGCCTTCCCTTAATTATTGCCTGCGATAGGCTGGTCGATTACATTGCAATCAAATGTAGTATTTGCACTGAACACGTTATAGGTAAGCTGAAAAGGGCCTGTGTTGAAGCCGCCGGAGCCTGCAGTCGTCTTTTGGCTTGATTTTGGAGAAATGATCCCGGCATCTCCGAACTGAACATTCCCTCCGCCTACACTCAGAATCTGGACAGGGCCTATGATAGCCGGCATAAAAAAACATCCTTTATCTCAAATTGATTTATAGTGTTACTTTATGAAAACATTGGATTAATGGTTCATTCTTCATTCCGCGGCTTCAGCTGCCTGATGTTTTTCACCCGTGACTCCATATAAACATCGCTTGTTTGGCCGATGTGAATCACGGACGAAAAGGAAGATCCGATAATATCGATTGAGTTGACAACTATCGGCCGCTCATCTATCTTCAAAAATTGGACAGGTGCAGAGGGCTGCGGAAGAGGAATCGCTTCACTGTAGAGGGGGTATTGACTGAAATCACCTTCACTTGAAAAAAATAATTCCTTCTCGCGCTGGACGGCAAATGCTTTTTGATAAGAAGTTATCTCGGTGGAATCCCCTATTTCCAATACCGCACTGAAAGACAGTGTCCTTAGTGTGATATTATTTACAATCGAGTATCTGTTACCCATTTATCATCATCCTTTTGGAGTCAGAGGCACAAACGGACCTATAATCAGGGATTCTGCGGGAGTGTCAAATGTAGATGCAAGCTGGATGGTATTTGCATCGCCGACGAGGAATAAGGAAGAACTGGCCACTGCATCAATAGTAACTGAATGGACACATAACTCACGATTGATCACTTGCAGATTCATCATTACCGGCTCCTTTCAAGTTTTCCGGAAGGTTTGCCATGAAGGAATAAATGGCATTATGGATATCGGTTTTAACCTTGGCTAATATTTTGTCCTCTAGGGAAGCATCCCCCTGCAGGCCCCCTTGATGTCTGGGCATCGATTGGACATAAAATTGAATTCGCTGCGGGATTTGCTTTTTTATATCCTCATTAATTAGGGTGTGGTATGACTCATCAAGCGAAATCCCGAGCTGCAGCTCGTTATCGCTGATAATCCCAGGTATCTCGCTATCAATATAGTCGTTCACTTTCGGCAATAATTCGTTTTGAATGGCCTCCATATCGAGTTGCTTAGCGGGAGGGACGGGGGTTGGCGGATTTGTGTCGACAGCAAGGTCTTCAATCTTTTCCAAATCACTTGGATTTAAGCCGATATTAAGTGTCCCTTCAAGGGTTTCCACCTTTAATTGATCGAACTTATATTCAATCCGTTCCACGTTAATGGAAGGTTTCTCTCTGAGAGAAGAGACTTCTTGCTGCAGCTCCTGAATGATGGTCTCAAGGTTTTGTATTCTCTTATTTTGGTCGGCAATATATTGATATAGTTGTTGAAATGAATAATACTGCTGCAATATTGTCACCTCTTTCTCAAGAATTAACTAGGTGCCGAGAGCGGTACCACTACCTCATCCGCCGTTGAAGGCTCTGGAGCACCGTTTTTTACAGCTTCTGGTGCTGGCTGTACGAATCCCCCGGTATTATATAAGTAAGAAGCGGGCAGAATTTGGCCGGATGTCCCGATTTGGAAGACAGAAGAATTGGACATCCCGCCGATTTTAATCATTTGGATATGAATGGACTGCTGAACATATAGTTTCATATCATCACACTCACAAGTTTAAATAGATTCCTTGGTCAAGCGTATCATCATCGACTGTATAGGTGACAGAGCTTTCATTATAAACGGAAATTCCGTCTCCGGTAATGAACGAACCTGCGCCCGCAAACGTTTTAGCAGTTGAAACGGGCCTGATTTGAAATGCATCCCCAATATGAAAAACACCGCTCGAACCAACACTGATAACTTGAACAGCTCCTACAAAAGCCGGCATACTGTTCACACCTTTTCTCCTGAATTAGATACTGTATCTTATGACAGGGGATGGTGGATGTGATAATCGCCTAATTGGCAAAAACAAGTTACAATAGGGATTAGAAAATTTTTTAGAAGGAGACGGAATTTATGCAGGTACTTCAACCGGTGGCTCATAAGGAAAGATTACTCTCACTGGATGTGATCAGAGGTTTTTCATTACTGGGCATATTCATTATTAATATGATTTCATTTCATTCACCCTTTTTATATATTGACCAATATTCCTGGTGGACAGCTCCAGTAGATCAGCAGATATTTCCCTGGATCGATATCCTTGTTCAATCGAGCTTTTACCCGCTGTTCGCCATGCTTTTTGGGTACGGGCTTGCCATACAACAGGAGAGGTCGCTGGAGAGAGGAGTGAATTTCTACCCCCTGGCGGTCAGGCGGCTGACTGCTCTGCTGCTCATCGGCTGTGTACATGCTTTCTTCATTTGGTCGGGAGATATTTTAATTAACTATGCGTTATTCGGCTTGCTCTTGCTCTTCTTTATGAAGTTGTCCGGCAAAGCCCTCCTCTGGGCAGGGTCTTTGTTGTTTCTGCTTCCGCAGTTGTTCTTCAGTATTTTAATGATTTTAGTGAGCTTGACAGACAAGACAGGAGTCGCTTTCTACTCTGATTTGACCAACATTACCAATTCGATTGAAGCGTATGGTAATGGCGGGCTTAGAGAGATATTCTTTCAAAGGTTCGAAGATTGGTATAATGTAAACGGGCCTGGAAATATCACGTTTGTACTGCTCTCGATCTTTCCGATGCTGCTGATTGGAGCAGGGGCAGGGAAAATGCATATCCTTCAACGGATACCCGGCAGAAGAACATTCTGGATCATCCTGTTGGTTGTTCTGGCAAGTCTGGGACTGGCATTGAAATCACTCCCGTTCACAGTGGAAGCGAATGTAGCCTATTCTTATATACAGGATATGCTCGGTGCTCCATTCTTATCAGTATCATATGCGATTCTATTGGCTTTATTATTGATTAACCGAAAAATTTCAGTCGTTCTGAAGCCATTGGCTGCTGCAGGCAGAATGTCCCTGACCAACTATTTAGCTCAATCAATCATAGGAACCCTTATATTCTATAATTATGGGCTTGGCTTATATGGAGAAGTGACGTTGGCGACTGGAACATGGCTAGCAGCCGGTATATTCTTCATACAAGTGATCGTATCTGAATTATGGTTGTCTAAATTCCGCCAAGGACCGATGGAAAACATATGGAGAATCCTCACTTACAGAAAGGTTCGCCGCAAGTCAGTTTGAAGAATGATTTGAAAAATAGCAAAGGGTGGGTGTGTCATGAAACTTCTATCTTTCAAAATAAATGAAGAAGAAAAGTATGGGGTCGTAAAAGAAAGTGGAAAGACCATCTGGAATGTGACTGAGCTTGAAAAAGAGTATGACCATAAAAACCTGCTGCCAGGTTCTTTGCTTCATGTGATCCAGGGTGGACAGAGAGTCTGCAAAAGGCTTGAGGAGCTGATACACTTCGGGGGTTCACAGGAAGACCCTTCACACTTCTTATATGACTGGAAGGATATCAGTCTTCTGGCCCCGATAACGAAACCTGCTAAAAATATTATGTGTGTAGGAAAGAACTATCGTGAACACGCAATTGAGATGGGCAGTGAGGCAGATATTCCCGAGCATATCATGATCTTCACAAAGGCTCCTACTTCAGTGACGGGATCATCCAGTGTAATCCACTCCCACTCTAACTTAACTTCTCAGCTGGATTACGAGGGGGAGCTTGCTGTCATAATAGGGAAACAAGGAATCAATATTTCAGAGGAAGAAGCGTTGGACCATGTCTTCGGGTATACAATCCTGAATGACATCACGGCCAGGGACCTGCAGAAAAAGCATAAACAGTTCTTCCTGGGAAAAAGCCTCGATACGACTTGCCCTATTGGTCCTTATATTGTAACCGCGGATGAAATCCCAGCCCCTGAATCCCTATCCATAAAAACGATTGTCAATGGAGAAGTTCGTCAGGAGGGATCGGTAAGCGATATGATCTTCCCAATAGGAAAAATCATTGCAGAGTTATCTGCTGGAATGACGCTTGAACCCGGGGATATCATAGCGACAGGTACGCCATCAGGTGTAGGGAAAGGATTTCAGCCGCCGAGATTTTTGAAATCTGGAGACAAAATTGAGATTACAATTGATAAAATTGGTACATTGATCAATACAATTCAATAGAAGTTACAATTTTATGTCGGAGCCCGATATAATTCGTGTTCGTGAAGACGAGTATGGTAAGATAATGAAGATATTAAGTAATGTTCAAGGAGGATAAGAAATGTTTGATAATACCCATGCCCATATAACCACTTGGGTGATCGGAATTATATTATTCTTTGCAGCACTGTATCTACATAAAAGCGGCAAGAAGAAAGCAATGAAAATTGTTCATATGACATTAAGATTGTTTTATCTATTAATCATCCTTACCGGGGCTCTTTTGTTCTGGAAACACCAGGGAGTCTTCCCTATGCAGTACGGATTGAAACTGCTGGGCGGACTATGGGTGATTGCTATGTTTGAAATGATTTTGGTTCGAACTAAAAAAGGAAAAGGCACAGGCATGTTTTGGGCTCAATTGATTATTGCCCTGCTCGTGACCCTTTATCTTGGAGTCTGGCTTCCATTGGGGTTATGGTCCCTGGTTTAAGCCGGCAGAAGGGCTGTTCATTTATAATTTACAAGAACAGACTCAGCTTGCAGACAAAGTCCACTGATGGACCCGTCTGCAAGCTTTTTTTGTTCGCTTTTCCCCGTCTCGGATTAACTACAATTGATTACGCTAAAAGCTCATCTCCCCGAAGAAAGGATCTGGGCTTCTTTCTAATAGCAGAAAGGTAAAACCACTTTCAAACGGGTCTGTCTTTTTTGAGGCTAGCATCCTGATTTTTTTTCACGTATTTAACAACAGAAGTATTCTTTTAGTTCTGATCCCTTCCAACCGCAAATTTCTGCATGATTCAACAAAATTATCAATATCTTATACATTTATTCTGAAAATTATGGTATTTTTTATATATAGAAGTAATTATTAAGCAGCAACAGCTAATCAAAACACGCACATAAATTAGGTAAGAGCGGTGGTGTACCTATGGCTAAAACATACAATCATATATATTCATCTCTAGAAGACCTTAAAAGGTACATCAGCAATAATAGTCTTGATTTGTACCCTGGCATCCTGGTTCAGATGTTCCTTGGAGAAGCGTCGCTGGAAGAGGCAAAACGTCTCAGGAGCGAAGTCCTTTCGTTTTTGCCGAGAGCCGTCATCATCGGGTGCAGTACTGAAGGGCAGATTGCAGATGGAGTGATTTATGAAGATTCCCCTGTCTTTGCCTTCACCGTCATGGAAACAACAGAAGTCGTGTCGAAGCTGATCGAGATGGATCGTTTCTGTGATGGGTTTGCAGCTGGGAAGCGTCTTTCCGAGGAAATTGTTAATATGGATACGAAAGCGGTCATCTTATTTGCCAGTCATTTGAATTTGGACCTTCAGGGCGTTCTGGAAGGCTTTCACTCCGTAACACCCCAAATCCCTGTCGGGGGAGGGGTATCAATGAATATCTCTGGAACGAAACCATCTATAGTTCTGACTGCAGATGAGCACTCAGAGAATGGCATCGTGGCAGCAGCCTTGAACAATTCTAAACTGCAAGTACATACCTTTATTAATGAGCAGTGGAAAGAAGTTGGGAGGCCTTTAACGGTCACAAAGGCAAAAGGGGCAGTCATTGAGAAAATTGATCATCAGAAACCTTTGAAGGTGCTAAACCATTACTTAGGAGAAAGTTTTGTTTCCAGACTTCCGGAATCCGGTGTTGAATTTCCCTTTATCATCAAAAGGAATCAGCACACTTCCACACTGTTTCCGTTAAAGGTTCTTGAAGAAGGATCTATTGAGATGAGTAAAACCGTAAAACAGGGAGAAAGTCTGAGTTTTGCATTTGCTGATCTGGAGTCGATTGTGAACTGTTCATTAAGAGAATTAAACCGGTTAAGGAAAAAGCCGGTGGAGTCCCTTTTTGTCTTTAATTGTGCTGCGCGCAAGCAATTCATCAAAGACTTCGCGAAGTCGGAAATGGAGATGATGGGAGAGGTCAGTTCTATATCGGGTTTCTTTTCTCATGGAGAAATCCTCATGACAGGAGATAGAGTCCCGGATTTATATTCTCATTGCCTTACCTATTTAGGTATTTCTGAGAACAACCAGCTGCAGCCGTTGGAAAGAGGGCGGTTTGAATATACCCTTACTTCAGAAGGAAATACCCGAGTGTCCTTGACCCAGCTGATTAATGCATCCTCTTATGACATCCGGAAGCTGAATGAGAATATCCAGCTCTCTGAGGAATATTATCGTTCCTTATTCGAGAACAATACCGATTTTGTGTATTCTACCGATTTAAAAGGGCGGTTTAATTCGGTCAACCCCACCTTCCTTAAAACGTTTGGCTATTCAGAGGAAGAGGTGATTGGCAAATTATCAATTTCCTATATCTTTGAAGAGGATATCCCGCGTATAAAAAGGCACTTTTATAGGACGCTGTCGGGGAAAGAGCAGTTTTATGAAATTTGGATTCCTTCAAAATCAGGAGAAGTGCAACTATTTCATATAAAAAATATACCGATCACTGTGGATGGACAATGTGTAGGTTTGTTTGGAATCGGAAGGAATATCACCGAACAGAAAAGGACAGAAGAGAAAATCACGCAGTTAGCCTATTTTGATGCTGAAACAGGCCTGCCGAACCGAGTGAAGTTCAGGGAATTGGCAGATGAATTCATCAGTCGTGCTAAAAAGAAAAAAAGGCGTATAGGAGTTCTGTTTCTGGACATCGACCGGTTTAAACTGATCAATGACACTTTGGGCCACTCGGCAGGTGACCGCATTCTTATTGAACTTGCAGAAAGAATCAAAGACGTTCTGCCAAAAGGGGCCTATCTTGGCCGATTTGGCAGTGACAAGTTCACCATATTGATCAGCAAGAATGTTACAGATGATAAATTGAAACAGGTGGCTGAATCCATTGCTGAAAGTATTCAGAGGCCCATTATTCAAGGTAATCAGGAATTTTACATTAAAGTGAGTATAGGTGTCGGTGTATACCCTGACCATGGAACCGATCTTTCTGATTTACTGAAGAATGCGGATACGGCCCTCAACTGGGCAAAGTCCAATGGCGGGGATCAAATTGTATTTTATACAAATGAAATGAATATCAAAGCTCTGGAAAAAGTCAAAATGGAAAGTTATCTCCGTAAAGCCTTGGAAAAAGGCGAGCTTTACATCGTCTATCAGCCTATTGTCGAGCTTGCGACCAAGAAGGTAATAGGCGCTGAGGCACTTCTGCGTTGGAATCATCCTTATTTAGGGGTGGTTTCTCCGATGGAATTCATCCCGCTTGCTGAAGAAACGGGACTTATTGGGCCTATCGGAAATTGGGTGCTCAAAGAGGCTTGTAAGCAGGCAAAAGAATGGCAGGAAAAAGGATTCACAGATTTTTATATTTCAGTGAACGTATCAGCCAATCAGTTTCAACAGCCGTCATTCACCAATGAAATCAATAATGCATTGAAGACGTCCGGGCTGCCTGCGGAAAGCTTATGTCTTGAACTGACTGAGAGCGTTATGATACAGCACTCCGGTCATACAATTGACAGAATGGAAGAACTGTCAGCTCTAGGAGTGAAAATTGCCATTGATGATTTTGGGACAGGCTATTCTTCGCTTGGGTACTTAAAACATCTGCCGCTCCATATTTTAAAAATTGATAAGTCCTTCGTTCAGAACATTGAAGAAAGCAGTCCGGATTATGCCATTGTGCAGGCAGTTTCCATGATGGGAAAAGGATTGGGGATGCAGGTAGTCGTCGAAGGAATTGAAACCAGTGACCAAATGGTCCTACTTAATCACTTGAACTGCGACCTGGGGCAGGGCTACTATGTCTCGCGGCCTGTTTCACCGGTAGAATTGGAAAAGTGGATGAAAAAGTCCCAAGCTTATCTAATAAGCAAAGGTTACTAGTATACGAGGTGTGAACATTTTGGGTTTATGGATACTTTGTATTGTAATAGCGGCAATTTCTATTTTTGCCTTATCTGTAAAAGCTGCTTTCAGCCACCGGCACACACCACTGCTGACACAGAAGGAATTGAAAGAAGCGATCAAGCGACAAAAAGAAGAGGACCAAAGAAATATTCTCGACTGATCATCAAAGCTGTCTGCCTGTCGGCGACAGCTTTTTCTAAGGAGCTTTTCTAAAAATATTTTGCTGTTCAAAACAAAGTACAAGAGATATAGCCGTCACTCACAGCAATTATCCTGGTAAGCAAGGCAGAAGAGAGCTATTTCACCCTGTTCAGAAAGACAAGCCTTTATACCAAAGGTGGCCTCTTGTCTTCCGAATGCAACACACGATACGAACAAAGCCTTATCTATTGTCCTATTCAACTGTGAACCATCATGGAGCATGGAGTTTTTCTGTGAAAAGAGTATCTCATATAGTTACTGTTATCCCTCGATTATCGTCTTATTGTTGGGTCCGATGGTAACGGCCAGCTTCAGACAAGTGCCCGCGTTTCCGTGCAGCAGGAGACTTTCTCATTCCAAAACTACGAAAACAAAAAAAGAAACTGGGAAACCCAATTTCTTTCTTCATCGATGCTCTACTCAAGTTTTTCAATAACAATCCTCTTCCCGGTACTTAAAGTGAATTCAAAGCGATCACGCTGTTTCTTATAATAAGTAAAGTGGTGTTGGACTGAACAAACATTTTCTCCGTTATCAAACGTCAAAAAGTTCACCCCTTCTCTTATCTTCCTGTCTTCAAGAAAAGAGAGGTGATTATGGCAGAATATGCAGTCATATAATGAAAAGTCAAGTGAGTTCAGGGTGGTCAGGAACTGGAAAAAAGAATCGTCATTCAATTCTTCGATCAGCATTTCCAGTGAATAAATCAACGTTTTTTTTATCCTGATTGTTTCCGTATCTTTTAAATTTGTTTGCTCATAGGCAGTTTTTACAATGCCTTCAGGCTCTAGTATACCTCTTTCCCATCCTTGATCCCGGTAAATTTCGACCTCCTGCTTTGTGTAAAATTCCAAATCCGTTGCTTCATCCAATTCATCATCGAAAAATACCCATTGATTGTGAATGAATTCTACAGTTCCTAGTGTGTAAGAGCGATTCTGCCGCTGAAGGAGCTTTTTTCTATACAGGTTATTCACCCATTTCCCCCCTTATTGAAGATGTTATATCAACATTATCTACATTTTGGGCCTAATTTAGCATATTCATTTAAAGTAAAAATGAAATAAGACAATTAACCATTTTCAGAAGATTGCATATGATAATCCATATTGCATCTAGCCCAATTTGCCTGAAATAGAAAGGATGAACAACATGTGCGGAATTACAGGATGGATCGACTTTAAAAAGGATTTGCGAAATGCTGAAAAAGTTTTGGAATCCATGACCGATACGCTATCAAAAAGAGGACCGGATGATTCTAACGTATGGCTGGAAACCCATGCGGCTTTTGGGCATAAAAGGCTGACAGTGGTGGACCCTGAAGGCGGAAAACAGCCAATGGCAAAAGACAAGGCAGGGCAAAAGTTTGTCATTTGTTATAACGGTGAGTTATACAATACGGAAGATATCAGGAAAGTACTCCATTCAAAAGGATACACATTCAAGGGCCATTCTGATACAGAAGTGCTTTTGACTTCCTATATTGAATGGCGGGAAGAATGTGTGGATCATTTAAACGGAATTTTTGCCTTTGCTGTTTGGGACAGCGAGAAGCAGCAAGTATTTATCGGAAGGGACCGTCTCGGGGTCAAGCCATTATTTTATTCTGAAAAAGACAATGGACTCATATTTGGCTCGGAGCTAAAAGCCTTGCTGGCACATCCATCTGTAGCTGCTGAAGTAGACAGAGAAGGATTGGCAGAAGTCCTGGGCCTCGGACCTTCACGTTCACCGGGATCAGGGGTGTTTAAAGATGTGAAGGAGTTGAGGCCAGGCCATGCGATGACATTCTCCATAAATGGGTTGAAAATCTGGAGGTACTGGAATGTCAAAAGTGCCGAACATACAGACAGCTTTGATGAGACCGTTGAAAAAGTCGGCTTCTTGGTACAGGACAGTATAACAAGACAATTGGTGTCTGATGTCCCTCTCTGCACTTTCTTGTCAGGCGGACTGGATTCAAGTGCGATCACAGCCATTGCGGCTAATTCCTACAGTGAGGAAGGAAAGGGGAATCTGCATACTTATTCCATCGATTATGAGGGCAATGACGAACATTTCAAGTCCAATAAATTTCAGCCAAACTCAGACAGCAAGTGGATTAACTTAATGTCCGAAAGATTCAATACTATTCATCATAACTGTATCATCACTCAGGAAGAGTTAAAGGACTATCTGACAGAAGCTGTTCATGTAAGGGACCTGCCGGGTATGGCCGATGTGGATTCCTCATTGCTTTGGTTTTGCAGAAAGATAAAAACTGATTTTACGGTCGGGTTGTCTGGTGAATGTGCGGATGAAATTTTCGGCGGATACCCTTGGTTCCATAATGAAGAAGACTTTAACCGTAAAGGCTTTCCGTGGATGAGATCGGTGGAAGAAAGGCAGTCTCTCTTGAAGGCAGACTTGCGCAAAAAATTGAATCTGGAAGAATATGTACTTAGCAAGTATAACGAAACCGTAGCGGAAACTCCCAGATTAGAAGGGGAATCGGCTGTGGAGGCAAAGAGAAGGGAATTGTTCTATCTCAATATCATCTGGTTCATGACGACCCTCCTTGACCGAAAAGACAGAATGAGCATGGGGGCGAGCCTTGAGGTGAGGGTTCCGTTTGCCGACCACCGCCTGGTTGAATATGTGTGGAACATCCCATGGAAAATGAAAATGCATGAAGATCGGGAAAAAGGCATTTTAAGAAAGGCCCTGGAAGGTACACTGCCGGATGAGGTATTGTACCGCAAGAAAAGCCCATACCCAAAAACGCATCATCCTGTTTATACATCACTCGTGAAAAACTGGCTGGGTGAAATTCTCCAGGATAAATCGAGTGTTCTCTATGAACTCTTTGATCATCAACAATTAAAAACACTTGTCGAAACAAATGGCGAAGCATTTAAAACGCCGTGGTTCGGCCAATTGATGACGGGGCCGCAGCTTCTTGCCCATCTCGCTCAGATTCACATATGGTTCAAAGATTACAATATTAATATTGTAGATTGATTTCAAGCTCATGCCTGCTTTAAGAGGGTATGAGCTTTTTCTGGTTCAGGTCAAGGGTGGGAGAATGTGATGAGCGCTGCTTAGTCTTGTGGTGGGTCATGAGGCACCCTAATCGGGGGAAAGACTCAGTTTTGGTCTTATGAAGAGTTCATGGAGCACCCTAATCAGAAAAAAGACTTAGGAGTGGTCTTATAAAGAGTTCATGAGACACCCTAATCGAGGGAAGGACCCAGTTTTGGTCTTATGAAGGTTTCATGAGGCACCCTAATCGGGGGAAAGACCCAGTTATGGTCTTATGAAGGTTTCATTAGACACCCTAATCGAGGGAAGGACCCAATTTTGGTCTTATGAAGGTTTCATGAGGCACCCTAATCGGGGGAAGGACCCAATTTTGGTCTTATGAAGAGTTTATGAGGCGCCCTAATCAAAAAAAGACTAAGAAGTGGTCTTATGAAGAGTCGATGATACACCCTCATCACAAAAATGCCTCACTAATGGCCTCATAACCTTATATGAGATATTCACCAGCTGTACTAACACGCAAAAACCCCTTCAGCACACTGAAGGGGTTAATCCTGACTATCTTAATGATATTGTTTTTTGGTAGCCGTCACACTCAATCCATCCAGTTTCCGGACGAGCTCTTTACCAAAAGCGGTATTTGGCTGGTTTGAATGGGAGGTCAGGACAGTTTCACTTAGTTCATATGCAGTGGCTCCATGCTCTGAAAAGTCCAGTCCTGCCAACTCATCTTCACTGGAAACGCGGATGCTGTCAGCTTTGTTAATGACGTAAATAACTGCACCTGTAGAAATGGAAACCCAGAGAATGACAGCTGCTGCACCAAGAGCCTGGATGCCCAACAGGGAAACGTCTCCTCCATAGAAAAGTCCGTTTGTAACATCGAAGAATCCAATGGCCACAGTTCCCCAGATCCCGCACAGGCCGTGGACAGCTATGGCACCTACAGGGTCATCCACCTTCAACTTCACTTCAATGAATCGTACGCCCTCTACAAGCAGGACACCAGCTACTAAACCAATAAAGATAGATCCGCCGATGGATACGTTGGCACAACCTGCGGTGATCCCGACTAATCCACCTAAAGCACCGTTTAGTGTTAAGGAAGGGTCGATACGCTTGTAACGGAAAGCTGTGTAAAATGCTGAAGAAAGCACTGCTGCCGAAGCGGACAGCAATGTCACTGTAATTACCCGGGGGACAAGGTCAGGATCAGCTGCAAGAGTACTCCCGCCATTAAAACCAAACCATCCGAACCAAAGGATAAAGACTCCGAGCGCGCCTATAGGAATGTTGTGCCCCGGAATAACATTTATTTTTGAATTCGTATATTTTCCGATGCGAGGTCCCAGGAAAAGGACGGCAATGAAGGCAGCTGCAGCACCACTCAAGTGGACAACCGTAGAGCCGGCAAAATCAACGAAACCAAGCTCTGCCAGCCAGCCGCCGCCCCATACCCAGTGGCCGACAACAGGGTAAATTAAACCGGTGATGATCACGGTGATAAGCATATAACTTCTCAGTTTCATACGTTCAGCTACAGCACCCGAAATGATGGTGGCACATGTTGCTGCAAATACTGCCTGGAATACGAAAAATCCGATGTCTTCGCGTCCTGCCAGCAGGAAGCCGTCTGTTCCGCTCAAGCCGTTAGCAGAACTCCCGAACATCAAACCGAATCCGACCAGGAAATAAAGGATGGAGGCGATCGATATCGTCAGGAAGTTTTTCATCAATATATTAAGGGTGTTTTTGGAACGGGTAAAACCGGATTCCACCATAGCGAATCCTGCGTGCATAAAGAAGACCAATAAGGCGGCGACCATTACCCACATACCGTCTACGGAGGTCTGGACACTTTGCGCAGTGGGTGCTGCGAAGACTGGGGTGGCGGCAGACAAAAGAAAAACAGATAAGCATGACACTTTTTTCAGCATTATTTTGTTCCTCCTGTTTTTTAGTTTTGTTCAGAGGCGAAAAGGGCAGGGGGGAAGTGCTTCTGTAGTGGAAAGCCTGAGATGTGCGCTGGTTTGGATAAGGTTTAAATGAAAGCCTGTTTTCCGCGTTCCCTGGAACGAATGCGGACTACTTCTTGAATATCGGATATAAAAATTTTTCCATCACCTACATTTCCTGTAGAACAATATTCACAAATTAAATCAACGATCTCTTCGGTTTCGTTATCTTCGACGATCATTTCTACCCTTACGCGGGGGGAAAGTGCGATTTCAAATGTATTTCCCCGAAAAAGACCCTGTTTTCCTTTCTGTTTCCCGCAGCCGGCTGCTTCAGAAACAGTCAGTCCGTTAAATCCGCTCGCCGCAAGCCCTTCTCTTAAAGCCTGGAATACCTCAGGGCGGACGATTGCTTCAATTTTTTTCAACTTGATCAACTCCTTGTTATTAATGTTAGAAAAACTAACATGTTTTGGTTATGTTTTATATCATATTCTGAATTGTGGAAAAAATCAACCAATAAAATTTAGTGTAAGCGTTTTAATGTAAAAAAACTTAACAAAAAAAGAGTGAAATCATTTTCTCCACTCTTTTGATAAGAAAATTATATTGATTCTTTTCTTGCGATGAAGTTCTTTTGCATCCAGACTCGTGATTTCCACCGTCGGAGCATAATCAGTCCGCGGAGCCACTCATCAGCAATAAACGAAATCCATATTCCGATTAATCCCAGCCCAAATACAATGCCTAATACATAGGATAGGAGAACACTTACTCCCCACATGGAGAGAATACCGATGTATACCGGAAATTTTACGTCGCCAGCTGCCCGCAGGGAACTGATGACAACTAAATTAAAACTTCTTCCTGGTTCAAGTATGATGGTGAGCCAGATGAGTATGCTGCCGAGGTAGATGATCTCCTGATTGCTCGTAAAAATCATTAAAAGCTGGTTGGAGAACAGAGCAAACAAAACAGCCATGCCCAAAGAAATGATGATGGAAATTCTCAAGCTTTTGATGCATCTCTCGTAGGCTGCCTTGAAGTCCCTGCGCCCAACCATGTGGCCGATCATTATTTGGGTACCCTGGCTGATGGCAAGAGAGAATAGAAAAATGAACATCATCAGGTTTTGAGTATATACCTTAGTTGTCAGAGCCTCCGTCCCCATCACGGCAATGAAATACGTAATGACCATTTGAGAACCGTTATAGGAGAGGTGTTCACCCGCTGAAGGAATGCCGATTTTGAGCAGATCTTTTATGTGCTGAAACGGAAAAAGGCGATTAGGTTTGAATACACCTGGAATACGTTTTATCAATACAAATGTAATAGCGGCAAGTCCAATGGTGCGGCTGACTACCGTCGAAATAGAAACTCCTTCAACTCCCAGCACGGGAATACCAAAAGGACCGAAGATAAACAGGTAGTTGCCTACGACATTAAGGACATTCATCCCAATCGTTATGTACATTGCATCTTTAGTAAATTCATAGCTCCGGAGGGTTGCACCTGCTGTCATAATCAGTGCCTGAACGAAAGAAAATCCGCCCACGATGGTTAAATAAGTGGAGGCTTCACCTCTCAGCTCCTGCGGGATATCCATCAGGCTGAGGATCTGATCATTTAACAGGAAGATCAGGATACTTAGAAAAAGTCCAAACACCAGGTTTGCGGCCAACGATACAACAGCTACTTCCCTTGCCGTACGGACTTTATCGGCACCAAGGTTTTGCGAGATAAGTATGGAAGTACCGGTGGCCACAAAGCCAAACATGACAATAATCAGTGACAGCACTTGGTTGGATACGCCAACCGCAGCTACAGAATCATCCGAGTACTGACTCAACATTAAAGTGTCGGCGTTCCCCATCAGCATATGTAAAAAAATCTCTACAAAAATTGGCCAGGTCAACGCATAAAGACTAAGCTTTTTCTTATTAAGGCTCATAGCCCCAGTCCTCTCTTTTTCAATGATAGTTTGATCGGCAAAACAAGCAAGAGGCTGCTAGAAGAAGCCTTGTTCGCTCTGGGTTGTTTTACGAAATGCTGTCTTATATTTATCAGTTTAGACGTTTATTCTAGGTAACCAGATGGTGGTTATCGACAAAAAACATAGCTTCAAAATCACGTACGTCATTTGGACTTTCTCCATGAAATGGATTCCTGAGCTTCCGAGGCGGGGTACGTCATTTGTCCTTTTTTCTAAAAATGAACCCCCGAGCTGCCGGAGCGAGGTACATCTTTGGATATCAATCAGAGATTGATGCACGGACAGCCAAAGGTAAATTCACATATTACTTGCTTCCCAATAGATTGATATTTTCTCATTATACTTAAAAATAGCAGTTAAAAGTTTCTGTTTTCGAAATAAATTTATAAAAAATAAAAAGCAACAAAGTTTTAGAAAACATCTCATGATCTCTCGCTCCCAACCCAGGAATGAGAGCCTTTCAAATAGAAAAAAGCCTCCCGGGCAAAACTGCATATTTCCGGGAGGAGGGATGTTAAAATTGTAAGATGCTGAAACCAAGCGGAGCCAATTCTACTCCGATATCATCCGAGTCAGCAGCGAATTCTTCGTCTTTCCAGATGTCGGTGATTTTTCGGCCTTTTAAGTTGAACGGCAAAGGATATACCACGCCATTATCCGTAGTATTCAAGATGATGACAAACGTATTTTTCCCATCAGATTTTGTGAAAGCTATGCAATCTTCATTAATCTCTACAGGGAGGAAGGTGAGGGTTCCCTCGTTTGCAAGGAGCCTGTGCTTCTTTCGCAGGGAGAGAAGTTTTTGAATGTGATTGAATAATTCTCTGTCTTGATTTTCGGTGTCCCATTCCATGCACTTTCGACACCCTGGATCCGCGCCACCTGTTAATCCGATTTCGTCTCCATAATAAATGCATGGAGATCCGATGAATGTAAGCATCAGAGTGAAGATCTGTTTAACTTTATCTTTGTCATCCTGGCATTCCGTCAGTATTCTCGGTGTATCGTGGCTTCCTACAAGGTTAAAGGCAGCTTCTGTGACATTTTTAGGGTACATATGCACCACGTGTGACATGCTTTCAACAAATTGTCTCGGGCTTATTGATTCTTTGGCAAACAGGTTCAATATGTTGGTCGTGAACGGATAATTCATAACAGCATCGAACTGATCTCCTCTCAGCCAAGGCATTGAATCGTGCCAGATTTCGCCGAGGATGTACAAATCCGGTTTAATGGCTTTCGTTTCTTTACGGAACTCCCTCCAGAAAGAGTGATCCACTTCATTCGCGACATCGAGTCTCCAACCGTCGATGTCGAACTCTTTTATCCAATAACGACCGACTTCCAGCAGGTACTCCCTTACTTCATGGTTTTCTGTATTAAGTTTCGGCATGGAGGGTTCAAAGGCGAAAGTATCATAATTAGGAAGGGGGTCCTTCTTTAATGGAAACTCCCTGATATGGAACCAGTCCTTATAGGGGGACCGTTCTCCATTCTCTAAGACATCCTGAAACTGCGGGAAATAAAGCCCGCTGTGATTGAAGACGGCATCCAGCATCACTCTGATTCCGTTATCATGACAGACGTTTACCAAATCTTTCAGTGTTTCCTTGTCACCAAACTGTGGATCAAGTTCCAAGTAATCTATTGTGTCGTATTTATGATTTGAATAAGCTTTGAAAATTGGGGTGAAATAAATTCCCGTTATTCCTAATTCTTTTAAGTAAGGTATACCTTCAATTACTCCCTGCAGGTCGCCGCCAAAGAAATTATCCGGGTGGGGATCAGTGCTTCCCCATGGAAGAGTGCCTTCTGGGTCCCATTCGTTGTTTCCGTTTGCAAACCTCTCGGGGAAAATTTGATACCATACCGTATCCTTGACCCATGATGGTGCCTTAAATACATCAATTGGGTTAAGGAAAGGAAAACAGAAGTAATCTCCCACATCATTGGTAGGCTGGGGAAGGAACCCCCGGTCACCAAGAAAATGCGATTCATGCTGGTCCTCTATTAGAAAACCATAACGTAGTCTCCGGAAAGGGGGTTCTACTGAAGCGAACCAATAATCAAAGAGCTGATCGGCTCCGGTATGCACCATGCTGGAGGAAGAATAAATCCATTTTCCGTCTCTCCATTCGTAAGGATCTCCATGCAGTAGAGTGACACTGCTGACATCTTTTTTCTTCGTGCGAATGCGGATATGTATTTCTCTATCGGTGCAAGCGTATGCATAATTATCTTTCGGTCTATGGTAGACAGCTTCTAAGTGCATAACCCAGCCTCCTTAGTCAATTTCCCTTAAAGGTTATTCCATATCTATCGCAAAGTCAATTAAGAGAGTGAGAATTGCCAATAAAACGTTTTCAAAAAAAATCTAAAAAAGTATTGTCAAAATAAAAATTAGCATTATAATAGGGGTAGGTTGTGCAATCGGTTTCACAAATTTGAAAGCGGTATCTTAAACCGATTATTTTTTTGTAATTTGTGCAAACGGTTGTCCAATATTATTTTTTTGAATTCAGGAGGGGTCAAGAATGAAGAAAGCACTATCACTATTGATGGTAATCATGCTGGTTTTAGGCGCATTGGCTGCCTGCGGACCGAATCGTGAAGAGGGAGCAGGGAACAATAACCAAGGCGACAACGAAAATACAACAGATAACGCTGAAAAACCAGAGAAACTTGTAATTTGGGAAGATGACAAGAAATCAGGCTGGTTAGATGAAGTAGGTGCGAAGTTCACTGAAGAACACGGCATTGAAATTGAAGTTAAAGAAGTAGAAATGGCTACTAAAATGAAAGAACAGCTTCGTTTGGATGGTCCTGCTGGGACAGGCCCAGACGTACTGACTTTGCCGCATGATCAAATCGGGGAAATGGCTCTTGCGGGTCATATCGCAGAACTGAATGTGGAGCAGGATCTAGTCGACCGCTTCTCAGAATCTTCTATTTTGGCACAAACTTATAATGGTACATTGTATGGGCTTCCAAAGTCTTCTGAAACACCTGTATTTGTCTACAACAAGGCATTGATGGAAGAAGCACCGGCTACAATGGACGAAGTATATGATTTTGCAAAAGACTTCACTAAAGATGGAAACTATGGTTTCCTGGCTCTATGGGATAACTTCTACTTTGCACATGCTCCAATTGGAGGATACGGCGGATATGTATTCGCTGAAAACGATGGTGCATTAGATCCAGCAGACCTTGGCTTGAACAACGAGGGAGCTGTAGAAGGTACTCAATATATCCAAAAATGGTATGAAGAAGGGTTATTCCCTAAAGGGATTGTCGGTGAAAACGGCGGTGCCGCTCTTGACGGATTATTCAATGAAGGAAAAGTTGCTTCTGTTATGAACGGACCTTGGGCTTTCCAAGGCTATAAAGATGCAGGTATTGATATCGGAGTTGCTGCGTTGCCTAAGCTGCCAAATGGCGAACCGATGAAAACATTCATGGGTGTTAAAGGATGGCATGTATCAGGTTATTCCAAGAACCAGGAATGGGCTCAGAAATTCATTGAGTTCATAACTCAAGATGAATATGCGAAACTTCGCTTTGAACAAACTCAAGAGGTTCCAACTAACGTAGCTCTTGTCGATGATCCGGCAATTGCTGAAAACCCGGGAGCTAAAGCAGTTGCTGAGCAGTCTCAATATGCTGTTCCAATGCCGAACATTCCTCAAATGGGAGAAGTTTGGGGACCAATGGCTGATGCTCTGCAAACAGTTGTTACTGGAAAACAGGAGCCTAAAGCAGCTCTTGATTCTGCAGTAAACCAAATCGAACAGAACATCGAAGCGAACCATTCAAACTAAAAAATAGAGGGGACTGACTCCTAACCGGGTCAGTCTTCTATATTCCTGTATGGCAAGTCCTGAATAGGAAAATTATTCAGGGTCTTCAGGAAAGAAGGGGTCCCTCTTCTTTCCTGAAGCTCCTGAAGCTTATAAAAATATAAAGAGAAGAAGGGGGAATTTAGGATGGCTGAAAATTCCTATCAAACAAAACATCGTAAAACAGCGCTTGCCCTTTCCTTAATACCCGGCTTGGGTCAGTTCTATAACAATCAAAAACTTAAGGGCGGTTTCTTTCTTATAATGGCCGCTGCTTTTATTTTTGTTTTTCGTGATTTAATCGATTATGGCCTCTGGGGTATCTTAACCCTGGGTGAAGAAGCCGGTGCACCATACTATGATCATTCCATCTTTCTGATGGTATATGGCATCCTTGCAATCATCATCATTTTATTCGGATTGGGCTTTTATGCTTACAATCTTTATGATGCATTTAAGAATGGTGAAAAAAGAGACCGTGGAGAGAAACTTAGTACGATAAGAGAACAATACCGAAATCTTGTGGACAATGGTTTCCCATACCTGATTATGTCTCCTGGTTTCCTGTTGTTGGTATTTGTGGTTATTTTCCCGATTATCTTCGTTGTCCTGCTGGCATTTACGAACTATGACCTTTACCATTCACCTCCTGCGAAATTGGTGGATTGGATCGGTATACAGAACTTTATCGATATATTCCAAATTGATATATGGAGAAGCACATTCTTCTCTGTGTTGGCCTGGACCCTCGTTTGGACGTTCGGTGCAACAACAACTCAAGTTGCGCTCGGTATCTTCCTGGCAATCCTGGTCAATCAGAAAGACTTAAAGGGTAAAGCTATTATCCGGACGGTATTTATTTTACCTTGGGCGATTCCTGCATTCGTCTCCATCTTGATATTTGCCGGAATGTTCAATGAGTCCTTTGGAACCATTAACCGAGATATTCTTGCCTTCTTTGGGATCGGCGATCTTCCATGGATGACGGAGGCGCTGTACACAAGGATCGCTTTGATTTTCATACAAACATGGCTAGGATTCCCTTTTATCTTTGCGATGACGACAGGTGTCCTTCAATCAATTCCGGATGAATTGTACGAAGCTGCGACAGTGGATGGGGCTTCTGCCATGCAGAAATTTAAGAATATTACGCTTCCGCTGGTTCTGTTTGCAACCGCGCCAATCTTGATTACTCAATATACGTTCAACTTCAATAATTTCAATGTTATTTATTTGTTTAACGGCGGAGGTCCTGCCTTGACAGGACAGAATGCAGGTGGAACGGATATCCTTATCTCCTGGATTTACAGCTTGACGATGACATCTGCTCAGTATTCAAAAGCGGCTGCTATCACATTACTGCTTTCTATTATTGTTATCACAGTAGCAGTATGGCAGTTCAAACGAACAAAATCATTCCAAGAAGAGGATATGATGTAATATGAATCTAAAAAAACAGAAACTTATCAGATTGACGTTATCGTATATAGTCATTGCCATAATGTTTGCCATCATTTTGTACCCGGTTGCCTGGATTGTAGGTTCTTCTTTCAACCCGGGACAAAGCTTATCAGGATCAAGCATTATTCCAAAGAATGCAACACTGGCACATTATCAAGAACTATTTGATTTAGAACAAAGCAATTACCTGATTTGGTATTGGAATTCCCTGAAAGTCAGCTTGTCGACAATGACGTTGACAGTATTGATGGTCAGCCTGACCGCGTATGCTTTCTCCCGCTACCGATTTGTGGGCAGGAAAAACGGATTGATGACATTCTTGATTTTGCAAATGATTCCTAACTTTGCAGCCTTGATTGCCATTTTCGTATTGGCGCTGGTTACGGATTTACTTGATACTCACCTGGGATTGATTCTTGTGTATGTCGGTGGACAAATCCCTATGAACACCTGGTTGATGAAAGGGTATCTCGATACAATCCCTAAAGAATTGGATGAATCGGCTAAAATGGACGGAGCCGGTCATTTCAGGATCTTTTTCCAAATCGTCATGCCTCTGGCAAAGCCGATTGTCGCTGTAGTTGCATTATTTTCTTTTATCGCTCCATTTGCTGACTTTATCATTGCCAGCATTTTATTGAGATCGGAAGACAAATACACGCTTCCGGTAGCTCTGTATGACATGGTTGCAAAACAATTCGGTGCTGAGTTTACAACCTTTGCTGCTGGATCTGTATTGATCGCCATCCCAATCGCCGGTCTGTTCCTTTATTTCCAGAAGTATTTCGTTTCCGGATTGACGGCCGGGGGCACAAAAGGATAATCTTAAAGGCGTAAATATATAAAATTTAAGGAGGAGCGGAGATGAAAAAAAGAGTATTATCTCTTATTCTAATCCCGTTTCTTCTTTTTTACGCCCTCCCTGCAGGAGCTGCTGAAAAAGAAGAACGTACCTGGCAAGACGAAACAGTTTATTTTTTGATGATAGACAGATTCAATAACGGAGACCTTTCCAATGACTTTGATGTGGACAGGACAGACCCCAAAGCCTATCAAGGCGGAGACTTTCAAGGGGTCATTGATAAGCTTGATTATATAAAAGATATGGGCTTTACAACCATTTGGCTTACTCCCGTTTTCGATAATCAGGATAAAGGCTACCACGGTTACTGGATTAAAGACTTCTATAATACGGATGAACATTTCGGGTCGATGGAGAAGTTCAAGGAATTAGTGGATGAAGCTCATAAACGTGATATGAAAATCATCTTGGACTTCATCGTTAATCACGTAGGCCCTGACCATGAATGGCTGAATGATCCAGAAAAGGAAGATTGGTTCCACGAAAAACAGCCCATGAATATGAAAAATGATGAAAGCCTGCAAAATGCCTGGCTTTATGACTTGCCGGATTTGAATACCGAAAATCCAGAAGTCAGGGAATATCTATTGGATGCAGCCCGCTGGTGGATTGCAGAAACCGGGATAGACGGATACCGCCTGGATACTGTCAGACATGTACCCCAAGAATTTTGGGCAGATTTTACTGAGGCAGTAAAGTCTGAAAAAGAAAATTTCTACTTACTGGGTGAAGTATTCGATTACGACCCACGTAATATAGCAAAATATGAAGGAGTCGGTATCGATGGGTTTGCTGACTTTCCTCAGGCACAGGAAATGCGCCATGTTTTCCAGCAGCCTGACGTCGATATGGACAGACTGTTTAATTTCTGGCAGTACAATCAAACCTTTTTCGAAAATCCGTATCTCATGGGAACGTTCATCGATAACCACGATATGGTCCGTTTCACTAATTTGATTACACAAAATAATCAATTTCCCGGCACCCGATGGAAACTTGCATTGGCTTACATGTATACAGTTCCTGGTCTGCCTATCCTTTACTACGGTTCAGAAATTGCCTTGAGCGGCGGGGAAGATCCGGATAACCGGAAGTTGATGAATTTCAGAGCAGATGAAGAACTCATCCAATACATCACCAAGCTTGGTGAGTTGAGGAAAAACCATCCTGCTCTTACAAAAGGAAGTATGGAGCTTCTGTACGAAGAGGATGGAATGGCCGTATATAAACGGGAAATTGAAAATGAAACAATAGTCGTAGCGATCAATAATACGAGCGAATCACAAAGTGTTAAATTGACATCACCTCAATTGCCTGAAGACATGGAGCTGAGAGGACTCGTTGAAGGAGACCTGGTACGTGCGGATGGAGAGGCCTACGATATCATCCTTGACAGGGAAAAAGCTGAAATTTATTTGCTTTCTCCACGAAGTGGCCTGAACTATGGATTCATTGGAGCAATGGCAGCCGTATATGCTGTTTTCCTGATTTTTCTTTATTACGTTTGGAAAAAAGGCCGAAAAAAACGACAGAGTGAGTAAAGGCTTGTAAGGATAGATTCATATTATTAGGGGTGTTTAAGGGAAGGGGGAGGAAGATATGGCGGTAACAATAAAAGATGTGGCAAAACTGGCTAATGTTGCTCCATCGACTGTTTCCAGGGTAATAGCCAACAATTCCCGTATAAGCGAAAGTACCAAACAGAAGGTACGAGAAGCAATGAAGCAGCTTGGCTACCATCCAAATTTCATTGCGAGAAGCCTGGCGAATCAATCGACACGTGTACTTGGTCTCGTTTTGCCGGGATCGGCTGATACTTTTTTTCAGAATCCATTCTTTCCGACGGTGCTTCGCGGTTTGAGTGAAGGGGCTCATGAAAAACAATACGCGTTGCAAATGACGACAGGGCAGAGTGAAGAAGAAATATACGAGGGTATTGTCCAAATGGTACAAGGGGGCCGAGTCGACGGAATTGTCCTTCTCTATTCAAAAGTGGAAGATAAAGTAATGATGTATCTGAAAGAAAGAGATTTTCCGTTCGTCGTGATTGGAAAACCGTACAAACAGGCAGATGAAATTACCCACGTAGATAATGATAATTTCAGAGCGACAAAAGAAGTGACCGATTACCTTTTGGCAGCCGGTCATGAATGCATAGCATTTGTCGGGGGGGACCTGAACCTCGTGGTGACTGTGGAGCGTCTGCTCGGCTATGAGAAGTCTTTGCGAGATGCAGGAATTCCGTTAAGAGAGGAATATATCGTCCATGAAGAATTCTTGAGGGAGGGCGGCCAGGAAGCCGTAAAAGAATTAATGACCCTCAACAATCCCCCGACTGCCATGGTGGTCGCAGATGACTTGATGTCCCTCGGGGTCTTGAATACTCTAAATGAAATGGAAATCAGAGTGCCCGACGACATCTCCATCATCAGCTTCAACAATGTCATGCTGGCTGAGATGTCCCGTCCGCCGCTGACATCGGTCGATATTAATATCTTTGACCTGGGCTATCAAGCAACCAGGAACTTGATCCAGAAAATCGAGGACCCGAGAGAGCCGGTTAAACGGATCACGATCCCTCATAAAATTGTAGAGCGTTTTTCTGTACGGAAATGAAGTTCCCTGCGGATCCTTATAGTGAAAAAAAGTCAGCCTTTGGGCTGGCTTTTTTTTGTGGTTTTATTTGTGGGTTGGAATTTCGTATTGGTTGTTAATATCTGATGGACAAGTTAGTGTTATTGTTCAGAATGGGGAGTGAATAAAGCAGAAAATCGGCTAAATTTTAAAGGAAAAGAGCAACCCTGTTGATGCTGGCCCAATAAGAAGAGAAATGGGCCAAGGGGAAGGGGAAATCGCAGGGATGTTGGCTCAATAAGGAATGAAATGGGCCAAGGGGAAGGGGGAACCGCAAGGATGTTGGCCCAATAAGGAATGAAATGGGCCAAGGAGAAGGTGAAATCGCAAGGATATTGGCCTAATAAGGAATGAAATGGGCCAAGGAGAAGGTGAAATCGCAAGGATGTTGGCCCAATAAGAAGAGAAATGGGCCAAGGGGAAGGTGAAATATCAGTGATGTTGGCCCATTAAGGAATGAAATGGGCCAAGGAGAAGGTGAAATCCCAAGGATGTTGGCCCAATAAGAAGAGAAATGGGCCAAGGGGAGGGGGGAATCGCAAGGATATTGGCCCATTAAGGAATGAAATGGGCCAAGGAGAAGGTGAAATCGCAAGGATATTGGCCCATTAAGGAATGAAATGGGCCAAGGGGAAGGGGGAACCGCAAGGATATTGGCCCAATAAGAAGAGAAATGGGCCAAGGAGAAGGTGAAATCGCAAGGATATTGGCCCATTAAGGAATGAAATGGGCCAAGGGGAAGGGGGAATCGCAAGGATGTTGGCCCAATAAGGAGAGAAATGGGCCAAGGAGAAGGTGGAATCGCAAGGATATTGGCCCATAATAAAGTTGCCCTGGAATTATGAATAAAAATTACCCTTCAAATTTTACACGTAATAAGATCCTCTTCCTAGAGAAACGAGTTTAAAGTTCTTGGCAAGGAAGTGCTTGATTGTCTTTCTATCTTTAATAATCCCACACCATTCCATAGCCTGGGAGACAGTTAACTTTCTCTCAGGAAATAGTATCTTAAATTCACCCAAGCTTCTTAGTATTGCTGAATATGAATCTTCTTGGTGCTTGCAAGACAGACAATTTAAGGTTTTTGAATACGCTTTAAAAAACCTTCCGCAACTAGGACAAACAATCCCCTTTCTAAGCTCGTTATATTGGTAATTAGGAAGCTTGAAATAAGGGTTGTCGGGAATGGTCTGAGAAATTAATTTCGTTGCAAGCTCAGTATGAGTTCTTTTTAAAAAAGAGGGGGTCTCTTCGAGTTTTGCTATAAATCGATCTAGTTGATTTGGGTAAATGATAGGCAGGTCAACAGGGGCGTTATAGAGGTGAAACCGGGGATTGACAAAGACAGCGATGGAGTGGATGGGGATATTATAACCAAGATTTTTTAAAATAGTGCGAAGAACAGGTTCATTTCGTTTTAATTGAAGAATTGGATTTTTGGTCTCCGTACCGTCACTTCTATGGATATTGCCATCTTCGAAAATATGGTCTCCTTCCAAGTTCTTGACTTCAAATAAGTAGATAGGCTTAGAGGTTAGAAGAATGGTATCAATTTGAATATAGGTGGTACTGGGCATCAACTGCATATCCGGCAATAAAATTCTATTTCCCAGCACCGGCTTCAGCCACTCATCGAAGAGTTTCTCTCCCTCAAAACCCTTTTCCAAACCAGCGTAGTGGTGTTTTTCTTTAGCATTCAATGTTTTCCTAACATTCAGAGACCGATAAACCCTCAGTTCTTCTGATTCCATACGTTCTTTCATCATCAATAGACATCACTCCTTCTTCACCATCATACCATAAACTTCCAGTAAGTCACTCTCAAAATATAACCCGCGAAGAGAATCGGGTTTAGTTACGGATAAGTAACACATTCATTAGAGACAGATTTGGCTTCTTATCCACAATACTATATTTATCCAATTAAGATTAAGTAAGGATACATAGGGATTTTTATGTAATGTAGCTAGTTTATGTGCTAAAATCTTTGCTGGATTGATATGTTTATTTCTTAAGTTAACCAAGCAGTAGAGCTTAATAAACAGATATATTTTAGGGGGATATAAATGGCATCTTTATTTGTATGGTTATTATTATTGGTTGTCGGTGGTATTGGTGGAATAGGTATTTGTAGTACTTTTGAAGGGAATGAAGTGTTTACGGGGTATGCAGCTATGCTGGGAATGATTGTAGCTTTATTAAGTGCGATTTTCTTCCAATTAAATTTAATGCACAAAGAGAAAGAATAGATACTAAGAGTGCGTTGGGTGAAAAAGAAAATTAAAGATCATGATAAAAAACGCTCAGATGATATTCTGAGCGTTTTAGTTTGCTGTCAATAAGCCAATCTTCTATTTAAAACCCTTAGAGGGCTGTTTCATATACGCGCTGCCAAGCTGTCACCAGGCAGCCGGGTAAATGCCTACCCGTTTACAATCTTCCCGCCATTTACGTGAATGACCTGGCCGGTTGTGTATTGGGAATCGTCACTTGCTAAGTAAACGTATGCCGGGGCCAGTTCAAACGGTTGTCCAGCACGGCCGAGTGGTGTGTTTGCACCAAACTCTGCCACTTGGTCCTCAGGGAAGGTAGAAGGGATCAATGGTGTCCATATTGGTCCTGGAGCGACCCCGTTGACCCTGATGTTCTTGGAAGCCAGTGACTGGGAAAGAGATCTCGTGAAAGAGACAATGGCTCCTTTGGTTGATGAGTAATCAAGCAGCTGTTCGTTCCCTGCATAAGCTGTCACGGAAGTGGTGTTGATAATGGAGCTTCCGCTTTTCAGGTGCGGCAGGGCTGCTTTTGTCAGATAGAAGAATGAAAATACATTTGTCCGGAATGTTTTTTCCAGCTGCTCATCTGAGATATCAAGCAGGCTTTGCTGTGGATGCTGCTCTGCTGCGTTATTAACCAGAATGTCCAGTTTTCCATAATGATCCACAGTTTTTTGGACGACTTCAGCACTGTAGGAAGAACTTCCAAGGTCTCCTGCAAATAATAAGCAGTTTCTGCCTTCTTTTTCAATGAGGCTCTTTGTTTCCTGGGCATCTTGGTCTTCTTCCAGGTAGGCGATTGCGATATCGGCACCTTCTCTTGCAAAATAAAGGGCCACGGCTTTTCCGATGCCGCTGTCTCCTCCGGTTATGAGGGCGACCTTGCCGTCCAGTTTTCCGCTTCCCTTATAGTTATCATCCAGGTATTTCGGCTGTGGATGCATTTCCTTTTCGGTTCCAGGCTGATGATCCTGATGCTGGGGCGGGAAGTTGTTATTATTTTGTGGCATAAAACATGACTCCTCCTTTGGTTTATTGATCGAAGATTTTCAGGCTTTCTTTACCCGGAAATCTAAGCGTTTAATCACCAGGCTTATCTTTTAACATGCTCTCTGCTTTATACCCGATAATGTTTAACAGGTCTTTAGGTGATGAATAAGGAGGGGAATAGGCTGTCTCAATTTCCTGCAGCCGGTCGACCGTAATGCTGCCGTTGATAGAGGCTGCGATGACATCGATCCTTTTATCCACGCCTTCTCCTCCAATAATTTGGGCTCCCAGTATTTTTCCACTGTCTTCATGGAAATGAACTTTGATTTTTACGTTCTCTGCTCCAGGATAATAGCCTGCATGTGATTTTCCTGTATGAGTCACAGTCTTGAAAGGGAGGTTTTCTTCTAAAAGCTGCTTCTCGTTCAGTCCGGTTGAGGCAGCAGTCAAACCAAAGACCTTGACGATCGACGTCCCAAGGAGACCTTTGAATCGCACCGGATCTCCTGCAATATGCTTGGAAGCGATATAGGACTGTCTGTGAGCAGGCCAGGCAAGGGGAATTCTCAATGGATTACCGGTGATCGCACTTATGGATTCAACGGCATCCCCGACAGCATATATAGAATCATCACTGGTTTGCATGAACTCATTGATTTGTATTCCTCCTGTCTTTCCGATTGAAAGGCCTGCTTTTTCAGCGAGTTGGGTCTGAGGTTTTACACCGGTCGCAACGATAATAAAGTCTGATTGAAGTTTGTTTCCTCTCTGAGTCAATAATGATCCATCATCAGCCACTTCCTGAACACCGTCATTGAGAACGACATTGATCCCATGTTTTTTCACTTCTTCTTCAATCATTTCGCTCATATCTTCATCCAGGACGCCCATTAGGTGAGGGGACGCTTCAACAAGGTTGATGTCCATACCGCGTCCAGCTAAATTTTCAGCCATCTCCACTCCTATAAACCCTCCGCCTATGATTGAACAGGAAGAAGGTTTCTCTTTTTCGAGGAATTGGTTAATTTTATCCATGTCTTCAATATTTCTCAGTACAAAGTAATTGCTTTGTTCCAGACCATCGATTGGTGGAATGAACGGGGCGGCACCGGGGGCAAGAACAAGGTTGTCATAGTTCTCCTGGTACTCTTCATTCGAAGTAATATCCTTAACGGTAATCGATTTTTGCTTCCGGTCAATGGACATAACCTCATTGAAAATCCGTACGTCGATGTTAAGCTTTTCTTTCATAGATTGTGGAGTTGCTGCAAATAAGTGATCTCGTTCTTGAATGACATCGCCGAGGTAGTAGGGCATTCCGCAATTTCCGAAAGAAATATATTCATCTTTTTCAAAGACAATGATTTCACAGTCATCATTCATTCTCCTGAGCTGTGCGGCTGTGGTTGCTCCGCCGGCAACACCGCCGACTATCAGCACTCTCTTTTTCATTTTTCAGTCCTCCTTGAAATTCTATAGTTAATAAGTAAACAGTAATTTTTTTGTCAGGGTTGATTAAAGCATAAATGCCTGTCTTTTGACGACGTAACGCGTCTCACAGTTACACATGCCTAAGGTAAGGATAATCCGAATAATTGCGTAAAAAAAAGCCGGATGGATATATTTTACCCAACCGGCTTTTTTAAAAACTATGCGGACTCAGCGGAAATTCACAAACTGCACATCAACGGACAAATCGGCTTCTCTGACCGCTGCCATGATTTGCTGAAGGTCATCCCTGCTTTTTCCAGTGACGCGAATCTGGTCATCCTGTATTTGGCTTTTTACTTTCAAACCTGAATTCTTCACGATTGTATTGATTTTTTTTGCATCTTCTTTGCCGATGCCCTGAATTAATTTAGCTCGTTGACGAACGGTGCCGCCTGAAGCGCCTTCAAGCTTTCCGTAGTCAAGATTTTTTACTGGGACTCCTCTTTTGATGAGTTTGCTGATCAATACATCCTTTAATTGATCCATTTTATATTCATCATCGGAGACTAGGACGATTTCTTCTTTGTCCAACGAGATATCACTTTTGCTTCCTTTAAAGTCATATCGGGTTTTGATTTCTTTCAATGCTGCAGTGACTGCGTTCGTTACTTCAGGGAAATCAACCTGCGAAACGACATCAAATGAGTTTTCTTTTGCCATGAAATATCCTCCTTATGTATCACTTTTAAGCCAAGCACTTATTTGCGTTCGACCTTTTATTACCATTATAGTCAAGGTTTCAGCCTCATACAACTTTTAGAAGAGGATAACCTGGAATGTAAAAAAGACCGGCTGAATTCTATGAGCCGGTCTTCTTCACTTGATCAGAGATGATCTGTTTTCTTGGAATATTGATTTTTTCCTCTTTGGCGGTTTTTCTCTTTCATCATATTCTTCTCATGGTGCAAAGCATTGTTATCTTTTGCTTTTTTGTCATTGTCTGAAGTATGCGGCAAAGTACAATTCTCCCTTCTGAAATCATGTTCAGAATTAGTTTTACCTGAAAGGGGAATCGTTATTACTTTGTGTAAGGGTATTGATTGGAAAAGAAGATAGCCAGCGTCCCCGGACCGGCATGCGAACCGACCGCAGCGCCGATCATATTTATATACACTTCTTTTGGCTGAAATCTATCTTGGATCATTTTCTTCATTTCTTGAGCAAGCTCTTCATCATCGCCGTGGCTTATGGCCACCACCTGCTCCTCAAGGTTCTCGCCGCGTTCTTCCATGAGGTCAAGGATCCGTTTCAGGACTTTCTTGCGGCCGCGGATCTTTTCAATAGGGACAAGTTTTCCGTCTTCTACATGAAGAAGGGGTTTAACGTTAAGGAGTCCTCCAAGGAAAGCTGAAACCTTGGAAACTCTCCCGCCTTTGGCTAAATAATCAAGATCCTCCACAGTGAAAAGGTGTTCCATATGGTTGCATCTGTCTTTGGCAAAGGAAATAATGGTTTCAGCTGTGGCTCCCTGCTTCAATAATTCTGCCGCCTCTTTCACCACCAGACCGTACCCTAGTGAAGCACACTTGCTGTCGATGATGGTCAAATCAAGGTCCGGGTATTCCTCTTTTACTTGATCCCTGATCATCACTGCGGTTTGATGGGTTCCGGATAACTCTGATGAAAACGTAATATAAATCCCTTTGTCGCCACTTTTGGCTAGTTCAGTGAAAGCTTGTTGAAAAAATAGAGGGGAGGCCTGTGAGGTTTTAGGCATTTTCCCTTGTCTGATTTCCTGAAAGACTTCTTTTGGCTGGATAGTGACCATATCCTCAAACTCTTGATCATCCACCAAGACCTGCAGTGGAATGAGCTCTACATCAAATTCTTGGTAGAAAAGCTTTGGCAGATCTGATGCACTATCAGCAAATAATCGAATACTCATTCGGACGTATCACCCTTTTAAAAGTTTTAATAAAGGCTTAAAAAGCATGCAGACTTGCAGCCATACCGGACAGGCAGTGTGAAAAAAGTTGTAATCCTGCTGCGCAGGCAAGAATCCGGCGGCTTGTCCAAGACGGCATTTATCATTACTCTGCTTAAAATGTAACTATATAATCAGTCTAGCCATTTATAGAAAAAATGACAATCATTTGTTGTTTTTTCGATTTTTAGGTTAAATAAAGAAATAGATCTATTTTTAGGCTCTTTTCTAAAATTTTGTTGCTATTTCGAAATGAAGTTAAAGGGATATAGCATAATTTTCAGAAAAGCTCCTGGTAGGCAAGAGGAAGAAAGGGGCTATTCACCCTGTTGAGAAAGAAAAGCCTTTGTGCCCAAGGGGAAAATCCGGCCTTTTGGATTTTTCCGAAAGCAATAATCAATATGAAAAATTGCCATTTTTTAAAGGAGGGAATGCAATGTCTCGAGACTTTGTAGTGCTGGAATCAAAAAAGGTGTTTGTCGTGTTATTCGGTGCTCTGTTAAACGCGATCGCCCTTAATCTTTTCCTGATCCCAGCCAATGTATATGCCGGCGGATTTACCGGGGTTGCCCAGCTGCTATCCAGTGTGATTTCAGATTACACTCCATTTGCAGTTTCAACCGGTATACTCTTGCTGCTCCTTAACATACCCGTTACGATTCTCGGGTGGTTAAAAGTTGGGAAGTCTTTTACTTTTTACAGTTTCGTTTCGGTCTTTTTCACCACTGTCTTTCTAGGATTCATTCCGATAACGCCTCTGTCTCCTGACATCCTGCTCAATGCTGTTTTCGGCGGAGTGATTACCGCTATCGGTGTCGGGCTTACTTTAAAGTGGGGTGCCTCTACGGGAGGGATGGATATTATCGCAATGATTCTGTCCCGATTGAAAGATAAGCCAGTCGGTACATATTTTTTCCTGATGAATTCTGTCATCATCGTTACTGCCGGCCAGCTTTATGGGTGGGAAAAAGCCTTGTATACATTGGTGGCTCTGTATGTTTCCACCCGTGTGATTGATGCCATCCACACTAGACATGAAAAACTGACAGCCATGATTATTACAAAAAATCCAAAACAGTTGAAAGAAGCTATCCATGCCAAGCTTGTAAGAGGTATTACGACTCTACCTGCAAAGGGTGGATTTACAAATGAAGATAAAGAAATGCTGTTTATTGTCATCACCCGTTATGAGCTGTACGACTTGGAGCAAATCATCAAAGAAGTGGATCCGAGCGCTTTCACCAATATTGTTGAAACAGCCGGAATCTTCGGGTTCTTCCGAAGGGACTAATACAGGAAAAGTTGAGAATAATAATGGTGCATCTTTAATGAAGGGAGTTAAGCCTTTTGAAAAGAACCATCTCAATCTTATTCTCAATCTTGATGGCAGTTCATTTTCTGCCGGCTGAAATCAATGCACAACAGCCTCATTGGAATGTAGAAATCAAACAAGGAACGGAACATGCAGAAATTCATATCAATGTAGTAAATAATACCCCTGAAGCAATGATACTGGGGTTTTCCTCCAGCAAATTTTTTGATTATGAAGTAAGGGACCAGGCTGGGAAAAAAGTATTCCAATACAGTGATAATAAAGCGTTTCTGCAGGCGCTTCAGCAGATTACTCTTAAGCAAGGCGAAACAAAAGAATGGCAGGATACTTGGAAGTACACCACTTCAGAGGGAAAAAGAGTCCCTGCAGGGGAATATACAATTAAAGCTTTTCTTATGGTAAAAACAATCAATGGCAAGCCGGTTGAAGGTGATCTCGTTCAAACGGTAAAAATCACGGTGGAAGCTGAAAATCCGTCCTTTCGGAATGTTGAGTTATCCCAGACTGACGGTTCTTATGCAGTCAAGGGGGAAGCGAAAGTTTCTGCGGGCTGTTTCTATTTCACAGTAGAGGACGGGCACAACATTTTGCTGGAGGAAACTCTCGTGAAAGTGAATAAAGAGTATCCAAACTGGACTGATTTCAAGTTCACCTTCGATTTTGATTGGAAAAAAGTGCCGCAGAACCGGCCTGTACTATTAAACATATACGAGCGCGACCTTAAAGAGGGTACGATTTATCATACCTATACGGTGAGGCTGAACTGAAGATTAGGGTGGATAGTAGTGAGGAATCTGTGGTGTATCCAGCCATGCGGCGGCACCCTAGCGTGAGAAAAAGGGTGAAATTGGTCTTATGAGCGGTTCATGAGGCACCCTATCGTGAGGAAAAGGATGATTTTGGTCTTATGAGCGGTTCATGAGGCACCCTAACGTGAGGAAAAGAGTAAAATTGGTCTTATGAGCCGGTCTTGAGTCACCCTAACAATAAAAAAACCATTTGATTCTTATAAAGGGTTCACAAACCAGCAATATCTTGCAACAAAAAGAAGCATTTGGCACCCGGCCAAATGCTTCTTGGATTTATTGCAACTGATTCAATTCATCCTGCAGCTCGCGAAGCTGCTGCTGTTCTGCTCTTGTCGTATTGGCGTACGCCGAGGAAAGAGCATTTTTGGCACGTTGAATGGTTTGCTGGGTGTCTTCACTGCCTGTTGTTGAAGCTTCTTTTGCTAATTGGACATACTGGCGGGCTTCCTGGAATAAGCGGTTACCCATGTTATATGCCTCCAAGCGAAGATTTTTCAACGTTTTCTAATTTTTTTGCTTCCGCTTCAGCCAGTGTGGAGTGGTAAGGTATGCGGTCATCATGTTTGGAAACCGCATCTTTTCCTTGTTGAACAAATCTCTTGGATTTATTGCTTCTGCCCATCTTCAGCACCCCTTTTTCATTTTAAGCACCAATCCTTTTTGTGCTCGCTATTAGTATGAACGAAAGAGCGGGTGATTAGAGTACAGAATTTTTGCCAGCATTGTTAATGTCTGTGGTGAGATCAGCCTAATCGCAAATGACTGTTTAAAAATGCGGCGATCCCGTCTTCTTCATTGCTTAGAGTTATATCATCCGCGACACTTTTCAGTGGTTCAATGGCATTTCCCATCGCGACCCCCACACCGGCATATTGAATCATTTCAAGGTCGTTATCCTCATCCCCGAATGCAATAATCCTGTCCTGTGGAATTTGCAAGTGACGGGCAACCTTTTCAATCCCGACAGCTTTGTTCAAACCGCTTTTCACAATTTCAATTACGTGCCATGGGGCGGCCCAGCGGCGGTGATCGATGACTTCTGCATGAACGCTGCTTAGGTGGTCCCTGATTTCTGTTACATGCTCTTCCTCTGCGTGGATGAGCATGCTGGTAGGTGCATCCTTTAGATAACTGCGTATATCTCCTGTCGTTATATTAGGCTCACCGAAGTTGAACACATCAATCAAACGTTCATCATGATAATGAAAATATACGTCATCCATCACTTCAGCAATGATGTTCCTGAAATTGAAATCAAAATCATGACACGCCTGTACAATTTCCTTGGCCACTTCCACTTCCATAGGTTCGTGGAAGATTCCCCAATTTTTATCAAGAGGATGGTGGACAAATGCACCGTTGAAGTTAACAATCGGCGTGTTCAATACCAGTTCCTTATAATACATCTCGCTGGCTCTGTACGGCCTTCCGGTAGCTATCATGATTTCATGTCCTTGCTCTTTTGCTTTATGTAAAGTCTGTCTTGTTTTTTCTGGAATTTTCTTTTCATCCGTTAATAATGTACCGTCCAGATCCAGAACAATTAAATGCTTTTCCATACTCATGAGATCAATCTCCAATCATTTATAAATATATCTATAGTGTATATGTTTCGTAAAACAGAAGTCCACCGTGGTACACTAATTTATGTAAACTTTTACAAATACAAATAAGAAAGAATTTCATAAAGGAGTAAACCAATGATCACCATACAAAAAGATCAAATAGGACTTATACCTGTTTTGAATATAAGCTTAACAAAGATGACCGGCGAGAACCTGCCGGCAGTATTCTTTATACACGGTTTTACAAGCGCTAAGGAACATAATCTTCATTATGCTTATTTTCTTGCGGAAAAAGGCTATAGGGTTTTAATGCCAGACTCATTGCTGCATGGAGAGCGGGGAAGAGGACTGAGCGAACATGAGCTTAGCGTAAAGTTTTGGGAAATCGTCCTTACAACAATAGAAGAAGTTGGAGTTTTGAAAAATCACTACATACAAAAAAACCTTATCGATGAAAATCGACTGGGTTTGGCCGGCACGTCAATGGGCGGAATAGTAACTTTAGGGGCAATGACAAAGTATCCATGGATTAAAGCCGCAGTCAGCCTGATGGGATGCCCTTCATATGTAGCCCTTGCTAATGCCCAGATCAATGCATTGAAAAAGAAAGGGGTCATCCTTCCGTATTCCGAGGAAAAGCTGAGCTCGCTTTTGGCCATGCTTGAACGATATGATTTAAGCATGCACCCTGAAGTCCTGGAAGGGAAGGCGCTGTTTTTCTGGCATGGTAAACAAGATACAGTGGTCCCCTATCAGCCTGCCTATGACTTTTATGAATATCTTTCCAGTCAGGCAGAGCCGAAGCTTCGTGACCTGCATTTCATGAGTGATGAACTTGGCGGGCATAAAGTATCCCGGGATGGCGTCCTGCGTAGCAGTGAATGGATTGCAGAATTCTTATAATTTACATCGACAGTCTAAAAGTGAGAGCCGTATCACTTTCTCTACATAACATTCTTTGTTAAGATAAAAATATATAAAGGACGAGATAAGGAGTGAAATCATCACATGGATCAAGATATGAAAGACAGCTTAATGGGGGCACTTGAGCAAGTTGTTGACCCTGAATTAGGAATAGATATTGTGAACCTTGGATTAGTATATGATGTAGATTTGGATGAAGAGGGAAAAGCGACGGTAACAATGACTCTGACATCAATGGGCTGCCCATTGGCTGGAACCATCGTGGACCAAGTTAAAGCCGCCCTGTCCGATCTTCCTGAAGTGAAAGAGACAGAAGTGGATATTGTATGGAACCCGCCATGGAGCAAAGACAAAATGTCCCGTTATGCGAAAATTGCATTGGGAATCAGATAAGAATCAGTAAGAGAGCGCTCAGAGTAATTCTGGGCGTTTTTTTCTGTTTGAAGTACTTTCCTCTCAGGAACCAACTTGTCCGTTTTTTATCCAGGTTATACGTTGGCCAAGCTTCTTTCAGAAGGGGGATGGCGGATCTGCTGAGGTGTGATAAAAAGAGCAGCAGTGACCTTATAGGAAGTTATGATGGAAGAAGGTACCTCAAACATTGAAAAGATCATTCAACTGGACCATAATCAAAGTGGTTTTTCCTAGGCAAAATAAAAAGCTTTGTCAGTTGATGGTATTGCTTTTTAGGACTGTAAAGCAATATATTTATTGCTTTAGAGTAATCTCGTGTTCGATTGGAGCGGAAGGCGTGCGACCTCCTGCGGGATTAGCGGGCGTCTAGTTCCATCGCCCAACCCCTCGGGGTCAAATAACCCTAAGAGAATTAAAGGATAGATCACCTTTTATTCTCTTAGGAACATTTGCCTGTCGGGGCTAAACAGGGCGATTCCACTTTTGATGACAGGTGAGACCCCGCAGGCAAAGCCGAGGAGGCTCACCGCCCGCCCCGCGGAGTCGCTCGTCTGGAGCGGAAATCCAGTTGATAAATATGTATAAGAAAACAACATTACACTATAACATAGCAAAATAAAAAAGAACGGTAAGTCCGTCCTTTTTAAAAGGCTCTTTTCTAAAACTTTGTTGCTGTTTACGATAAAGTTCATGAGATATAGCGATAATTCACAGAAATTATCATGGTAAACAAGAAAGAAAAGAGCTAAACACCTTATTCAGTTAGATAAGCCTTGGTAATCGAGGGAAAAATCCGGCTCTTTGGATGTTTCCGAGAGCAACATTCTATACGAATACAGCCTTTTAAAAAATCAATACAGCGATACCGACAATCACACAGTAGATCGCAAAGATTTTCAAGTTTCCTTTTGCCATGACGTTCATGAACCATTTAAGTGAGAAATAAGAAGCAACCAATGAACCTAGGAATGCCACGGTATAAGGTATTATCATGGTGCTTAAGTTCGGGTCTTCAAGCAAATCGGAAATACCGAGAAGCATACCGCCAAGACTGACTGGAATGTAAAGCAGGAAAGAATAACGTAATGCCGTTTCCTGATTCATTCCTCTTGCCATTGCCGCAACAATCGTCGCTCCAGAACGGCTGATACCGGGAATCAGTGCTACAGCCTGTGCCAAACCGACAATGACGGCATCCTTGATGTTAAGGTCTCCGTCGTTTTTGCGGCCGCGCAGGTTCCGGATAAGCCAAAGGGCGATTCCTGTGATGATCAACGTGATGGCAACCGTTCTGATGCCTGAAAGTTCTTCAGAGATGAAGTCCCCAAATACTACCCCGATCACACCTGCAGGAATGGTTCCGATGATTAAGTAAATAATAAAATGGAAGTCACGTTTATTTTCAGGGCTCTTCTCTTTAAAGTAGCCGAGTCCATTCATTACAAGCCGCATGATATCTCCGCGGTAAATGATCAATACAGCAAACAGGGATGCAGTATTAACAAGGATTTCAAACGTTAAACCAGGCAGGTCTATGTCAAGGTAATGCTGTGCCAATTGTAAATGTCCGCTGGATGAAATGGGAATCGGTTCAGTAAAGCCTTGAAATAAACCAAGAAAAAGGTATTTCAACAGCTCATATGTAGTTTCAGTCATTAAATTTCCTCCAAAGAATAATTTCTCCACATTTATCTATTTAACATCAAAGAAGAACGGCCTGCAAGACAAAACTGATACGCTTAAGAGGAAAAACTTCCATGTAGTGTCTACAGGCCGGGCTGAATGGCTGGCAATAAAAGCCGCGAATCTTTTTCATGAAGGGGAGTTATAGTAATAAAGAAGCGATTCACACAATCGCCAACACAATGGTCATATCATCTTTCACATAAAGGGGGATAACAATGGGCCAATCGAGACAATTCCGCCCTGGGCAAAAAGCACCGAATAACGGGATTTATATTGAAATCGGTGAAACAGGCAGCGGCGTCATGAACCCGAAGAAAGTCAAGCTGAAAGCGGGAGACCGCTTCCCTGAAAACTCCAATCATAATCGATATTGGAGCTATATGCCAAAGTTTTAATAACCATAAAGCCATTCCCTATGCGGATGGCTTTACTTTTTGTCGAAAAGATTTATAATGGGATTAAAGGTCAATAAAGGTCAAACTGGAGGTATCCTATGAACATTGATGGATTTACGTACAAAGTTCAAGATGCTGTCGTTTCCGCAGGACAACTGGCAAACGAGCATCAACATACCGATATAACGATTCTGCATCTTTGGAAGGCTCTGCTTTTACAGGAAGACGGGTTATTGGGTTCCATCTATGCAAGACTGAACCTGAATGTTAATGAACTCATTTCATATATAGAAAAACTGCTTAAGGATAAACCATCCGTATCTGGAGAGGGAGCCGAATATGGGCAATACGCCTCCCGGGACTTCAACAAACTGTTTCAAGATGCGGACAAGGTGAGGGGAAACATGGAAGATGAATATCTGTCAGTCGAACATCTGATGTTAGCCTTGTTCCAGCAGAGTCATCATCCGGTCACGGTATATTTGGAAAAGCAGCAAATTACAGAAAAACAACTTTATGAAATCATAGATGACATAAGAGGTGGAGAAAGAGTGAATACACAAAATCCTGAAGCAAAGTATGAAGCTTTGAAAAAATATGGACGAGACTTGGTTGCTGAAGTGAAATCCGGCAAGATGGACCCTGTCATTGGACGTGACGGCGAAATTCGCCATGTCATCAGGATCCTTTCAAGGAAAACAAAGAATAACCCTGTTTTGATAGGAGAACCGGGAGTCGGGAAGACAGCGATCATCGAAGGGCTTGCACAGCGGATTGTCCGGAAGGATGTTCCCGAAGGATTGAAGGATAAACAGATTTTTGAACTGGATATGGGAGCGCTTGTTGCTGGAGCGAAATTCCGTGGAGAATTTGAAGAGAGGTTAAAAGCTGTTTTGAATGAAGTGAAACGGAGCAATGGGAATATTCTGCTGTTCATAGATGAACTGCACACCATCGTGGGAGCAGGAAAAACAGAAGGGGCCATGGATGCCGGCAACCTTCTGAAACCGATGCTTGCCAGAGGGGAACTTCACTGTATCGGAGCAACTACTCTGAATGAATACCGCAAGTATATCGAGAAGGACCCGGCATTGGAAAGAAGGTTTCAACAAGTTCTCGTAAAGGAACCTGATGTTGAAGATACCGTTTCTATATTGAGAGGCTTGAAAGAGCGGTTTGAGATCCATCATGGAGTCAATATCCATGATAAAGCGATCGTTGCAGCGGCATCTCTTTCCGACAGGTATATCACAGACAGATTCCTGCCCGATAAAGCGATAGACCTGGTAGACGAAGCATGTGCATTGATCCGGACGGAGATCGATTCAATGCCTTCAGAACTTGATGAGGTGACCCGAAAAATCATGCAGCTCGAGATTGAAGAAGCGGCATTGCTGAAAGAAAAAGATGAAGCAAGCAAACACCGCCTGGCGCTGCTCCAAGAAGAGCTTGCCAACCTTAAAGAAGAGGGCAATGCAATGAAAGCGAAGTGGCAGAAAGAGAAAGAAAAGATCAACTCTCTGCAGGGAAAACGTGAAGAGCTTGACCATCTCCGCAGAAAGCTTGAAGAAGCTGAAGGGAATTATGACTTGAACAAAGCTGCCGAGCTCCGTCATGGAAAAATTCCTGAGGCTGAACGAGAACTGCAGCGGCTTGAAACTGAAATGCTGAATGAACAGGAAAACCGCCTGCTTCGTGAAGAGGTGACAGAAGAGGAAATAGCCGGTATTGTCGCACGTTGGACAGGAATCCCGGTAAGCAAGCTCGTTGAAGGGGAACGTGAAAAACTCCTGAAACTGGAAAGCATCCTTCATCAGCGGGTCATCGGCCAGGAAGACGCCGTCCAGCTTGTCAGTGATGCCATCCTGCGGGCACGGGCCGGAATTAAAGATCCGGGCAGGCCTATAGGATCTTTCATCTTCCTCGGGCCGACAGGTGTCGGAAAGACCGAGTTAGCCAAAACGCTTGCTCATACCCTGTTTGACAGTGAAGAACAAATGATCCGCATTGATATGTCAGAGTATATGGAAAAACATGCGGTATCAAGGCTCATCGGTGCACCCCCGGGATATGTCGGCTATGAAGAAGGAGGGCAGCTGACCGAGGCAGTAAGGAGAAAGCCTTACTCAGTCATTTTGTTGGATGAAATTGAAAAGGCACATCCTGAAGTGTTCAACATTTTGCTTCAAGTGCTGGACGACGGAAGGATCACCGATTCCCAGGGAAGGACAGTAGACTTTAAAAATACCGTCATCATCATGACATCCAATATTGGTTCTCAATTTTTGCTGGAGAGACAAGGGGATTCGGAAGAAATTGATGAAAAAACAAAAGATCTCGTTCTCGGACAGTTACGCTCATCGTTCAGGCCTGAGTTCCTGAATCGCGTGGATGATATTGTTCTCTTCAAGCCTTTGAGTGTTGAAAATATCAAGGGTATTGTTGAAAAGGCGGTAAGAGAACTTCAAAACCGGTTACAGGAACAAAACATTACCATGAAAATTAGTGACGCTGCCAAGGAGTTCATTGCCCAAGGGGCCTATGATCCAGTATACGGTGCCCGGCCGTTAAAGCGTTATATTCAAAAAAATATCGAAACGAAATTGGCCAGGGAAATCATCTCGGGACACTTTAAACCGGATGATGAGATTTCAATTGATGTGGAAAACGGTGAGATTGTTTTTGAAAAAGGCTAATAGCTGCTGCTGTTTGAATCGAAGAAATGAAAAAGGAGAATCCGTAATCACGGATTCTCCTTTTTACAATTAATGTTTCTCTACAGGGTCGTTCGGGATGATCGTTGGAATGATGAAGATCAAGATGGTAGTACCCACGGCCAGGATCAAACCTGTCATGAAATCAAAATGTGCGCCTGTCATTGAAGTCACTACATAAGTAAGCATTTCTACCAGCAGGAAAGTCCACAAGAAAGTCCAAAAGTATTTCAAAACATTCACCTCAATTCCTTGCATCTATGTATAACAGATTGTTATAGCGTTTAAGAAGCGAGGTTTTCCCTCACCCAATCATATTCTGTTTTATAGTACCATAATTCCGAAGAATAATAAATCATTTTCAGAACAGGAATGAAACCCTTTTCTTTACCCCTTTAAAGCACTAAGAGGGACTGACCCTCTTAGTGCTTTAAAGGGATAAAGTGAGACAAGAACCTTCCGCTGAGCTAATCAACACAAAAATTCTCTAAATATAGGCTGTCCCCCATACATTAAATCAACTTTTTCATAGACTATCATGACGAATTATGTTTAGCAGCACGTTAATATAAGGAATTCATTATTAACTGGAAAGACAGCTTTCTAAAAGGAGAAATTTCAGATGAGCCAACGAGTATTTAAAATCGATAACGAACCTTGTATTGTTCACTATCCTTTCCGTCCAAACGGTTTTGCCGTTCTCATTCTGGGGGACGTCAATCATTTTGTTGATGAAAAAAGCAGCTTCTGGCTTCAACAGGAGACGAGAAAGTCAATCATCAATGAATTGACAGACAAAGGCTATATTGTATATTACTCGAATTTGTATGGGGCAAACTGGGCCAGTGAAAAAGCAGTAAGCCTGGTCAAGCGCCTGTATCATTATATAAAGCGGAGAGAAATTATTAATGAAAAAGTTCATGTCCTTGCAGAGGGAATGGGGGGCCTGTTCATAGAAAAATTGCTTCCGGCCATTGGCAGCCAGATGCGGTCAGTCGTTCTGCTTTCTCCATGCATCTCTCTATATGAACATTTTTCACAAGAAAAGGAACAAAAGTTTTTTTATAAAAAACTTAAAAAAGAAATTTCCCAAGCTTATGGAATTGAAATTGAAAAATGTGAAGATGTGGTAGAAAAAGGCACAGATGCCGGGAAAGACCTTAAGGAAATGGAAATCCCCCTCTATACGATTCAGCCGATAACCACCTCGCGTTATAAAAACCAATTTTCTCTCATAAAAAATATATATAAGGATAGAAATGAAAAGAATCTTCCTGGAGAAATTTATATTATCCTTCCTGAGAAGAGATACAAAGCTCCCTTGAAGATCGTATCCTATTTTTCAATGCATGAACAATTGTGAAAAGGAAGTGAGGGGGACGGTGAGATATGAGTAAAGCAATAGTAACAGGCGGATTGGGATTTATCGGGTTTGAACTGTGCTTGTCCTTGCTTGAGGAAGGTATGGAAGTTGTGGCGGCAGATAGTGCTGGAGAGGCTGGGGAAAGATGGCTGGAGGTAGGTAGGAACGCAAATATTACGTACCAGCCTCTTCAGCAGCAGGTATCAGATGAGTTTTCCAGTGCCTGTACCTATATCAATTTATATGACCACTTCACGGGAAATAAAACCGGTCAACATCTTAAAGAGGTCCTGGATTTTGTAGAACGAAATCGATCCTGTATGGAAAGCGCAGTCATTCTTCTGCCATCCGTGCTCTCCAGTCGAATTAATGAAGAAGAGTTTTTAGATGTTCTTGACTTCTTGGGAAAATCTCAATTTAACAAACAATGTACAGTTTACCTTCCCACCCTATTTGGCCCACACCAACCAGAATCCTTTCTTTTTCAACAAATCTGTACAAACAAAGAAGGGGCTGGGTCTGAATATGTGGATGACAGCCGGTCGGCGATTTTTGTAAAAGATGCTGCAGCCGCACTGATGAATATTGAACAAAAAGCGTCAGCTGACAAAATTCAGTTTGTTTCCGACATTCCAGACAGCTGGGAAGAAAGTCTTCAATCATTGGGAGGCCCCGATGTGCGGCAGAAACAGGAAGTGAAGGACATTCTGCCTGCAGGAGTGAAGAAAGTGGTGGTCACCTCTTCGTCCTCAGTTAACGAAGTGATGGAGAGCCAGAGGAATAATTAAGAATACTCTTGTTAAGTTTTTCTTTTCATCCCCCTGAAACCAAGGTAAAATAGAGAAACCAAGTCCCTGCAAAAATTAAAGCTTTCCTGCAGGGAATTTGCAGGCCTTCCTGTGAATAAAGATGTTCATTCCCGCTCTTTCTTTTTGTTTAATCAAAGGGGAAGGGTGTTGAATGCCGTCCTTAAGGAGTTGCTATAATGAAAAAAATAGTTCTGTATGTCCTGATTCTGCTTTTATTGCTTGCGGGATGCTCGCAGCAGGGGGAAAAGGGCAATCTTAATAATGTCGGCTTGCTGGTTTCTGAAACAATAAGCGACCAAGTTTGGGGCACAAAAGGGTACAAGGGGTTATTGAAGATTCAGTCCCGGTTTGGAGTGGATGTTTTTTATAAAGAAGGTGTCACCACCAAGCAGGCGGTTGAAAAGGCTGTTGCAGAGTATGAGAAAAAAGGTGTTAATTTAATATTCGGGCACGGTCAGGAATTTTCTCCTCACTTTAATGAAATTGCCGAAAAGTATCCTGACATCCATTTTGTCAGCTTTAATGGAAATGCAAGCCGGTCCAACACGACGAGCCTTAATTTTGAAGGCTATGCAATGGGGTTCTTCGGAGGAATGACTGCTGCACATCAAACAAAGACCAAAAATATTGGAATTGTCGCTTCCTTCGCCTGGCAGCCAGAAGTTGAGGGGTTCATCGAGGGAGCCAAATATCAGGACAGTGATGTAAAAGTTCTTGTCGATTATACAAATGACTGGGACCACACGGAAAAGGCAATGGTGCTATTACATACTCAATTGAAACAAGGTGTGGATATTGTGTATCCTGCCGGAGATGGTTACAATATATCAATTATTGAAAAGCTGAAGGAAAAAGGTTTGTACGCAATCGGATATGTGTCAGATCAATCCGATATGGGAGAATCCACTGTAATGACCAGTACTGTTCAGCATGTAGATAAGTTGTATGAAGTTGTCGCAGAAAGATATTCTAATGAAGAACTAAGATCCGGGAATATTCCTTTTGATTTCCAAGACAAAGTTATCTCCATGGGAAAATTCAGCCCGCTTGTAGATGAAGAGTTCCGGAAAGTCATTGAAAGTGATATTCAGAACTATATTAAAACCGGTAATCTGCCAAATGAAAGGAAGGACTGATGAGAATGCAAGATAAAAATATGGAGTTTATGCAAATTGCGATGAAGTATCTGCCTGAGGCAAAACAACAGCTGGAGCAATCTGGAGTTGAACTGTCCATGGAAATGATCCAGCCGTTTATGAACCTGTTTACCCAGGTGATGAATGAAGCCTACGAACTGGGACGTAAAGATGCACTGAAAGATAATGAGTAATAAGAAAAGGCTGTTTTCGTATAGATTGTTGCTATCGGAAAAATCCAAGGAGCCGGATTTTTCCCTCTGGTACAAGGGCTTATCTAACTGAAATGGGTGAATGGCTCTTTTCTTTCTTGTTTACCAGGATAGTTCCAGTGAAACATGGCTATTTCTCTTGAATTTTATAAAGAAAAGAGCCTAAGAAAAAGATTGATCCTTGTGGATTGATCTTTTTTTTGTATAAGTTGATGTAATTCCTCTCTTTCGAAGCATTAACGGCGTTGGCCAGTTTTATCTAGAGGCCCGGGTTTACCTGCTTTAAATGCAACCAGTCCAACTGGGTCAAATAACCAGAAGAGAATAAAAAGCAAAGTCGCCTTTGCTCGTCGCATTTGCGTGGCGGGGCTGATCAAGGCGACTGGGTTTTGGTCTTTTAGGATTTTGTCCATTTATTAATCAAGGGCTTTACTTTATCAAAAAGAGGCTTTAATTCTGAAACAGCTGCCATCAAGGTTTCAATATTTCCCATTAAATCTCCTGTGTCTCTTGAATTTTCTTGATGTTCCGAAGGCAGTTCTTCAATAGATTCATCAGTGCTGCTATCTTCTCGTCTTCCCATGACCATGATATCAAAGGGGTGCTGTCGAACTGGTCTGCGTTCCATTAAGCTTTCCTCCTTCCTGTTATAGAATCCTTTTTTTATTAGGCTTTGTCAGTTAATGATGTTGTTTAATCAGGTCTTATATGCAGAAAGTTATTTACAATTTGATTGATTCACCTATTTTGAATAGATGCTTTTAACCAGGGTAGTTCTTGGATAAAAAAGCAAGTTTTCTTTGATTGGAGCGGAAGGTGAGCGACCTCCTGCGGGACTAGCGGGACGTCTAGTTTTAGCACCAAGCCCCTTGGGGTCAAATAACCCTCAGCGAATAAAAGGAAAGAACACCTTTTTTCGCTGACGAACATTTGCCTGTCGGGGCTGAACTGGGCGCTTCCACTTTTTATACAGGCGAAGCCCGGGAGGCTCAACGCCCGCCCCGCGGAGTCGCTCACCTGGTGCGGAAATAAACCTTTACAATACATAAAACAACATCATTCTTAACAGAGCTTTTTTATTAAAATATGTACATTTATATTAGACGTATAGACTAACGTGCAGAAGAGAGAAAATAAGTCGGGCAATCAAAAAAAGTTGCAACTGGTACAAATTTTCGTTAAAATTAGTACCAAGTCATAAGAATTGATATAAAGATTAACTATAAGTTTAATTGACCGTATACATACGCAGCATTTTATTCTAAGAATCGACCCAGGCTGCGCTAAAAAAATCAGAAAGAAGGGACCTTATATGAATGCTGGGGTTTTAGGGATTGGAAGATACGTTCCTGAGAAGGTTTTGACGAATGCCGATTTAGAAAAGATGGTAGATACAAATGATGAATGGATTCGTACAAGGACCGGGATTGAAGAAAGACGGATCGCCAGCGATGATATGGATACATCTGATTTAAGTTATGAGGCGGCAAAGGCTGCAATAGAAGATGCAGGCATTTCTCCGGAAGAAATCGATTTGATTCTGGTCGCAACAGTTACGCCTGACCGTCCATTCCCATCTGTTGCTACAATGCTTCAAGAAAGGCTTGGCGCCAAGCGCGCGGCTGCGATGGACTTGAGTGCCGCATGTGCAGGCTTTATGTATGGTATGATTACAGCCAAACAGTTTATTGAAACTAATGCATATAAAAATGTTCTTGTCATTGGTGTTGAAAAACTGTCAAAAATCACTGACTGGAGCGATAGAAATACTGCTGTCCTGTTTGGGGACGGAGCCGGCGCAGTTGTCATGGGACCGGTGTCCGAGGGAAGGGGGATCCTTTCCTTTGAACTTGGCTCAGACGGGTCGGGTGGAAAACATCTCTTCCAAGATGATGCCTACATCTACATGAACGGAAGGGAAGTATTTAAGTTTGCTGTCAGACAAATGGGAGAATCCAGTGTAAATGTTATAGAAAAAGCTGGATTGAAAAAAGAGGACGTAGACTTCCTGATTCCCCATCAAGCCAATATCCGTATTATGGAAGCATCAAGACAGAGACTTGAACTGCCTGAAGAAAAAATGTCCAAGACCGTCAATAAATATGGAAATACGTCAGCGGCATCAATCCCGATTTCGCTGGTAGAGGAACTTGAGGCTGGCAAGATAAAAGACGATGATGTTCTCGTCATGGTAGGATTTGGCGGAGGTTTGACATGGGGAGCGATTGCTCTAAGATGGGGCCGCTAATGAAAAAATTGAACTTATCAAACTAAATCATGTCTTCTATGACCATAAAAAGGAGATGGAACTCAATGAATAAGCGCAGAGTAGTTGTAACAGGATTAGGTGCGGTGACCCCGCTTGGCAATGATGTAGAAACAACCTGGTCAAATATTCTAGAGGGTAAGAGCGGCATCGGCCTGCTTACTAGGTTGAATGCAGATGAGTATCCCGCAAAAGTGGCAGCGGAATTAAAAGATTTTGATCCCGAGCAATTTGTTGACCGTAAAGAAGCAAGAAAAATGGATCGTTTTACGCAGTATGCAGTGGCAGCTTCAATGATGGCTGTTAAGGATTCAAACCTGAATATCACGGATGAAATCGCCAACCGCGTCGGGGTTTGGATTGGATCCGGAATAGGCGGGATGGAGACATTCGAGAACCAATTTGAAACTTTCCAAAAGCGGGGATACCGCCGTGTAAGCCCGTTCTTTGTTCCAATGATCATACCGGATATGGCTGCCGGCCAGGTTTCTATTATGCTTGGAGCAAAAGGAATCAATTCATGTACGGTAACGGCATGTGCGACAGGAACGAATTCAATCGGGGATGCCTTTAAAGTCATTCAGCGAGGAGATGCGGATGTCATGGTAACCGGCGGAACAGAAGCGCCGATTACGAAAATGTCAATGGCAGGATTCTGTGCCAATACAGCGTTATCCACGAACCCGGACCCAAGTAAAGCATCCCGTCCTTTCGATGCTGACCGTGATGGATTTGTTATGGGTGAAGGAGCTGGAATTGTCATCCTCGAGGACCTCGAGCATGCCCTTGCGCGCGGAGCAAAAATTTATGCTGAAATCGTTGGTTATGGTTCAACAGGCGATGCCCACCATATCACGGCACCGGCGCCTGGCGGAGAAGGAGGTGCAAGAGCAATGAAGATCGCTCTTGAAGACGGCGGCCTTTCAGCAGAAGATGTGGATTACATCAATGCTCACGGCACAAGCACCCCGTATAATGATAAATATGAAACGATGGCCATTAAAGAGGTTTTCAATGACCATGCTTATAAATTGGCAGTAAGTTCAACCAAGTCAATGACAGGCCATTTGCTTGGAGCTGCAGGCGGTGTAGAAGCCATCTTCTCCATCCTTGCACTACAAGATAACGTCCTGCCGCCTACAATCAACGTTGATACACCAGATCCTGACTGTGATCTGGACTATGTAACAGAGGGTGCAAGGAAAGCAGAAGTGAATGTGGCTATGAGTAACTCGCTTGGCTTCGGGGGACATAACGCAACAATCGTCTTTAAAAAATATAAATAAATTACTGGACTGTTTCATAAGGTTATAGAATAACCTTATGAACAGTCTTTTTTTTGTGCTTTTTAGAGAGTTCTCTGAAGGAGGGCAGCATATGGCTATCGTGGAAACAAGTCATTGGCTGGACGAATGTGTAGAAGATCCGGAGAAATTGTTAATGAAAAAAGGAATAACGAAAAAGAAGGCAGCCGAGTTGTATGAATATCTAAAGTCATTTGGAATGTATACTCCTGCCGGTAATATGAAATACCAGCTCAACTCTTTAAAGAAACGTCAAGCATGGAGAAAAATGAGCGTCTACTATAAAAAATACCGGTCACTTTGGAATGGTCCTTCTGTTCCTGTGTATATCTTCCCTGTTCAGACTTCCCGGGGACTCTTTACCAGCGGCTTGAAAAAATCAGGGGTTTCCTTCAGAGATGAAATCTATTTATTCCTTTCTGACGAAGACGACCCGAAGGAATGGGAAGCGTTATTTCTCCATGAATACCATCACTGCACAAGAATGAATCTGTTGAAAAAAAGTCCGGACCAATATACTCTCTTGGATTCCATAATATTCGAGGGACTTGCAGAGGACGCCGTGAAGGAATATTGCGGTGAACCGTATGTCAGCAGCTGGGCAAAAAAATACAGCGAATTCCTTCTGCAAAAGCTTTGGAACCAGCATATTAAAAATGAATTGCATCTAAGGAGAAAAGACTCAAAGCACGATCAGCTTCTTTTGGGAAAAGGGAGGTACCCAAACTTAATCGGCTATGCCATCGGGTATTATATTGTAGGAAAGTTTAGGGAAAAACACGGTATGAATGCAGAAGAGATGATGGGCCTGGATGCAGCCGGGTTTATAGAAGATAAAAAGATATTAGAAAGTTAAGGAGAGGTGATGAAACCTCTCTTTTTTTATGGCACGAGGTAAGAGGGATTTAATGAGAGGCCCTGAGGATAGGAAATTTTCTTCGTGATCCAATTTCGAAAGGGGCAAGAGGAGTGGGGATTTATCCCAGGATTCAAAACCGTATTGTGTAAGGTTAACGGCACATTAATGCATAATAATCATATATTGCCTTTCTTCTTCATATATTGCTAGTACAATGGACAAGCAGAAAAAGGTGAGAAAATGAATATATTGAAAATCTGGACGGTAAAGGCGGAAGGGATGATGTTTCGAGTATTTATATTGTTGATAGGATTTGGTCTTTCGGTATCGGGGGGAGTAACTTTAATTATGTATCTTAACTTGCTGGCAACCGGACTGACGTTTCAGGACTATTTCTTTTTCATTTCCGGGAGAGTTGAATGTTACCTCCTCCTTGCAGGCATTTTTATGATTACCCTCTCTATTTATTCCCCTCCTAAAAAGAGATAGTTTTTTCCGCAATCGGCCTGTCTGCTATTGGACAAGTCTTCGGTCTTAAACGATATGAACAAGAACCCCATCAATTGGTTCTATCTGAGGAATGAAAAAGAATATAAAGGAATAAACTGGCTGGGATTTGCCTATACTGATTGACAAATAGGTTGAAGCGAGGGGTCAATCATGCTATATCTTCATGATGTATGGGTAAATTGGTTTGAAGGTGAAGAAAACGGTTACAATGTTTGTCATTTTCATGAATGGAGAAAAGAGGACGTAATTGAGCTTCTCGATCAAGTTCCGTTGATCAAGGTCACTCCTGAATTCTTCCATTACATAGAAAATGATTTGTCGGAACTTCCTCAGTCACTGCTAAATGATATTTACCAAAAGGCATATCTGCGAAAAAACCACGAGCGCATCCAACTGGAATATTGTTTTATTGTTACGGACGGGACAGGCATTCTGGCAGTAGATACTATCGGCTATTCCATCCCAATTAGAAAAAGCAGGATCATTCCGCGCCAAGAACAACTGGTGTATGAAATGACAGAAGATCAAGAACCGTACAATTATTCTCTTCAACAAGAGAAAAAACAAAAAGACTATCATATTCTTTCTCCAAAACCGACAATCATGAGCGGCTTGACAAGAAGGGAAAGACAGTTAAAACAGTTAATGTTCATGGCTTTAGACCAATTGCACTCCTCTAAGAACACAGCAGAAATCCGTTACTGGTGCACAGAATGGGCGCCCCAGAATTATGAAAGAATTCAATCCATGAATTTTGAAGAAGCCTGGCAAAGTTTATTTGAAGAAACAAAACAAGGCTGGTCGGAAAAGCACTTGCTATTCTGTGAAAATCTAATAAAAGGACAACCGTTCTTTGAGAAACTATGGGAACTTGAAAACCGTCCAAAAGTAAACTAGAGGCAGCCGTGTTGGCTGTCTTTTGTTTTTGTCATGGTTTAGGATAAGGGACTCAGTGTGATGGATGGTCCTAAAAGGTGGCAAAATTTTGCGTAAAAGTGTCTATAGGTTGGTTCTAGAGTCAAAAAGAGAGTGGGATGGAGCGGGAAAGTGTCACTAAGGTGGTTCTAGAGGCAAAAAAAGAGTGGGATAGAGCGGGAAAGTGCCTCTAGAGAGGTTCTAAAGGCAAAAAGAGAGGGGGGGGCGAGCGGGAAAGTGCCTCTAGAGAGGTTCTAGAGGCAAAAGGAGAGTGGGATCGAGCAGGAAAGAGTCTCTAGAGAGGTTCTAGAGAAAAAAGTGGAATTCAGCTGGAAATTGTCTCAAGGTAGCTTCTAGTGACAAAAAAATGGAACCCAGCAAAAAAATTCTTCTAGAAAGGTTCTAAAGTCAAAAGAGACACAAATTCACTAAGAAAGATACATTTAGGAATCCAAATTAGCGATAATCTAAAAAACATACCAAAAAGGCAGCCTGCATAATACACGGCTGCCCTTTCAGTACAACTTATTTTCTTTTCCGTCCAAGACCCATGGCTTTTTCCATTTTCATAAGCATTTTGTTTGCTGTAAAGTTTGCTTTTTCAGCACCTTTATCCAAGATATCATCGAGTTCTTTTGAATTAATCAATTCATTATATCGTTCCTGAATTGGTGTCAATGCTTCAATGACCACTTGAGCGAGGTCTCCCTTGAAATCACCATAACCTTTGCCTTCATACTGCTTTTCCAAATCTTCAATGGTTGTACCCGTCAATATGGAATAAATAGATAAAAGGTTTGAAACACCTGGCTTATTTTCTTTATCATATTTAACAATACCGTCAGAGTCCGTTACAGCACTTTTGATTTTCTTTTCGATTTGTTTCGGTGTATCCAAGAGAGTGATGAATGCTTTTTGGTTAGGGTCGGATTTACTCATTTTTTTCAATGGATCCTGCAGCGACATCACCCTGGCGCCCACCTTGGGGATTCTAACTTCCGGAATCGTGAAGATATCGTTATATTTCTTGTTGAATCTTTCTGCCAGATCCCTTGTTAATTCCAGGTGCTGTTTCTGGTCTTCACCGACAGGGACAAGGTTGGTTTTATAAAGGAGGATGTCCGCTGCCATTAATGGAGGGTAGGTAAGCAACCCAGCTGAGACAGCCTCTTTTCCGTGTGACTTATCTTTAAATTGGGTCATCCTTTCAAGTTCACCGATATAGGCAACACATTGAAGCATCCAGCCGGCCTGGGCATGGGCAGGGACCTCCGACTGAATGAACAAAGTGGATTTATCAGGATCGATGCCGCTTGCAATGTATAGTGCAGCAAGACTCTTAATGTTTTTTCGTAATTCCATCTTATCTTGCGCTACAGTGATCGCATGCTGGTCGACAACACAGAAATAACAATTATAGTCATCCTGCAGTTCAGCAAATTGTTTTAGTGCGCCGATGTAATTTCCTAAAGTGATTGTTCCGCTTGGTTGAATGCCGCTAAATATTGTTTGCATTTCTTTTCCTCCAATTATGATATAAGTTTACTACTGTTTAATAGTGTTGAAAAAATAAAAATCCATCCATCCCTATTGTAAAAATAGGGACGAATGGATTATTCCGCGGTGCCACCCTAAGTTGCCCCGAAAGGCCGCTTGGTCCATGAAGACATGGTGCCCGGATATCGGCGGGCTGCCGTCACAAGGTACTTAGATTCACAAGTGAAGCTCGAAAGTCCATTCCATACAACCGATTGTTTGTTCACACCCGCCACAAACTCTCTGAGAAATCGTATTGTATGTACTACTCTTTGTCATCGCATGCTTTATATTCGATTAGATTATAAAAGAAGTTAGAAGCAGAAATCAAGTATAGAAAAGGTAAGAGACGGCCAAATCTGCTGTCACTGTAATGCTTCCGCTAAGAAGGAAAGGCACCGTCAATGAAAAGTTTTTTTGTTTATTATACTCTTCGTGAGCTTCTTGTGTTTCATCCATATCATCGAATTTTGAGATATAGCTTCCTTCTTTTGTACTTTTACGAAATCGTTTGAAAGCATAATTGATTCCATTGAAGAATCCGGATTCCACGACTTTCATCAGGCCGCCTGTCACCAATAGCCCCATCCCGATCAGAAATGAAATATTGATGATTCCCAGCACTAAACCGTCATCATAAAATAATGTTAAAAAAGCAGAAAGAAAGTATATAGTCAGTATTATTAGAAACATTTTTTTCAATAAAATTCACCAACAGTATTTTTTTATAAGTATATCGAACTTCAAAGGGGATTATCAAGGTATTTTAAATATATATACAGAAAGAAAACTTAAATAAAACAGCATTCCAGCTTCATAATAATCTTTTAATTCTGAAAATGATATAAATAGAAGGAAATGAAGCCTATCATCATCAAATAAGCGCTTACAAACTCATGAAATATCCATTCATTTATATGTATAAAAATAAGTAAATAAGCTGAAAATCTATGAATACTACATATGAATATTTTGGGGATTTATACTTAAAACGGCATTTTTGTAAAGATTGTAATAGAAGGTCTGCAGCCCGAACGAACGTTGAAGCATTGGTGTATAAGGGTTTTTGGAGTCAAAGTGATAATTTTGCAAAAAAACTGTTAAATTAATATTGCAATAATTTCTGTATGTTGTATAATAGAAAACGAATCTTCTGACAAATCGGAAGATAAATAAATATGAAATACGAGGAGGTCAATTTCAAGATGAAGAAAAAGTTTTCATTTCTTCTAGTGCTTCTACTGGCACTTGCTACATTCCTTGCTGCTTGTGGCGGAAACAACGCTGCTAACAACAACGGCGGTAACAATGGCAACACTGCAGGCAATAACGGCGGCGAAGAAGAAGCTCCGGCAGAAGAAAAACCACAAGTACTTAACCTGCTAGGTGGATCAGAGATCCCATCCATGGACTCTTCTCTAGCAACAGATTCAGTTTCATTCCTAGTAATGAACAACGTTTACGAAGGTCTTTATCGTTTAGGTGAAAACGATGAAGCAGTTCTAGGTATGGCTGCTGAAGAACCTACTGTCTCTGAAGACGGTAAGACTTACACTTTCAAAATCCGTGAAGATGCTGTTTGGTCCAATGGTGAGCCTGTAACAGCTAACGACTTCGAATATGCTTGGAAAAAGACTTTGAACCCAGATACAGCTGCTGAGTATGCTTACATCATGTATGATGTAAAGAACGCTCAAAAAGTTAACGCTGGTGAACTTCCAGTTGACGAGCTAGGTGTTAAAGCATTAGATCCTCAAACTCTTGAAGTTCAACTTGAAACAAACGTTCCTTACTTCAAAGCGTTGCTTTCTTTCGCGACTTTCTACCCGCAAAACGAAGCATTCGTAACTGAGCAAGGTGACCAATATGGTCTAGAAGCTGACACTACTCTTTACAACGGTCCTTTCGTTCTTAACGAGTGGAAACATGAGCAAAGCTTCCAGTTGACTAAGAATGCAGATTACTGGGAGTCTGATGTTGTTAAGCTTGAAGAAATCAACTTCAACATCGTAAAAGACACAGCTACTGGTGTTAACCTTTATGAAACAAACAAAGCGGATATCGCAGGTCTTTCTGCAGAGTTCGTTGATAAGTACAAAGGTGATGACAACTTCAAAACACGTGCAGATACTGCTGTATTCTTCCTTCGCTTGAATCAAGAAAGTGAAGTTTTGGCTAACGTAAATGCTCGTAAAGCAGTTGATATGGCTTGGGACAAACAAGGTCTTGTTGACGTTCTTCTTAACAACGGATCTGTTCCTGCTTACTTCCTAGTACCACAAGAATTCGTATACGGTCCTGACGGAACTGACTTCCGTGAGTCTAATGGCAAGTTCAATGAAACAAACGTTGAAGCTGCTAAAGAAGCTTGGGCTAAAGCGAAAGAAGAAGTTGGATTTGAAGAAGTATCTCTTGAGTTGTTGAACTACGACTCTGATAACGCTAAGAAAATCGGTGAGTACCTGAAAGAACAGCTTGAGTCTAACCTTGAAGGTCTTACAGTAACGATTTCTCAACAACCTTTCAAACAAAAGCTTGACCTAGAATCTAAAGGTGAATATGACTTCTCATTCGCTGGCTGGGGTCCAGACTATCCAGATCCAATGACGTTCATCGATATGTTCGTTACTGATGGTGCTCATAACCAAATGGGCTACTCTAACCCAGAGTATGACAAGTTAGTAGAAGAAGCAAAAACTACATTGCTTGACGATCCAGAAGCTCGTTGGAATGCAATGCTAGAAGCTGAAAAAATCCTATTTGAAGATGCTGCAATCTCTCCAATGTACCAAAGAGGTTCTGCATACCTAGAGCGCCCTTATGTTAAAGGAGTTCTTCGCCACGCGTTTGGTGCTGACGCATCTTACAAATGGGCTCACATTGAGTAACTCATAATAGCTCAATGAAACAAACTTTCAAAAGGAGAGTGTATGCATTGGCATACACTCTCCTTTTCCACTGATTATCGATAAAAATTGCAATTTAATAAATAGATTGAAAATTTGTCGAAATACGGTATAATATGTAAGGTAGCCAAAAAAATAAAAATAAAGAAAAAGGGGGGCTAAGAAGTGATTAAGTACACTTTAAGAAGACTTGCTTATATGTTTATAACAATATTCATCATTGCAACAGCCACATTCTTTCTGATGAAGCTCCTTCCTGGATCACCGCTTACAAACCAAGAAAAGCTTACACCAGAGCAGCAGGAAATCATCCTAAATAAATATGGTTTGAACGATCCTCTCCCAGTACAATACGTAAACTACATGACAAACTTAGCACAAGGTGATTTAGGTTTGTCCTTTCAATACGACAATCGTCCGGTTACACAAATTATCGGTGATCGTATTGGTCCTTCCGCACAACTTGGTTTCCAAGCAATCGTACTAGGAACTATCATTGGTTTAGCATTAGGGATTATTGCGGCATTACGCCATAACTCCTGGATTGACTATGGTGCGACAACCATAGCCGTATTAGGTATTTCGATACCAGCCTTCGTATTCGCCGGCTTAATGCAGTATTATATCGGAGTTAAGCTTGAATGGCTTCCGGTAGCATTATGGGGTGAGTTCAAACACACTATCCTGCCAACTATGGCTTTAACGGTAGGGGTTGTAGCCACAATTGCCCGTTTCATGAGAACAGAGATGTTAGAAGTTTTAGGTTCGGATTATATCCTGCTTGCTAAAGCTAAAGGGATATCTAAAACAGCAACAGTGTTAAAGCACGCAGTAAGAAACGCGATGATCCCAATCGTAACTATTTTAGGGCCGATGACTGTTGGTATCATGACAGGTACACTTGTAATTGAGCAGATCTTTGCCGTGCCTGGTCTTGGTTTTCAGTTCGTCAGCTCAATCAACACGAATGACTATACAGTAATCATGGGTGTAACATTATTCTATAGTATCTTGTTCGTCGGAGTAATTTTCCTTGTGGACATCCTTTATGGAATAATTGACCCTCGTATTCGTTTGGCTGGAGGGAAGAAATAATGGACACAAACAAAAGAGCAGATCTTGAAAATCTTAATCCTGACCTCTTCCAACCTAGACGTGCAAGTGAGTCAGAATCTGAAGTCATAGGAAGACCGAGTCTAAGCTTTTGGCACGATGCCTGGCTTCGCCTCTTCAAAAACAAAGGTGCCATTGTCGGACTGGCAATCATGATTTTTGTTATCATCATGGCTATTATTGGACCGGCTATGACTGAAATGTCATATAAAGATCAAGAAATCCGTCACGCAAAGCTTCCTCCTAAAATTGAAGCGCTTTCATGGATGCCGTGGTTTGATGGGATTGACCAAGACGGTTACGATGCATATGAAACACGCCAAATTGATAAAAATTACTGGTTTGGTACGGATGATTTAGGACGTGACATTTGGACCAGAACTTGGCAGGGAACTCGAATTTCCCTATATATCGGTGTCCTTGCAGCGGTAATTGATTTAATCATCGGTATCGCTTACGGAGGAGTATCCGGTTACTATGGCGGCAGAATCGATGACTTTATGCAGCGTATCATAGAAATCCTTGTTGGGATTCCTAACTTGATTGTCATAATCTTGTTTATTCTGGTGTTTGAGCCTGGACTATTCACCATCACGATGGCAATGGTTATTACCGGATGGACCGGTATGGCGCGGATAGTCCGCGGACAGATTCTTCAGTTGAAAAACCAGGAATTCGTCCTTGCATCCCGTACATTGGGTGCAACAAGCAACCGATTGATTTGGAAACACTTGCTTCCAAACGTAATGGGTCCTGTTATTATTACAACAATGTTTACAGTTCCTACCGCGATCTTTACTGAAGCATTCCTAAGCTTTATCGGATTGGGTATCGCTGCGCCACAAGCGTCATTGGGATCATTGGTTAATGAAGGGTACAGATCCATCCAGTCTTATCCACATATGATGCTTATCCCGTCTGTAGTAATCTCGCTAATTATCTTGAGCTTTAACTTGCTTGCTGACGGATTGCGTGATGCACTAGATCCTAAGATGCGTAAATAGTGGAAGGAGTAGAATAAAATGACTAGATTATTAGATGTAAAAGATTTACAAGTCTCCTTCACGACATACGGGGGAGAGGTTAAAGCCGTTCGCGGTGTGGACTTCCATCTTGATAAAGGTGAAACACTTGCGATTGTTGGTGAATCAGGTTCTGGTAAGTCTGTTACCACAAAGGCGATTATGAGACTTATTCCGAATCCTCCTGGATTTATTAAAAATGGTGTAATGAATTTTGAAGGAAGAGACTTAGCGAAATTGTCTGAAAGAGAAATGCAGAAAATCCGCGGAAAAGACATCTCAATGATCTTCCAGGATCCAATGACATCTCTTAACCCGACTATGACAGTCGGCAAACAGATTATGGAGCCTCTTCTAAAGCACCAAAACATGAGTAAGTCAGAGGCTAAAAAGCGTACGATTGAATTGTTAAAGCTTGTAGGTCTTCCGAATCCTGAGGGACGTTTCAAACAATACCCGCACCAATTTTCTGGTGGACAAAGACAGCGTGTCGTTATCGCGATTGCCCTTGCATGTAATCCGAAGATTCTCATCGCGGATGAGCCGACTACTGCATTGGACGTTACGATTCAGGCTCAAATCCTTGAGTTGATGAAGGATTTGCAGAATAAAATTGAAACATCCATCATCTTCATCACACATGACCTTGGTGTCGTTGCAAACGTAGCTGACAGGGTTGCTGTTATGTACGGTGGACAAATTGTAGAATCAGGTACTGTAGATGAAATTTTCTATGATCCAAGACACCCATATACTTGGGGACTTGTGGCGTCCATGCCGACATTGGATACAGAAACAGGGCAGCAGCTCCAAGCAATCCCTGGTACTCCTCCTGACTTGATGAATCCTCCAAAAGGAGATGCATTCGCTCTTAGAAGTGAGTACGCTATGAAGATCGATTTCGAACAAGAACCACCGACTTATAAAGTGTCAGATACACACTTCGTCAAATCTTGGTTGCTGCATCCGAGTGCTCCTAAAGTCGAGCCGCCGGAAGCTGTTAAATTAAGACAGCGCAAAATGCCTTCCAACTATGATGAGCCGGTATTATTTGAGGAGGTTCGTTCATAATGGCAGAAAAATTATTAGAAATCAAAAACCTTAAACAGTATTTCAACCCAGGAAAACCAAACATGGTTAAAGCTGTCGATGATATTACTTTTGATATCTATAAAGGTGAAACATTAGGACTGGTTGGTGAGTCCGGTTGCGGAAAATCCACTACAGGCCGTACGATCATCCGCCTTTATGATGCTACAGATGGCCAGGTTTTATTTGAAGGTGAAGACGTTCACGGTAAAAAATCCCGTAAAGAACTGAAAAAATTCAACCGCAAAATGCAGATGATTTTCCAAGATCCATATGCATCCTTGAATCCACGTATGAAAGTAGCGGATTTAATTGCGGAGGGAATTGATATCCATGGACTGGCTACTTCTGCAGAAGCCCGCCTGAAAAAGGTTCATGAACTTCTTGAGACTGTCGGCCTTAATAAAGAGCACGCGAACCGTTACCCGCATGAGTTCTCAGGCGGTCAGCGTCAGCGTATCGGTATCGCCCGTGCCCTTGCGGTAGATCCTGACTTTATTATTGCAGATGAACCGATCTCAGCATTGGATGTGTCGATTCAGGCGCAGGTTGTTAACTTGATGAAGGAGCTTCAGCGTGAAAAAGGGTTAACTTACCTTTTCATTGCCCATGACCTTTCTATGGTTAAATATATCAGTGACAGAATTGGGGTTATGTATTTTGGTAAACTTGTAGAACTTGCACCAAGTGATGCGTTATACAAGAATCCGCTGCACCCTTATACCCAATCACTTCTGTCAGCGATTCCGCTTCCGGATCCTGACTATGAGCGTTCACGCAAGCGTAAAACGTATGACCCTGCGGTCCATAACTACTCAGAAGACGATCAATTAGAACTTCGTGAAGTAGCTGAAGGTCATTTCGTTTACTGCTCAGAGAAAGAATTTGCTCAATACAAAGCTCAATACAAACACTAATTTCCATGGGAGACCTCAGAATAATTTCTGAGGTCTTTTTAATGTGCACACCCCCAGCATTTCTTGCTAAACTTTAACGATGATTTCCCTGGAAATTTCGACATTACTCTTTAAAAAATATTTTATATAATGCTCATCCATTGATAAAATAGGGTATATACTATAAGAGATTATGAAAATAGAACACTATTACTAAAATGTTTTTAAAGAGGAGAGATTACCCTTGAATTTCAGAAGTGCAATGACAGCAATCGGTATTTCGGCGCTCTGTCTCTTGCCATTTAACACAGCTGGTGCTGAACAGAATGAAGGTCAGGAAGTCCAAAGCCACTCGGCTTTTAAGATGAATTTGAAAGAGAAAAAGCTTCCTCAGCAGCTCTCTCGCTTTTTCTATGATTCAGGGTTGGAGTTTACATATCCGGATGCTGTCAGAGGTATCTATGTAACGGGCCACTCTGCTGGAGGCAGCCGTTTTGACAGACTAATTGACTTAATTGAAAATACTGACCTTAATTCCATGGTCATTGATATCAAAGATGACTGGGGTAATATTACGTATGAGACGGAGCAATCCCAATATAAAGATATCGGCAAATCTTATATCAAGGATCCACGGGCGATGCTTGAGAGATTAGAAGAAAAGCAGATATATCCTATAGCCCGGGTAGTAGTGTTCAAGGATTCCGTCTTATCGAAAGCGAGACCTGAGTTATCTTACCTCGAGGGAAGCGAGGTTTGGAAAAACGGCCGTGGTGAATCGTTCGTTAATCCTTTTATGAAGGAAGTATGGGATTATAATGTTGGGATTGCCATCGAAGCTGCAAAAATGGGCTTTCAGGAAATCCAGTTTGACTATGTTCGATTCCCTGAAGGATTTGAAAAGAGGGATACTGAGTTAAAGTACAGTATGGGTGACTATGCCGATATGGATGCTGATAATGTACAAAAAAGGGTCCACGCTGTTACAGATTTTGTTGCTTATGCCAAAGAACAGCTCGAACCTTATGGAGTAGACGTTTCGGTGGACATTTTTGGTTACACGGCTACACTGCCTGAGGCACCAGGAATAGGACAGAATTTCTCTAAGATCTCTGAACATGTGGATGTCATTTCCTCCATGATCTATCCGAGTCATTGGACCTCCTATTTTGGCATTAGTAAACCGGATTTGGAACCATATAACCTGATCACAGAATATGCAAAACTTGAAAACAAAAAACTGGCCGAACTGGATACTCCTCCGACTTCACGCCCTTGGCTGCAGGACTTTACAGCATCATGGCTGGGATCCGGGAATTACAAACAGTATGGAAAGGCAGAAGTGGAAGCGCAAATTAAAGCGCTTCAAGACCAGGGAATCAACGAATATCTTCTATGGAATGCAAGCAATAACTACACAGAGAATGTGGACTTCACTCCTTAATATATCGAAAACCAGCAGGATTACCTGCTGGTTTTTCGTTTGACTCTATAAATAACCTTATTGCAACGTAAATCCCGCCTGCGTTTGGTTTGACTTTTCTTCTCGGTAAGGTACAATTAAATTGGTAATATAAACCGCTTTACATCCACTTTTTATCCCACTTGCTGCTTTCCTATCTTCTTGAAAGCAACCGTTAATCCCTAAAATAATTTGGAACAGATTTCACAGCGGTGTTTAGTATCTTGAACTGTCAGGTAATAATAATTATGGGCATTAACACAATCAAAAAAAATGACTTAAATGAAAAAGAAGGAGTAGATCCATGCATTGGTATGAGAAGTTAAATCAATATTTTCCTGTGGAAGAAATGAAATCAAAAGAGCATATGGAATCTCTGCTTAGAGAGCGGAGTGATATTTATCATAAGGATGAAGATGAATATCATGTCTTGATGTATGCTGAGCTGAAAGACTTTATTTTTATTGATTATCTCTTTGTCTCTTCGAAAGCGAGAGGACAAGGGTTGGGACATAAGTTGATCGAGAAGCTCAAAAAGAAAGGAAAGCCAATCATTCTTGAAGTTGAGCCGGTAGATTATGAAGATACAGATACAGAAAAAAGGCTGAAGTTCTATAAAAGGGAAGGCTTTGAGCATGCCTCAAGTATAGGATACCGCCGCCGCTCTCTTGCAACTAATGAAATCAATGAGATGGAAATCCTGTATTGGGCCCCGAACAATGAATCCGAAGAATTGGTCTACCAATCGATGATCAAAACCTATGAACTTATCCATACTTATAAGGACACAAAATTTTATGGTGCATCTTATCAGCCGGCCGAAGAGGTTTTGAATTTAGAAGAAGAAAAGAATACGGATATTCTCAAAGATATCTGAACGATGAGAAAACCTTGTTGAATATTTTTTCAACAAGGTTTTTTTACAGCTGTTAGTCTGCAGGCCATAAAACAGGCAGTTCATGCACGATGGGCTGGATGTCATGGGAAGTCCCTTGCTTTTATTAAACTAAATTAGTCAAGGTGCTTGTAGGGGGAAAAAATCTAAAAAAAGATAAAAAAATTGGTTTAAGTGTTTTATTTTCGGGTAAATGTGAATTAAGACCTTAAGAGTGTTTAACCTCTGTATATTACGCTGACAATTTATTTAAAACTATATTCAATTGAATAATTTTCATGTATAATACATAATAGAGATTTCTTCTTTAAACTAATTATTATCTAATAAAGTTAAGTTTAAGAAAACTCTACTTGTGAATTAAGTCTTAATAATATAAGGGAGTGTGAATGGTTCATGGTAACTTTGTTCACTTCACCTAGTTGTACATCCTGCCGTAAGGCGAAAGCTTGGTTAGAAGATCATGAAATTCCATATAATGAGAGAAATGTTTTCTCAGAGCCGTTAAGTATTGACGAGATTAAGGAAATCCTGAGAATGACAGAAGACGGTACAGATGAAATAATTTCTACCCGTTCAAAGACATTCCAAAAGCTTAATGTTGAACTTGATGCTCTTCCATTACAGAATCTTTTTGAACTGATTCAGCAAAACCCTGGTTTGCTACGCAGACCTATTATTATGGATGAAAAGAGACTCCAAGTAGGATACAACGAAGATGAAATTCGTCGATTCCTGCCTAGAAGAGTTCGTACATTCCAGCTACTTGAAGCGCAGCGTATGGTCAACTAATATATATTCATTTCCTTCATGTCTCTACATGAAGGTCTTTTTTTTAGGCTGTATTTTTAGAGACGTTGGCTTTAAATATAGAAACATTACTGCTTGGAATAAGCGTGAGGAATGTGATCTCCTCTGACACTTGCGGGACGTCTACTATCAGCGTTTAGCCCACTGGACCAACCACCCGCATAAGAACGTTTTTCTTCGAAACATTTGTCTGTCGCTTCTAATCGGGTTGCTTTCACTCTAGTGACAGGAGTACCTGAGTCTGTGTGCCAACAAGACGTCCCCCGCAAGCGAGCAGCCGGGGAGGCGCACATATAAAACAGAATCAAGTATCTCTTACAAATAGATATAATACATGCGGAAAGGTCCTAATGTAAACAGGAATGCTTCATTTTAGGTTTTGAAGCTCCTATCTAAGGTTATTAGATAAACAAAGGAAGAACTATTACTTGAATTCTCAATGAAATTAAGCTAAACTAACCAAAACACTGGAATGTATTTGATCTTTCTTTAGTGAAAAATAGGCATATTTTTAATTCCATTTCTTCATGTTTTATCATAAAATAGGAGTACAAGGTATAAACTAATTCAACTGAGATTGCTTATCATCGAGGTTCTTTGGGGCAAGCTTTTTCTCTGCATATACTTTTAGTGAGAAAAACCCAAAAGGATAAATTAGTGTAAATAGCCTACATCATTTTCAGAGCTAGTTGCTCAGGGGTGCAGTCCCTTCACCAACATTGAACAGAAGGGAGAGGTGTTTGATGGAGATAGAACGCATTAATGATAATACTGTAAAGTTTTATATTTCATATGGCGATATAGAGGAAAGAGGGTTCGACCGGGAAGAAATTTGGTATAACCGGGAGAGAAGTGAAGAACTTTTCTGGGAAATGATGGATGAAGTTCACCAGGAAGAGAATTTTACGATTGAAGGTCCATTGTGGATCCAAGTACAAGCTCTTGATAAAGGTCTGGAAGTTCTTGTGACAAGGGCACAAGTTACTAAGGACGGGCAGAAATTCGAACTGCCTATTCCAGAAGATAAAATCAAAGACTTGCCTGTTGATGAACGAATAGAAGATTTTCTCGATCAGCATTTTCAAATGAAACAGGATTCAGCAGAGAATGAAGGGGCTTTGGAATTCACAATAAAGTTCAAGGATTTTGAAGATGTCATTTCACTATCCAAGAAAATGTCCGCTTCGACCTATGAACATCTTTCAACGAAGTTGTTCTCCTATGAAGGAACTTATTATATTCATCTCGAGTTTTCAGATGAATACTTTACAGAGGAAGAAATCGACAATGTATTGAGCATCATGCTTGAGTACGGAAATGAATCAAGTTTGACTGTGCATCGATTGATTGAGTACGGTACTTCCATAATGGAAGAAGATGTCTTCAATACGGTAACCAAACATTTCAGTTAAATCATACACATCGCATTCTCGAAAAATGAGGATGCGTTTTTTTTGTGACTAAAAAGGAGATAGCCTCTGCAGAAGCGAATGATATAGACAGGAGGTGACGTATGCTGACCGCATTGAATAAACGTCAAAAAATAATAACGTTGACCCGATTGTCATCAGAAGAAATAAATAAGTTGAAAGACGACGAATTCTTTTGTCCCGAATGCTGCGCTCCCCTTACTATCAAAGCCGGCCATATCAAGATTCCTCATTTTGCTCACAAATCAAGGATTCGCTGTGAGGGCATCCGTGAACCTGAAACCCACCAGCATATGAAAGGAAAAACCATCCTTTTTCAACACTTCTCTACTTTTCTTCCTCATGTTACTTTGGAAACATATCTTCCAGGTATTCAACAAAGACCCGATTTATTCATACGTAGTGAAGGGAGAAGGTTTGCTATAGAATATCAATGTTCGCCAATAAGCATTACTGATTTTGCTGAGAGGACCAAAGGTTATATTCAAGCCGGTATTGAACCAATTTGGATATTAGGGAAAAGAGTAAAGGCCAAAGGAGCCAGAACCATAGTTTTATCAACTTTTCAGCAAAGTTTTATTCGTCACAGCCCGCATGCTGGATATTGGTTAGCCTATTTCAACAGCGATACAGAGAGCATTCATTTTTTCTATAACCTTTCCCCTGTCTCCTCAAATACGTTTACTTCCGAAACACACTCTTTGTCTGTCACATCCATTCCATTTCCATTCACACTTCCATCTAAAAACAATAGAGAGAATCAAATGAGTTGTCATTTTGCTGATAATAAAGCCTGGATCACCAGAAGAATGACATACAACCGCGGGGTGAAAGATCCCTTTTTAAGAGCAGTATACTTAAACCGCGATCATTTAATGAATCTGCCTGAGTTCATCGGGCTTCCAACAGAACATATGATACTCTTTAAAAGCCACCCGGTCGAATGGCAGTATTTCTTATGGTGTGATGTTTTTAAAAACAAAAAGAAAGGGACGCGGATATTGGTCGAAGAAATAACAAGCTGCCTGAATAATAGAGCAAATTCCGGCCTGGTTCATTTTCGCAGCCTGCCTCTAACAAATAGTCAACTTAAAAAACAAGCCTTGGAAGAATATTTGTTGGTTTTAGAAAAAAGAGACATAATAAAAAAAGTCAGCGGTATGGAATATATATTATTATCTCCTCATACAAAGTAACAGTGGAAGAGCTTGATGGCTTTGACGAAATAACCCATCTCTTGCAGGAATTTCTTTTTTGATAGAGAATGTAAGAAGGAAGGTTGAATTTCGATATACGAAAGAATGGAGGATACATATGGCAAACGAAACAGCAGTAAAGAGTCTTCCGAATCGTAAGGATATTAAGGAAGAGTTGACATGGAGACTCGAAGATATTTTTGCGAGTGACGACTTATGGGAAAAAGAATATAAAGAAGTACAAAAACTGATTAAAGAGGCAGGCAGTTATCAGGGGACACTTTCTGAAAGTGCAGAACACCTCTACAAAGCACTGAAATTCCAAGATGAAGTGTCTGAGAGAATGGGCAGGCTGTATACCTATTCTCATATGAGATATGACCAGGATACAACCAACTCTTATTATCAGGGACTTGATGACAGAGCCAAAAGCTTATATACACAGCTGTCCAGCTCATTTGCTTATCTTGTTCCGGAAATACTGGAGATGGAAGAGAGCAGACTTAACAGTTTCTTAGAGGAAAATAAAGATCTTAAGCTGTATAAACACGCCTTGGAAGAAATCAACTTACAGCGACCACATATTTTATCTGCTGAGCAAGAGGCGCTTCTTGCCCAGGCATCTGAAGTTTTGAGCTCATCAGCCAATACATTCGGCATGCTGAATAATGCTGATATGGAATTCCCGAGTATCAAAGACGAGAATGGAGAAGAAGTGGAAATTACACACGGCCGCTATATCCGTTTCTTGGAAAGTGATGACCGCCGTGTAAGGGAAGAAGCCTTCAAGGCTGTATATAAAACTTACGGCAAGTTTCAGAATACATTCTCAAGCACCCTAAGCGGCACGGTTAAAAAAGATAATTTTAGTGCTGAAGTGCGTAACTATAATTCTGCCCGTCATGCAGCCCTGTCTGCCAACAACATTCCGGAGACCGTTTATGAAAATCTAGTTAAGACGGTAAATGATAATCTGCATCTGCTTCACAGATATATCAAGCTCCGCAAAAAAGTGCTTGGACTTGATAAGCTTCATATGTATGATTTGTATACTCCTCTTGTAAAAGAAGTGAAGATGGAGATTTCATATAATGAGGCAAAGGACATGATCCTTAAAGGTTTGACACCGCTTGGTGATGAGTACATTGAACTGCTGAAGGAAGGGTTCGAGAACCGCTGGGTGGATGTTGTCGAGAATAAGGGCAAGAGAAGCGGAGCCTATTCCTCCGGTGCATATGGAACAAATCCATACATCCTCATGAACTGGCAGGATAATGTTAATAATCTGTTTACTCTGGCTCATGAATTCGGCCACAGTGTACACAGTTATTATACAAGGAAATTCCAGCCATATCCTTATGGCAATTATTCAATCTTCGTAGCAGAAGTAGCTTCGACTTGTAATGAGGCTTTGTTGAATAATCACCTGCTTAATACGATTGATGATGAGAAGAAACGTTTGTATCTGCTGAATCATTACTTGGAAGGATTCAGAGGAACCGTCTTCCGCCAGACGATGTTTGCTGAGTTTGAGCATATCATTCATAAGAAGGCTCAAGAAGGTGAAGCATTGACTGCTGAAATGCTGACCAAGGAGTACTATGAATTAAATAAAAAGTACTTCGGTGAAGAAGACATTACTATTGATGAGGAAATTGGCCTGGAATGGGCACGCATCCCTCATTTCTATTACAATTACTATGTTTATCAATATGCGACCGGCTTCAGCGCGGCCACCGCATTAAGTAAACAGATTCTTGAAGAAGGACAGCCGGCAGTGGAAAGATATATTGAATTCCTGAAATCGGGAAGCTCTGATTACCCCATTGAAGTATTGAAAAAAGCGGGCGTGGACATGACAGTCTCTCAACCGATTGAAGAAGCCCTGAAAGTATTCGAAGAAAGTTTAAATGAAATGGAAAAGATGCTTTCTTAATAAGAAGTAACAGGAAGGCCATGATCATCGTATCATGGTCTTTTTTGTTGTTTTTGAGCTCTTTTCCATACAAAACCAGGAAGAGATTTTAGCAATTAGGTGATTAGGAGGCAGTGCTACAGTTGAGGTTTTTTCTTCTTCTTGGGTTTGCTATTTGCTATCTGCTATCTGATGATACCAACGGGTCTTGAGAGAGGCCCTCAAGGTCATTACATCCTCAAATCGATCTCCAAAGTGTCTTGAGAGAGGCCCTCAAGGCCATGAAGCGGCAAAAAGAGAATTGAAAGTGTCTTGAGAGAGGCCCTCAAGACCATTACATCCTCAAATCGATCTTCAAAGTGTCTTGAGAGAGGCCCTCAAGGCCATTACATCCTCTAAACGATCTGCAAAGTGTCTTGAGAAAGGCTTTCAAGGCCATGAAGCGGCAAAAAGAGAGTTGAAATGGTCTTGAGAGAGGGCCTCAAGGTCATTACATCCTCTAAACGATCTGCAAAGTGTCTTGAAGAAGGCCCTCAAGGCCATGAAGCGGCAAAAAGAGAGCCTAAATTGTCTTGAGAGAGGCCCTCAAGGCTATTACATCCTCTAAACAATCTCCAAGGTGTCTTGAGGAAGGGCCTCAAGACCATGAAGCGGCAAAAAGAGAGTTGAAATGGTCTTGAGAGAGGCCCTCAAGACCATTACATCCTCTAAACGATCTCCAAAGTGTCTTGAGAGAGGCCCTCAAGGCTATTACATCCTCTAAACGATCCCTAAAGTGTCTTGAGGAAGGGCCTCAAGGCCATTACATCCTCAAATCGATCTCCAAAGTGTCTTGTAAGAGGCCCTCAAGTTATCAAGCCAGCCAAAACAAAGCTATTTCGTATTGATAGTTGTTTTCTGAAATATTCATAGGGGGTACAATAGCTTTTTTCTCTGAACAGGGTGATTGCTCTTTCTTTCTGCTTACTTACCTGGATGATTTCTGTGAGTTATGGCTATATCTTTTGTACTCCTTAGAAAAAATGCAACAAAGACTAGAAAACAGCCAAAAGAAAAAAACCTCCATTTCTGGAGGAAACGAAATTCGTCAATGTCTAAACCCCTTGAATCTCTTCCGGTTATTGAAATAATTCACCAACAAAAGAAGTGATAAAAACAGAAGAGGGGATGTAAAGTATATAGGGTAAAGATGCATCAGGCCAAAGATATTAATGACGAAAGCCAGCACAATAAATAGAATCAAGAGGGTCAACTTTATATCAGGTTTCATGATCTAACAGGCCTCCTAAAGAAGTCTCCTTACAATTATATGAAAACACATGTTTATAATACTTGCTGTTTAGAATAAATTAAAAAACAGTTATAAAACAATTTGACAATATTGTGAAATAATAAACAAACAACTTGCACATACAAGTTGTCTCATGCTATATTATGTACAAGAAGTTGATCACAACAAACATATACCCCTTTGTTTGACCGTGAAAAATTTCTCCCATCCCCTTTGTTTGTATAAGAAAACCCGCTGTCTTGGACAGCGGGTTTTCTCTTTATCTTATGTTAATATATTGTTTTAGCCGATTAAGAAGAGAGGTATCTCCAAAACGTTCCGTGCTTCGCGGGAACCTTTTCAACTTTTTTCTGAAGCATCCACTTCTTCATTTGTTTATCAACCTCATTCATGCTCATATCATAAACAACCGCAATTTCCTTAGTTGCAACCATTTGATAATACTCAAGGAAGTTTTCCAGAGAAGGGAGAGCTTCCGGTTCCGGTTTAATGGAAAGCATTTCTTCCAGAATCTGTACGTATACTTCAAACGGATACATTCCAGTAACTTTTATTCCTTCATCTTCAATATTCTCATTAAAGAAGACGAGGGTAGGAATTTCATCCACATCCATTTCAGCCGTTATTCTTAAATCACATTGAAAAGCCTTTGAAGCAGATTCGGAATGAATATCATTTTTAAATTCCTGTAAATCCAGCTTGCTGAATTGGGCAATGTCTGTCAGCACTTCGAGATTTGATACGTTTTGTTTCCCTAAAAACAAGGTTTCCTGCAGTTTTCTGAAAAAACGGATTCCCGCATGTCTTCCCTGTAATTCAGCCGCTTTGATGGCGATGGAAGCCAAGTAAGGAGAATCAATCGGATTTTCAAACCATAGATTCCCGTCACAGGACATTCCCGAACGGCTTGCTGTTTTTTCCCATTGGCTGGCCATATTCTCTTGCTTCTTTTTGTTAGTCAGATTCAACGCGGTCAATTTTCCGCTTAAGACATTTTTAATTCTGAAATACTGCCCATACTGAATATGAAGCTTCTTAAGGATCGGTTCCAATGCCCAGCATTCCGGGCAGAGAGGATCGATGAACATGTATATTTCCAGAGGTTTTTTGTCAGGGCGGCACCTTTGAAGGTTCTTATTGTTATTCATGCTGCTCAACTTTCTTCACCATGTGTCTTATCAGGCGTGTTCACCATATGTCTGGCTGTCAGTACAAGTCTGGAGAAGAACTCTTCACGAAAATGCCCTTCAAGACCGATCTCGTCCATGGCTTCACTCATGCACGCCAACCATGCTTTTGCTCTCGTTGGTGTTATTTCAAAATTTAAATGCCTGGCCCTCATCATAGGATGGCCATGTTCTTCTGTATATAAAGGCGGTCCGCCCAGATACTGTGTGAGAAACTGTTTTTGTTTTCTGGCGGTTTCAGAAAAATCACTCGGAAATATGGGAATTAAATCAGGGTGTTTCCCCACTCTTGCATAAAAAGCATCTACAAGCATTGAGAGCTTTTTTTCGCCAATTGTTTCATATGGCGTCTTATGTTTCTCCATAAGTAGACTCCTTTTTGCATTGATTGTTTGTTTTATTTTAGCAATCGCCGAAAAATATCTCAAACAAATAGCTTTACTACCGTTCGCTTTCGGATAGTATCTGCTAATTACAGTGGGGCATTCGGGAGTCTGTTAGTAGTTTTTGGAGGGTGAAATCAGTGGATTTTGTGAACAGCATCTGCAGGTATTCAGTTACTCATTGAGCCGATAGCTGGATTCCCGGGCCAGTATAGGTGGGTTAATGAGAGGGGTATCTGGCCCGATAAATGACTCGTATCTATAGGTTTACTGTACCTCTTTGGAAATCCTCGCATGATAACTAACCAGGCGGATAGACAGTTTGTGCCCAAATATCCGAACAGGTTCAATCGGCCGCTCCTTGTTTGTTGAGCAGGCCGGTAAAAGAATCTTTTTTTGTCACTGGGATTTCTTTTTGACCGCCCGTTTTTTATTCTGCACAAAAAAACCGCTCACTTTTGGTAAACGGTTACTTATCTGAACTATTTAAGGTGACTTATGCAAAGTAATTGCTGGACACTTTCCGGACATATTGCATCGTCTCTTTGAATGGAGGGATGCCATTATATTTATCAACATTTCCCGGACCTGCATTGTAAGCTGCGAGGGCAAGCTCAAGGTTGCCATTATATTTATCCATCATTTGCCTAAGGTACTTGGTGCCTGCGAAAACATTTTGCTCTGGATCAAATACATCTGTTACGCCAAGACTCCTGGCTGTTGCGGGCATTAACTGCATTAAGCCGGACGCGCCGGCATGGCTGACCGCATCAGGGTTGAAGCTTGACTCCTGGCTGATGACAGCCCTGATCAGCTTTTTAGGAAGATTGTATTTCTCTGCTGCCCTGTTGATGATTTGGTCAAAAGAGCTTGGAACCGCAGTTTCAGCTTTGGCAACTGATGCAGCAGGGTTAAAAAAGGATGCCGCACTTTTACTCATCAAATAGTTGCCTGTATTCAAATTAGGAATCATTTGGCTTACTGAACCTAATCTTGCTTGATATGGCTGCTCATTCAATTGGCTGGCGAGAGTCTCATTCAGCATCTGCTGGAACATCGAAGGGCTGCCTGCACCTGAACCTGGCTGGGCAGATTTTGAACCCAAGCCTTGGAGTGCCTGCAGTTCAATCATGGTTTTTAACACTTGCACGTTCATTTCCTTGTATCTCCTTTAGCAGAATTGTCAGTTTGAATTTGCGGCTTTTAGGAATCTTTTGATTTTATTATCGGCAGGACGGGTGGGGATGTCCATAGATTCCAGGAAATTGTAGAAAATTTCTCTTCCTTTATTACTCTCTTTCACTTCATATTCTAACTCATAATCCTCATTGTTTAAATAGAAACTATAATCCAGCACCATTAATCCATCTTTATACCCGGTCTCGGCCCTGCTGGTAGATAAAGTCCCGAAATGGCGGAGGTTATTCTTATTTATACCAAGATTTTGCAGGGCGTCCGCAACTTCCCCTTCAGGAATGAGCCCTTGTTGGAGCATTGAGCGTGTTTCCTCCTCAGTTATAGGCTGGTTTGTTTCCAGCAGCCCTTCCTCTGCAGGTTGTTTCAGGGTGAACTCAAAGCGCCCCTTCTTTTCTCTGATTCGTAATGCACAATGCAATTCTTTCAATTCATTTGAATGAGTATCAAAATAATGGTTTTTTTGAAGCGAGAAGTCACCTTCAGTTAAAGAGAATCGGCTCTTGAGTCGCTGAAACTCTTCTTTTGTCAGCAGGTTTTTATATTCTATTTCAATTTCTTCCGGCATACTCTTCATCCTCTCTCTTATATTTCCATCACAAGTTTAACATAGATTGTTTAATGTCACTTTTGCTATCCTCTCTTCTTCTTTAGAAGAATACCCCTTATATGTGTTAAAATAATAGGCATAAAGCATTGAAAGGGGAACCATACATCTTATGAGAAAAAAAATACACTTAACCAAGGCTGAACTCTTGGGAGACAAACTGGTTTTACATAGCAGTGAAAAAGCGGAGGAAACCAATTTAAAGCCTGCCGGGCAGGTTCTCGTCGATTCGGATAATTTTTCGTTTGTTTATTTTGCAGAATCACAAGAAGACTATGTATTTATACATATTCAGGAAGAGTGCTGGTCAGCTTTGAAAGAGGCATTTGACCAAAAGCTGCCTGTCGTGGCTGATCTGGGAGAGGAGCATTTTCTACTGGAGGGTCTTCACGAAGAATTGGATTTCCTGATTGAAAACATTGAAGGCAACAGTAATTATGGGGAAGACATGGTCAAAAAAGTAGAAGCTGTCTTCTTGGAAAAAGCATAAAAAACGAAAAGCGGCGAACGAGTGGATGCCGCTGATTCAAAAAGGGAAAATGAGTAAGCATTGAAATCGAACAGGAAATGAGCTCAATTCCTGATAAGAGCTTTGAAGCTTAATATTGATAAGCTTTTGATTAAGAGGTGAACATATGAATCATTGGAATCAGTTTCTTGGGCCATACAAACAGGCAGTAGATGAGCTGAAAATTAAACTTAAAGGGATGAGAGGGCTCTATGAACTGGAGCGGGCCCACTCTCCCATTGAATTTGTTACAGGCAGGGTAAAACCTATAGCCAGCATTTTAGATAAAGCAACTCAAAAAGGTATACCGTTAGAGAAGATTGGGACAGAGATGCAGGATATTGCCGGTGTCCGCCTGATGTGTCAATTCGTGGAGGATATCCATGCTGTGGTCGAGTTGTTAAGAGCAAGGAATGATTTCCGCATCATTGAGGAGCGGGACTACATTTCACATAAGAAACCGAGCGGCTACCGTTCTTATCATGTAGTGATTGAATATCCAGTACAGACCGTCCATGAAGAAAAGATCATCCTGGCAGAAATTCAAATCAGGACACTTGCCATGAATTTTTGGGCGACAATAGAGCATTCTCTAAATTATAAATACCGCGGACAATTTCCCGAGGAAATCAGGACGAGGCTGCTGAGGGCAGCAGAAGCGGCATTCAGGCTCGATGAAGAAATGTCTCTTATCAGGGAAGAAATTCAGGAAGCACAAAGATTTTTCTCCAATAAGAAGGAACAGGAAGAGAAAAGGCGCGAAACGAAGGGGCAATGAGTTTCTGCTCCTTGAGGATAGGGAACTAGAAACTAAAAAAGGGTGTAGCTGTTATGAAATTTGCAATCACGTCAAAAGGAGATTCAAAGTCAAATACGCTTATGCATAAGATGCGTACATATCTGCAGGATTTTGAGCTTGTATACGATGAAGAAGAGCCTGATATCGTCATTTCAGTCGGCGGTGACGGTACGCTTCTTTACGCGTTTCACCGTTACAGCAACAGATTGGATAAGACGGCCTTTGTCGGGGTGCACACGGGACATCTCGGCTTCTATGCAGACTGGGTGCCTGAGGAGATTGAGAAGCTCGTCATTGCTATCGCCAAGACACCTTATCAAATTATTGAGTATCCCCTTCTTGAAACGATCATCCGCTATCAGAATGGCGGAAAGGAAACAAGATATTTAGGGTTGAATGAATCGACTGTCAAAAGTGTCGAAGGTACATTGGTTATGGATGTGGAAATCAGGGGTCAGCATTTTGAACGGTTCAGGGGCGACGGGTTGTGCCTGTCCACTCCATCAGGGAGTACAGCTTATAATAAAGCATTGAATGGTGCCATTCTGCATCCTTCGATTCAGGCCATCCAGCTGGCTGAAATGGCCTCGATCAATAATCGTGTGTTCAGGACAATCGGTTCCCCCTTGATTTTACCAGCACATCATACATGCATGCTGAAACCTGTAAATGTACCTGACTTCATGATAACAGTCGATCATCTTACACTTCTGCACAAAGATGTAAAATCAATTCAATACAGGGTGGCCGATGAGAAAATTCGATTTGCGAGATTCAGGCCGTTTCCTTTCTGGAAAAGGGTCAGAGACTCCTTTATCGCGGAAGACTGAGTCATATATATGATTTCGTATCATATGGATTGGAGTATTCCAGAGAAGGAGTCGGGGCTCGATATCAAGACGTTCCTGAATAAGCACAATATCTCGAAACGGATGTTGACGGATATCAAATTTGCAGGCGGAAAAATCTCTGTGAACAACCAGGAAGTGACTGTTCGATATGTCTTGCAGAAGGGAGATCATCTTTCAATCCTGTTTCCACCCGAGCCTAAAAGTCCGACATTACAACCAGAGGATATTTTACTCGATATCATTTATGAAGATAAAGATCTACTTGTGATCAATAAACCTCCATATATGAGCACGATTCCTTCGAGGGAACATCCTGATGGAAGCCTTGCAAATGGGATTTATGGGTATTACAGACAGAAAAAAATTGAGTCAGCCATTCATATTGTCACCAGGCTGGACAGGGATACATCCGGCCTGGTATTGGTTGCAAAGCACCGGCACATCCATCATCTGATGAGCCTGCAGCAGAAAAAGCGGGAAATTAAGAGGTCCTATGAAGCTATTGCGGAAGGTTCTTTTTCTGTGCTGGAAGGGAAAATTACCGAACCAATCGGGAGGAAGGATACTTCTATCATTGAGCGGGAAGTAAGAGAAGATGGAAAAGCTGCCATTACACATTACAGAGTGTTCCGTCAATATGAAGGCTATGCCCATGTCGGACTTGCTTTGGACACAGGCAGAACCCATCAGATCAGGGTCCATATGTCCTATAAGGGGCATCCGCTGCTCGGGGACAGCCTGTATGGGGGAAATCCCGATAAGATCGACAGACAGGCGCTGCATTGTCGCTCTCTTTCTTTTTTACATCCCAATACAGGTGAGCAATTGCATTTTCAGGTCCCGCTGCCTGTCGATATGAAGAGATTGCTTTAAGTACATACCAAAAGCAGCCGGTGCTGATGGAAATTGCAGCCGGCTGTTTTTAATTGGCTCTTTTCGTAACCTTTGTTGCTATTTAATACCAACTTAAAAAAATATCTGCTTAATTAACCAGAAATAGCCTGATAAACAAGGAAGAAAAGAGCTAATTCACCTTGTTCAGAGAAAAAAGCCTTTGTCTCCAAAGGAAAAATCCGGCTCTATCAATTACTTTGATCCTTTTCCTGTTTTATCAGCCAGGCCAGGTCAAATACATGGCCTGGCGAATCTGGTCAGGTCGCATGCGCTTTTGTTCTGAGAATGAAGTTTATCTACCTGGATTCACATCCCTGAATTTTTCAGCGACGTAAGGCATGCTGGACTTCACGCTTTCAATTGTCATTTCAGGATAGGAGAGTGAAGAAAGTTTTCCGCCAAAGACGGCACCCGTATCAATGTTGAAGGTGCGGTTGATCGTTCTTACTTCTGAAAATGGAGTATGTCCGTAGACTATATAGGCTTCTCCTTTGTAATTGAACGCCCAATCCCTTCTGACGGGAGTCCCATCTTCATTCGTTTCTCCGGTGATGTCACCATAAAGGACAAAGGTTTTGACCTTTTTATTTTGCTTACCTATAAGATCCTCTTTGATTCCTGCATGCGCAATGATCAACTTACCGGAATCAAGCTGCAGATAAAGGGGAGATTCTTCATAAAGCTCTATAAACATCTCCTTATACCTCTCAATTTCCTTCTCAGGAAGATTGCCTAGCTCTGCAACTGTTGTTTCCAGCCCATGGACAATCTTGACGTTATTGCCCAGAAAGTATCGATACAGCTTGTTGCAATGGTTGCCTGGTACATAATAGGCCAGCTTCTCTTTAAAAAGCTTCCAGACAGTTTCCACCACTTTCAATGAGTCGGGACCACGGTCCGTCAGATCGCCGACAAATCCAAGCAGCCGTCCTTCCGGATGGACTGGAATGCCGGAATCCCACTGATATCCAAGCTTCATTGTCAGCTCTTTAAATTCTGCATAACAGCCATGGATGTCTCCAATAATATCAAGTTTCATGGGGCTCTCCTTTCTTCTGAATGGATTTCATCATGATTTTTTTCTTTTTGAAAATTTTTGAGGCGACAATTTTTTAAAGATTTGCTAGTATTATTAGGACCGCTGTAGTTATTCTGATAAAATAATTTCTTAAAAGGCGTTTACTAGATGCTTTCTTACAGTCCTCTTAGTAATAATTCTCCTTTATTATAAATTTAAACAGCACTTTGCTTTTTTTATTTTCATGAAGGAAGTATACTGTTAAGTTCATAATACATCTGGCATAGATAAAAATTAAGGCTCTTTTCGTTTAGATTGTTACTATTTAGATGAGATAGTTGATTTCCGCTCCAGGTGCGCGACTCCGCGGGGCGGGCGGTGAGCCTCCTCGGCTGCGCCTGCGGGGTCTCACCTGTCATCAAAAGTGGAAGCGCCCTGATAAGCCCCGACAGGTAAATGTTCCTAAGAGAAAAAAAGGCGACCTTTCCTTTTTTCCTCTTAGGGTTATTTAACCCCGAGGGGCTGGGTGCTGGAACTAGACGTCCCGCTAATCCCGCAGGAGATCGCACACCTTACGCTCCAATCAACGAGTCATAAAAACAGCAAGAAGGATTAGTCTATAAGCAACACTCTTTTAGAAAAGCTGTTTTCGTATAGATTGTTGCTATAGGAAAAATCCAAAGGGCCGGATATTCCCCTTGGGTACAAGGGCTTTTCTCTCTGAAAAGGGTGAATAACTCCTTTCTTGTTGACCAAGATAATTTCTGTTAATTCTGGCCATATCTCTTGAACTTAATAGTAAATAGCAACAAAATTTTAGAATAGAGCCTTTAGAAAACATAAAGTGAACACTAATAAAATCAAGCAAGGAGGGTATGCCAATGTCTGCAGAAAATCAAGAAAAACGGGAAATTCAATTGGACGAAGATTACTTGACCTCTGCCCTTCAGAATGAAGAAATGGAAAAATTCCGTGAAGAGTTCATAGCTCTTCACTCCTATGACAGAGCAAAATTTTTCGAAAGGATCGATGATTCGCTCCGATTAAAAATGTATCAATATTTATCTCCGGAAGAAATGGCAGAGTTATTCGAGAGCCTTGATAAGGATGATACCGAATATCAGGAAATCCTTGCAGAAATGAACCCGTCGTATGCGGCGGATATGCTTTCGAACATGTATGCCGATGATGCCGTGGATGTGTTAAATGAGCTGGATAAAGATCAGGTTGCAAGCTACCTGACCATCATGAATAATGAGTCAGCCCAGGAAATCAAAGAGCTTCTCCATTATGAGGAATACACAGCCGGAAGTATCATGACAACCGAGTTTGTCGCCATATCGGCAAACCAGACGGTACGTTCGGCTATGACCATCTTGAAAAATGAAGCCCCGAATGCAGAAACGATTTATTATATTTTTGTCGTCGATGAGAACAGACGACTGGCCGGTGTCATTTCCCTGCGTGATCTAATTGTCAGTGATGATGATTCGATGATCGCCGAAGTCATGAGTGACCGTGTAGTATCCGTCTCTGTGGGGGAAGACCAGGAAGCGGTGGCCAGAACAATGCGTGATTATGATTTCCTGGCTTTGCCTGTTGTTGATTTCCAAAATCATTTACTGGGAATCATTACCGTCGATGATATCATTGATGTTATTGACGAAGAAGCTTCAGATGACTATTCCAAACTTGCCGGTATATCCGATATGGACACGGTTGACCGCAATCCATTTACAGCTGCCAAAAAAAGGCTGCCCTGGCTGATTGCATTATTGTTTCTTGGAATGTTCACAGCCAGTTTGATCGGTCGCTTTGAAGACACGCTGGATAAAGTAGCGATCCTGGCAGTGTTTATTCCGTTGATTGCCGGCATGGCTGGGAATACAGGAACACAGGCACTGGCAGTGGCCGTCCGAGGAATTGCAACTGGTGACCTGGAAGAGGAGAGCAAGTGGAAGCTTGTGGTCCGAGAAGCAGGTACCGGGCTGATCACCGGGACTGTGTGTGGAATAGTCGTCATGATTACCATATACGTTTGGAAAGGGCAATTGTTTTTAGGATTCCTGGTAGGTATCTCAATACTTGTTTCCTTAATTGTAGCAACACTCGCAGGCTCGCTTGTACCGCTTTTGATGCATAAACTTAAGGTTGACCCGGCGGTTGCTTCAGGGCCTTTCATCACGACCATTAATGACATTATAAGTATCATGATATATTTTGGTATGGCAACACTATTTATGAACTACTTAGTATAGAAAAGGGGGAAGTCTCATGGAACATGGTGCATCAGTGGCCTCACTGGTTATTGTAATCCTTGCAGCTTTTATCACACCTATTTTGCTTCACAGGCTGAAGCTTAATTTTATTCCTGTTGTAATTGCCGAAATCATAGTCGGCTTGATTCTTGGACGAAGCGGTTTTGACCTTGTCCATTATGATATGTGGCTTGAAACACTGTCTACGCTCGGCTTTATTTTTCTCATGTTCTTAAGTGGATTGGAGATTGATTTTTCTGCTTTTTCAAGCAGTGGGAAAAAGAAAGAGGTCCTGCCGAGTGGAAAACCTGAGCCGAACAGGCTGAAGGTTTCCATGATGATTTTTGCAGGAATCTTTTTCGTTTCGCTGGCATTATCCTACTTATTCGTTTTAGCCGGTTTGATTGATAATGCATTTTTAATGACATTGATCATCTCTACCATCTCCCTTGGAGTCGTGGTTCCTACATTAAAGGAAGCGCACATCATGAAGAGCGGCATAGGGCAGATCATATTGCTGGTAGCCGTCATTGCCGATTTGGTGACGATGATCCTGCTGGCCGTATTTGTCTCCCTTTATGGAGAAGGCCACGGCAACATGTGGCTTCTGCTGCTGTTGTTTGGTGCCGGAGTTCTTCTATACTTCCTGGCTAAGCGATTCAAGAATAATCAATTGATGAAGACACTTTCTACAGGGACGACCCAAATCGGAACAAGGGCTATTTTTACGCTGATCATCCTTTTGGTGGCTGTATCCGAATCAGTTGGTGCGGAGAATATCCTGGGAGCATTCCTTGCAGGTGTGCTGGTTTCCCTGCTTTCACCTAACCAGGAAATGGTCCATCGATTAGATTCTTTTGGATACGGGTTCCTGATTCCGATTTTCTTTGTGATGGTCGGAGTTGAGTTAGAGCTTTGGTCACTCCTCAGCGACCCGAAAATGCTCATATTGATTCCATTGCTGATGCTGGCATTCCTGTTATCGAAGCTAATCCCGGTGTATCTGCTTAGAAAGTGGTATGATAACAAAACGACGATTGCGTCAGCATTCCTATTGACATCCACTCTGTCATTAGTTATTGCCGCTGCCAAAATCGCGGAGCGTATGGAAATCATTACGGCCCAAATGAGTGGTACTCTGATTTTGGTTGCTGTCATAACATGTTTAGTCACACCTATTGTATTTAAAAAGCTGTTCCCTAAAGAGGTTATAGAGGAAAAACAAATCAAAGTTGCTTTCTTAGGGGCGAATCAAATGACACTTCCTGTTTCCAGGGAGCTGAAGTCTGCCCTTTATGTTCCTGTTCTCTACCATACAAAGCAGGACAAATCGAATCGGAATATCTCGGATTCACTGTTTGAGATTAATGAAATAGAAAGTTTTGATCTTAAAGTCATCGAGGAAAACAATATATTTGAAACAGATATCATTGTGGTGTCCACCGGAGATGAGGAACAGAATGCGACTCTCGCCATAGCGGCCAAGGAAGCCGGCGTTGAACGGGTCATTGTCCGTGTGGAAAGCCCGGACCTTGAAGAAATGCTGAGAGAGCAGGGAATCGAAGTGTTCTCTGTCATGCTTTCGACAAAGGCATTGCTGAAGGCATTGATCGAATCTCCTTCCGTCATGAACATCTTCACAAACCAGGAAACCTCACTGTATGAAATCAAGATGATGAACATTCAGTTTGAAGGCATGACGTTAAGGGAGTTTCCGTTCACCGGGGATGTTATCTTCGTCCGGATCTTCAGAGGGAAAGATTCCATTGTACCGCATGGTGACACTGAGCTTCATATGAATGACCGGTTGATCGTCACCGGGTCGAAAGAATATGTAGACGAACTGAAAAGAGAATTGGAATTCTGTGAATATTGTTGATAAAAACCTCCTGTCCATTGGGCAGGAGGTTTTTAAGTGGTCACAAAGGTTATAAAGAGGAGTGAAAATTGCAAACTTGAGAATGGGTCTATTGATTTCACTCCAGGTGCTTGACTCTGGGCGTGCGGTGAATAATAGCTGTTCAGAGACTAGCAAATGCTTTCCGCCCCGGGTAGTCGTACGCCTGTATAAAAACCAACAGTTGATCCCGTAAGACTATTAAGTAAGGAGAAATGGGGAGGCAATTGATTCTTCTTCATGAAAATTGGGCATAACTTGGATAGGCAGAATGCATTTCCTATCTTTTTTTTGCTCTAATCTCTTTCTTTCCGGATGTAAATGGGATAAAATTAGTATCAGGTACTAATAACATGTAATAATTAAGCGATTTAATAGGAGGATTAATATGACTCTTTCATTACAGGGAAAAACATATGTTGTGATGGGTGTAGCAAACAAACGAAGCATAGCTTGGGGTATTGCAAGAAGCCTTCATCAAGCAGGGGCACGATTGATTTTTACATATGCGGGAGAAAGATTCGAAAAAAGTGTCAAAGATTTGGCAGGAACACTGGAAGGCAGCGAGGATAACCTTTTCCTTCAGTGTGATGTAACAAGTGATGAAGATATTGAAAAATGTTTCGGAACAATTAAAGAAGAAGTAGGGACTATTCATGGTATCGCTCACTGTATCGCTTTTGCGAAAAAAGAGGAACTAGCCGGGGACTACATGAATACGACAAGAGACGGCTTTTTACTGGCTCACAATATTAGCTCTTATTCACTTACAGCCGTTTCCAAAGCTGCAAAAGACCTGATGGCTGAAGGCGGAAGTATCGTAACACTGACATACCTTGGCGGTGAGCGTGTACTCGAGAACTACAATGTCATGGGTGTAGCAAAAGCCTCCCTGGAAGCGAGTGTTAAGTATCTTGCAAGTGATCTCGGAAAGTCAGGAATTCGTGTTAATTCCATTTCTGCAGGACCGATCAGAACACTTTCTGCCAAAGGGGTAGGCGACTTCAATACGATTCTTAAAGAAATCGAAGAAAGAGCGCCATTACGCAGAAATACTACACAAGAAGAAGTAGGGGATACGGCGGTATTCCTGTTCAGTGATATGAGTCGCGGAATCACTGGAGAAAATATTCATGTGGACTCCGGGTACCACGTACTAGGTTAAATTATAAGTTGGAAGGCTGCTGCAGTGCATTAGGCCGGATTAATTTAAGACCATCCTAAAATACTTTAGAGGTACAAACCATTAAAAATCATAGTTCTGAGCATACGAATCTGCACCATTATTCGTATGCTATTTTTTATTAACGTAACTTCAAATTAAGCCCTTCGTTCCCTCCTCCATAGAAGCAAGGACCAAAATAGTAAAAGCACCATGAGTTCATATCATAAGGGAAGAAATTTCCCTTATTTTAAGTCCCCTTTCTCTTCCCTTGGTGAAATGGATTTGTTATGTGATTTTTTACGACTTTATAGAAAAAAGCAGTCCGTTTTGGACTGCTTTTTTTAGTTTTGCACTCCAAAACTGAACTACTTAACTTAAAATAGGGTGGTCTTTTTTTATTTTAAGAAATCAAAAAAGGTTCACTTCTTTGGATAGCTATTAGCTGTATGATCAATGTCTAGCTTCAGGACCCAACTCCCTTGGGGTCAATCATTGCGCTTGCACTTTTGTTCTAATCCTTCTCGAGCTAAGGTGTATGCCGGATTATGCAGCCCCGAGAGGTATATTGTACAAGGTTTAAGGAAAAGCAGGCTCTAAAATTATTGGAAATATTTTAGAAACCTCTAGGCAAATACTGCATACATTGTAAAAGGAATGAACCTCGGGAGGTGCGATCTATGAGTAAGAATCCTAATACCCGGTCCAAAACACCTTTGTTATATATTCAGCAGCCGGCACTTAAGGAAACACAAGCCAACATGCAGCAGCGATATTCTTCAAGAAATGCCCAACCAAAACCGGTTGAGAAAAAAACGGCTGAAACTGCAGCAGAAACCAAACCTAAGAGAAAGAAACGTTCTTACTTTGAAGATGATTTGGGGTCTTTATATGGGGAAGAACCTGCAAAAAAGGTTAAACACGAGGAAATTGCAGCTGAGCAGGATATAAAAACGGAGCAAAAAGAAGACAGGGAACCAGAGAACAGAAAAAGGTCTTTCTCCTTTAAACCGTTGAAACCTTTCAGGGAAATGGAGCTTGATGAAAAGATTGTTTATCTGTCCGGCTACAGTAACGGCAAAGCTCCATTTCCTTGTGAATTTGTCACAGCAGAGGAACGTTACAAAGGCATCCTGCTAAAGATTGAAGGAGATGCACTGATAATCAAGTCTTTTCAAGGCGACGAAATCGAAGTCAACAGAAGCTCCTTGAAAGCCATTAAAATCATAGGGTTATAAGAAGGCAATAGAAAAAAGCCGGCCGGATTGAGGTCCGGCTGGCTTCCCTAAGATTATTCACAGATGTCAAGGTCTCTGTCGGCAATACATTGAATTGCACAGAAGCAGCTCAAATCAACCGTGATACAGTTGTTTGTTTTCTTCCAGTCATCCACTTTACAAATTTGTTTAAAATCCAATTTGCCGTAGTCATTTACGATATCTTTGTTAGGATCCAAAACTCTCAACGTTGCACAGCAGTTATCAAAGATTTCTTCAACGCGGAAGTAAATGGACACACAGTTTGCATCACATTCACCGTGACGTTGTTTGAACAGAGCTTTGAACAATTCTCCGTTTTTATTGGTCAAAGTGAATACACGTGTATCTGCGCGGCGTCTCATAGCTGGACTGTTCAGATCACCAAGCGGTTCAAGGAAACAGCTGGTCGTACAATCTAAACAATCATCGTTTACTGCAGCATCTTGAATATCTTTAATGGCGCGAACTACTTCACATACACAGTTATCAGTAGAAACTCCACCTACATCATCTCTTTTTCCACAACCCATATTGAAAATCCTCCTTTAAATTGTTTATCGCTACACTAATAACATATTGTAGCCAAGGAGTTTAAGTTACGGATAATAGCCCTTTTTTCGCCAAAATAGGCTATAAGCCAGCTGTCCAATCCTAATTGGGCAAGAATCTACTTGTAAAGGAGTATCGTACGTGGAACTCACTTTATTTCAATTGACAGTAATGGGTTTGGCCGTTTTCCGGCTTACTCATCTGATCGTTTACGACAAAATCACTGAATTTCTGAGAGCTCCTTTTTTCGATGAAGTGGAGGAGATGGACGAGGCTGGCAATAGCGAGATTTATTTAGTACCAAAGAAAGGAAAGGTCAAGGGATGGATCGGTGAGCTGCTCAGCTGTCACTGGTGCACGGGAATTTGGTCAGCTGCGGGACTTTATGGGCTTTATATTTTCTTCCCCGTCGCCGCCGAGCCGCTCATTGTCATCATGGCAGCAGCCGGGATTGCGTCCATATTAGAAACATTCATACAAAAGTGGATTTCTTAAATGAGGAGAACAAGCGTTAGAAATACTGCATATAAATATTACAGGTATATTTTGGCTTGTTTGAAAATCAGTATTTGTGCAATCTGAATTTTTCCATCATTTAAGGAGGTTGAGTATGATGATGAAGAAATCTGCATCAAAAGTGAAACCTGCACAACCTGTCAAAAAGAAAAAAGGCTGCGGCTGCGGCAAAAATAGAAAAACAAAATCAACATAATATCTTCTGTAAGTTTTTGTTAATAAAGTTAAGAAGGATTGGCCATCAGTCAACTCATGCAGTTGAAGGAGGAGGGCCGGTCCTTTTTTTATTCATAAAATAAACAACAGTAGTAGAAAATAGATATACGATTGCTGTAAGGCAGAATCATTTTCCATCCATGTTTGATGAAATGGTTTTGCTGTACAGACATATTTTCTGAAAAACAGAGGGGATAATATGAGCAAATATTTGTTGAGATTATTGATGATAATTCTCCTTCTTCCAGGCTGTGCGGTTAATAAGGAAGAAGGGGACGACAGCAGGGGCGCATTGATTAAGGTCACAGACCCTCCGCCTATAGAATTGGTGGAAAATCCGGAAACCGACAGTATCGGACATGCTGTAAAAAAGGAAATAGCAAAGCTTCAAGAACTTTATGATGTCGCAGTCATAGAAGGCAAAAAGGAAATATTGGTTTCCTACAAAGTGAAACATACACACCGTTTTCATATGAAAAAGATTGAAAAAAAGATGAAAAAGAAATTGGAGAAGAAATTTCCTGATGAAGAATTCATCGTATCTAGTGACTATAAAATCTTTTTGGAAACAGTAAGGCTGAAAGAAAAGATTGATGAAAAGCATATATCCAATAAAGAAGCAGAAGAGAGATTTCAAGAAATCATTAAGCTTAAAGAAGAGCTAACCTAGAAAGGAGATAGTCATGGGAAAGAAACAAAAAACTCCGCAGCAGAAACAGTATGAACAGCTTGAACAGAAGCATGAAACGAAAAGACCGGTGCTGATCAACTGTGTTAAAGCTTTTTTTGTAGGGGGTCTCATTTGTTTGATCGGACAGGCGGTAACCTACTTTTATATTTATTTCTTTAATTTTACTGAACAGACTGCGGGTAATCCGACAGTGGCAACTATGGTGTTTTTCTCAATGCTTTTGACAGGGTTTGGGTTATACGACCATCTTGGGCAATTTGCAGGCGCGGGGAGTGCTGTGCCGGTAACGGGGTTTGGAAATGCTGTCATATCTGCTGCCATTGAACATCGGACTGAGGGCCTTGTACTTGGGGTCGGGGGAAATATCTTCAAGCTGGCAGGTTCGGTTATTGTCTTCGGGGTATTTTCTGCCTTTGTAATAGCATTGATCAAAACGCTGCTTATTAAATGGGGGGTTATTTAATGTTAAAGGGAAATCAATCTTGGCAATTTCAGAATCAACCTTCCATTATCTCTACTGGAGTAGTAGGCGGTCCTTTTGAAAAGAAGGGAAGGCTGTCAGAGGATTTCGACCGGTTCTATGATGACCTCTGGATGGGAGAAGAAACTTATGAAAAAGCCAATCGGCTGATGATTGAAGATGCAGTGAAACTGGCCGTTGAAAAAGGTGGACTTCAGGAAGATAAAATACAATTCTTTCTTTCAGGAGATTTAATCAATCAAATCACTCCGTCATCATTTGCCGCAAGAACAAATGCGATTCCCTATCTTGGACTTTTTGGGGCTTGTTCCACTTCAATGGAAGGACTTGCTTTAGCATCCTACTTAGTGGACACCGGAGGGGCCAATTATGTCGTCACAGGGGCTTCAAGCCATAACTCAGCAGTTGAAAAGCAGTTTCGTTATCCAACAGAGTATGGAGGCCAGAAACCGCCTACTGCACAATGGACGGTCACAGGCGCAGGATATTCGGTAGTGGGTAAAAACAGTTCGGAGACTGCCCCCATGCCTCGAGTGACATCCGCTACAGTCGGGAAGGTCATTGATATGGGGCTGACCGATCCATTTAATATGGGAGGGGCCATGGCTCCGGCAGCAGCTGATACGATTACGGCACACTTTAACGATTTGGGGAGAGATCCATCCTACTATGATTTAATCATTACCGGGGACTTAGCTAGAATTGGGCGTAAAACTGCGCAGGAATTGCTTCAACTAAAAGGGATCAGCCTGAAAGAGAGTCAGTTCCAGGATTGCGGGTTGCTTATTTACGGCCAGGACCAGCCTGTGCAGTCAGGTGCAAGCGGGCCCGGATGTTCGGCTACAGTATTATATGGCCATTTGCTTAATCAAATGAAGAAGGGCGTTTATAAGAAAATCTTGATGGTGGCTACCGGAGCGCTTTTGTCCCCATTGACATTCCAGCAGGGCGAAACAATTCCGTGTATAGCCCATGCAGTTTCCATCGAATATATATAATTCTACTGAAAGGAGGGGCAGCCTATGTTGGCTATGTTTTTTTGGGCATTTGTGATAGGTGGAGGGATATGCGTAATTGGCCAGCTGTTATTTGATATCGCCAAATTGACACCTGCTCATACATTGAGTTTGCTGGTCGTGATTGGGGCTGTATTGGCTGGTTTTGGTTTATATGAACCATTGATTGACTTTGCTGGAGCCGGTGCCACCATTCCAATCACTTCATTTGGAAACGCGCTGGTGCAGGGAGCAATGCAGGAAGCGGATCAGCATGGCTTGGTAGGAGTATTGACGGGGATGTTTGAAGTGACCAGCTCTGGTATCTCAGCTGCAATCATATTCGGGTTTATCGGAGCATTGATCTTCAAGCCGAAAGGGTGAGGATTTGTGGCTGAATATTTCGAAGTAGCCCTAAGAAGCCTGTTCATACTCATCGCTTTATTTTGTATTACAAAACTTCTCGGGAAGAAGCAGCTTTCACAGTTATCTTTTTACGAATACATCACCGGTATTACAGTAGGAAGTATCGCCGGAACACTTTCAATGGATCTTGACCTGAAACTGATGGAAGGGTTAATGAGTATACTTCTCTGGTTTTCCGTGCCATTCATTTTTTCATTCATTTCGCTTAAAAGTGTGAAATTCAGACACTTCGTTGAAGGAACTCCGACTGTATTCATTGAAGACGGAAATATCATTGAGGAGGCTCTCAAGCGGGAAAAGATCTCTACTGATGAACTGCTTGAACAACTAAGAAAAAAGAATATTTTCCGGGCATCTGATGTGGAATATGCTTCCCTTGATACGAATGGGGAATTAAGTGTTCTTCCTAAGAAGGAGAAACAGCCTCTCCTGTATGAGGATTTTTTTCAGCATTATGCCAAGGTCATGCCGATTCAGTCGGTGGTCAATGACGGAAAAATCGATGTGGAAGGCCTTAATAAAGCAGGGTTTTCAGAAGAGTGGCTTTTTCAGCAGCTGAAGCAAAGGAAAATCCGCCTTGATAATGTTTTTCTTGCACAGGCTGATTCTTCTGGCAAATTAACGATCGATTTATATGACTGGACTGGAACGAGATGAATCTGCAGCCCAACCATAGGTAATCACCTCTACATATACTAGAGCATCCAAGTGTAAAGAGAGGTGATAGCGATGTATGGATATGGATATGGCTGCGGTTATCCAGGATACCGATACGGTTCGACATTCGTTTTAATTGTCGTTCTGTTTATTCTTTTGATCATCGTAGGTGCAAGCTTCTGTTAATCCGCTGAAAAGCAGGTTCAAAGTGAATCTGCTTTTTTCATATATCCACTCTTCATAAAGGTATCGATTAACCTTTTCGCCTTCCTGAACCATGCACCAAATAGAGGGCGCCTCATACAATATATTAGCTGTAAAGGAGGCGTTTACCCAATGAATAACAATAACTTCTTTAAGAATATTGAGAAGAAAACCGGAGTCAACATGAATGATGTGTTGGAATTGGCGAGTTCACTCCAAAATGCAAATTTCAAAGATGAAAAAACAGTTCGGGGTGTCATTCAGCGTGTTTCTCAGATTGCCAACAAGCCTGTCAATAAAGAGACGGAAGATAAGATTGTCAACTCAATCGTTAACGATGGAAAGCAGCTGGACTTTGGAACCATTTCGCAAATGATTAACAACGGCAAACAATAGTTGGGCTTAACCATTGGGATTACTCCATTAAGAGGAGCGGCCTGATGGTTTATTTTATTTGGCTCTTTCCTAAAACTTTTTTGCTATTTATTGTAAAGCTCAAGAGATATAGCCGAAGTTTACAGAAATCACCCTGGTAATCAAGAAAGAAAAGAGCTAATCACCCTGTACCCGAGGGAAAATCCGGCCCTTTGGATTTTTTTCGATAACAACAATCAATACGAATACAGGCTTATTTTTTTTCAACCGACTCAATCTCATATTTAATAACGTATTTAATAGTAATTAATAAAGAGTGTTTACGTTTTACCGGACGGGGAATTAACAATAAAAAACGAGGTGGATAGTATGGGCTATATTGCACCGGTGCCGCATTATCAATATATGCAGTATGCTGAACGTGAAGCAAACAAGGATTATGATCCTTTCACCTTTATGCCGGTCAATCGGATTCAGCCGCTGGTAAATAAAGATCAGGACCAAAATGATAATGTAGGGAAGGATGATTCAAAAGTCAAAACAGCAAAATACCGCAAGGAAATCTCGAAAGGTGCAGCTGTTTCACCTGAATTTTTAGCGGATATTACAGGAAAAGGGAAGTACATTAACGAATATATATAGGGAAATGGAAAGGATGTATTTCCCATGAAGTTGATAAAACTTAATGAAAACACGTACTACTTTTCTGCTGCTGTCAATATTGGGTACATATTGAAAGACGGCACCGGGCTGCTCATTGATACTGGGATTGATGACACATCAATCAAAAAGGTTTTGAAAGTCCTCGATCAGGAAAATCTGCCTTTGGATTATTGTATAGTCACACACGCACATACAGACCATTTTGGCGGTGCATCATATTTGAAAAAGAAGCGGGGGGTTAAGCTGCTTGCTCCTCAGATGGAGAAAGCCCTCATGGAAAATCCTATACTTGAGCCGGTGTATTTATGGAACGGCGCTTATCCCCTAAAGGAATTAAGAAATAAGTTTCTGGAAGGAAAGCCTGTGGAGATTGACGAAGTAATCCCTGCGGGCGTACAGGACATCGGACCTCTCCATGTGGAAATCCTTGATCTTCCGGGACATTCCATCGGACAAGCAGGGGTTCTATATGATGATGTATTATTTGCTGCGGATGCTTACTTTGGGCAGGAAGCATTAAATAAGCACACTATACCGTTCATTATAGACGCTGAAAAAACCATAGAAACCCTTGAAAAGGTAAAGGAGCTTCCTATAGCGGGAGCCGTTCCAGGCCACGGTGATTTTGAGGAGAATTTAATCGAAACCCTCCAAGCGAATATCCGTGTACACCTGAACTTAATGAAGCAGATTACAGGAATAGTCGAAACTCACTCTGGAATGGTAAGCTTTGATGATTTGCTGAAAAAATTCCTTGATGAAAACAGGATACAGTCCAGTTCACTTGGACAGTTCTTGTTGTATCGCACAAGTTTTACGGCCTATATCACCAAGCTAATAAATGATGGATTTCTAAAAGTGAAGGTTGAAGGTAATAAGATATATATTTCTGTCTAAAAAGGCCGAAGGGTAACAGGTTCTGTTTGGAAGTATAAAATATGAATAACCCGAACCAAAATTTAAAAGGAATTTGATAAACAACCTGAAGAAAAATGCTTGAAGCATATGCTCCAGCATTTTTTATACCAAGATAAACATTGGTTAGCGATTTCCAAGTAAACACTAATTTCCATAAAATAAGCTAACAAAATAAGGGGAGAAATTCCTCTTATTGTGGAATTATCTCGAAAAATAGAGTAAATAGAGGGAAATATTTCCCCTATTTACTCCAAAAGCATGAAAATGGGCAATAATACTGTACCTTAACGGTAAAAACTTCCCTTATATCCCCCGACCTAGCCCTATTCTGCAGGATAAGGGGAAAACCTTCCCTTATTTAATCAATCAGAGGTTATTACAATTCAGGATATGCCTCTCAAAAATCACACTTCCTGCTAGTTAGTATCATTTAGAGCACACCAATAGGAATAACAACCGGCTTGCGATCTTCAGGCTGATAAAAATGTATGACACCATGTTAGAGGTTCAACATTCAGGGCGGATTTAGCGTGAATTTTATTAACCTCTATATACATTAACAAAAAGAAGCAGTCTAATTCAGTTGCGAATAAGACTGCTAATTTGTGTGTAAAATTAGCACTCGACAACAAAACCCGTTAGCCGAAGTGGTTTTCTTTGTTTGGGATTAATTTTTACCTTTTGGCTCTTTTCTATAACTTTTTTCTATTTAATAGGAAGTTCAAGTGATATGGTCATAATTTACAAACATCCCCCTGTTCGATTTGATAAGTCTTTGTACCGGGGGGATTTAGAATTTTGGATTTTTCCGATATCAACAATCTATAGGAATACAGCCTACCTTTGTATACGTTAAGCCTTTACGTCCCCCGAAATGTAACCAGGCACCCGGGGCATTACCGAGAGAATAAACATAAGTCTCCAGCCATTTTTCTATTGCTGCAAGGTTTTAGCCGGTAGGAATTGCCTCTAGTTATTTTCTATTCCCTGATCTGTCAGGTGGCAGTCTTGTAACCTTGAAGCAACAATTCCTCGCCCTCTTGCCACTCACCAAACAGCACTTCCTTTGCAGATGTGAATCCCTTCTTTTTTAATTCACTTAACAACCATTCTTGGTCAACATTAATCATCTTTAAGTTGTCGTAAATAACCTGCCCATCCATTATCACTGAAATGGGGATACTGGCTGAAGATGGTGGGAGATTGATGTCTTGCTTTTGAACAGCTGCAAATTTTGGTTTTTTGATTACACTCAAGCTGCCATCCGTTTCTAAAATGGCATATTCACATTCCCGTACAGAAAAAATATCCTTTGCTCTTAACAGTTGCTGCAACTGATTTAAGTCAAGATGATTCTTTTTAAGTGCATCAAATTGAATTTGTCCTTTTCTGATGATTATGGACGGAGTATTTTCCAGCAGATGTCTGACTCGAAGGGAACGTTGGGTAAGGAATTCCGTGAAATAAATCAACCCGCCCCACAGGGAGATGGCAAAAAGAATCTCTATTACGCCGCCTTTATCATCATATAAGGCATTCCCTACTAATTCCCCTAGAATGATGGCAGAAATGAAATCGAAGGGGGTTATCTGGGAGATCTGCGTCTTACCCAGTACTTTAGTCAATATTAACAATGCGGCAAAGCCCACTATAAGTTCTGATGCGATAGCTAAAAAATCCATAACGGTTCTCCTATATTGAAAGATGAAAGTATAAATCCATTCTCAACAAAGGGACGGAGTTTTATTCATTATTCACAAAAGAATAACAAAAAAACCGCCTGCCGGATCTCCGGGAGGCGGTTAAATTATTTCAATATTTTCTTCATCGATTTATGGGGGATCCCGGCATCAAGGAACTCTTCAGAGGTGACAGAGTAACCAAGACTTTCATAAAAAGGAATAGCATGTGTCTGGGCATTCAGGATCAAGGCAGGAATCTCTTTGTTGCGGGCGTGTTCTTCAATGTAAGTCATGATCTGTTTTCCTGCGCCTTTGCCGCGTGTGCGGGACAGGACGCAGATTCGTTCCACTTTTCCCAGGCCTTCCTTCATTCGAAACCTTCCTGCGCCGACTGGTTCCCCTTCATCATATAAGACGAAATGATCGGATGCATTCTCAAATTCATCTATTTCTTCTTCCATAGGTACGTTTTGTTCACCGACAAATACTTCTTTACGAACTTGCATAGCATCCTGCAGTTCTTGATCGGTCTTGGCCATAATCATTTTCAAAGCATCTTATTCCTTTCCTAAGCGGAATGTTTCATATACTGTCCACGAGCCATTTTCAAGTTGATAAAGCAGATGGAAACGGTCCACAGTTTCTTCATGATCGATCCCTAACATGCGGAGAGATCCAAATACATCAGAGTGTTCATCGTCTGATAGATTCTGGGCAACCGTGATATGCGGAACGAATGCATATTCCGGCTCCTGTCCATTGAATTCAGGGGAATGCATATCATTATGCAGGCCCTCCAGTTCCGGGGTCGGCTCCACTTTAAAGTAGATAACATTATTCACAGGCTGAAAGGAACTGATTTTGTACACTTTCATATTAAATGGATCATACATTTTGGCGATCTCTCTCAGCTTGCCGGCAATATCTTTAATTTCACTGTCATCTGCTGAAAATACATTCTTAAGAGTCAAGTGGGGTGTAATCAAAGCATAATGGGGATCGTACCGCTTCCGGTAAGCGTTGGCCTTATCCTGAAGAGATTTAGATGGAAAAATAACGACACCATAATTCATAAATGTTACCTCCTTGGTTCGTGAAGTTCATTATATTCAAAATAATTAAATATATCAGTTATTATAGCACAAAAAAAGATGAAATTAACTAGAGCGAAAGGTGGTTTTCTTATAGCGCAGGTTTGATAAGAGTCTTGAAGCGTTTTTAAATAGAATCCTTGTGGTTTTTGGCTCATTTTCGCCTTGTGCATAATACCATGGGAGCAAATTCATTTGCTCCCATGGTATTATGCACAAGGCAACTTTTCAGCATAGCTGAAAAGCGTGAGAAACCTGAGGGTTTCTCACGAATGAGCCAAAAACTGAGTTTTCACCATTATTATGCCAAACTTTTAAACGTCCTATGAGAACATATGCTTTAAGGCACGCTTCAGGTCAGGCTGCCAGTACTTCCAAGTATGGTCGCCATCAAACTCATCGTAAAAAGTGTTGAAGTTTTCTTGTTTGAATACTTCATGAAGCTCTCTGTTCGGAGTCAGGAAGTCAGCAGTTTCCCCATTGGTCGTCTTAACCTCAGTCTCCCCTTTACCAATGATATGGTAGATATCAAGGAGATGTGGCTGTGGATTCCTTTTTACTGCCTCAATGACTCTTTCGTTAACAAAAGGTGATTGCAGTATGACCTTTCCAAACATATTTGGATATTTCAAAGCGGTCAACAAAGAAACCGAGGCACCAAGGGAATCTCCTACCAGCGCCCTTCCCATTCCCATGTGGTAGACCGGATATTCTTCATCCAGATATGGGACCAATTCATGGGCCAAGAAGCGAATATAGGCGGCATTTTGATCTCCATCCGGATGATATTTTCTTCTGCGGTCATGAACATCCTCGTAAGGAATGCCGACAATGATCATATTTTCAATTTCCTGATTGCCGATCAATTCATCAGCAACCCGTGGGATCCTGCCCAGTTGGAAGTAGTCCTTTCCATCCTGGCAAATCACTAATGAATACTTATATAAGGGTGAATAGGATGGGGGTAAATACACAAGCATAGTTATTTCTTCATTCAGTTCTTTACTGAAGAGGCTGATTTCATTGATTGTTCCTCTAGAAGCAGACATTCATATACCTCCAATTTTAGATTGTGCTGGGTCAATTTTAGCGTTTCCGCTGATGCGAAAAGCCTTCCAAAACAGATTGTAACACACTTGATTTCCAAAATCCCTGCAACCGCTCACAAGAATAGGATTTAAACAGACAGGTTTTAAGAAAGTCATATTAGAGAATAGTAGAAGAGCTAATAGTTTCACATTGAGTGAATTATCCGTATAATGTGAAAAAAAGCCTTTGCAAACTTAGGAGGGATATAATGTCTAAAATCATACATTCCAAAGATGTTACATATGCTGCCAAGCAGAAATTGGAGGATAGGGGAGTTTCCGTAGAAGATATAGCAGATATCGTTTTTCAAATGCAATATCCTTACCATCCTGAACTTGAGATGGCAGATTGTATAGAAAGTGTTGAGAAGGTCTTGCTTAAAAGAGAAATTCAACATGCGATCCTGGTAGGAATAGAGCTTGATATCCTTGCGGAGAACAAACAGCTGTCTGAACCGCTTCAATCCATTGTGGAGTCAGATGAAGGTCTGTTCGGGGTCGATGAAACCATTGCCCTCGGCGCAGCCCTAGGATATGGAAGTATCGCAGTAACTACATTTGGTCATCTGGACAAAAATAAGATTGGAGTCATTCGTGAACTGGATACTAAAAATGGAAAAGGTGTCCATACATTCCTTGATGATATGGTCGCAAGCATTGCGGCTAATGCTGCGTCAAGGATTGCCCATCGGCTCCGTGATGAAGAAGAACAATTCACTGACGAGGAAATAAAGGCCCATGATGAAGAGGAAATCATAGGATGAACGAAATCCCCCGGAATATGTGTAGCCGGGGGATATTTATTAGGATGAAAGACCCTGTTGATCATTATATTTAGTGGCAGGAAATGCGGCAAAAATATTTTGTTTCCTGAATGTCCGGAAATGCTGTCGTAAATAACAATAAGCATGAATATGTTCGTGTTCCATTTTAGTAATAAGAATGGTTCGTTTGGTGAAATGATCTTCCTCATTTTTATAGATGATCTGAATAGGAGTTTTGTTATGCCAGGCTTTTCTTAAGGTTCTTTCCAAAAGAAGTTCCTCCTTTACAGGATGACCATACTACCATTATGTGCGAACATTCGTTCTTTTATTCGTTTGCTTTTAAAAAAATCCTCTGGAGTATTGACAAGCCGCCAATATCTTTTATAATAGAATATGTAACTGACAAACAATTCATGCCTTGATCTGATAGTTCAGCGGGAGAATACATCCTTGACAGGGATGGGGTCGGGGGTTCGAATCCCTCTCAGATCATACCTGAAAAAGCACTGCTTTATATAAAGCAGTGCTTTTTTGCGCTTAATTTAGTTTAACGTAATAGCTCAAGTAGAGAGAAATCTCTTCTTGAGCTATTACCTTCTGACTTACCTCTGCGTAAGTTTTATAATTTTGTACGAACATCCCAAAGTTCCGGGAAGAACCTGTGATCAAGGACCTTTTTGAGGTAACCGACACCGGAAGAACCTCCTGTGCCTTTCTTATGACCGATGATTCTTTCGACGGTTTTCATATGCCTGAACCGCCATTGCTGCAGCCAGTCTTCAATATCAATGAGTTTTTCAGCCAGTTCGTAAAGGTCCCAATATTGCTCAACATCCTTGTATACGGCAATCCAGGCATCTTCAACAGGTTGATGAAACTCATAGGCAGTGGTAAAATCCCTGTTCAAAATCTCTTCCGGTATAGCTAATCCTGCCTTGGATAATGCCAGGATGGATGCATCATAAATGCTTGGCTTTTTGTAAGCCTGGAGCAGTTCCTGATGAAGGCGGTCATCCTTTTTATAGATTTCCAGAACATGTTTTGTTTTATAGCCAAGCATAAATTCAATCATACGGTATTGATAAGATTGGAAACCGGAAGCCTGTCCAAGCTCTTCCCTGAACTCCATATATTCCGATGGTGTCAACGTGGAAAGAACATCCCATGCCTGAATGATTTGCGATTGTATTTTTGACACCCTTGCCAGCATTTTAAAAGCCGGGGAAAGATCTCCCTTTTGAATAAGGCTGATGCTCGCTTCAAGTTCATGTAGTATCAACTTCATCCACAATTCGCTAACCTGGTGAATGACGATGAAGAGCATCTCGTCATGGTGCCCCGAAAGTCTTTTTTGACTTGAGAGGAGAGAATCCAGTTGTAAATAGTCCCCGTAAGTCATTTTTTCTAAAAAGTCGGTATGTATATCTTTATCGAATATGTCCGGTTGCTTATTTTCCCCCATGTATTTTCCCTCCTGAATTTTAAAACTGTGTCAGCTCATATACAAACTTCGATTCAAATGGTCAAATTCCTCCATTTACCGCAAATTAATTGGACCGCAGCACGAAAACAATGTTCGTTTCTAGAAGAGTATGGAGTCTGACAGGGTGGAGCTTTATAAGTGTTAAATCTCAAGGAGTTAGGAAGGATGGAGACCTGCAGATTTATGCAGATTCCTATTTAAGCTATAATGAAACAAAAGGGGAAAGGAGAATGGCAATATGAATACATATCCGAATACAAAGAATACGATGGAACTTATCAAGCAGCTCGTTTCTATTCCGAGTCCTTCCGGTAACACGAACACAATTATTTCTTTCGTGGAGGACTATCTACAAGAAACAGGCTATGAGATGTACAGAAACAGAAAAGGCGGCCTGATTGTCACCATACCCGGACAGGATGACAGCCGACACCGTATGTTGACTGCACACGTGGATACACTGGGAGCGATGGTTAAAGACATTAAAGCTGATGGGCGCTTGAAGTTGTCCATGATCGGCGGCTTTCGCTGGAATGCTGTAGAAGGTGAGTATTGTACAATTGAAACTTCTTCTGGAAAAACCTTTACGGGAACGATTCTCATGCACCAGACATCTGTCCATGTGTACAAAAATGCTGGAGAAGCCAAGCGTGATGATACGAATATCGAGGTCCGTATCGATGCCCGGGTTACAAATCCAGGGGAAGTAAGGGAGCTTGGAATTGAAGTGGGAGATTTTGTATCTTTTGACCCCCGTGCAGAAATCACCGAAAGCGGCTACATTAAATCCAGGCATTTGGACGACAAGGCAAGTGTAGGGATGCTGCTGCAATTGATCAAAAAGGTGAAAGAAGACGGAATTACACTGCCGTATACAACTCATTTTCTTATTTCCAATAATGAGGAGATCGGATACGGAGGTAACTCGAACATTACCCCTGAGACCGTAGAATACCTGGCGGTGGATATGGGAGCACTGGGAGACGGGCAATCCTCGGATGAGTATACTGTTTCTATCTGTGCCAAAGATTCAAGCGGTCCTTACCACTTTGGGTTAAGAAAGCATTTGGTGAGCCTTGCTAAAGAGAATGGAATCGACTACAAGGTGGATATCTATCCTTATTATGGTTCTGACGCTTCTGCAGCCATCCGTGCAGGTCATGATATCGTTCATGGACTCGTCGGTGCCGGAATCGATGCTTCACATGCATACGAAAGAACACATGAAACTTCCCTGTATAACACTGAAAAACTTCTATTCCATTACGTACAGTCACAAATGGTGGAGTAGAAGGCTTATATGAAAAGCAGCCAATCGTTTACGGTTGGCTTTTTTTGTGTTGATTACCGGGAATGGGTGTAGATAGGGGTGTTTGATGATGAGCGCGGGGCATCATTATGAGGTGTTAAAGGGAATGGTGTACCGCGTGGTCATTGCGCGGAGTGTCATTGAGGGAGGTAGGAGGAAATGAAGTACCGCGTGGCCGTTGCACGGTGTGTCATTGTGAGGGGAGGCAGGAAATGAAGTACCGCGCGGTCGTGGCGCGGTGTGTCATTGTGAGAGGAAGACGGAAATGAAGTACCGCGCGGTCAGGGCGCGGTGTGTCATTGTGAGAGGAGGGAGGAAATGAAGTACTGCGTGGCCGTTGCGCGGTGTGTCATTGTGGGAGGCGGCAGGAAATGAAGTACCGCGTGGCTGTTGCGCGGTGTGTCATTGTGAGGGGAGGCAGGAAATGAAGTACCGCGCGGTCAGGGCGAGGATATTAACAGCAAAGAATTGTGTACACCGCTCGCAATGTAATGGTAATAAATAGGGTTAAAATTTCCATTACAAACTCACCAGATGGTAATATGATGCAATTCGCTATTTTTCGACTTTTTTTGTTTATTGGATGGCAGGAAGGATATATATCTACTGTAAGCTTCTTAAAGCTAAATACTACACTTTTAAAGGAGAGTGTTTAGAATGGCAAACAACCAAAACAATAATAATAACAACAACAGTAGCGGTAAGATGTCAAGAGAAGAAGCAGGACGTTTGGGCGGTGAAGCGACAAGCCGCAACCACGATAAGGAATTCTATCAGGATATCGGTGAAAAAGGCGGCGAAGCCACAAGCCGAAATCATGACAAGGAATTCTATCAGGAGATTGGTGAAAAAGGCGGAGAAACCACAAGCCAGAATCACGATAAGGAATTCTATCAGGATATCGGAGAAAAAGGCGGCGAGGCCACAAGCCAAAACCATGACAAGGAATTCTATCAGGAGATTGGTGAAAAAGGCGGCGAAGCGACAAGCCGAAACCACGACAAGGAATTCTATCAGGAGATTGGTGAAAAAGGCGGAAACCGCAGCGGAAACAATAATTCCTAATAAAATGATGCGGTCTTCACAGTATGTAAAGAAATCTCTGCCTCCATGGCAGAGATTTTCTTTATCTCATTTAAATTGTTCAATTATCAGGAAAAAGCTTGAATTAATCAGCTTAAAGTAGGAAGATGGAAAGAAATAGGAGCGGTATAATGAGGTGAAGGCATGAATACTCAGTTTTCAATAGGCAGTTTACCCAAGGGAATAAATAATTGCATTACCGATGTAAAAGGTGTAAAGGTTGGACATGTCACTCTATCCGAAGACAAGGAAAATGGCGAAAAAGTGCAAACAGGTGTAACGGCTGTACTTCCGCATGATGGGAATCTATTCCGGCATAAAGTGCGCAGTGCAAGCTATATTATCAACGGTTTCGGTAAAACCACTGGCCTTGTCCAAATTAATGAATTGGGGCTCTTAGAATCTCCAATCATGCTTACGAATACTTTTTCCGTGGGAAATGTTTGGCAGGGAACGCTGAACTATATGATGGAACTGACTCCGGAAATAGGTGAGACTACAGGTTCCCTTAACATTGTGGTTGGTGAATGCAATGACAGCTTTCTGAACTCAGTGAGACTGCAGGCTGTGCAATCCTCTCATGCAGAGGAAGCAATCAAAGCTGCAAGCAGCGCTCCTTCCCCAAATGGTGCTGTAGGAGCAGGGGCAGGCACTCTGTGTCTTGGATTCAAAGGCGGTATAGGTACATCATCAAGGCTCATTGAAGCCGAGGGAAAAACCTTTACAGTCGCCAGTTTAGTGCAATCCAACTTTGGAAGAAGGGAAGAAAACAAATTCCTTGATCAACCCTTGGGACCGACTGGGGAGAAGCTGCCTGATGGATCCATCATGATCATTCTTGCAGTGGATATCCCGATGTCTGACAGGCAGCTGAAAAGGTTGGCGAAGAGGGCAAGTATCGGTCTTTCCAGATCAGGAAGCCATATCCATCATGGAAGCGGGGATATCGTTATCGCTTTCAGTACGGAGAATAGAGTGGAACATGAACAGGAGGAGCTTTTTGAGACAGTGAGGACAATCAGGGAAGACCACGCTGTCATGAATCTTATCTTTCAGGGTGTGGCCGAGGCGGTGGAAGAAGCGATATTATCGTCGGTTTATTTTGCTGAAGAAACTAAAGGGAGAAAAGGCAGGATTGCGCCTTCATTTAGGGAGACTCTTTTCTAAAACGTTGTTGCTATTTACTATGAAGGTCATGAGCTATAATGATAATCCACCGAAATTATCCTGGTAAATAAGAAAGAAAAGAGCTAATCACCTTGTTCAGTTAGTTAAGCCTTTGTACCCGAGGGAAAAATCCGGACTTTTGGATTTTTTCGATAGCAACAATTTATACGAATACAGCCTTTAGGGAACAGTACTAAGGCTGAAAGTGCCATTAGGAAAGAGTACTCTTTTTCTTCTCAATTTGGCAGTGGTAATATACAATAGAAGGTAATTGATTTCAACATATTGTGAGGTAATCGGAAATGAATACATATGAATTACTATCGAGTTTAAAGGTAAAGACCGTTTACGGTAATCTTCCTTCAAATATCTCTAAACTGCACGTTGATTCCCGTAAGGTCAAGAAAGGCGACGTTTTTATCTGTACAAAAGGTTTTACAGTAGATGGTCACGACTATGCCCATGCTGCTGTCGAAAATGGGGCACAATTGATCCTGGCGGAAAAACAGCTTGACATCGACTTGGAGAAAGCAGCGCTGGTGGTAGTAAAAGATACCTTTAAAGCGATGGCCCTGCTTGTCAATAAATATTATGATTATCCATCTCTAAAAATGAATGTGATCGGCGTAACGGGAACTAACGGGAAAACAACCGTAACAAACCTGATTCATTCCATCCTTCGAAAAGATGGCCAGCGTTCCGCACTTTCAGGGACAATTGGATTCGACCTTGACGGAGAGATGTTCCCAAGTGAGAATACTACCTGTGATGTAATGACAAATCAGGAAATGATTCAAAAAGCGATAGACAGGGATATAGAGAATATGGTCCTGGAAGTTTCCTCTCACGGTCTTTCCCTTGGCCGTCTATGGGGAGTGGACTTTGATGTTGTCACGTTCACCAATCTGAGTCATGATCATCTTGACTATCATCAAACGATGGAACATTACGGTTACGCCAAAGGCCTGTTGTTCTCTCAATTAGGGCAAAACCTAACCAAGCCCAAATACGCTGTTCTGAATAGTGATGATGAATGGTATGAAAGGTACTCCAAGATGACAGCGCACGAAGTGATAAGTTATGGGTTGGAGTCCTTTGCAGATTTCAAGGCAGAAGACATTCAATATTACAATGACCATACTACTTTTACCCTCCATTCACCTGAAGGTACTTTCCAAGTAGAGTCCAAGCTGTTAGGAAAGTTCAATGTCTATAATATTCTGGCAGCCATGGGAACATTGTTTGCTAAAGGAATGTCAGTGGAAAAGCTGGTTGAGATCATCAGGGAACTTTCTCCTGTAAGCGGACGCATGGAAAAAGTTCAATCCGATGCACCTTTATCCATGTATATTGACTATGCCCATACACCAGATGCCATTGAGAATGCGATTCAATCAGTCCTGCCATTCAAGGAGAATAAGATTATCTTCCTTGTTGGAACCGGCGGAAACAGGGATAAATCCAAGCGGCCGGCAATGGCTGAAAAGGCATCAATTGCTGATTATGTTATTTTGACAACGGATGATCCCCGTTATGAAAGTTATGATAGTATTGTCAATGATCTTGGAAAGGGAATGAGACACGAGAATTTTGCGTTGATTGGTGACCGTGAAGAGGCGGTTAAACATGCAGTCGATGTAAGTGAACCGGGGGATATCATTATATTTGCCGGTAAAGGCCATGAAGATTACCAGATCATAGAAAATACCAAGTATCCACACAGCGACAAGGAGATTGCCATCCAGCGCTGCAAAGAAAAGTACGGAAACTGATAAACGAAGCCGGAGGAAACATTTCCTCCGGCTTCTCTTAGTTTTGTGAATGTATTAGAGAAGAATCGTTTCGGTGCTGCATCTCATCAATATGCGACAATTCTTCCATGAGATCCTGAATGGACAACAGTTCATACAGCAGAATGGTTTCTGTGGAGAAGAAATGATGATGGTCTGTTTCCTTGACCACTCTTAATTCGTCTTTTACATGCCAGAATTCCTCCAGGAGTTCTTTATACTTCTTGTAGTGATCCTCTGAAATAACGTGCTTGGGATCCTGAATGATTTCTACGAGTGACTGCACTGCCGTAATGATCTTATTTTGTTTCTCTTCTCCCCACCGTATATCATGCTGAGGAAGAACCATTAGATTCCCTATATGATAATGAATTTGTCTTAGAATACTCAGTTTCTTACTTTCATAATGAAATTCTTTCATCTCTTTCCGGCTGTGACGGTGATATTTCCATTCCTTCCGCTGATATCGGCAAAGTTTTTCGATAGTATCCATCGACTTGTTGACTTCCTGAAAAAGAAAGCGGGTTCTTGCTTCAGCTTTTTTATCCAACACCAATTCGATGATTCTTGTTTCAAGCAGATTACCTGTTCTCACAAAGAGATTATGAATCATAGTGGTGATTCTCGGCGAATAATTGGGCGGCAGTACGAAAATATTGACCAGGGTGGAGATCACAAGTCCGATACTGGTGGAGCCTAAACGTGACACAAAGGAAATGAAATAGTGGTCATTGGTGGTTGGTATCATTGCCACGGCGGTTAACGTAGCAACCAGCATGCCGTCTTCCAGGTGCAGCTTATGGCAAATGACAATTGTAAATAGCGTAGCAAGCGTATAAGTGACGGGGGTATCCCCAAACAAGAAAGTGAAAAGTATCGCCAGTGCTGCGCCTATAGCAGATGCAGGGAAGCGGACAAGGCCTTTCCTGATTGAATCAGCTGCGGTCGGTTCAATTGTCACAATAGCGGTAATAACGGCAAAAGCTACAGGCAGATTCAGCCAATAACAAATCAAGGCCGTCAAAAAAACGGCAATTGCCGTTTTTATCACTCTGCCGCCGATAAGTTTGAACTTTTTCGTCTTTTTCATAAAAATTTCTCCTTTTGCTCCTTATTTCAGTATAAAAAAAGTGGCAACAGAAAGCAAAAGGCATAAAAAAAGAACCGCAAGCATTACTTGCGGTCCTGATTGATTAAATGAACATCCCGGCGATGGCTGCACTCAAGAGAGAGGCCAATGCACCAGCAGCTACTGCTTTCAAACCAAGTCTTGCGATATCTTTCCGGCGGTTTGGTGCAAGATTACCAAGTCCACCAAGCAAGATGCCCAACGAAGAAAAGTTGGCAAATCCACATAGGGCAAAACTGATGATAGCAACTGTTTTATCAGATAACTGTTCAATTTGTGGAGCAAAATTGGAATAGGCGACAAATTCATTGATGACAAGTTTTTGTCCAATAAAGTTCCCCGCAGTTACCGCTTCACTCCAAGGAACGCCTATCGCAAAGGCGAGCGGAGAGAAGACATAGCCGAGAATCAGTTCGAGCGACAAAGCTTCCAGTCCAATTAAGCCGCCGAGTAGGCCAAGTATACCGTTGACCAGGGCAACGATGGCGATGAAAGCAAGTAGCATGGCACCGATATTCAATGCTAGTTCCAGGCCGACAGATGCCCCTCTTGCTGCAGCATCGATAACATTCGTCGATTCTTTATCAGTTTCCATCTCGAATTCCTTAGGCTCAGGTTTGTCGTCCGTTTCAGGAACAAATAACTTGGCCATGACCAGCCCGGCTGGTGCAGCCATAAAGCTTGCTGCGAGTAAGTATTCTAAAGGAACTCCAAGCAACGAGTAACCGATCAATACAGAACCGGCTACAGAAGCAAGACCGCCTGTCATTACAGCAAATAATTCTGATTCCGTCATTTTTGGCAAGTAAGGACGTACGACTAAGGGTGCCTCTGTCTGGCCGACAAATATATTGGCAGCTGCCGACATGGACTCCGCTTTTCTGGTTCCAAGTAACCAAGAAAGTCCTCCGCCCAGAATCAAAATGAAGAATTGCATGATTTTCAGATAGTATAACACTGAAATCAGGGATGAGAAGAAGATAACAACTGGCAGGACATTGAATGCAAATACAAATGCAATATTGGATTCATCAGTGAACAGTCCGCCAAAGAGGAAGTTAATTCCCTCATTTGAATAGTTGATAATGTTGTTAACTACTTTCGTAAACTCCTGTAATACTGCCTGTCCCCATCCGGTTTCCAAGACGATAAAGGCAAAGAACAGCTGAATGGCAAGTCCACCTAAAACAGTTCTCCAGTTGATTGAACGCTTATGCGTTGAAAATAGAAAAGCTATGGCCATTACAGTTAAAACCCCTATAATACCCCAAATAAACTGCACATTTCTCACCTCGTATGTAATATTCTCGTTAGGATAGTAAGGTTACTTTAAAATTTAAATATTGTAAACCCTTTATTTGATTTTTTTGGTGCCTTTTTATTATGTTATATTTCAATCTTTTTATCCGGTGTGAAATAATATAATGGGTTCTCTTTTATCAGAGATCTTTTTACTTTCCCTGGATATTTTTTTAATGCCCTATAAATTACGTTTTAGTGTATAAAGTTATTGAAAGGAATGATGCTTATGAAAATAAGAAAAAGTTTGGCCGGCGGTAAAGAACGAAAAGTATTCATCTATGAAAACAAGAAAGAAGAGTATTTTATGGTGGCCATCCCCTCAATAGAATGGTCTGTGGATTTTACATATGAAGCTGAGGATTTGAGAGAAATTCTGACTAACTCAATCACTACTGCTGTGGGGAATAAAGAGGAAGCTGCCGAATTAGCCGCACGTGTCTATAATTGGACAAGGGAAATGTAGCCTTGCCCCATGTTTATATTGCAAACAGCAATAGGAAAGAATATGATGAAACAGTGAGATTTTAAAGATGAGAGGTAATTTTTAAATGACTAAACTTAAGGATGAAGTTCTTTCCAGAAGAACGTTTGCCATAATATCGCATCCCGATGCCGGTAAGACGACATTGACGGAACAATTGCTGTTGTTCGGGGGAGCCATCAGGGCTGCCGGTACAGTTAAAGGGAAAAAGACCGGAAAGTTTGCGACTTCCGACTGGATGGAAATCGAGAAGCAGAGAGGAATTTCCGTAACGTCTTCAGTCATGGCATTTGACTATGACGGATATCGTGTAAATATTCTGGACACCCCAGGACACCAGGATTTCAGTGAGGACACCTACCGTACACTTATGGCTGTGGACAGTGCTGTGATGATCATTGATTCGGCAAAGGGAATAGAGGCACAGACCATCAAGCTGTTTAAAGTATGCCGGATGAGGGGGATTCCGATATTCACCTTCATCAACAAGCTCGACCGGCAGGGAAGGGAACCCCTTGAAGTATTGGAAGAATTGGAAGAAGTACTTGGGATAGAGTCTTATCCTATGAACTGGCCAATCGGTATGGGGAAGGAATTCCTCGGCATCTATGACCGTCATTATAATCGCATAGAGCAGTTCAGGGTAGAGGATGAGGAACGGTTCCTGCCGCTGGATGAAAATGGAGAATTGATCGGTGATAAAGAACTTAAATCGTCTGGTCTGTATCAACAGGCTTTGGAAGACGTCCAGCTCCTGAATGAAGCCGGTAATGACTTTTCAGAAGAGAAGATTGCTAACGGAACATTGACGCCTGTTTTCTTTGGAAGTGCTCTGACCAACTTTGGGGTCCAGACATTCCTTGAAACCTATCTGCAGTTTGCTCCGTCTCCTCAGCCTAGAAAAGCGGATATCGGACATGTTGACCCTGCTAAGGAAGATTTCTCAGGATTCATCTTCAAGATTCAGGCCAATATGAACCCTGCGCATCGTGACAGAATCGCCTTTGTTCGAATTTGCTCCGGGAAATTTGAAAGAGGAATGAACGTCACACTGGCCAGAACAGGGAAGTCCATCAAACTGTCGCAGTCCACACAGTTTCTTGCTGATGACCGCAGCACGGTGAATGAAGCGGTGAGCGGTGACATCATTGGTCTATATGACACAGGCACATACCAAATCGGCGATACTATCGTGGAAGGGAAAGAGGTCCTTCAGTACGAGAAGCTTCCTCAATTCACACCTGAACTGTTTATGAGAGTAACCGCCAAAAACGTGATGAAACAAAAGCATTTTCACAAGGGTATCCATCAACTTGTACAGGAAGGCGCCATTCAGCTATATAAAACATTACGTGCGGAAGACATCATCATCGGTGCCGTGGGACAACTTCAATATGAAGTCTTTGAGCACCGCATGAAAAACGAATACAATGTCGATGTCATCATGGAAAACATCGGAGGCAAAATCGCACGCTGGATTGAAAACGAATCTGATGTGAAAGATTCCATGTCCAGCTCAAGAAGCCTGCTCGTTAAAGACAGGCATGACCGGCTTGTGTTCTTGTTCGAGAATGACTTTGCAATGAGATGGTTCCAGGACAAGAATCCGGATATCAAGCTGTATAGTTTACTGTAATGGACTATGAACAGAGGGAGGTCGTTTACCCCCCTCTGTTTTTTTATTGGTGAATTTTAATTAGGATTCGAAATTTAATAGGGTTGGAAGCCTCTCTATTTGGAACCGTTGTAAACTTCAAATTACTTATGGAATAAAAAGGGATTAAGATATAAAATAGAAGTTAAAGGAGAGATGCTAATGATTTTGAAAGAACGTGTTGAAAAAGACGAGTTGAAAATTCTCAGGTCGCTGGATGCAAGAACTATTTTAGAAGGAGAGGCAAAAACCAATCTGATTTCTTCGGAAAAAGGATACCAAGGGGAAGTGAAGTTTGATCAATGGGCTGTACCGTTGCACAAAAAAATGGTGTTCCTGAATGATCTGCTGCTTGAACATCAAGGCTCACCTTTTCAAATTGATTCCTGTGCATTTGCTTCCAGCACTATATTCCACTTTGAAGTCAAAAACTTTGAGGGAGACTATAAAATAAAGGAAGGTGTGTGGATTAATCCTCTCGGAAAAGAGATTAAAGATCCGTTACTACAGATGAAAAGAGCTCAATCCCTCATCCGACAGCAGGCTCAAAAACTTGGGTTCAACCCTCTTGTTGAATCGCACCTTATTTTTGTAAACCCCGAATTTCACCTTTATAATCCCCCTGAAAACCCGTGCATTATTTATCCAACTCAGTTAAACAGGTTCATGAGGAAATTCCAAAGTAAGTAAATTAGATATGAGGCTAGCGGAGAAGCTTTTAGCCCTTCATATCAATGAGTCTCCTTATTCCAGGCTTCCCGATTATAAATTTGAGGATCTCCGGAAGGGAATTCTCTGTTCTAATTGTTACAATTTTTATCGTTCAGCAGAGGGAAGGCTTTTGGTTTGCGACTGTTTTGGCGGCAAAGAGAATACCCAAAAAGCTATCTTTCAAACTGCAGAAGAGTTCAAGCTTATGTTTCCTCATGAGAAATTGACTACAAGTAAAATTTACGCAATGTGCGGAATTATTAATGATAATCGAACGGTTAGGAGAGTTCTTTCGGCTAACTATGAAATGATAAGTTCAAGAAATCATGCTTATTATGTTGAAAAATAATAAATGCCTATATTGAAGTCTCTCAAGGCAAGAAAAGCCCAAAAAGAGAGTGAAAAGTGTCTTGAGGGAATCTCTCAAGGCAATGAGAGCCTAAAAAGAGAGTGGAAAGTGTCTTGAGGAAGAGTCTCAAGGCAAGAAAAGCCCAAAAAGAGAGTGAAAAGTGTCTTGAGGAAGTCTCTCAAGGCAAGAAAGGCTCCAAAAGAGAATGGAAAGTGTCTTGAGGAAGAGTCTCAAGGCAAGAAAAGTTCAAAAGAGCATGGAAAGTGTCTTGAGGGAATCTCTCAAGGCAATTAGAGCCCAAAAAGTGAGTGAATAGTGTCTTGAGGGAGTCTCTCAAGGCAATGAGAGCCTAAAAAGAGAGTGGAAAGTGTCTTGAGGAAGAGTCTCAAGGCAAGAAAGGCTCCAAAATAGTATGGAAAGTGTCTTGAGAGGTCCTAGAGGCAAAAAGAGAGAAAAAACGCAGCTCAAACTGCCTCTAGACACCTTCTAAAGTCAAAAAGGTAACGACACTCCAGCCCAAATGGAACCAATTAAAAGAAAGGGACTATAGAAAAATCAAAAAAATTATCAGAGGTAGTTTATAGCCCTTACTTTAACAAAAATGTTACACTTAAACAGGAAATAAGAACTATTAAATATAAAAATCTAATTAGGAGTAGAGGCACAAATGAAAAATACATGTATCAACTGCGGAGTCTCAATTCCTTTTTATGAAAAAGGGTTTTTGACAATTCAAGGCGAGGAAGAGTTGAACTTCAGCAGTTTCTCGTTTTCGGGTGAACGTTCAAAAAAATACACTTACCAAATCAACTATAAAAGTTTCGGTGAGTTATTGAAGATGCTTCATGAATTGGAGCCAGTCCTGTCTGCAGGCAGCTGGGCAGCGGGAATATCGGCTGAGCTTCACCAGGATAGCAGGATTCTTCCTTTCAGCGATTTTAAAAAGCGGATGGATAATCGGAAGACGGTTGAGTTCATTCAGAGTGGGAAGCTAATCAGTCATTTTCAGCCTATCATTGATTTGAAAAATGATATTCTATATGGCTATGAATCATTGCTGAGGTCGGGAGATAATGATTATGAAATATCTCCGGGGGTCCTGTTCCAAACCGCCAATGAAACTGGCCTGCATTCCTTATTGGATCAAAGAGCCCGGGAAACAGCGATCCGCTGCAGGAAAGATCAACTAACAAAGGGGATAAAGAGTTTCATCAACTTCCTGCCGTCGACCATTTATAATCCGGAGTTCTGTTTGCAGCATACATTCGGTTTCGTAGAGAAGTATGATGTGGACCCCGCCGATCTTGTTTTTGAGGTGGTAGAGACGGAAAAGATCACTGATGTTGAACACTTGAAGAGTGTGTTTGAAGTCTATAAAAGAGAAGGGATGAAAGTAGCCCTGGATGATGTCGGGGCAGGATTCGCGACCTTGGAAATGCTCAGCAGCCTGAAGCCCGATTATGTAAAAATTGACAGGTCGTACATAGATCACTGTGATTCTAATAAAGCTTCCCAGTCATTTCTCAAGGAGGTAACCCATATTTCAAGGGAGTTGGGGGTACGTGTCCTTGCAGAAGGAATTGAAAGAAAAGAAGAACTGGAGTATTGTAAATCAATCGGCGTGGATTTGGCACAAGGGTATTATATCGGCAAGCCGTTAAAAGAAGCGAAAGTTCCTCTTCTAATCTAAGGGGAATTACACATGAAAGAGGGATTTTCTGCCCTCTTCTTTTTTATGGCGTTTCCGTAAATTGCGTCCGGAGTAATCAATAGGATCTTTGAAAAGTTGAGTAGCTCTTTTATTTCCTGCTTACCAGGATATTTAATGCATTTGCTTCCGGAGTGCCTAAAGACAGGATGGTCACTTCTCCAGTTTTCTTTGCTTAACCGAGATTAACTTCATTGGCTGGTCTCTTGAATCTTTATCCAGGATTTTCCCGATACTAAATATGCTCATGTAAAGCCTTAAATGTTGATTGACTGTGGTACAAGAATTATAGTAAGTGTAAATCCGAAAATTTATGAAGAGTGTCTGCCAGGGAAGGGGATTTTGGATGAAGATAAGTGATTTTTCTATTAGGAGACCTGTTTTTACAATCGTAACGATGTTTTTAATATTGATTTTGGGAGGAGTCTCACTCCTGAGGATTCCTCTTAAATTAATTCCAGATATCAATCCGCCGGTCGGTGTGGTTGTCACTACATATGAAGGAGCTAGTCCAACGGAGGTTGTTGAAAAGGTAACGAAACCACTGGAAGATACACTGGCTACTTTGCCAGGGATCAAAAGTATTCAATCGACTTCGCGTGAGGGATCTAATTTTATCCTGCTTGAGTTCTCATGGACTACTTCAATTGATGAAATACAGGATGAAGTACTTCAGAGGCTGGATAGGACGCCTCTTCCGGATGATGCAGAAGATCCGCGTTTCCTGAAATTTGATCCAGCACAATTCCCGATCATCCAAGTTTCATTAAAAGAAACCGTAGAGGCGGAAAACCTCCAGAACCTTGCGGAAGATCTGAAACTTGATTTGACCAAAACTGAAGGGGTGGCAAGTGTCAATGTCTCCGGTGTGAATGCAGAGGAGATAGCCATCGAACTCGATCAGGATAAGCTGAAAAAATACAAGCTGACGCAAAGTGATGTTGTGAATACGATCAGGGCGAACAATATCACAATGCCGGGGGATACCATTACAACTGGGGAAAAAACGTTGACGACAAGGGTTGTAAGTCAGCTTAACGATGCAGAGGAAGTGGCTGGCCTGGTCATTGGGAAAGACCCTCAAACCGGTGAAAATATTAATCTTGAAGATGTGGCCACTGTTGAAAAGAGAAAACAGGAAAGTAACACGATCACAAGGGCGGACAGGAAGGATGCGGTCCTCTTGAGTGTTCTACAGCAATCGGACGCCAATACTGCAGAAGTTTCAGAGGCTTTTCAGGATAAGCTTACCGAGCTGATGGACCAGGATCGATATGAAAATATCGAAGCTGATGTCCTGTTTGATCAGGGAGATTACATCAAACAGGCAATAGGAAATATAGCCAACTCCTTAATCATCGGCGGAGCATTTGCCATGCTTGTATTATTCCTGTTTTTAAGGAATATCAAGAGCCCTTTGATTATCGGGGTAGCCATTCCTTACTCAGTTATTGTGACATTTGTCCTTATGTTTTTTGCCGATTTTGCGCTGAATATCATGACGCTCGGTGCGCTGGCTCTAGGTATTGGTATGCTGGTGGACAATGCGATAGTGGTGATTGAAAATATCTATCGTCACCTTTCAATGGGAAAAGACCCGAAGCAAGCGGCAAGGGACGGGGCCAAAGAGGTGGGCACAGCGATTACGGCCTCTACCCTGACAACTGTTGCAGTGTTTCTGCCAGTGGTATTTATCTCCGGTTTGATTGGGCAGTTGTTCACAGAGTTTGCATTGACAATCTCATTTAGTCTTTTTGCCTCTCTGGTTGTTGCACTGACAGTAATCCCGATGCTGGCAAGCAGGATGTTGAAGACACCTAAGGGCAACCATGAAGCGCAAAGAAGGCGCTCGAAATCAATGAAGACATTTGAGAGAAGCATACATTGGTCCTTGAGACACAGATGGGCGGTTTTGTTGACCACCACAGTTTTCCTCGCAGCCGGAGGTTTCGGCCTGACGACGGTAGGTACGCAATTCCTGCCTCCAACGGATGAAGGATTTTTTAACATGAACGTGAAATTGGAAAATGGCGCATCCTTGGAAGAGACCAATAGTGTAGTCGAAGCAATTGAAGATGTGCTCCAAAAAAAAGAGGCAATTGATGTCTATGTATCGTTAACAGGAACAAATCAAGAGCAATCCTTCAGAGGCCAGACAAATAGGAATATCGCAGAAATATACGTCAAATTGACTCCCCTTGAAGAGCGGGATATATCTGTTTTTAAACTTGTTGATCAGTTAAAGCCTGAGGTGGAAAAAGCTGCACTGGCTCAAAATGAAACGGCGAATGTAGGATTTAACTTGCAATCCACATCCGGTCAAAGTCCGCAGACACTTAGTTTCAGTGTCAGAGACACTAATAGTGAAAGGCTGGATGAAGCGGTTGAAAAGATACAACAGAGCCTTCAGTCAGCCCAATATGTAACAGAAATAAAAACAGATCAAGAAGAATTGATTCAAGAGGTCCAATTGAAAGTTGACCGGGAAGCTGCCCTTGAAGAAGGACTGGTGCCCGCCGGTATAGCACAGACCGTCAATGATGTGACCCGCGGTGTCCCGGCTGCGCAGATTGTTGGGGAAAATGATGATATTTATACAGTTTTTGTCCGCTATGACAGGACGATTACTGAAAATCTTGACCGGTTGAAAAAATTAGAAATTCAAAATGCTCAGGGACAGTTTATCCCCCTTGATAAGGTTGTCGATTTTAGTGTTGAGGACGGTCCTGTCAGGATTCAAAGAATTGACCAGCAAGGTTCTGTTCAGTTTACATTGAAATATTCCTCAGAGACGAATCTTGGGGAAATCTCACAAATAGTTGATGAGGAAATAGCCGGTCTGGATTTGGCGGAAGAAACAGAGGTAACATTCTCAGGAGACAGGGAACTTATGGAAGACTCCATCGACGATATGGTACTTGCCATTGGATTGGCGGTCATCCTTGTCTATATCGTAATGGCTGCCCAATTTGAGTCCTTCAAATATCCTTTTGTCATAATGTTCACAGTTCCCCTGATGATTATCGGTGTGTCCTTGGCGCTTACATTGACGAGGACACCTGTCAGTATTTCGGCTGTCATAGGGGTCATTGTGCTTGCCGGAATTGTCGTCAATAATGCAATAGTGATTGTGGATTATATCAATCAAAAGAAAGCAGGCGGAATGGACAGCTATGAAGCAATAGTAGAATCTGTTAAAGACAGGGCAAGGCCGATATTAATGACGGCATTGACTACTATACTGGGATTGGCACCCCTCGCACTTGGCATAGGAGAAGGAACGGAAATCAACCAGCCGATGGGCATCACAGTCATCGGAGGATTACTGAGTTCCACCCTCTTGACTCTTTATGTCATACCGGTCATTTACAGTCTTTTTGATAAGAAGACGCGAAGAATGAAAAGAAGTAGAAGAGCATATCAATAATCATAAGATTAAAATCTTTGAGTACTTCATACCTCAAGATAGAACTCCAGCGCTGTTCTATCTTGAGGTTTTTTTGTTTGTATGACTGAAGGAAGTATAAACAGGGGGGAGATTATGGCCGGCTATTTCATAACAGGATTTCCAGGATTTATCTCGAATGAGCTTATAAAGAAGTTGTTAACGTGTCAAAAGGAGAGCGTGATTTATTGCCTGCATCTGCCTTCAATGAGAGCAAAAGCCTTGATTGATGCCAAGAGAATTGAAGCTGAAACAGGGACATCCGGCAAAATCATACTCATTGAAGGGGATATCAGTCAGGAAGGGTTGGGGCTAACCCCTTCTGTGAAAGAAAAGCTGGAAAAAGAAATTGATTTTGTTTGGCACCTGGCAGCTATATATGACCTATCCGTTCCCTATAAGAAAGCTTATAAGGTAAATGTAGTGGGCACCCAAAATATAAATCAATTCTGCCTGGAGCTGCATAATCTTATGAGGTATGTTTATTTCAGTACCGCATTTGTGGCGGGTGTCCGGGGCGGCAAGCTGCTGGAAACGGAATTGGTTAAGCCTGAATGCTTCCATAATCATTACGAAGAAACAAAATTTGAAGCGGAATGCCTTGTCGAAGAAATGAAAGAACATATCCCTGTAACGATATTCCGGCCTGGAATTGTCAAAGGCAAATCCGATACTGGTGAAACGAGCAAATTTGACGGTCCTTATTTTATTATGAATATGTTTCACCGCCTTTCTTTTTTACCGATCATCCCTTTAATCGGGGATGGAGACAGTTTTGTAAATATTGTCCCCGTTGAGTATATTACAAAAGCCTCTATTCATTTGGGGCATCATCCGGCAGGGATTGGTAAAACGTATCATTTAACTGACCCAAATCCTTATAAAATCAAAGAAGTTTACAGCTCTATTTTATGGGAAATGAACGGCAAAAAACCTATTGGGAAAATCCCGCAGGTTCTGGCTTCCTCGTGTTTAAAATTTTCCCCTTTCCGCAAGTATTTGCGGGTGGAAAAAGAAGCATTGGATTACTTTGCCTGGAATGGCTTATTTGATTGCAAGGGCACCTTACAAGACCTGAAGTCGACTGGTATTGCCTGTACAGACTTTTTAGAAACAGTAGGCAGCATGGTTGAATTTTATAAAAAAAATTGCGACAAGCCCGAGTATCATGTCCTGGTGGATTAAATCCACTTAAAGTATCCGGACGATGGCGGAATAGAGGCAGTGAATAGAATGATTCCTTTGAATTGTAAATAAAAGTAATAAGAGTTCCATCTCTGTGCAAACTATCAATAGCGAGACATAATGGAGGAGATGGAATGAGAGTGGATGCATAATAAATCGATAAATAAGCTCGAAGCCATCTTGTGGAGTATTGCTCTTCCTGGTTTTCCACAGCTATTAATAAATTCAGTCATAAAGGGTATTTTTTTTGTTGCGCTGGAATTTCTGATCAATGTCCAAAGCAACTTCAATGAAGCCATCCGTTTAAGCTTCCTCGGTGAAACCAGATTGGCAGCTGAAGTGATTGATTATCAGTGGCTGATGTTTTATCCCTGTCTGTATATGTTTGCTATGTGGGATGCCTTTAAAAGCGCTGAAGGCGAGAGAGATAAGTACTCTTTCCTACCTTTCGTATTCACTGCCTATACAGTAACGACAGGCCTGATGGTTTCACCTAAGATCTTTATTAATGAAATTTTTATAGGACCGATTTTTTTTCCGATGCTTTGTGTTCTGCCGGGAGTGGCAGCAGGACTTCTCGTGAAATACTTCCTGCAAAGGCGAATATAGAGTGTTCAAGTGCCTGGCATATTTTTTAAAAGATTCTGAGTATGACCTCTGCTTAAAGAAGGCAGAGGTTTTTTATGATCCTACTCTTGACAAATTATATATTACGCTTTAGCTCAATAAGTTCACTAAACCTAACCCAGTCTTCAGATAAATTGAGAGTGATAAAAGAAAAAGCCGCTTTTGTAAGCCTTTACTTGGTGAATGCGAAAGCTGCTTGAACAGGTTTTTTAAGATTTTTTTGTAGTAGGTTCTTCCTTTGTGAAAGGAAGGCAGTATTCAGTGGGATTACCGTGCAATTTACTGGAGAAAGAGGCTAAAAAAATCTACCAAAGAAGAAAAAGTTGTACAAAAAAGTTTTCTACCCCCAAAAGAATTCGGAAGTCTTCGTAACCTTGTAAAGAAGCGATCGCTTGAAAATAATATACGAGGTGAACACATTGTCAAAACTATCAAGAACATCATTGGCATTATTAGCAGCAGGTACTGTATCATTTTCAACTACATTTGTACACGCAAATGAAAATGATACAGAAACATTTGAAAAAGTAGAATTTAAAGCAGAAACAGAAGATGCAACCAACGTTATAGTAAACGATGAAACTGTGGTGCAAGAAGAGACTATGGAAAAGGAATCTCCTTCATTAGTGCCGGGAGACTTCTTTTATTTTGTTAAGGTAGCATTAGAAAAAATTAAGCTTGCTTTAACAGATGATGATAAAGAGGCAAAACTGCTGGCTGAATTTGCGTCTGAACGTTTAGCGGAAGCACAGAAGTTATTTGACGCTGGAGAAGAAGAAAAGGCAATTGAAACGATTGAAAAAGCATTGGAAACAATGGAGGAGGCTGAAGCTGAAGAAGCGATAGAGGAAGAATCTGCCGAGAACGATGAAGCCTCTGATCAAGATGTTTCGGACAAAGAGGGCACAGAGGTAGAAGAGGTAGAAGAGGTAGAGGACGGACAAACTGAAGAAGCAGCCGCTGAAGATGGAGAAGAGGCAATTAATGAAGTAAAAGAAATTCTAGCGCAAAATATCATCGCGCTCCAAGCTGCGCTCGATAAGGTAAACAATCCTGTGGCTAAAGCGGCTCTTCAAAAAAATATCGAAAAAACCTACAAAAAATTTGCTGTGAAATTGGCTGAGCTAGAAGAAGAGCTGGAAAATGTTGAACAAGAAAATATTACAGACCCACTGATTAATGACAGTGAAGACAAAGAAGAGGGATCTGAAACAGTCGAAGCAGAAGAAGCAGAAGCTGCACCAGTTGTTGTCCCTTCATTGAAAAAGGTTGAAAAAGAGCAAGAAAAGGCTGCTAGTAAGCAAGCCAAAGCAGAAGTAAAGGAAGAGGAAGCCCAGAAAAAAGCAGACAAAAAACTAGAGAAGATCGAGCAGAAGCAGGAAAGAGCAGAAGAGAAAGCAGAACGTAAAAAGGAAAGAGCAGAAGAGAAAGCAGAACGTAAAAAGGAGAGAGCAGAAGAGAAAGCAGAACGTAAAAAGGAAAGAGCGGAAGAGAAAGCAGAACGTAAAAAGGAAAGAGCGGAAGAGAAGGAAGAACGTAAAAAGGAAAGAGCAGAAGAAAGGGCTGAAAGATAACAGGAACATAAAAAAAATCAGCCGAGAAGGACAAAGACCATGAGAATAAAGGAAATAACAATAATTAGAGCGGCAATCAGCAGGAATAAGAACGTTTATTCGGAACATTAGTCTATGAAGGGGGCCTCTTTTTACTGCATCTTTTGCAAAGTCAGTATGAAAGAGGCAGCCTTTACCATGCTCAAATCCCTTTAGGATTGCTTTTAACATGATATAATAAGGGTCGAAATGAGGTGAGACTAATGCTGAATGTATTATTAATCTTTGCAGCAAAGAGAAACAAAAAGGACAAATTGGAAACACTGGCCAAAGAAATACAAAATGGTAATGAAGAAGTTCTGAATCAAGTCCTCGAGGATTATAAGCCGTTCGTGAAAAAGACGGTTTCTTCGGTGTGCAAAAGGTACATTTTTGAGAGTGATGATGAATTCAGCATTGGTTTTATAGCATTTCATGACGCTATTCTAAAGTACAACAGTGATCGTGGAGCTTCACTCCTAAGTTTTGCTGAAGTGATTATAAAAAGAAAAGTCATCGACTATATCAGGATGAATGGAAGGCACCAAATCATCAGTGTCGAAGTAAGTAATGAAACCGAAGAAGGAGAAATGCAAAACAAGTTAACTGATACTATCTCTATGGAAGAATATGATCGCAAGAAGATCACTAATGAAAGAAGAGATGAGATAGTGGCATTTACAAAAAAATTGGAGGAATATTCTCTTACCTTCAGTGATTTAGTAAAAAACTCTCCCAAACATGAAGATGCCAGAATTAATGCTATCTCCATTGCAGAGGTGGTTGTTACTACACCTGCCTTACTGGAATACCTGCAGGAAAAGAAACGCCTGCCAGTTAAATTATTGGAAAAAGAAGTTGGATTCAGTCGTAAAACAATAGAAAGAAATAGAAAATATATTATTGCCATCTCCATTATTATGTTGGAGGATTTTTATTATCTGAAGGATTACTTAAAAGGGCGGATGAAACAATGAAAAAAGGAATCGTTATGGAGGTTAAATCTGACACAATCATCATGATGACTCCTGAAGGTGAGTTTATTAAGACACGTAAAGAGCCATCTGTACATTATGAAATTGGTGAGGAGCTGACTTTTTTACCCCAGCTGGAAGAAAACAAAACCACCGTTCTTCAGCGATTGAGGCAGAAACTGCATGTTAAGCCGGTATTATCAGGGGCAGCAGCGATTCTAATGGTATTATTTATCCTTCTTCCTGTATTAGAGGACCCTGAGGTGTATGCATATGTTTCCGTGGATATCAATCCCAGCTTCGAGATGACTATCAATCAAGACAAAGAAGTGATAGATATCAAACCGTTTAATACAGAAGCGGAAGAGATGCTGGATGAAATGCCGGACTTGGAAGGAAAGTCAATCATTGAGGTAACAGAAGAAATTATTGATGTTAGTACGAAGAATGGCTATCTGGGAACTCAAAAGAAAGTTGTCGTCACCACAGTATTTACGGAGGAAGCCGACAATACAGATAGAGAATCGATTGAGAAGGAGATCAAGCAGCTTTCAAAAGAGAAATTAAATAAAGGAACAGCGGATATCTCAGTAGTCGAAACAAGCATTGAAGCCAGAGAAGAAGCAATAGCCGTAGGGGTGACGGCAGGACAGTTATTAATACAAAAAGAAGAAAAGCAGAAGAAACAGTCTATGACAAAGAATCCCAAGGAGAAATCAATACCTAAAGAAAAACCTCAAGCATCAAAAAAGAGTGTCGGTACAGACCAGTCAAAAGAGGTACCCGCAGCAGAAAAACAAGCTGCTAAACAAGAAAATTCCCTTAAATCAAATGGTAAACCAAACTTATCTACTAATAGTGGTGAGAAGAAAGATAAACAACATAATGCTAAAGGTAATGGGAAGGATACCCAAGATTCCGAGAAAAAACCGTCAAAGGAAAAGCATCGCGGTGATGGCAGTTCGAACGGTCATGAAAAAGATGATAAAACTCATAAAAATAAGTTTAAAGAAGAAAAGGAAGAAACGCCTCAAAAGGATAAGGATAAAAATGATAAGATAAAAAATGAAAAACATCATAAACATTCATCTGGAAACAAAAACGAAAAAGAAGAAAAAGAAGATGAAGAAGAAGACTAAACAAGGCTGCCAACAGGCAGCCTTGTTTAGTTACAAAGCAGAAGGACTTGCAGCCCTTCACCACTTCGATTATTTTCCTTTAAGCTGTGTTTGAGCTTGTTGCACTAGACGTTTGGTGATTTCTCCGCCGACTGAACCGTTTGACCGGGAAACAGTGTCAGAACCAAGTGTTACTCCAAATTCCTGGGCGATTTCATACTTTACTTGATCCATAAATTGCTCTACGCCAGGGACTAATAATTTATTTCTTCTAGCCATTGATAGTTCCCTCCTTCTTAAAGATTTTGTTTCTACTGTTATCTTTTCTCTAATGCCGGAGAAAATGAGTGGTAATTTTTCGCATGCCTGGTGAAAAGAATGTATATTATCCAATCGCATGAAAAGAAAAATCGTGGAAAAACTAAAACCAGTACACATTAAAAGGAGATGGTCACGATGGCTAAACGAAAAGCGGAATTTGATGCTGCAGAGAAAAATAACAAGACACCGAGAAAAAACCTGGCAGAGCAAAAGGACTTTAGTGCAGAGTTTGCACAAGATGAAGACCCCGCTAAAGCCAAAAACAGAAATTCAAAACATGGCAGGGAAGGCAGGATGAATAATGAAAGATAATCCTAAAAAGCAGAATGAAAAACAAAACTTTAGAGAAGAATTTGGAATGGAATTTGGGGATTTCAACGCCGCAAAGCACTTTGAGACTGCTGAGGCGAATAAAAAGCAGAACAAGAAAAGAGATTGCTGAATACAACATAAAAATGTTAAGCCGGGGGCTTAACATTTTTATTTGCCACTAGTATTTAATTTTGCTTTTGTAAAAGCTTCGATGCAGGAATGGTAAAGAGCTGTGCTGCCCCGGAGGCTGGTTCGTAATAGGCCAGGAGGTAGCAGGACTCCCCTTCAATTCCTTGAGAAGATGGAGTAACAGAAAGTTTTTCTACAAGCGTATGCTTGTGCAGGTCTTTCTCATTCAATCCTAACCTTGTAAAATCCTCCCCGGCTATTGTCGGATCTTGGATAATCAGCTGATACAATTCGGAGCGGTCGCGTTTTTCCAGAATCGACTGCCACCATGCCTTCCTAGGCTTATATCGCTGGTTTTTCAAATAATCATATTTCATGATGGCTTCTATTGTAGGGAGCAGTTCATTTCTTGTCTCTGACAGGAATTCATGTAGCCTCTTGAATAAGTCTTCAAGCTGGTGACCGATCCTCGACCACCCTCGTTCCTCCCAGTAGGAACCGAAGCTTTGGAAGAAATCAAATGGTGTCTCAAACACATGGGTGACGAGGTATTCGATCGTTTGATCCATACGATGGTCGTTCCAATACTTTTCCAGCACATCCTCAACCTGTTTGATTCTTACAATATCATCAAAACTTAGAATATTATTGCCGAGTATTTCATACGGAGCATTGTCCATATAGATGTAATCATGTTTATCGGCATTGATCCTTAGCCCTGTACCCCGGAGCATTTTAAGGAAACCAAGTTGAAGTTCTTCAGGCCTTAAAGCGAATACATCATTGAACGTCTTGCGGAATGATTGATAATCTTCTTCAGGCAGACCTGCAATCAAATCGAGATGCTGGTCGATTTTCTTTCCGTCTTTCACCATAGTGACAGTTCTTGTCAGCTTGGAGAAATTCTGCTTTCTCATGACAAGATCATTGGTTTCGTCGTTCGTGGATTGAACGCCAATTTCGAATCGGAATAATCCAGCAGGCGCTTCCTTATTCAAGAAATCAATGACTTCGGGGCGCATGATGTCTGCTGTGATTTCAAATTGAAAGACCGTCCCAGGGAGATGTTCGTCTATCAGGAAACGGAACATTTCCATTGCATAGCTTCGGCTGATATTAAAAGTCCTGTCAACAAATTTAATGGTTTTGGCACCATGCTCCATAAGGAAGCGGATATCCTCTTTCACTTTTTCCCTGTCGAAGTAACGAACCCCGACTTCAATGGAAGAAAGACAGAACTGGCAGCGGAAAGGACATCCACGGCTGGTCTCAATGTACGTGACGCGTTTGGATAAGTGTTTTAAGTCTTCCTCAAACCGGAACGGAGAAGGAAGTTCTCTTAGATCGAGTTTATTTCTTTGCGGATTGATTTTTACTTTACCTTCTTTTAAATAGCCGATGCCATTTACTTCTTCCCAATTTTGTTCTCCGTAAATTTGTCCAAGAAGGCTTTTAAAAGTTTCTTCCCCTTCTCCAATGACGAAAAAGTCTACTTCAGGCAAACGTTCAAGCCAATAAGGGACATCGTAGGACACCTCGGGCCCCCCCAAGATGATGACAGTTTCGGGAGAGATCTTTTTCAGCATTTTGACTACGGAAATTGTCTCTTCTATATTCCATATATAACAGCTGAAGCCGATTACATCAGCCTTCTTTGTGTAGAGATCCGACACAATGTTCATCAGCGGATCTTTAATGGTATATTCCGATATTTCTACATTATACTCAGGTTCTGAAAATGCCTTCAGGTTCCTGATGGCTAAATTGGTGTGTATATATTTGGCATTCAGGGTGCTTAATACAGCTTTCTTCATTCTAAAAACTCCTTTATGTATCTAACTTTCTGGAATCAAAGGGCCGCCAATAAGTTAGACCAATAGTACTTTAACATTGTACCCAAGCCCGCCTTCAAACTCAATGTTATTCGGTATTTTGTACTATTTCCAATTTCTATGAAGGATTTTGGCATATAAGGTGAGAATATGTAGTTAGATAAATAAGCTCCTTTCGTAAGATCGTTGCTTGCTGATCTCAACTCCAGGTGCCTGCCCCGAGTGGCTTAGCGCTGGACAGAACGCGCGTTATTCATGCTGGAGGTCAAATACCCTGAGATTCTATAACTGAAATTTTAAAAAGGTAAGTTTCACAGCATATAGATAAAAATCTGCCATATAAAAAGACCGGCAACGATGCCGGTCTGAGTTATGTGAAGCTGGAATAAAGAGTGTTGGGTAACACCGTTAATATTTCATGTGCTCGGTATATTTCTTTTTAGAGTTTTTTAAATCTTTCAGCAATTCAACAAGCTTGTTTGTTTTCAATTCAATTAATGGCTGTGTCAAGGAAGTCAATGGGCGGCTTGACAACAACACCGTCAAGAAAAATGACGCCGCAACCAGTAATAGAATCGACTGGGTGGGAGGGAGGAAATCCTCATACGGGCTTTCCCTGAAAAATTTGATAAAGAAGCCGTGTATAAGGTACACATACAGTGTGCTCGCTCCCCACTTAGTAAAGAAATGCCTGCTCTTTGGCACAAAGGAAAAAAAGCTGAAAGACATGGCGATATTCAATAGATAGACCATGCTTCTCGCAATCGGGCTGAAGAGGTCCTTTCCCCCAAGCTGTTCATAAGACTTCGACCCCAGCAGCCACTTATCTGAAAACTCCGGGACCAGCAACATAAACACAAATACTGTTGCCGGAATAAGCACTGCAGCCATTCGCACCTTAGCTGTCCCAAGCCTGGAAAAATGATCTTCCTTCAGGTAGTAACCAAGCAGAAATAGGGGGAAGAACACAAAGGTCCTGGAAAGGCTGAGGTAATTCGATACACTGTCAACAAAGCCAATGGCAATTCCGATCGCAAACGCAATGAATAAAGCTTTATTTTGTGAAAATTTCCATTTGCGGACAAATATATAAAGCAGGATATTCCAGCAGAATAAGCTTAATAAAAACCACATGGACCATTGTGGGTCATAAATGTCTATCGTCAAATTGCGCTTATTATATAGGAAGTAGTAATAGACTGAATAGATAATTTGAAATAAAAGGTAGGGTAAAATCAGTTTCTTAAATAATTTCGGGATATAGCCCTTTTTGTAAAACCCTTTAGCAAAAAAGCCTGAAACAATTATGAATGCAGGCATGTGGAATGTATACAACGTTTTATATAACGCCAGCACATAGGGGTCATTCTCGATGAAGGAACGGATAAAATGTCCGAATACTACCAAGAAGATTAAAATGACCTTTGCATTATCGAAATAGTGATTTCTAGTCTTTCCCATGATGTTCACCAACTTTTAGTAGTTTGAAAGCCTGACTTCAGGGCTTGTTACCGCCGTGATTATATTCCTGCCTTTTACGGATGATGGGAAGAACCGCGGACGATGACGAACCACCATTTGTGCATCTTAACCCTTCCGCAACTAATAAAATAACAAAAATATATCTTGAAAATACCCGTTCCGATAATTTTTAAACTATTAATAACCAAAACGATATAATGCGAAATAAATCTGTAAACCTCTCGAAATAGAAGAAAGATATCATGAGAAAAATGGCAAAATGAATAGTAGGAGGAAAGTATAATGATCAAGAAACAGACGTATGAACTTGAGCAAGAGCCAAGACCGTCGGACTCGATAGGATTTCGGGAAGTTCTAGCCGCGTCTCCCAACCCGATTTTAATAGTCGATAAAGATTTGACCATCATAGAAGCCAATTCCTCTGCCATGGAGTTGTTGGAGACAGAGGAAAATATGTTACTGAGTGAGTCATTTGCACAATTTTTTCAAGCTGTACCTTCCCCTATTCTCTCGCAATATGAGGATGCTGTGATGTATGGCGGTGTAATAGAAGATGAAACCCTTATGACGACCGCTGCAGGTAATATCAAACATATTGAATTGAAGATTACCAAACTGAATAAAAGTGACTATGCTTTCTTTTTCCTGAGGGATATAACGAGTGAACGAGAGAAACAGAGAAACGAACATATGAATCTTCACATGTTAAACAATATTTTCCAGCAGGCTGCAGAAGGAATTCTGCTGTTTGATAGAGAGGGAAATATTAAAGAGGCCAACCAGGCATTCTGCAGGCAGGTAAACCTCCAAAAGAAGGACGTTCTTGACAGAAAGGTAATCTCCTTCGTTCCAAAGAATTTTCATTTAAAGCTGATTAAAATAAAAGAACTTCTTGATTCAGGCAGGCAGGCCCGGGGGGAAATGCCGATTACCCACCCTGAAGGAGTGTCTGTTGTCGAATTTACAACAACTCCTTATGTGAACCACGAACTTCATATGGCAATTCTCCGTGATATCACAGAAAAGAGACAAATGGAAATTCAACTAAAGCGGAGTGAGGAACTGTTCAAAGACCTATTTGAAGAGGCCATTGATGCCATTGTATTATGGGATCAGGACGGGAGGGTGCTCAGAGCGAACAGATCTGCTTTAAAAATCTTTGAGTGCTCACTTTCAGAAATCTTGACAAAGAAAATAGAAGACTTTGTTTACCCATTGGAAATGGCAAAGTTTGAGTCGGTCACTCATGAGCTTAAAGCCAAAGGAGCTGTCAGAGATGAGGTATTGTTCCTTATGCCGAATAATCAACTGAAGCATTTGGAATTCACATCAAAACTTCATTCGGTTGACGGTTATAATATGACCATCTTCCGGAATGTTAGTGAACGCCATCAAATGGAGAAAAGCCTGCGTGAAAGTGAAGAACGATTCCGAAAAATATTTGAAGGGACCCTTGACGGAATGGTTCTCACCAACCATTCAGGCCAGGTGGTCGATGCCAATCCGGTAGCATTGAAAATACTTTCATCGGATAAAGACAAGCTGATTGGCAGTGATATCAAGGATATATTTATGATTAAAGAAAACGAGGATGAGGAATACCTGCAATATCAGGCAAAATTGAAAGAGGAAGGCCAGGCAAGTCTCCTCAAATTGAAGAAAATTGATGAGGAACGTTCTCAACACCTTGAACTTTCATCGAAATATAACCTGCTTTCCAATTTGAATTTGACAGTCATAAGGGATATAACTGAAGAAGTGGAATTACAGGATCAACTGCGCAAGTCAGATACACTGTCTGTCGTTGGAGAACTGGCTGCAGGCATTGCCCATGAAATCAGAAATCCGATGACGGCGTTAAAAGGATTTATACAACTTCTGGAAAACAATATGGAAAGTGAACACGAAATGTACTTTCATGTCATTAAATCAGAGCTGCAAAGAATCGAATCCATTATTACTGAATTTTTAATACTGGCCAAGCCTCAGGCCGTTCAATATCAGGAAACCAACCTCGTCCGGATTATGAAGGATACATTGGAATTACTGAATGCACAGGCGGTCATGCATAATGTACAGTTTATGGAGCGATATAAAAGAGGGGTACCTGCAGTGTTTGCAGAACCGAACCAGTTAAAGCAGGTTTTTATTAATATTGTGAAAAATGCGATTGAAGTCATGCCTAAAGGCGGCTTGATTTCCATTAACATATCAGAAAAGAATGCAGACAAGGTCCGGATATCCATTACCGATGAAGGCATGGGCATCCCTAAAGAAAAGATAAAAAAACTCGGGGAACCATTTTATACTACAAAAGAAAGAGGGACAGGCCTTGGACTGATGGTCACTTTCAAAATTGTTGAAGAACATGATGGGACCGTCGAAGTAGAAAGTGAATTAGGAAAAGGCACTACCTTCCATATCGATCTTCCCAGCATGAAAGGATGAAATCAATGAGTTCTGAGAGCATAGTGATTTCAAGCCCAATTGGCAACTTAAAAATCACCGCAGATAATGAATTCCTGACAAAAGTAGAGTTTGTAACGGATCCCAAGTCAAACAGCGAAAACCCGCTCCTGAAAAAAGCCTCCTCCCAGATAGAAGAATATTTCAAAGGAGAAAGGAAAGTGTTCGAGTTGCCATTGAAGGTAAAAGGAACTCCATTCCAGGAATCCGTATGGGGGGCTTTACGAGAAATTCCTTATGGAAAAACATGCAGCTACAAGGACATAGCTGAAAGAATCGGCAGGCCCACTGCGGTCAGAGCCATAGGTCAAGCAAATAAAGCCAATTCCCTTCCAATCATCATTCCATGTCACAGGGTGGTCGGAAAGGATCAATCCCTGACAGGCTATGCCGGCAAGCAAGTGGATAAGAAAGAAACCCTTCTAAGGGTTGAAATGGCCATTGAATAAGATACTTTATTATAGTCTCAGGTTTCTTGAGGCTTTTTTATTTTGGGGGAAATGAACGCTGTCCGTTTAAAAAAGAAAAAGGCTCTGTTAGTTGATGGAGTTGTTATTTAGATCAACAAGTTGACGACCTTTAGAAGTAATCTTGTTTGATTGGAGCGGAAGGCGTGGGACCTCCTGCGGGACTAGCGGGACGTCTAGTTCCAGCGCCTAGCCCCTTGGGGTCAAATAACCCAGAGAGATTAAAAGGAAAGATCGCCTTTTATTCTCTCCGGAACATTTGCCTGTCGGGGCTGACCAAGGCGCTTCCACTTTTGATGACAGGTGAGACCTAGTTTACGTACCCACCGGCCCGCGACTAGCAGATTTCGGTCTCTCTCCTTGCGAATCCAGTTGCAAGGCCCCAACGGCTAGCGGACTTCCCTGTCCCCTCCTTGCGATAAGTCAACAGGTTCATTTCCTTTACTCGTATAAAGAGGTATTTAGAAAAAATCGGCTCCTGGATTTTTTCGGTAGGATGCTTTTCTGGTTAGTGGTACATTCTTGGGCAATGGGAAATGAACATCAACTCACTGTGTTCGTTGTGTTTCCTTTATCTCATGCAGGAACAGTCCAGTCCGTACGCCGCTGAACGGGGCCTTTCCACTTTATATAGATAAGTCATCAAGATCATTTCCACACCCTGTCTAAAGTACTACCCAGAAAAAATCGGCTTCTGGATTTTTTTTGTTTTAAACTTTGTTACGTGAAAAGCTCACTTTTGGGAATGGGAAATGATCATCGCATCACTATCGCTCTTCGTGATTCCTTTATCTCATGCGATAGCCCTAAAATCTGTACGTCGCTGAACGGCCGCTTACGCTTTTTAATTCACCGCCCGCCCCGCGGAGTCGCTCGTCTGCAGTGGAAATCTAGCTTTATTAATGAATTTTTTTAAAAAAACAACATTACTCTTTAACACAGCCAAGAAAAAAATTTAAAAATGATGTATTAAAAAACTGAGAAGCGAAAGGGTTATGGGCACCCTGTTCATAGCTTAAGCAGGTTGACAGAAACAACTAATTAGACAATATTGAAATTAGATAATTATCTAATCTTAAAGGAGGGGGTCATTTTGCAGCTGGATAAGCTGGTGGCGTTTTATAAGACGATCGGTGATCCGACAAGACTGAAAATTATCATGCTCTTGAAAGAAGGACCATTGCACGGGCTCGCGATTGCAGGTAAATTGGGTCTTACTGCACCGACTATCTCTCATCACTTGACGAAGCTCAAGGATATCAACCTGGTGTATGCACGCAGGGAGAAAAATTCTTTGTATTATCATTTAAATAAGAAGGTCATTCAGCATCATGGTGAAGTGTTGTTAAATATGGCTGAAGAAAGCAGGGGGGACAAAGGGGAAATGGAAAAGATCCAAAAAGAAAAGCAAAAGGTGTTAAACAATTTTTTCACGAACGATGGAAAGTTAATTGGGATTCCGGCTCAGCGAAAGAAGAAACTATTTGTATTCCAACATTTAGTAGAAGGATTGAAACCTGGGATCAAATATGAAGAAAAAGAAATAAACGAATATATCAAGAAGTTTCATGACGATTTTGCCACCATAAGGAGAGAATTCATCATTAATCACTATATGTATAGAGAAAATGGCATCTATGAAATGAACCCAAAAGAAATGTGGGCAACGATAGAATGATTTTTATGAAGTCCCCAGTCTACTAATTAAGACTGGGGATTTTGTCGTTTTTCGTCAAAATTAAGAACAAGACATTATTGATTTTGGGATATTTTGTCTTCTTTTATCGATTCTATTTACTTTTAATTCTAATCTTGCGATACTTCAAAGGTATCTATTTTTTGAATTATTTGAAGAAAGAAGAATATTTACGAGTCATATACAGACAGAAAGGTGAGAGTTTCAATGTTATCCCCATTTGACAAAGTCTACCAAAAAGTCATCCTGTATAGAATTGCTAAAAAACAAAAAGAAATGCTCCAGATTGGTGCAGAATATGGTTTAAATGACACTAGGACAGTGCAAAGCAGCCAGGAGCTGGATAAGCTGATTACAAAATATCAGGAAAGAAACTATATAAAAAGTGCTCAACAGCATTGAAAAAGTTCTCCGTGATGAAAACGGGGAATTTTTTTTTTCTTTTCCTCAAGCTGCTGGCGATCTCTGATAGCTATTTAGAACGCTGTGTTCGTATAGATTGTTGCTACCGGAAAAATCCAAAGGGCCGGATTTTTCCCTCGGGTACAAGGGCTTATCTAACTGAACAGGGTGAATAGCTCTTTTCTTTCTTGTTTACCAGGATAAATTCTGTGAAATATGGTTATTTCTCCTGGATTTCATAGTGAATAGCACCAAAGTTTTAGAAAAGAGCCATTTAGAAAAGCAGCAACTCTGATTTTTGCATGTACCGTGAAATGCAGGAGCGAAAACTTGGCGCGTATTCTCCATACTATCAAGACCTCCCCGACGACCATTTATTTGTAAAGCTATTGGTAATATACTCTAATCTTTCAGTATGACCTAAAGACAGCAGAACTAGGTAATAGTGAATATTCATAATCCAGAAAACGACAAATTTTATAAAGAAAATGTAAAAAAAGTCAAAATAGTATAGCGAAAATTTAGATTATAAGTCATAATTGATTTGTACTGTGATTATAAAAGATTACTAGGGAGGAAAAAGGAGAATGAAAAAGTTTTTCAGTTTTATGCTAGTACTTTTGTTGGCTGTAGGGCTGGTTGCTTGCGGCACAAACAACGGCGGCAATAATGCATCTAATGACGGAAACACTGGTGAAGGCGGTTCGGAAACACCTGAATCAATCGTTATGGGATTTGTTCCTTCACAGGATTCTGACACGATTGCTGACACAGTTGAGCCATTGGCAAAACGTCTTAGTGAAGAGCTTGGCATTGAAGTTGAAGGCCGTGTAATGACTGATTATACTGCACTTATAGAAGCAATGGGTTCCAACGAAGTTCAAGTTGGTTTCATTCCTGCTTTTGGGTATGTTTTGGCAAACGAGCAATATGGGGTTGAAGTTATCCTTAAATCTGTTCGTTATGGAAGCGGAACATACAAAGCACAATACCTTGTAAGAGCTGATTCGGGTATCGAATCACTTGAAGATCTTGAAGGCAAAATCTGGGCTTATCCGGATGCAGCATCAACTTCAGGATTCTTATTCCCTGCAGCACAGTTAATGGACAAGTTTGAAATTGAAAGTGCTAACGCATTACAATCCGAGTTTTTCTCTCAAGGAATCGCAGCAGGCGGTCATGACACTGCAGCTATTGCTGTCTATGAAGGTGATGCCGATGTTGCTACAACTTTTGATGATGTACGTACAACATTGACTGAAGAGTACCCTGACATGATGGATAAAATGAAAGTCATTGGTCACACAACGGAAATTCCAAATGACACCATTTCAGTTACGAAAGAACTCGATGATGAGCTTCAACAGCAAATCAAAGAAGTCTTCCTATCATTGAATGATGATCCTGAAATGATCCAAATCATGAATGATGTATACAACTGGGATGAAATCACTGAAGCTAGTGATGCAGAATACCAAGTAGTTAAAGATACTTATGCTAAATTCAAAGATTCTATTTCTTTCTAATTTGAAGCTAACTTAATAGAAATGCAATCCGAGGGGGAGGTTGCTTCCCCCTTTTTTGTGCCCGAAAATCTGAATCTCTGCTTGAGGACCGAGGTTCGGTGCACATATTTTTTATCTTTTTAGGACTGAAGGGGGTTCCATCATGATCGAATTCAAGGACGTTTCACTGGTGTATCCAAATGGAACAGAAGGTTTGAAGAATATTAATGTAAAAATCAATGAGGGTGAGTTTGTCGTTATTGTTGGTTTATCAGGGGCCGGGAAATCCACATTCATCCGCAGTATAAACAGACTTGTCACTCCCACTAAAGGCGAACTGCTTGTGGATGATCAAAACATCTTAAAATACCGGGGCGGAGATTTGAGAAAGCTGAGAACAAAAGTCGGTATGATCTTCCAGAACTATAACCTCGTAAAACGCTCCAATGTTCTAAAGAATGTAATGGCAGGAAGACTAGGATATACGGGGACACTTCGATCCATATTTAATATGTTCAAAAAAGAAGACCTCGCACTTGCTTATGAAAGTTTAAAGCGAGTAAATATTGAAGAAAAACTATATAATCGCGCAGATGAGCTAAGCGGTGGACAACAGCAAAGGGTAAGTATCGCTCGTGTTCTGACTCAAAAACCGAAGTATATTCTCGCTGATGAGCCGGTGGCTTCATTGGATCCCCCAACCTCTCATCAGGTCATGACTTATTTAAAGAAAATCAACAAAGAAGATAAAATTACGACGATCGTCAATCTTCACTTTATCGACATGGCCATGGAATATGCCGACCGGATCATCGGGATGCGTGCAGGAGAGGTAGTTTTTGACGGTCCTGTTTCTGAGGTATCTGAAAAGACGTTTGAGGAAATTTACGGACGTGCGATTCGCGAAGACGACTTGCGCGGGGGTGTAGAAGAGTGAAGACGGATTCTTCTAAAACTGCAGCGAAAGACACGTATTCGCCGTCACTGCTTCCCGGCAAAACCAAAGCGAGGATTTCCGCTATTTTTGCCGTCATTATCGGCTTTTATGTGTTAAGTACCATCAAGACCAATGCAACGTTACCTGATCTGATCGACGGGATTCCGAACATGGGAAGGGTCATTGCCAAGTTCTTTCCGCCTAACTTTGCAGCATTCAAACATATTGTCGATCCGATGGCTGAAACCATTCAAATGGCAATTGTCGCTACAACCATTGCTGCCATTCTGTGTGTGCCGTTGAGTCTGCTGGCTGCACAAAACGTAACCACGAATAAATTTGTCTACACGACTGTTAGGACAATTCTGAACATCCTCCGTACGATTCCTGATCTAGTACTAGCTGTTATTTTTGTCGGGTTGTTTGGGATTGGGATTTTTCCAGGTATCGTAGCACTTATTATTTTCTCATTAGGTATTCTGGCAAAATTAATCAGTGAAACAATCGAGTCAGTGGATATGAATCCTATGGAAGCTATGCATGCGTCTGGCGGTAATACGTTGCAAAGTATTTCATTCGCCCTTGTTCCACAGGTTCTTCCGCAGTTTACCTCGTTCGTCCTATATGTGTTTGAAATCAATATCAGGGCGTCAGTTGTCCTTGGTCTGGTTGGTGCCGGCGGAATTGGACTGGTCCTGAATCAGCAGCTCAAATTCTATAATTACCCCAATGCGATGCTGATCATTCTGGTCATCTTCGTAGTCGTAGTGGTTATCGAATATATCAGTACTAAAATCAGGGAGGCGATTGTCTGATGCAGCTTACTTTACCTCCAAAGAAGAAACGTTCGCCTTTCAGTGTGATAAAAAAATGGTTAATCTTCCTGGCGGTTGCCCTGCTTTATATCTGGACCTTCACAGGCATCGACATCGATTGGGGAAGAGCGATGGAAAGGATGGCGAACAACTTTACAAGAGTCATCCCTAAACTTTTCAATCCTGAGTGGGGTGCTATAGGCAAAGTATGGACAGCGATGGTTGAAACCCTATATATTGCTTTTGCAGGTTCGTTGATGGCTGCCATCATTGCCGTGCCGCTTGGATTCCTTGCAGCATCGAATATGATCAAAAGCAAGGTGCTTACCACTATCGGAAAATGGATTCTCAGCGCCATCAGGGCGTTTCCTGATTTAATCCTGGCAATCCTTTTCGTAGTAGCGGTAGGACCGAACCCATTCGCAGGGGTCCTTGCAATTGCCATCGGTTCCACCGGAATGCTTGGTAAACTATATTCAGAAGTACTAGAATCGATTGACTTCAATATAGTAGAAGCCATGGAAGCCAGCGGAGCAAATAAGATTCAAATTTTATTCCATGGAATCATTCCGCAAATCATACCGGAATTCCTCTCTTATGCAATCTATCGATTTGAGATTGACGTACGTGCATCAACGATACTTGGGATCGTTGGAGCAGGAGGAATCGGTACGTTAATACAATTTGCCCAGATGAACAGAAATTGGGAAGAGATGGGCCTCATCCTTTTGGTCATCATCGTCGTGGTTACCATCATCGACTTTATTTCTTCATCAATCAGAAAACGTATCGTTTAATAGAGTGGCGTTTCCGGGGAACCGGAAACCCTGAAAATGGGAGGGAGCCTGTACCGGGCTTCCTCCCATTTTGGTATTTTTTTAGTTTCTTGATTCGTCCGCATTCCATTTCTATTTTATGTAATTCTGTGTATATTTTCTTATTTGCTGTGCGCATTCTGGTATAACGTGTGCGTATGAGTGAAAGATGCCGCGCGTATTCCTGCATAACCCGTGCTTATATATGTATACTCCATGCGAAACCTTCTTTTATTCCATTCATGTTACCTTTTTATTGCCCTTAAGAAAGCCCTTAATGTCATATATGCACTTTTATCTATCAGGACCTTTAGGCTCCTTTAAGTTGTCGCTTCTTTGAATTGGTCATTTTTCTATATAAATCTCTACTAAATTTTATGATCGTGGACAGAAAGAGGTATCTCTGCTGTATGAATATAGTACATTCAGCTGGAAAATTTGATACAATAACATTATGAGAGAATGCTGGAGGTAAATGATGTCCCAAATTACATTGACGATAGTAGAAACAAGTGATGTTCATGGCAACATCTTTCCTATAAATTATGGCACCAATGAATTGCAGCCGTTAGGTTTGGCGAGGGCTGCAACAGTGATAAAAAAAATACAACAAGAAAATGATAATGTCATTACCCTTGATAACGGCGATGTAATCCAGGGAACACCAATGACGTACCATTATGTTAAATATATGGCGAATGAACCCAATCCTATGATTGAAGTCCTTAACTACCTTCAGTATGATGCGGCGATAGTTGGGAATCATGAATTCAACTATGGGCTGCCAATCTTTAAAAATGCGGTGATTCAATCAAATTTCCCATGGTTATCTGCCAATATTCTTGATAAGACTACCAGCAGTCCGTGCTTTGGCCAGCCGTATTTTATAAAAGAATTTGCCAATGGATTAAAAGCCGCAGTCCTTGGTGTGACAACGCACTATATACCGAATTGGGAAAACCCTGATCATATTCAAGGGCTTGATTTTGAAGATGCTTTTGAGTCGACCAGGCAATGGGTAAAGTATATCAGGGAAAATGAAGAACCTGATATCTTGATTGTTTCTTATCATGGCGGATTTGAGAACGACCCGGAAACAGGAGAACCGACAGAGCCGCAAACCGGTGAGAATCAAGGTTTCAGGATGTGCTCGGAAATTGAGGGAATTGATGTACTGCTGACGGGTCATCAACACCGCCAACTAACAGGAAAAGTCAAAGGAGTATTAATCCTTCAGCCTGGATTCAATGGCCAGTTCATCGGTAAAGCGGATATAACCTTTGAGAAAAATAATGATGGAAACTGGGAAATTGTTGATAAGGAGTCTGTACTTCTTCCCTTAGGCAGGGAGGAAGAAGATGAATATGTCCTGAAGATTGCCAATCCTTATGAAACGAAAACCCAAGAATGGCTCGACCAGCCCATTGGCTTTATAGAAGGGGATATGACGATTAAGAACCCTTTAGAAGCAAGGATGATTGAACATCCCCTGGTTGAATTCATCAACAAGGTACAGATGGATGCACTTGGAGTCAAAATCTCAAACACGGCTTTATTCAATAACTCCGCTACAGGACTCCCGAATACAGTGACAATGAGAGATATCGTTTCAAATTATGTATATCCCAACACACTGACAGCACTTGAGATAAGCGGGAGAGATATGAAAGAAGCGTTGGAGCGCTCCGCTTCCTATTTCCAATTGGACGAACAGGAAGAAGTGAAGGTGAACCCTGCTTTTTCCGAGCCTAAACCACAGCATTATAACTATGATATGTGGGAAGGTATTCAGTATACGATCAATATCAGGAATGATATAGGCAGCAGAATCGAGAATCTTGAATATGAGGGTAAGCCGGTCGATATGAATGGGAAGTATGAAGTGGTGATGAATAACTATCGCGCAGGCGGCGGAGGAGAATATCCAATGTTTAAAGACCGCCCTGTCACCAAGTCCAGTCAAATCGATATGACAGAACTGCTGGCCAATTACTTCCTGAAGCATAAAACAGTTAAAGCTGCTGTTAACCATAACTGGAAAGTAGTAAAATAGGTACAATTATAACAAAAGGACATGATAGATATGGAAGATAGAAAAGATATTGAACAATCCTTAAAGCTGTTCATCGTGTTATCACGTGCTTATAAGGCGATTAATGAAGATGTACAAGTTTTTATACAAAACAATGGCTTGAATATGACCGAGTTTGCCGTACTTGAACTGCTTTATCATAAAGGTGATCAACCTCTTCAGCAAATCGGTGGTAAAATTTTATTGGCAAGCGGCAGTATAACGTATGTCGTTGATAAGTTGGAGAAAAAGGGGCTGATCAGGCGTGTCGCATGCCCAACTGACCGACGGGTAACATATGCCCAAATTACTGAAGAGGGAAAGGAATTCATCGGAGAGCTGTTCCCACGTCATGAAAAGCAAATTCACAAGTTGATGTCAGTTCTGGGCAGTGAAGAAAAAGAAACAGCCATCGAGTTATTAAAACGAGTAGGTTTGTCTATTAAAGACTTATCGTATTGATGAGTGAAGAGGGTATTCCAATTATGGATACTCTCTTTTTGTTTGCAAAGAAATATTCCTAAGTCGGTTTTTAAAGGACGAAAACAAGGGGAAACAGTGAATTAAAGACCTATAGCGGGTGTCTAAAGGAAGATAACAAGGGGAAGCAGTGAATTAAAGACCTATAGCGAGTGTCTAAAGGAAGATAACAAGGGCAAACAGTGAATTAAAGACCTATAGCGGGTGTCTAAAGGACGAAAACAAGGGGAAACAGTGAATTAAAGACCTATATCGGGTCTCTAAAGGCCGATGACAAGGGATAAAAGTGGATTAAAGACCTGTAGGGGGTCTCTAAAGGATGATAACCAGGGAAAAGCAAATTAAAGACCTATAGCGGGTCTCTAGAGGACGATAACCAGGAAAGCAAGTGAGTTAAAGATCTATAGCGGGTCTCTAAAGGACGATAACCAGGAAAGCAAGTGAGTTAAAGACCTATAGCGAGTTTCTAAAGGAACTATATCTCCGAGCGGGAACCGAAAGATCATCTACTCAAATCAAATCCCTTAAAACCTGTTACAGTACTAACAAAACCAGTCAGTAACCAACCTATGAATACGCAAAAAACCGTACTTCCCGCTCTGGGGAAAGTACGGCTTTTCCTGTTACTTAATTACAATTTCATTTTCTTCCATGACAGCGGTCATTTCTTTCTTTTCCGGGTGGTCGAGGATGAAGTCAGCAATGGTGTCTTCCAATTTTTCCTGGATGATCCGGCGGAGCGGGCGTGCACCAAAGTCAGGGTGGTAACCGTCGGCCACAAGCTTGTCTTTTACTTCTTCCGTTACAGTCAGTTTAATCTCCTGTTCCTCAAGAACTGTGTATAGTTCATTCAAGAGGATATCGATAATCTTCTTCAAATTATCAGTACTCAAAGAGTTGAACTCGACGATATTGTCAAATCGGTTAAGAAACTCAGGTTTGAAATAATCTTTGAGGTTATCCAGGATTGATGTTTCTTTCATTGTGTGGCTTGTGAAGCCGACATGTTTTTCCTTGAAACCGACTCCGGCGTTGCTTGTCACGATGATTACCGAGTCTTTAAAGCTTACCGTTCTGCCTTGACTGTCTGTTAAGCGTCCATCTTCCAGGATTTGCAGGAACATATGCTGTACATCCGGGTGAGCTTTTTCAATTTCATCGAGAAGGATAATACTGTACGGGTTTCTGCGGACCTTCTCTGAAAGCTGGCCGGCCTCTTCATGCCCGACGTACCCTGGAGGTGAACCGATAAGTTTGGAGATGCTGTGCTTCTCCATGTATTCACTCATATCAAGTCTGATCATGGCATCAGCGGAACCAAATAACTCCTGGGCAAGTGTTTTGGAAAGTTCCGTTTTACCGACGCCTGTTGGGCCGATGAAGAGAAAGGAACCTATTGGACGGTTTTTGTTTTTGAGTCCTGCTCTGCTTCTTCGGATGGCCTTGGCAACCGTTTTGACCGCTTCCTCCTGTCCAATGACCTGACTGTTCAGGTTGGACTGAAGTTCTTTCATTTTTTTCTGTTCATCTTCTTGAAGTTTACCTACCGGGATTCCGGTCTTCTTTTCTATTAATTCCTGAATCAGGGCAGGTGTAACAACAGGCAGTTCTTTTTCTTCCTGGCTTTCCAGAGCTTTTTCCAATTGGGCTTCTTCATCTCTTAGCTTGGCTGCACGTTCATATTTTTCTTGGGCTAGTGCCGCTTCTTTTTCCGAAGCAATCTGTGCAAGTCTGTTGCGGACTTCATCTTGATCTTGATGTCCGTTTCTCAAATTTTCATGAGAGCCCGCTTCATCAAGAAGGTCGATGGCTTTATCAGGCAGGAAACGGTCCTGGATATATCGTTTAGAAAGGATGACGCAGCTTTCAATCGCTTCATCGCTGTATTTCACTTCATGGTAAGCCTCATACTTCTTTTGCAAGCCTTTCAAGATCTCAATGGCAGCTTGTTCTGAAGGTTCTTTGACGTGAATCGGCTGAAAGCGTCTTTCCAATGCGGCATCCTGCTCGATTTGCCTGTATTCTTTAAGTGTTGTGGCACCTATAAGCTGAAGTTCTCCTCTCGCTAGAGCTGGTTTGAGAATATTTCCCGCGTCCATGCTGCCTTCCGCTGAACCGGCACCGACGATTAAATGAATCTCATCGATGAATAGTAAGATGTTCTTCCTGCTCTGAAGTTCTTCTATCAGCGCTTTGATGCGCTCTTCGAATTGACCGCGGATGCCTGTGTTTGCTACTAACGAAGCGACATCCAGAAGGTAGACTTCCTTATTGAGCAGCTTTGAGGGAACCTCACCTTTTGCTATCTTAAGCGCGAGGCCTTCTGCAATGGCGGTTTTCCCGACACCAGGTTCACCGATCAATACAGGATTATTTTTATTTCTGCGATTTAAAACTTCTATCATTCTGTCCAGCTCATCATCCCGCCCGATGACTGGATCTATAAGATCAGCTTTGGCAAGGTGTGTTAAATTTCTTCCATATTGATCAAGGAAGGATTTTTCCTTGGCACCTTCCTGAGGCGATCGTTTTTGAAAAGCTTGTTGATTATCACCAACCCCATTTCCTCCAAACAAATTCTGGAAAGTATTTTGGTTTGACGAGTTGATTGCTGTCTTTTCACGTGAATAACATTCATGGCAGAGAAATAAAGATTCTTTGTGACCATTGATGTTAAAATGCAGGTTCACTTTTGCAGAGTTTTCATGACATTTTTGACAAAGCATGTATTATTCCTCCTCTAAAGATGTAAGTATACTGACTTTGATTAACTTTGACTAATTATATATAAAAAAAGATTTAGCGTTATTTGTTTGACCATTTCTGATCTTAACTGGATTATACTTTGACTAAATTTGACTTTCAAGCATTTTGTTTAAGGGAATTAATTCCAACCATTTGTGCTTCTTAAATCACATGCTTGTACATAAGGTTAAATAGCGGAATTTTTAGAGTCATACAAGATATTGGCTAAGGAGTTGGAATACAGCACAGCAAGATTGGTGAGGTGAGGTCTATGAAGAGATGGAGCGGTGTATTTCAATTAGCCGCAGTATACGTTGGTACGATTATCGGTGCAGGATTTGCCACCGGCAGAGAAATTGTCGAGTTCTTCACCCGTTTTGGCTTCATCGGGTTGATAGGGATCCTGATCAGTGGATATCTGTTTATATTCCTCGGTGCCAAGATAATGGTAAAGGCCCATGAGATAAAAGCAAAATCCTTCGAGGAATTTAATGAGTATTTGTTTGGCAAATGGTTTTCAAAATTTATGAACATCCTGATGATGTTGATGCTGCTTGGTGTAACGGCCGTCATGCTTTCAGGAGCGGGGGCGGTCTTTGAAGAGCAGTTGAAGATGGGAAAGCAGACGGGGGTTTTGTTGTCTATTTTCCTTGGTTTTATTGTCATGATTATAGGGATGAAAGGTTTGTTTGCAGTCAATACGCTTGTCGTGCCGACCATGATTGTTTTCAATCTCTCCATAATGCTTTCAAACATTTTCGAGCCAGGTTTTTTGGAGGCCGTAATGAGGATTCCCCATGCAGATGATGGTTGGAAAGCAGTCGTTAGTCCTTTTTCATACGCAGCGTTCAACCTTGCGATGGCCCAGGCGGTTCTCGTACCGGTTGCTGCAGAGGTTAAAGATATCAAGACGGTTAAATATGGAGGCATTCTTGGGGGGATTCTGCTGACGATCATTTTGGTATCGAGCCATTTTACTCTTGTTATGATTCCCAATGTGACTTTGTATGAAATCCCAATGGCTATAGTGATGAAAAGTTTGGCAGGAAGCTTGTATGGAATTTATATTTTTATTATTTTCGGTGAAATATTCACGTCGATTATCGGCGGTGTTTTCGGTCTGGAAAAGCAAATGGTAAATTATTGGAAAGGAAAAAGAATATTTATCACGGTAGGCATTTTTATTGTGATCTATCTGCTAAGTTTTTTTGAATACAGTCAGCTTCTTTCCTATTTATATCCGCTCTTCGGTTACCTAAGCTTATTGTTCATCATTTTATTGTGGATGAAACCATGGAATTCCAAACCTTAGAACGAGGTTGAATGAAAGGATGCGGAAACAGCCATGATAAAAAAGACTGAAAAGGAGGTTGTGAACATGACAAAATCAAAGCATGAAAAAGAAAGGCAATGGAATGTCAGAAAGCAGGACCAGCACCCTCATGGGAAGGTGGAATCCTTTAAAGAGCTGGAAGGAGAGAGTATCACCAAAGGCAAACAATAACCCAAACAGACGTTGGAAATCTTAATGGTTGAGAGCTTGAAGGTGGATATGTCTTCAAAGAGCCAGCTGGGGTACATGCTCTTCATAAAGATAGGTGAGTATATGCCGTCAAAGAGCTAGCTTTGGGACATGCACAACGTTAAAAGAGGATGTAGATGCCGTCAAAGAGCTGGCTCGGGGACATGCTCAACGTCAAAAGAGGGTGCATAGGCTGTCAAAAAGCTAGCCTGGCGCCACGACTTTCACCGAAGCAATGAATACAGCATCAAGGAACTCGTAAACATGGCATCTTTAGTTAAGATGAAGGAAAAAGCCTGGTATCCAATAGTGCGATACCAGGCTGCAGTTTGTTATGCTTCTAAAATTTTATAGTTCTTATGGTTGACAACTGTTTTTTCCTCGAGCTCAAGATCACGGTAATTTTCCATGAATGTAAGGTCGACGATAACGGAGTTTTCATTTACTTTTTCAACGATGCCTTTTAAGCCATCTTTAAACTCTATAAGATTACCTACTTCGGCTTTTTTCACAAATATCTCTCCTTTGTCAAAAGTTTCAGAAACAATTAATTACAGTTTGCCTTAAAAATGCTAAAAGGTAAAGAACTTTATCATAATATTATTCTAATAATCTGTAAATTATTAAAATAAACAATAATTTTTATGCTTTTGTTGCTTCCATGTAGAGAAAAGGCCTAATATATTCCCATACATACCGTGTGGGTGATAAAATAAAAATGTAAAAAAAGTTATTTTAGACTATTGTTCCTTATGCAACATTTATGGAATTTGAAAGGAGTCTTTAACATGGATGAAAAAGAGATTTCAGCCATTCTCGATGAATTAAGAAATAAAAGCATAGATGAATTCAGGGTGCAAAAATCTGATTTTTTACAATTCAGAAAGATCTTGGTCAGTCAACATGATTTCAAGCACTTTCGCGGGATCGCACAACAGGGTGGAGATATTGTTTATACGTATATGGATAATCCGAGAAGTTAAAGTCTGCCTGCATAGGGCAGACTTTTTGTCTGAAATTGCATGCGTGTGCACAAGGAGACCCAGAGACGTTTACGGAAAAAGAATAATGGAAAAATGAAAAGGGAAGGAGGGCTTCCAGATGAGCAAAGTGGCGATAGTGACAGGCGGTGCCAATGGGATTGGCAAAGCAATTGTAAAAGAGTTCTTCAAGAAAGATTATACAGTAATCCTTGTTGATAAAAAGGAAGAACAAGGTCTTCAACTATCACTAAAGATAGATGAATCCGGTAAGAGGGTCATTTTTAAAAAATGTGATGTAGGAAATTACACGGAAGTGAAAAAGTTATTCAATGAAATCAAAGAAACATATGAGAAAGTAGACATCTTGATTAACAATGCGGGGATCTCCAAGTTTAAGAATTTCTGGGACATGGAGGAAAATGACTGGAATGAAGTGATTGCAACTAATCTGAGTAGTGTGTTCTACTTTTCCAAAGAAGCAGCACCGCTTATGAAAGATATGGGCGGATGCATTATCAATATGGCTTCTACCCGGGCATCCATGTCAGAAGCACATACGGAGGCCTATTCAGCGAGCAAAGGCGGAATCTTTTCACTAACACATGCTCTGGCCATCACGCTAAGTGAGTATAATATCCGGGTTAATAGTATCAGTCCCGGGTGGATCGAGACAGGAAATTATGCAGAACTGAGAGAAGTAGATCATACTCAGCATCCTTCCAACCGGGTCGGTAAACCGGAAGACGTAGCACGGGCATGTCTTTTCTTATGCAGCGAGGAAAATAATTTTATAAACGGGGAGAACCTAGTCATTGATGGCGGGATGACAAGAAAAATGATCTATGAACATTGATTGCCTTACTATTTCCGTAACAGCAAGATATTGAAAATGCCTATTGTAACAACAAAAAAAGGCAAAAGGTGATGTTCCAAAACATGAAAGACTCCCCCCAATGGTGGTTATTTCATCATAGGAGATCACTTTATATGTGGTTTTGAAATAGGTTAAATGTTTTGTAAAAGTCGAGTCACAGAAAGAAGCAGTTTCAGCAGCTGCTTCTTTTTACTTTGCTTTTGTGCATTGACTGCGACATTTACTCAAGAGGCCCTCATTCCATGGGGGTGATGATTATTAGGTTATTTCTTTGTCCCCAAAATGCAGTAATAATAAAAAAGCTGAACTTGCATTAGAGTGCAGTGTCTTGTTTATGGATACAGATTGAAATGTTGTGGACTCTTAAAAAGGATTGTGGAAAATATTTGGAAATGTTATAAAATTGAGTATATTCTTTTGATATAATGTAACCAAGATAGAATGGGGGAGTATAAATGTTTGTCCATAAGCTGAAAAAAGAAATCGGTAAAGTCATGATTGATATGGATAAAGAAGCAGAGTTGTTAAGCATTGCCCTCTTGCAGGGTGGGCATATACTATTCGAGAGTGTTCCAGGCACTGGTAAAACCATGCTAGCCAAGACGTTTGCCGGGTGCATCCAATCCAGTTTCTGCAGAATCCAGTTCACTCCGGATGTCCTTCCAAGTGATGTAACCGGTATACAATACTTTAATCCTAAAGAAAAAGAGTTTGAACTGCGTCCGGGTCCAGTAGTCACAAATGTTCTTCTTGCTGATGAAATTAACAGGGCAACACCGAGGACTCAATCCAGTCTCCTGGAAGTCATGGAGGAAAAGCAGGTAACCATTGAAGGTAAAACATTAAAGCTGGAGGAGCCTTTCATTGTACTGGCTACACAGAACCCAGTGGAATCCCAACAAGGTACTTTTCCGCTTCCGGCAGCCCAGCTGGACAGATTCCTGATGAAAATCCCCATTTCTTATCCTGAATTTGATAGTGAAAGAGAAATGTTAAGGAGATTCAGGGACCAGCAGCCGCTTGATGACATACAACCGGTTATTACTCCAGAGGAGCTTAAGGAGTGTTCCAAGCAAGTGAAAGGTATACATGTGTCTGAAGACATAGAATCATACATATTACAGATTGCACGAAAAACCAGGCAGCATGAGTTGATCGAGTTAGGGGTAAGCCCCCGGGCAAGCTTGGCGTTATTGCGTGCTTCCCAAGGTATGGCTTATGTGAATGAAAGGAATTATGTTGTTCCTGAAGACGTTAAAAAAGTGGCCTCGTATGTACTCAGCCACAGAATTTCCCTTACTCCTGAAGCTTCGCTGACCAAAACGAATGAACGCGTGATGAATGAGTTGTTGGAAGAAATAGTCGTTCCAGTTGAATCGAGGGTTTGATGGTGGAATGGAATAGAGAAACAACCGATTCCCATATACTCCCGGCCTTTCTCTTTTTAAGTCTGTTCCTCTCACTGGTCGGATTGATTTTTCAGAATTTATTGTTGATGTCGGTCTTCCTGGTGGCGTTTTCTCTCTTTTACGGTTCACAGGTTTACCTTAACCATGCAGGAGTCAAGCTGACTTTTAAGAACCAGAGAAACAGGGAGAAATTCAATAAAGGAGATCGGGGAGAGTGGTCCTTTAAATTTGAGAATAAAGGAGTGCCCCTTTTAAACGGTTCCCTCATCCTCCGATTCAGTGATGTCGTTCTTCCTCTAGGGGTGGAGTTTGATGAATTTCCTGGTGGAATGATTGAAATGAGGATCCCTTTCTCCATCAGCAAAAATGAAATGATTGAAGTCAGATTTCCTGTTGAAGCGCAAAGAAGGGGCCTGGCTAGAATAGAGAAACTTACCGTTGATATCCCCAATCTGTTTGGCAGCGGCGGGGTACATATGGAATACAAGAAGCATGTTAAAGCAGAAATTCTTGTATTTCCGCGCAGTAAGCCTGTAGACGGGTTTACCTCTGCACATACAAAGAGCCAGGGAACATTTACTGTTCACAATTCATTATTCAGTGATCCTTTCCAGCCGGTGGGTACTAGAGATTATGCTCCTGGAGACAGTTTTGCCAATATTAACTGGAAAGCCACTGCCAGGATGCAGTCGCTGCAGACAAAAGTGAACTCCCCGGCAACAAGCCGAAACTGGCTGATTACCCTTAACATTTCTGCTCATTACTCAATTACGAGCGATTTGGAAGATTTGATCGAAAGAACGGCCTATATATTGGAAATGGCGGCAAAGAACGATATTCCTTTCTCCCTTGCCATAAACGTCAGGTCTTTAAATAAAACTCCATTTTATTACCTGCCTATTGGAGAAGGAAAAAAGCAAAGACAAAGAGCCCTCGAAATGCTTTCCGTCCTTTCGGCGGATGATGTCACATTTCCTTATAGCTTGATGTACCAATACTTGATCATGCATCACCAGGTTCCGCCTGTATTGATTTCAATAGGGAACCAGGACCATGAAAGTGAAAGACTATTATCCGTCATGGGAAAACGGGATGTGTCTGTTTTCCAGTTGGAGTATCTTAATGGACAAGGAGTTTTGCAAGCATGGAAACAGCAAAGCAGGAAATTCGCGTAAGAAGAAAGAATGCGTACCTTGCCAGAGTATACGTTAAGGTGATTGCGGATGCTTTGATTCTGCTGGCGATACTCACTTTTTTTACAAGTGAGTATACATTTATGTCAAACTGCGTTCCATTTGTTTTGTTATCGATTCTCATTGCGCTTCCCTTAGTATGGATGGGATTGGGATCCAGCAGAATGGTTAATATATTTTTCGCAGGGTCAGGAGGCACTCTATTTCTGATAGGACAGTTCTTTCTGGGGCTCCCTTGGTGGTTATCCATCATGATTCTGTTCCTGCTGCATTGGCGAATCACAACTCACCTGGAGGAGGAAAGAGATTCACATTTTGAAATCAGCGGCGGCTTTATGATGGGGTTGTTGACGGTGTCCCTCATATCCTATGTCTACCAGAATATATATCATAGACAGCCTGCCGAGATCATTCTGTTCATTTTTGTCAGTGGTATGCTTGTTTATAGCGGTGGTACTTACATCGTCAGGTATGTTGAAAGTACAGAACACTCCAAGAAATTGACAAGGACAAAATCAGCTAAGCTGCCTTTAATTTATTTGGCAGGATTATCAGGTTTTGTAGTCATTCTCGGTTTTGCAAATGAAGCAGTCAGCAATCTAATAAATAAAGCCTTCAAGGGATTTTTCTGGTCTATATCTTTTCTGATAGATCCCATTTGGATATTGATTAACAGCTTGCTGGGGTTTCTGTCCCCAAAGGGCGCAGAGGAACTCGAATCAATGAAAAATTCTCTTAAAGAAATGCCTTACGAAGTTACCCAGGAACAGGTGGAGAAAGGCGGAGAACTCTCATTCGCTTGGTGGGATGAGGCATTGATTGGGGTGCTGGTCATCACCATCCTTCTGTATATATGGAAACGATACAGGGATAAAGGGTGGACCGAGCCTGAAGACTCATCGAAATATGCCGGTTACTCTTCATTCAAGGAACCGGAATTTTCAGCCCGTGAAAACCAGGCGCATCATACAGGGTACTCCAGGGCAAACAGTGAAATCAGAAAAAGCATCTTTTCTTTGGAAAAATTGGCTGAACAAAAAGGGATGTACCGATTAAATGGTGAGACCCTGCAGGAATGGTGCTCCAGACTGGGGTTCCATGAAGGAAAGGAATTTTATTCGATTTATGAAGAAGTCAGATATGGGAATAAAGATGTTAGTGCTGACAAAGTGGCCTGTTTTAAACAGTCTGTAGAGAGAGTGACCTTCAAGATAAATCAAGTCGATGGTGAAAACAGAGTATAAGGGAGGTTTACGGCTTCGGTTTTTGGTGGAAAGGGTTAATTCGGCAGCCAAGGGATTAGAATTAAAAGCAGTGTATTTCTTATTTAACGGGTTTTCTGCAAAGGTGTAAACAAGTAAATATCAGAGAAAGCGCATTGGATTTCACATCTGCCGACCATTAATAATATGTTCGGTATGGGAATGGTGTTTCGGCCGGGAATGATGACAGGGGAAATCCTATCCAGAGTAGGTCCTTCCCTTGCAATTGAATATCATATCCCCATTCTGCTCAGAATCATGGGAAGTGTTTAACTGACAGTCACCTTGTTCAGCTAGATAAGCCCTTTTTTCCGATTGCACAATCTATTCGAATACAGCGTATACAGAAGACAGAAGCTTCGCGGATGATCATCTTTTCTATGTGTTCTATTCTTTTTTTCTTCAGCATAGGATTTAGTAGAATAGAAAAACTAGAAAGGAGCAGGAAAAGTGAACATAGAAGTGGAGCAGGCGCTGAAAGTTAAAAGCATTGCACTGGATATCATTGAAGAACTGCTGAGGGATGAGGCTCATTACAGGGAAAAAGATTTGAAGAATGCTGCAGAATTACTGTCGAGGTGTGTCTGTGATCTTGTCAATATATATGCCGGCATTACAGAGGTTCACGAAACTGCACTTCAAGGAACAATTGCCAAGGCCAAAATCAGTTATAACGCTATTGTAAACAATAAACAAAGAGTGTGAGGCGCAGCTGGTGAATTGCATGTCAGCTGTTTATATAGGAGAAGACGCAGAAAGGGAATGCGCGCCTGATTTTTTCAGGCGTTTTTTCGTGTATCACGAGACATGAACGTTTAATTCAGGCTGTCGAGGGAAATCTATTGTAAAGCCGCATTGTAAAGTCCAAAATTAATGGTAAGGAAATGCCTGATTTTGGTCATAAGATGTCTAATTTATGAAAATAATAAAAATATCATGCTTTACAATTGTTAAAGTTCAATTTGCATGCTATTCTTTTAAATTGAAAAGGCTTATATTCAATCCGTATTCTAGCGGTATTTAGTTTAAATGTTGAGGGAACTTTCTGTTTTTTCTCCATTTGAATATAAAAGCTGAAAATAAACAATAGTTAAGGAGAAGATCTATTATGGCACAAAAACAATTCACAGTAACAGCGGATACAGGAATCCACGCACGTCCTGCAACACTTCTTGTTCAAACAGCAAGCAAATTTGATTCTGAAGTTCACTTGCAATACAAGGAGAAGAAAGTAAACTTAAAATCAATCATGGGTGTTATGTCTCTAGGTGTAGGCAAAGGTGCAGATATCACAATCATCACTGAAGGAAGCGATGAGGAAGAAGCATTGAACAGCCTGGAAGAAACACTGAAAAAAGAAGGACTTGCAGAGTAATGTCAAGCATGCTAAAAGGAATTGCAGCATCAAATGGCATCGCCATTGCAAAAGCCTATCTTCTAGTAGAGCCTGACCTTTCAGTTGAAAGGAAGGAAGTAGGCGACACAGAGGCAGAAGTAAACCGTTTTAAGGAAGCACTAGCGACTTCTAAATCTGAATTGGAAACAATCAGAGAGAAAGCAAATGAAGACCTTGGTGCCGATAAAGCGGCAATTTTTGATGCCCATTTACTTGTTCTCAGTGATCCTGAGTTAATTGCACCTATAGAAGATAAAATCAGTAATGAAAACGTAAATGCAGAAACGGCCCTTAAAGAGACGGCTGATATGTTCGTTTCCATGTTCGAGAGCATGGATAATGAGTATATGAGAGAGCGTGCAGCGGACATCCGTGACGTTACGAAACGTGTTCTTTCACATCTCCTTGGTGTCCAGGTATCAAATCCGAGTATGATTACAGAAGAAGTCATTATTATTGCAGAAGATTTGACACCTTCAGATACTGCCCAGCTTAACAGGGAGTTTGTTAAAGGATTCACTACCGACATCGGCGGAAGAACGTCCCACTCAGCTATCATGGCGCGTTCCATGGAAATCCCGGCTGTAGTAGGGACAAAAGAAGTGACTTCTCAAATCCAAAACGGCGATCTTGTTATTGTGGATGGGTTGAATGGGGAAGTACATATTAATCCAACACAAGAAGTGGTCGACCAGTATAAAAAGGAACACGAGCAGTATGAGAAGCAAAAAGCCGAATGGGCGAAACTTGTGAATGAAAAAACTGTATCTGCTGACGGTACTCATGTAGAGCTTGCTGCAAATATTGGTACACCAAAAGATTTAGAAGGTGTCATCAATAATGGCGGAGAAGCAGTCGGCCTATATCGTACAGAGTTTCTATACATGGGAAGAAACGAACTTCCTAGTGAAGAGGAACAATTTGAGGCGTATAAGGCTGTTCTGGAAGGAATGGGAGAAAAGCCTGTAGTGGTAAGGACGTTAGATATCGGAGGAGACAAGGAACTTCCATATCTTGATCTTCCTAAAGAGATGAACCCTTTCCTGGGATATCGTGCGATTCGCCTTTGCCTTGATGAGCAAAGCATTTTCCGTACCCAATTAAGAGCATTGTTAAGGGCAAGCAGTTATGGAAATTTAAAGATCATGTTCCCGATGATTTCCAACCTCAATGAATTCAGAGAAGCTAAATCCATCTTGGAAGAAGAAAAGTCTAAATTGGTTGAAGCAGGCGAAAAAGTCGCTGATAAAATCGAAATCGGTATCATGGTCGAAATTCCATCGACGGCTGTTATGGCAGATGTGTTTGCCAAAGAGGTTGATTTCTTCTCAATCGGAACAAATGACCTTATTCAATATACAATGGCTGCAGACCGCATGAACGAGCAGGTTTCTTACTTGTACCAGCCATATAACCCGGCAATTCTGCGTCTGGTGAAAATGGTGATCGACGCAGCCCATAAAGAAGGAAAATGGGCCGGTATGTGCGGAGAAATGGCAGGCGATGAAATCGCAATCCCTATCCTCCTTGGACTGGGACTAGATGAGTTCTCTATGAGTGCCACTTCGATCCTGAAGGCACGTTCCCAAATCCGTAATCTGAGCAAATCAGAGATGGAAACTCTTGCAAATGAAGTACTAGAGCTTGATACAAACGACAGTGTAATCGAAGCTGTCAAAAAAGCGATTAATTTATAAAAAGAAGATTTAAATGGTGAAATGAGGGTAAACAAGTACTACATCAGCAGTAGACTTATTCAGCCTTTTCATTCTCATTTCCCCCTATTTTTCCAGGTGTTGACGCACCTGGTTTTCTTTTTGTCTTCCATAAAACATTATAATTCATGTAAGCGCTTTTTTAAAGAGAAAAAATATCAAAACTTTTTTTGAAAAAAGGTTTAACCTTTTATAATCAGGGTATTCTATTAGTAAGCATAAAGTTGGAGATTCTCTTTTTACAACCCCCTTTTCCTTTGGGCCTGCATTTGCAGGTCCTTTTTTTTGTTCTCTTTTAATAAGCATTTTGTTGTCATCTTGTAAAGTGGTTTTGGGAGCGTAAACAGGCCATCACGTCTTCTGGTTAAAGACTGTAGGTTTTGGAAGTATAAGAGTACGGTTGATTGGAGTCGCGCACCCAAAAGGAAACAAGGCAAATTAGCATCAAAACGATGCCGGGTATGAAAGGTAATCTTCCTACTGATAGCCGATTAACAACAATAACAACTAACAGAGCATGTCACGGTTTCTACTCCTAGTAGTATGTGGATATTGTTAGTCTTTAACGAAAGGAAGTCGCCCAACTGCAAGGGAAACCAACAAGCTAGTTTATAAAGCAAAACTATATTCGAATACAGCTTAAAAATAGAATTCGGAAACAAGCAGGATAGCCCTCTTTCTGCTCCTCAGCCCGGACCTCTGATGCAGGAACCCCATTCCTTTTTCAACAAGAAGTTTTTTATTTCAGGTCACTGGAAGATTTAGTTATAATTAACTTAAAAATCCTGGGAGGAAAACAATGGATACAAAGACTCTAAAAGTCGGCTTCATAGGTACTGGGGTAATGGGTAAAAGTATGGCTCTTCATCTCATGAAAAAATATAATAATCTTCATGTCTACACTAGGACAAAAGCAAAAGCACAGGAGCTTCTTGATCAGGGTGCCGAATGGAGTACATCACCGGCCGCACTTGCTTCTACTGTTGATGTTCTTTTTACTATAGTCGGATACCCACAGGACGTTAAAGAAATTTACTTAGGTGATAATGGAGTCGTGAAGAATGGAAAAAAGGGCCTGATAGCCATTGATATGACTACATCCAACCCCAGCCTTGCACATGAAATTTACCATAAGGCAAAATCCAGGGATATACATATACTCGATGCTCCTGTTTCCGGAGGAGATACTGGAGCAAGAAATGGGACACTTTCTGTTATGGTTGGAGGCGACGAGGAAGTTTTCGAGAAAGTGAAACCTCTATTAGAAACCTTTGGGGAAAACATCCGCTATCATGGGGTAGCAGGAACTGGGCAGCACACGAAAATGGCCAATCAAATCGCCATTGCTACCAATATGATCGGTGTTTGTGAAGCATTGGTCTATGCCGAACGAGCAGGTTTAAATTTAGAAGAAGTGCTGATGACAATTTCAGGAGGAGCTGCAGGGAGTTGGTCTCTGTCTAATCTTGCACCAAGGATGATTGCCGGCAATTTTGAGCCAGGTTTTTTTGTGAAGCACTTTATAAAAGATATGGGCATTGCCATTGATGAAGCTGAAAGAATGGAATTGTCACTTCCGGGTTTATCACTAGCAAAAGAATTGTATGAGGAGCTCAAGTCTAAAGGAGCTGAAAATGACGGTACGCAGGCCTTAATAAAATTATGGAAAGAATAAACCTCATCCTATCTTCAAAAAATAACATGACGGCAGGCTCTTATTAATGCAGCCGTATGAATGTAAATGTTGGAGGATGATCAGATGGCTAAACGTACAAAAAAGAATGATGCGGACCAAAAGAATAAAAAAGGCTTTGATTCAGCTGTTTTGAATGAAGAATTCGCTCATGAATTTGGAAGTGCAGCTGCAAACAAAATTCATAAAGACAAAGCCAAAAAAGAAAAGGCTTCAAAAAATAACGGTAAATATAAGGGGCAATAACTTCATGAAACAAAAAAGGACCGAAATAGGTCCTTTTTTGTTATGAGCGGTTATGCCCTGCAAGCGATTTGGCATCCTTTACGTAAGCTCCCAGTCTTTCCATTCCTATTTGAAGCTCTTCCATTGAACAGGCGTAAGAGAGACGGAAAAAGCCTTCCCCTAATGATGAAAAACTGTTGCCCGGGACGACTCCTGCCTTATATTTTTGAGCCAGTGTGAGAGCAAACGTAAACGAATCAACCTTAAAATATTCAGGGATTTTAACAAAGAAGTAAAAAGCTCCATCTGGTAAAACCACATCAAAGCCCATTTCTGTTAACCTTTCTGCTACAAAGTCCCTTCGCTTTTTATATTCGTTCTTCATTTCATCAGGATCATTTATTCCTATTGTCAACGCCTCAATTGCGGCTCTTTGAGATATGGAGGAAGCGCAGGAGACATTGTATTGATGGACTTTTAATATATGTTTGGCGAGGTAAGCAGGGGCGAAAATCATCCCTATCCTCCAGCCCGTCATTGAATGTGACTTTGATAAGCCGTTAATCACAATGGTCTGTTCTTTCAGGAATGAGGCCATAGATATGTGTTCACGGTCATATGTCAATTCACTGTAAATTTCATCAGCGAGAATGAATATCTCTTTCCCTCGTATCAGTTCCGCAATTTCTTTTAACTCCCGTGCTGTAAGGCTTACACCAGTTGGGTTTGAAGGATACGGAAGGATAATGCACTTCGTTTTGCTTGTTATGTATTGTTTGATGATCCCTGCATCGAGCTTGAACCCATTCGAGGCCGTATCAGCAAACACAGGGGATGCACCGCATAGTCGGATTATGGGTTCGTATCCCGGGTATACAGGCCCAGGCAAAATGACTTCATCGCCGGAATTCAAAATCGTTCTCAAGCTCGAATCAATTCCTTGTGAAGCTCCGTTTGTGATGATAACTTCTGAAGAGGGATCAAAGGAAGCATTATATTTGTTCTTATAGAAGCCGGATGCCGCTTCCCTTAACTCCAGATAACCTGCATTATGGGTGTAAGTGGTATACCCCTCGTCTATCGCCGTCTTGGCCGCGTCTTTTACATGAGGTGGGGTGGGGAAATCAGGCTGTCCCAGGGTAAGGGATATCATACCTTCAATATCTGCAACCATATTGAAAAACTTTCGGATACCCGAGATTTCAATTTCCTGAACTTGTTTATTGATTAAATGTTCCATGATTAACACCTTCTCTTTCAAACTTGCTTCATATTTTACCATGTTTAAGGGTTTAAAACGATATTAAAGATTAGCACAAAAGATAAAGGGGTAATGATAAGTAGTAAATAATTAAAGATACACTTAATTACTACTGGAAGCATCAATTATTAAGATCAGGGAGTCTACGATGATACGAACAACAATTGTAAATAAGGATGGGAACGTAATGAAAAATGTTCCCGTTGAAGAGGTAAAAAAAGAGAATGTTATGTGGTACTGGGTAGATTTTGACCAGCCAGATAAGGATGAGGTGAAGATGCTCCGTGATTTTTTCGATTTTCACCCATTAGCTGTGGAAGACTGCATAGAAGATTTCACAGAGAGGCCAAAACTGGATTTTTATGATGACTATTTTTTTCTCCTCCTCCACACTATGGATCAAAAATCACTTGATTTTCATGAAGTCAATATGTTTGTCAGCGATCGTTTTATCGTGACATTCCATAAACGTCCTGTTAAAGTTGTGGAAAGAATCTGGAGAAGAACAACGGAAATGAATAGCGGGAAGCAGTACACCACTTATAATATCATGCATGAAATCATTGATGGACTTGTGGATGAATTCTTCCCCCTCGTGTACAGGATTGAAGACAGTTTGAATCAAGTAGAGGATGTGCTGGAAAACTCCAATACTTCCGAAATGATGGAGAAGCTGTTTGATATCAGGCATGATATGTCAAAGCTGCGCAGGTCCCTGATTCCAATGAGGGACCTGTTGTACAGGATATTGAACTCAGGTAGGTTGAATTTCCTGAAAGAACATCAACTCTATTACAATGATGTTTATGATCATTTATTAAAGCTGGTAGAAATGCTCGAATCTTACAGAGAGTTTTCCTCTGACATCAGGGACAATTACTTATCCATCAATTCAGATAAAATGAATAATATTATGATGACATTGACTGTCATCACTACTATATTTATGCCCCTGACATTCATAGCCGGCTTATATGGAATGAATTTTGCGTATATGCCTGAATTGGATGAAAGAAATGCTTATTTCATCGTACTAGGCGTCATGGGGGTCATTGCGCTTGGAATGTTTGCATTCTTTGTGAAGATCGGCTGGCTCCATTTTGGAATGAGAAGAAAGAAGAAGCGCCGGAAAATAAGGTTGAGGTAATTAGCTGTTCCAGCTCCCTTGCAGAGGGGAGCTTTTTGTTTGGCTCTTTTCTAAATCTCTTTGTAGCTATTTACTAGTAAGTTCAAGAGATAAGGCAGAATTCACAGAAATTTTCTTGGTCAGATATTAAAATAGGTGACCCCCATTCCAGACTTGCAGCCAAAAAAGTAAAAAACGGAGAAGCCTTCATAATGAGTGGCTAGAAGCCGATATAGAAAGTGAGTGTAACTTTCACCTGAACTTTTTGCGTAAAGAACCATTAAACAATGAAAGCCGCCCTGAAAAGCTGATAATATTTTTGAATACAGGCAATAGAGGAAGGATGCTGAAAAATGGTAGAAGATAAAGGGATTTTATTGGAATCCGGTACCAACGAGTTGGAAATTGTCGAATTTGAAGTCGGAAGCAATAAATATGGAATAAACGTAATTAAAGTAAAAGAAATTATACAGCCGCTCCCTGTTACAGTGATACCTCATGCCCACTCTTTTATGGAGGGAATCATCCAGCTGCGAGGTGAAGTGCTTCCGGTAATCGATATGATGAAAGTTCTGGGGATACAGGACCGTGGTGACAACAAGCAAGATAAATACATAGTTGCTGAATTCAATCAGCTCAGAGTCGTCTTTCATGTCGAGAATGTCACCCAGATTCACCGTATTTCCTGGGATCAGATCGAAAAGCCATCCAGTATGTATCAAGGGTCAGGTTCTAAAGTCATCGGTGTCATTAAAAAAGGTGAAGACATGCTTCTCCTGCTCGATTTCGAGAGCATTATGGCAGAGGTAAATCCGGATTCAGGAATTAAAGTCTCGGAAGTTAAGAGACTAGGCAAGAGAGTACGGTCGGCTAAAAAAATTGTGGCAGCTGAAGATTCTCCTCTTCTCCGAAAACTCCTGAACGATACACTTACAGAAGCAGGGTATGAAAATGTGGAGTTTTTTGAAAACGGTAAAGATGCTTATAATTACCTTGTTTCCCTTGCTTCTGAAGGGAAAATAGAAGATGAAGTCAATCTTGTCATTACAGATATCGAAATGCCTCAAATGGATGGTCACCATTTGACGAAGCGGATCAAAGAGGATGCAAAGCTAAGGCACCTGCCGGTGATCATATTCTCCTCTTTGATTACGGATGATCTTAAGCATAAAGGTGAAAGGGTAGGTGCTAAGGATCAGGTAAGCAAACCACAAATCAATGAACTGGTCTTAAAGATAGATAAACATATTTTATAAAGCCATGGCGGCATAAAAAGAAGCAAAGCTGAAATTTTATCAGCTCTGCTTCTTTTTTATGAGGCTGTATTCGTATAAATTGTTGCTGTCGGTTCTCTCTGAAGAGGGTGAATAGCTCTTTTCTTTCTTACTGACCAAGATACTGTGAATTCTGGCAATATCTCTTGAACTTAATATATTTAGAAAATAGCCTTTACTAAAAACTATCGCCCAGTCGTTTGAATACAGGCTTTTGATAGTTACGCCCATAAGATTTGTGGGTCGGTTCCTTTTTCTCTTTCATGCCAGTATACTTCTCCAAAATCAATTTTGCTTCATTCAGGCTCATTCTGCACTTTGGATTTCTAATCGATTTATCAAGTGTCCCAAGGTGAGGAAGATTTTCAAAATCAGATTTTGCAGGAGGAATATGAAAAGTATACATGCCGCAGTCAACCAATACATCTGATTGCTGCTGACTGAAACGGGGGTTGTTGGAAAAGTGCAAACCCACCTTTGTTGCTTTTCCTTCTTTGATCATTTTTTGAAGCGCCTGTTTTTTCAAAGAATATAGATATTTAGGATTGATAGCAGTTTTAGCGTGGCGGTTCACCGTGAAAACAGCTTGTGAGAGGTTTTTAATTGTAGCGGGTTGAGGGGATGAATCTTGAGAATTTCTCAAATTTTTGACTCCTTCCTTTAAAACGGAATATTTTCTTTCTATTATACCTTTTTTTTCTATGATTGGAAAGTTCCGAATAGATAAACATTTTATTAATACGACATAATCCCCGAATAATCATTTACATAACTTTATCATAAAATAGGAAAAAGTTTAAGGTTAAACTATACACAAAGAAGGTAAATAATTTAAGAGGACTTCCTATTCTGAATATTCGTATCCCTGGCAGGGGATGTTACCGGTAATGGAGGCCCTGACAAGGCTAACTATTTAAAAAATTAGGATGATGATCATGACGAATAAAAGTGCGATTATTGATATAGGATCGAATACAATCCGGCTTGTTATCTACCAGCATTACAATGATGGCAGATATAAAGAGATTGAAAATGTTAAAACGGTGGCCAGGCTTAGGACATATTTACAAGATGACATGAAGCTGTCCGAAGAGGGTCAAGCTAAACTTTTCGCTATATTAAGGAGCCTGAAAGAAATTTTGGCTTTCCATGAAATTGCCTCTTATAGATGTGTAGCGACAGCCACTATCAGACAGGCAAAAAATAAAAGAGATATTCTTTCTGCCATCAAGAGGGATGCAGGTATGGACATCGAAATATTATCTGAAGAACAGGAAGCCTACTATGGGTATCTCGCTGTCATTTCCACCACACCAGCAGAAAATGCCTTAACTATTGACATAGGAGGAGGAAGTACGGAGATTACTTATTTTGAGAATAGACAGCTAAAGGAGTCTCATAGCTATCCCTTTGGAGTCGTCTCATTAAAAGCACAATTCGTTAAAGGCAATTCGATTACGGAAGAAGAAAGGAGCAGCCTTATTCAGTTTCTCCATAAAGAATTTTCCAAACTTCCATGGCTTAAAGGAAAGAGGGTTCCCCTTATTGGAGTCGGCGGCAGTGCGAGGAATCTCGCACAAATTGATCAGCAGCAGAAAAATTATGAAATTGCAGGAGTCCACCAGTATATCCTTTCCGGTAATACCATTGCTTCAATACGCGATCAGCTTTTTCCTCTTACATATAAAGAAATAGAAAAAGTTGAAGGGTTATCAAAGGACAGAGCGGATATCATCCTCCCGGCAGTTGAGGTCTTTCATCAGCTATACCGGTATATGGATGCTTCTTATTTTATGGTCAGCAGGAAAGGTTTAAGGGAAGGTCTCATTATCGAGAAGGCTAACTTGACGCATGGTACCGGCTGGGATGTGAATTCTGTCATCAGCCTCAGCTTAAAGGAGTTACACCATGAATTCGATATAAACGAATTCCATTCAAAACAAATGGTGTTCCTGGCTTCAGAAATTGGAAAAAGGCTTGCCGGCTTGGGCTATATGGATCTTTCGCCGGATGATTTGAACATACTACGGTACAGCGCGGGACTATACTACTTGGGCGAATATATAGATTCAGAATCAAGCAGCCAGCATACCTTTTATATCCTGGCAAATCGGTCGATCAATGGTTTTTTCCATAAAGAAAGAGTGAAGCTTGCCGGGATTGCGTCATTTAAAAGCAGATCTTCACTGAAGCAGTATCTACAACCATTTACTGACTGGTTTACTAAAGAGGAATTGAAGAAAATAAGGGATATGGGGACGCTGCTTAAACTGGTATATAGTTTGAATGCTACCAAAAGAAACATTGTGAAAAAAGTGGAAGTAAAGAGAGTAAATGCTTCTCTAAGCTTGATTGTTTCCTGCAAAGGGGATTTTTTGGCTGAGCAGTATCAGACTGAAAAACAAAAGCGACACTTGGAAAAAGCTCTTAAAACCGAGTTGGATATTGAATTTAGAAGCATAGAATAAGATACAGAATTTAATAGTAATACGAAGCCATCGGATCTAGAAAGGGGGAAAGTGTGATGCAGGCTGAACGCTATGACTCGCCTCGCTATTATAATAACAGGGAATTAAGCTGGCTGGCTTTTAATGAGCGGGTACTGGAAGAAGCATTGGATTACCAGAATCCTCTGCTTGAACGAATGAAATTCCTCGCCATTTTCAGTTCTAATCTTGACGAGTTCTTCATGGTAAGGGTGGCCGGACTGAAGGATCAGGTTAAGGCAAACTATAACAAGCCTGAAAACAAAGCAGGATTGACACCTGTCCAGCAGCTTGAAGCTATTTCAGCAAAGAATCATGAGCTTGTCGATCTCCAGGATGAGACATTTACAAACTTAATCATTCCCCAGCTGAATGAGGAAAGAATTCACTTGCTTGACGTTGATGACTTAAATCGTGAACAGCTCACTTATTTGGAAATCTTCTTTGAAGAGCAGATCTTTCCAGTACTCACACCGATGGCAGTGGATGCCTATCGGCCGTTTCCTATGCTGTTGAATAAAAGTCTTAATTTAGTGGTCATGCTGGAACACCCCAATCCGGAAGAGGAGGAAGCTCGAGAGAAGGTAGCGCTTGTACAGGTCCCCTCAGTACTTGACAGGGTTATCTCTTTACCTTCTGATGAGGGAGAAGAAATGTTTATCCTCCTTGAGAATGTCATTATTCATTTTATTGATAAAGTGTTCAGAGGGTACAACGTAAGTTCTGCCAGCGCGTTCAGAATTACCCGGAATGCGGATATGACCATTCATGAAGAAGGTGCAAGGGACCTGTTGCTTGAAATTGAAAAAGAATTGAAAAAAAGAAAATGGGGTGCCGCTGTCCGCCTTGAAGTACAACAGGGAACGATGAATGAAAAAGTTCTTGATTATCTACTGAGTGAACTTGAAATTGGCAGCATGGACGTCTATAAGGTAAAGGGTCCTCTAGATCTTACCTTTTTATTTGGCTTTATCAGTCAGTTAAAGAAAAAACGTGAAAACTTGTCATTTGAGGTGTTTATCCCTCAGCCTCCCCGTGATTTGCTTTCTCATGAAAATCTTTTTGAAAAGGCCTTTCTTGAAGATTTGTTTTTCCATCATCCATATGAGTCTTTTGAACCGATAGTGGATTTTGTTTCAGTTGCGGCAGAAGATCCCAATGTGCTGGCAATCAAACAGACCTTATACAGGGTAAGCGGAGATTCACCTGTAATCGAAGCGTTAAAAAGAGCAGCTGAAAATGGAAAGCAAGTAACAGTGTTAGTGGAGTTAAAGGCCAGGTTTGACGAAGAAAATAATGTGCAGTGGGCAAAAGAACTTGAAAAAGCTGGATGTCATGTGATATATGGGATGAACAACTTGAAAACACATAGTAAGATTACACTGGTCGTCAGGAAAACACATGGAAGAATTGACCGTTTTGTCCATCTGGGGACAGGAAATTATAATGACCAGACCGCAAAGCTGTATACGGATATGGGAATCATCACCTCAAAGAGGAAGTTTGGAATAGATGCTACAAATTTCTTTAATTATCTTAGCGGCTATACACAAAAGCCTGAATTTTATCATTTGGTCGTAGCTCCATTTGACATAAGAAATGAATTCATCCAGTTAATAGATCAAGAAATCCAATCTCATAAGACCAATGGTAATGGCAGGATCATCGCTAAAATGAATTCTTTGACAGATAAAGAACTTATTATGAAGATGTATGAAGCCTCATCCGCCGGGGTGAAGATTGATTTAATAATCAGGGGGATCTGCTGTCTCCGGCCGGGAATCAAAGGTGTAAGTGAGAACATTAGAGTCGTCAGTATTGTAGGGAGATTTCTTGAACACAGCCGTATCTACTATTTCCACCAGAATGGTGAAGGGAAAATATATTTATCTTCTGCTGATATGATGACAAGAAATATGGTTAAACGGGTGGAAATCCTGTTTCCTATTTACAAGGGCAGTATCAAAAGAAGACTCCTTGATATTCTGGACCTGACATTGATGGACAATATGAAAGCAAGAAAACAGGATTCCAAAGGCAAATATCATTATGTTCAGCGTAGGGAAGGGGAACCTCCAATTAATAGTCAGGAGGAACTTAAAAGACAGGCTAATGAGCATTTGATTCTGGAGAACTGAAGTAAGGGGCTGTCCGCTCTCCGGCGGACAGCCTTAGTTCATTGCTTTATCATTTAAAACTGCCGTTAAAGAATTTTGCACGCCGCACCTATACAACTCAAAAAGTCATAGCGCCTGCATCCGGAAGGTAAAAACAGCTGACCATATACATAGCGTAAAGCTTCGTGAATTTATTGTCTCCGTCCGCAAATTCCATTGCCCTCATCTGCTATTCCAGTACTCTCTGACACTCTAAAAATAGAGCACTATAAGGTTGACAATGACCGGAAGATAATTTACTTTAATTGTAATGGTAATATAGCGTTGCTAGCCGAGTGTTAACAGCAATGCTCTGTTCAAGCTTAATGTTGTTTTATTCAGGTTGATCGGAACTTTGTGCACCGATCACAGGAAAAATCGCATGCCTGGATGGAAAACAACATTTTTTTAACAGAGCCACAGCAAAGGAGTATGTCTTATGACAAAGCAAGAACATATGGAAATGATCATCCTGCCGACAGATCAGGGGGAAGTCAAGGTTTACGTATATGGATTTAAGCCATTTGGATCCTGGGGGCATGTCTTTGTACAATTAAACGACCTCACTGTCGATTCTAAGGGGTACAACCGCAAAAAGACGATAATCCGGACATTGACAAAGCTTCATCAGGTTCTTGTCAATAGCCAGGAATAACTTAACAACCTTATATATATTTTAAAGATGCCGATTGTGAGAAACTTCACGTCGGCTTTTTATTGTTTAGCAAATGCTTTTTTCTACAAACTTTGTTGCTATTTACTATGAAGTTCATGAGATATAACGATAATCCACAGAAATGTTCCTGGTAAACAAGAAAGAAAAGAGCTAATCACCTTGTTCAGTTAGGTAAGTCTTTGTAGACGAGGGGAAAATCCGGCCTTTGGATTTTTCCGCTAGCAACAATCTATACGAATACAACCTTAGCAAAATATCAAATATAATTCTGCAACGAAACTGCCTGAATCAGCTTCCATGTTCCTTTGATTTTGATCCAGGGAGGTAAAACATTTTTGATGAAAAAGAAAAGTGCTCATATTTAACCGAATATTTACGAGTTTGGAACAAACAGTGATTCTGTTTCTTTCAAAATTTTCGTGTAATTGTTTTCAATGGAGTATAATTGTTATATAATTCTGACATATAGATAATGAGTGAGTATTCATTCATATAGGAGGGAAAGAAATGCAAACAATCATTATTACTGGTGGTTCCAATGGAATGGGGAAGTATATGGCTAAGCATTTTCTGGAAAAAGAATGTAATGTGGTGATAACAGGAAGAAACCAGGAACGTCTTCAAGAGGTTCAAGAAGAGTTTTCTTCCTTGCCAGGATCCCTTGAGGTCTTTCAAATGGATGTAAGAGAGCCTGAACATGCTGCTAAGATGATTGAATTCACAGCTGATAAATTTGGAAGTGTAGATACCCTGATAAACAATGCTGCAGGGAATTTTATCGTGCCTGCTGAAAAGCTATCGCCAAACGGCTGGAAGTCTGTTATTGATATCGTGCTGAATGGGACTTTCTTTTGTTCTCATGCTGCTGCAAATTATTGGATAAACAGCGGGACGAAAGGGAACATCATTAATATGGTTGCTACATACGCCTGGAACGCAGGAGCAGGGGTGGCCCACTCCGCGGCAGCAAAAGCGGGGGTGCTGTCACTTACGAGGACACTTGCTGTTGAGTGGGGGCACAAATATGGCATCAGGACCAATGCAATCGCGCCTGGTCCTATCGAAAGGACAGGGGGAGCGGAGAAGCTATGGGAATCAGAGGAAGCTGCTAAAAGAACAATTGACAGTGTTCCGCTGAAACGATTGGGTACGCCTGAAGAAATCGCCGGACTGGCATACTTTTTAGCATCCGGCAGCGCCTCTTATATTAATGGTGAATGTATCACAATGGATGGGGGCCAGTGGCTTAACCGTTTTCCGTTTTAAATACAATTATTAAATGGAACCAGCCCGATTTTTCTAAGGGGTTTTGTTTTGAAGTACTAGAAATGAATTGTATAGTAATTCGCACCAAAACTTAAAAGCAATTTGACAAAAAAACTGAAAAATAAAGATGCTTGGAGGTATGCTCCAAGCATTTTTTATACCAAGTAAAGCGCTGGTTAGCGATTTCTAAGGTATACGATAAGGTCCATGAAATAAGCTAACAAAATAAGGGGAGAAATTCCTCTTATTGAGGAAATATCTCGAAAAATAGAGCAAATAGAGAGAAATATTCCCCCTATTTGCTTCTAAAGCATGAAAATGGGCAATTTACTTTGCCTTAACGGAAAAAATTCCCCTTATATTCCCTGAACTTAGCCCTATTCCGCAGAATAAGGGGAAAAACTTCCCTTATTACAACAATCAGAGGTTAATCACAATTCAGGAAAAAAATCTGCTTCATTCATTTGCTTCTCAAAAATCAGCACCCAGTGTTGGTACAGTGGGGACATAATCAGTAGATGAAAGTGGAGTTGTTTCTAAAACGGTTTTCAGAAGGCTTTATTTTTTATTTGAAAAAATTCACGTCAAAGTTTCTTACGGATATGATATACTCATAAATATTTTATCTTATGGGAAGTGGTTGAAATGGATCCGTTGGAAATCATGGCAAATATAGACCGGACTTTTCCCTATTTTCAGCCCGTATTCAGTGCGGATGCACATACTATCATGGGGTATGAAATATTGGGGAGATACCACGGGGAAGAGGGGATAGTCAGTTTAGGGCCTTTTTTTCTTGATGATGATATCCCTGATGAGTACAGATTGGAAGTCGATAACTACATATTGTCAAATGCTCTGGAAAAATCATTGAACGATAATGTAACTGAATGTTTTTTTGTAAACAGGGACGCTAATCTGTTGATGATTGATCAAGGGGAATCCCTTCTTGAGCTGTTATTGTCCTTTTGTGCAAAGGGACTCAAGATGGAGCAGATTGTTCTTGAAATATCGGAAAAAACATTCAGGGGAGATTTCGAGCAGCTATTTCATTTGATTCATTATTACAAAACTTATGGAATAAAAATAGCGATTGATAATATAGGCGGGGACAGCGATCAGTGGGAAAGGCTTGCTAAAGTCAGCCCCGATATATTAAAAGTGGATCTCCAGCATTTACGGAAAGAAGCAGGCAACACTACTTTTCATAATATATTATACAGCCTTTCCATGCTGGCAAGGAAAATTGGTTCGACGCTTCTCTTTGAAAATATAGAACTTGACTATCAGCTTCACTTCGCCTGGAAGAACGGCGGGAGATATTACCAGGGATTCTACCTGCAAAAACCTTCAGAAAATTTTTTGGGAAAAGACGTATTAAGAGAGAAATTAAAGAATAAGTGCCAGAACTATATTGAACATGAAAAAAGACATTTAAAGGCGGTATACAATCTATCACAACTTCTTCAACGTGAGACCAACGAGTACATCACCGAGTTGAAGAAGCAGGCAAAAAGCCTGGATATTCTGCTTCTCAACCTTGCCAGGAATGTGGAAGATAAATTTTTCCGTCTGTATATTTGTGATGAAAATGGATTTCAGCTGACCGACAACCTTGTCAGAACGAAGAAGGAGTGGGAACGGCTTCCGGAGTTTAAAGGAAAGAATTGGAGCTGGCGGCCATATTTTCTCGAAAATATCATGAGGATGCAAAATAAGAATGCCGGCTTATTGTCTGATTCCTATAGTGATATTGAAACGGGTGAAACCATTAGGACGTTTTCCTATCCGTTAGGAGAAAATCAATATTTGTTTATGGATTTGTCTTATGATTTTTTGTATGACCAGGACGGCATTCTTTATTAGGCTGGAATAGTTACAGCAATAACGGGCACCTTAACCTTAAACGTTCTAAGGGGTGGTGTAATGAGCAGCTTTATTCTTATCCTAATTTTATTGAGCGCTGGAATACTCGTTTATTCCTTAGTATATACCTTAAAGGTTGCCCGGCAGCAAAAAGCTTTAAAAAATGAATTAGATACTGATTTACCTGAAAATGTCCAGGAACATCCTTATACCCGCAATCCAATTTTTCTTGCCTTTTTAATTTCAGCGGTCATTGTAATACTGTTTATCCTTTTCTATGCGTTTGCGTATAGATAAGGAAATAAAGAGTTCTGTTTTACGAGTATAAAACTAAGATAAAAAAATAAACGGAGGACCAAATCAAAAAATTTGGTCCTCCGTTTTTTATTTAACAACATTTGATTACAAGATAAAGAAATACTAAAAATAGGGTGGAATATGCAACATAGCAATTCAGTTCAAAAAAAGATGCGGGATTACCCCTGAATAAATATCGCATTTGTTGCCTGCATTCATACTTTGATGTGTATGATTGGTAAATTATTCTTTTGGTTATTTTTTGTTTTACATATATCCAAAAAAGGGAACAGAATAAATGAAAAATAGCAATGAAACTGTCTGCTTTTGTTAGTTAAAAACGAACGATTTACATACTATCGACAAGCAAGGATTGCTACAATGGAAAAGAAATCCAAAGGGGGAGAAGATGTAGTGAAAATGAAAAAAATAAAGAAGTTAACTGCCGTTATAATTGCAGCCTTTTTATGCATGATTATCATTGAACCGGCTACTGCATTGGACAAGGACTCGATAGTTGAGAGAGTTCAGTCGGCATTTGATAAACAGGTTTCCCTTAGTGAAAAACCTAGAACGATGAAAGAGATTCATGCCATTTTAGATACTCATTTTACTGAAGATTTCAAGGGTAAATTCCTGATGGAAAATCTTATTGAAACAAAAGAAGGATTTTTCCAGACTTTTGGTTCTGATTTTGCAGCTTACTATATCCCTAACTTCTCATACAGTGATAAAACGAAGGCTGTTAAAAAGGGTGATACAGTGTACTTGTTTGAATATATCACTTATGAGGAAGGTCCTGTTTACTTTGAGGACGGCTATCAAGGGGTAAAGCTGGCAGAAGAAAATGGTGTGCTTAAAGTGGAAGACATCTTCTTTACACTTCCAGCTGAACTTGAAGGAAGCGAAGGCAGTGATGTACCAGAACCGGTGAAAAGCAAAGAGGATCTGGAAACAGTACAAGGGGAGAGTTTTGGTTCTCCCCATTCATTTATTTACATGAATAAACAATACAGAATATTCCAAGGTTATTTTCTGGATGTTGATCAAAGTATGATCAATGTAATTTAAGGTAATTTAGCTTTGACACGTTTGGTGTCAATTTTTTTTGCTTAATCCCAGAGCCTCCGGAAGCCTCGACAGATCAGAGCTGTAATAAATCTGTTCATTAATAATCACCACTGGTGTAGACATAGCCTTATATTTCTCTATAAGTTCCTTCCTTGCATGGTGGTCCTTCCTGATATCTTTTTCCGTGTAGGGAATTGTGTTGTTGGACAATAGTTCCTTTACGAAAGAACAAGGCGGGCAATCCGGTTGAGTATAGACGGTGATGTCATGTTTCTTCAATCTTTACACTTCCTTTTTTTTACTTCTCTTTAAATAATCAATCAACCCCATCGCTGAAACCCTCATATCCAAGTTCAACAGACGCATGAAATCTTCATTATTTTCAAGTTTTTTATTTGAACCCAGTACTTCTTTTTTCATTGCCTCTGTTAAAACTTCAAGAGATTTTTCAGGACTGGTAGTGCTGCAGATCTCCATAGCGGTCTTCACAAATATTTTCAACCATTCCTTTATGTCTGTCAAAGCTTTAAGAGGTTCTTCAGATATCCCAAAATGTCCAAAGTATATTCTTTCCAAAGGTAATGTCTCATAAAGCTCAAGGGATTGTCTCATTTCTTCGGGATTGAACTGGTTCGGTGATGTAGAGGGTAAATAAAGGGATTCTCCTTCCAGTAAGTATCCATAATTTATTCCGGCTGTATCTCCAGCAAAAATTCCCTTGGATTTGCTGTCATAAATACTGAAGTGATGGCGTGAATGACCTGGGGTATCATAGAATGTCAATGTGCAGTCAGGACTAATGGATAGTTTGTCATTATGTCTTTTAATGATGACTCTTTCAGCAGGAACGGGTACGATAGGATGGAACAATCGATCGAAGTCCTCACCGTATACCTGTCTGGCGCCAGCCTCGAGTCTTTCCGGATTGATGAGGTGCCGTGCCCCTTTTTCATGAACAATTACAGAGGCATTCGGACATTTTTCAAGAAACAAACCGGTTCCCCCCGAATGATCAAGATGAATATGGGTGACAATGATATTTTTAACATGCTCCAGCGGGATTTCCATTTCCTCCAGTCCTTTTATTAAGTAAGGAATGGAGGGGCTCGCAGAGGTTTCAACTATAGTGATGTCGTCTTCTTTAATTACATATGCACCCGTTCTAAAAGTTTCATTCAAATCAAATAAATCAATAATTGATATCCTGTCCTCACGATTGATAATCATTTTCCGGTCTCCTTTAATTAGGTTATTTAAAAGCTGTTTTCTAAAGAGTGTGGCTTTTTACATTAACCTTTCTGAATCTGTAGGTTGATTGCAGCGGAAGGTGTGCGATCTCCTGCGGGACTAGCGGGCGTCTAGTTCCAGCGCCCGAGGTTACGTACCCACTGGAACGTAACCCAGCCCCTCGGGGTCAAATAACCCTGAGAGAATAAAAGGAAAGATCACCTTTTTTCTCTCAGGAACATTTGCCTGTCGGGTTTTATCAGGGCGCTTCCACATTTGATGACAGGTGAGACCTAGTTTACGTACCCACCGGAACGTAACCCCCGGGGTCCGTACCCACCGGAACGGACCCTACCTACTGAGGAGGCTCAACGCCCGCCCCGCGGAGTAGCGCACCTGTAGCGGAAATCCACGAATTCATTCAAATAGCAACAATATTTACGTAAAGAGATTATTAAAAAACTTTAATGAATCCGTTGCCGCTCTAAGTTATATAACCATATCTAATTATAGACAATTCAAAATGAAAATCAAAAAATTCTGTTTTTTACTTGAGAAGGGAAAGTGGTGGTGTTATGTTTAAAGGTGTGATAGAGTGGTATGTGTTTTCTAGTTAGAATTCCTTCCAGACAGATGCTGATTATCCCATCTTCTGAAAGGATAGAAAAAAGGATAATGTGAAAGATAAGAAAGAATGAAGTGATGAAAGGAGAGACGGTCAATGTCTCAGCTTCTGGGAATCATTCAGCGCTTAAAATCATTGCAGGATGGTACAGATACAGGTGAAACTCAACAGCGATTTTTTGAAGTGAATGGTAAAAAACTTTGTCAGGTAAAGTATTTTTCTAATACAGATACATTTGAATTAGAAGTATACACTGATGATAAGAAAGCCAACAAATATCCATTCGATGATATCGATATCACGGCTATTGAAATCTTTGAACTGCTTCAAGAAGAAAAAGAAAATTCACAGTAATATCCCTGCAAGGGACAAGCTGCAAAAAAAGAAAGTGATCACAAAATAATGTGATGACTTTCTTTTTTTATGGGGCTTTTCTAAAACTTTGTTGCTATTTACTATAAAGTTCCTGAGATATAGCGACAATTCATAGAAATTATCCTGGTAAATAAGAGAGAAAAGAGCTAATCACCTTATTCAGTGGGATAAGCCTTTGTACCTGTTGGGAAAATCCGGCCCCTTTGGATTTTTCCAATAGCAACAATCTATACGAATACAGCCTTTTTTATTTGAGGTCTTAGAACCAGTGAACCAAAAGGACAGGCTGATGTATTCCGGCCTAGAGAGAAGGGCACAAGGAATAGAATCCTTTTTTCTGACAGACATTAAAAATGAGGTGTTGATTATGAATAAACATAAAAATCCTAAGATTGTCTGTCCGGAATGCAGGAAGGAACAAGACATTGAACGTGTGCTCACAGCCTTATCAAATCAAAATGTTATGTATGACTGCCCTTTTTGCCAATATCACCAACACAACATCATGACAAAAAAAGGGTAAGCGGTTTCTTTGCCCCCGCCATGTTTACAAAAGTATGATACAATTAAAGTCGGCTTACATGGAGACTTTCATGAACTCTGAAGGTCAATTCTATGCGAAGTGCAGAAGATCATGAAGCCGGCTTTTATCTACGAGAGTGAGGGGTTAAAAATGTTTTCTTTATACAGCAAGGATTTCTTAGAAGCGAATATTGCCGACTTTATCATCCCGTCAGAAAAGGTAGCGCATGTACAAAAGACAAATACATTGGAACACGCACTGCTCGTCTTAACGAAAAGCGGTTATTCGTCCATTCCTGTACTCGACCCTCAATTCCGCCTGCAGGGGTTAATCAGCTCAAGTTTAATAACTGATTCAATTCTGGGTTTGGAGCATATCGAGTTTGATAAATTGGATAAAAAGAAGGTTGATGAAGTTATGGAAGTCGGCTTTCCGACAATTTCTCTTCAAACACAGTTTAAGAAAGCACTTGAGCTTTTGATTGATCGTCCGTTCTTGTGTGTGGTGGACGACGAAGGGTTTTTTGAGGGAATCATGACGAGAAGGGTAATTCTGAAACAACTCAACCGAAACTTACATAATGAAACATGATACAGAGCTCCCTTTCCGGGGGCTCTTATTACTGATGCCAGAACTGTCAGGAGAGGGGAATTGACATGGATGCTGAGCGTGGTTTAACTGGACAGGCTGCGCAAAGGACTAAAAGGCCTTTTGTTTTGGCAGCTGTCATGCTTGCTATGTTTATGGGAGCAATTGAGGCAACAATCGTATCGACAGCCATGCCTGCCATTGTTGGGGATCTCGGCGGATTTTCATTATACAGTTGGGTATTTTCAGCTTATCTGCTAATGAATGCTGTCACAGTCTTGATATATGGAAAACTGTCAGATTTATTTGGAAGAAAGCCGATCATCACCTTTGGAATTATATTGTTCATGACGGGGTCGATCCTTTGCGGTTTTTCCCAGTCGATGGAGCAGCTGATTGTCTTCAGGCTTATTCAAGGGTTCGGAGCGGGGGCTGTCCTGCCAATGGCAACTACCATTGTCGGTGATATTTATACAAAGGAGGAAAGGGCGAAGATACAAGGATATCTGTCGTCTGTCTGGGGAATCTCAGCCATAAGTGGTCCTGCTATTGGCGGCCTTCTTGTTGAATATGTCAGCTGGCATTATGTTTTTTGGATCAATGCACCCCTAGGAGTATTATCCATTGCCGCACTTTGGATGTTTCTACATGAAGATATCAATAAAGAGAAGCATAAGATCGATTATCCAGGGGCTATATTACTGACCATATCCATATCCACGCTGATGTTTATCTTAGTCGAGGGAGGGGTCCATATCCCTTGGGATTCACCACTGGCTCTTGGACTGCTGTCTGTCGCATTCATATTTTTTGTATTGTTTGTCTTCCATGAAAGAAGAGCCGCTGAACCCATGATGCCTTTTAGCATATGGAAGGAGCGCTCAATCTTTATCGCAAATATAGTCTCCCTGACCACCGGTGTCATGCTGATCGGAATTTCCAGCTTCCTCCCTGCCTTTGTACAGGGCGTCATGGAACGGAGTCCGACGGTGGCCGGCTTTACATTGACAACCATGTCGATTGGTTGGCCAATTGCAGCAACGGTGGCCGGCAGGCTGCTATTGAAAATAGGATATTATAAGACATCTTTATTGGGCGGCATCTCACTAATTATCGGCAGTATCTTTTTTGTCACCATGGGCGCTGATTCGGGTCCTGTGTGGGCTGCTGTCGGATCTTTCTTTATAGGTGCAGGTATGGGTTTGACTTCAACGTCATTTATCGTATCGATTCAGAGTACGGTTGAATGGAAGCAAAGAGGAATTGCCACGGCTGCCAATATGTTCATGAGAAGCATTGGAAGTTCACTTGGGGCTGCCTTGCTAGGGGGAATTCTCAACAGCTCAATCAAACAGTATTTGGAAAAAAAGGAAAACACCAATGCTGATATCGATGTAGTCAACATGCTCCTGGATGAAGAAAAACGATCGGCCCTGAGTACGCCTATGAGAGAAACCCTTCAGTCGGGGCTCACCTTCTCGCTTCATTGGGTTTATTCAGGTGTCTTGTTCTTTGCCCTACTAAGCTTGGCGCTTATTTTGTTCCTGCCAAGGAAGACCTGAAAGCCTCCCTTGACTAAGGGAGGCTTTTTAGTTGTTTTAGGAAAAAGAATCACCATTTGTGGATAACGTATAACAGTATTATCCGCGTCTAGCTTTAGTGTCCGAGGGTACGTACCCACTGGAACGTAACCCAGCCCTCGGGGACAATAACCTGAAGAGAATAAAATATTTCTCTTTGGAACATTTGCGCGTCGGGGCCAATTAGGGCGCTTTGGCTTTTATTCCTTTCCTATAAAAGCAATGAATACATAATCTTTAAAATGAGGATAAGTGTCATGGCATTGATCATCAGCTTAGCTGTTCTCAAAGGAACTCTACCTGCGAATCTAACTGCGGTTTGTGCTCCGATTATGCTTCCTAGACAAAATGCCAGTCCTGCCTGCCAAATAAAATGTCCGTTAAATAAATAGGCTAAAAAAGCGGCTGAACAAGAAACGAAGGTTTGAAATCTTGTAAAGGCGATAGATTTAAGGTAAGAGACTCCTTTATATAAAGCTGATTTCGTATAGATTGTTGCTATCGGAAAAATCCAAAGGGCCGGATTTTTCCCTTTGGTACAAGGGCTTTTCTCTCTGAAAGGGTGAATAGCTCTTTTCTTTCTTGCTGATCAAGATAATTTCTGTGAATTCTGGCCATATCTTTGAACTTAATAATAAATAGAAAAGAGCCTTATATAAAAAGGTATGCATCAACATGGTTGCCTGTCCGGGACCGAACATTCCATCATAAAAACCTATGGCAGTCAAGGAGGGACCAATCCCTCTAAGGCCGGTGGAAGGATTGTCAGCTGATTCTGAAGGTTTTCTTACGAAGCTGATAAAAAAGGCTGAAGTCAGTAAAAAGACAGCAATGAATTCCATGACTCTCTCTCGAAGCAAGCCGGCTGTAATCCCGCCTGCCAGTCCGCCTCCAAATGCAAATGGCAGGATGGATAGCGCTTCTCTCCACTTTATTTCTTTTTTCTTTAACAAATAGGAGAAGCTTGAAAATGAGCTGAGTGTATTGGAAAATTTGGCCACAGCTATGGCTGAGTGGACAGGCAGCCCTGCCAACAACATCACGGGCATCCCGATCAATCCCCCGCTCCCGGCAACTGTACCAATTAAAGATGTAAAGAATCCGGTCGCCAATAAAATGATAAACATGTAGACTCCCCTCTCTTTTGGAAGGTAGTAAAGAATGGTTAAAAGGTGCGACTGTTTTTTAATTTCTATATTTTTAGTTTATTTCTCCTAAGGTCATAATGAAATTACATTAAAATTAATCTATAATATAAGTAAAACTTATTGAAGGGATGTGAAGTCGGCCATGGCTTTCTCTGAATATCAATTAATGTCCGTCCTTGCACAAGAAATGAATATGAGGAAGGCGGCAGAAAGGCTCTTCGTTTCCCAACCTGCATTGTCTCAAAGATTGCAAAACATTGAAAAAGAGTGGGGAACAAAGCTGTTTATCAGATCTCAAAAAGGCTTGTCGCTGACGCCTGCGGGGGAACTTGTTGTGAAGCATTCACAGGAAATGCTTCATAAAGAAGAAAAGGTGAAGGAAGAAATTCAAGCCCTCCAGTCCCAGGTCCATGGAACCTTGAAGATTGCCTGTGCTTCCATTGTAGGACAAAACTGGCTCCCTCAAGTGTTAAAAAAGTTTGTCGATACCTATCCTCACGCAAAGATATCATTAATCACGGGTTGGAGCAGTGAGATCCTGGAAGCATTATATGAAGATGAGGTACATATAGGTATCATCAGGGGAACGGCAGATTGGAAAGGGCCTAAGTACCATTTGTTTACAGATAGGCTGTATCTTGTGGACAGGGAAATCCAGAAAGTGGAGGAGGTTCTGGAAACGGACCGCCCTTTCATTCAGTTTAAAAGTGATTCTAACTATTACCAGGAAATTCAGGACTGGTGGCACCGGCAGTTTCAGTCTGTTCCCAAAAGGACCATTGTGGTGGATCAAATTGAAACTTGTAAACAGATGACCTTTAATGGAATTGGCTATGCGATCCTGCCGGCGATTACATTGAACGGAGCAGAGGAAAACCTGTACAAGATTCCTTTGATGGATGAAAAGAAGGGCTCCATTCATAGAGATACATGGCTGCTCGGCTATGATTCTGCTTTTCAACTGAAGCAGGTGAAAGCCTTTGTAGAAGTAGTAGAGGAATTTTTAGAAGAAAATAGTAATTCAATTTTATAGCGAATTCTTGTCTTTTGTCCTTTAATTTGTTAAAGTGAATACTAGATTTCTGAATATATACATATTTTCTAGGGGGTTTTAGAATGAAGCAAATGGATGCAAATGAGATTATCTCATTTATTCAAAATAGTACGAAATCTACACCGGTTAAAGTTTATGTGAAAGGGAATCTTTCAGATATCAATTTTGGTGAAAATGCGAAAAGCTTCATCAATGGCGAATCAGGTGTTGTGTTCGGTGAGTGGGCTGAAATTTCACAAGCACTTGAAAGCAACAAAGATAACATTGAAGATTATGTGGTGGAAAATGACCGCCGCAATTCAGCTATCCCTCTGCTTGACTTGAAGGGGATTAAAGCACGGATTGAACCGGGTGCAATTATCCGTGACCAGGTAGAAATCGGTGATAATGCTGTAATCATGATGGGAGCTTCCATCAATATCGGTTCTGTGATTGGTGAAGGAACCATGATCGACATGAATGTTGTCCTTGGAGGACGTGCTACTGTCGGCAAAAACTGCCACATCGGAGCAGGTGCAGTACTTGCGGGTGTTATCGAGCCGCCTTCAGCGAAACCTGTTGTGGTAGAAGACGATGTAGTTGTAGGTGCCAATGCTGTCATCCTGGAAGGTGTGACGGTTGGTAAAGGTGCCGTTGTCGCTGCTGGTGCCATTGTAGTAGGAGACGTGCCGCCATACACTGTAGTGGCTGGAACTCCAGCTAAAGTCATTAAAGAAATCGATGAAAAAACCAAGTCTAAGACTGAAATCAAGCAAGAGTTAAGACAATTGTAAAGTCTTCATCCCCCGCACAAGGGAAGTGGATACAAAAGGACTGAAAGCCATCCGGCATCAGTCCTTTTATATAGGTAATTTAGGTGATTTAACTTTGGAGAAAGGAGCTGAATAGATGTCAGCTAAGAGTCCATTTATAGAAATAAGAAGAGAACTCCATAAGATTCCTGAATTGGGTTTTCAAGAACATAAAACCCAACACTATTTGCTCTCATATATCCAGACCCTCCCCCAAGAAAGGCTTGAAGTAAGAAAGTGGCGAACAGGCTTATTTGTCAGGGTGAACGGATTGGATCCGCAGAAATTAATAGGATATCGTACAGATATAGACGGTTTGCCTATAGAGGAAAATACTGGCCTTCCATTCCGTTCAGAACACCCTGGAAGGATGCATGCTTGCGGCCATGACTTTCATATGAGTATTGCTTTGGGGATTCTTACTCATTTTGTTCACAACCCAATACAAGATGACCTGTTGTTTATCTTTCAGCCTGCGGAAGAAGGTCCAGGCGGGGCTAAGCCGATGCTGGAAAGTGACACTATGAAAGAATGGAAGCCTGACTTTATCATCGGTCTCCATATTGCACCGGAATATGAAGTAGGTACAATTGCATTAAAAGAAGGTTTGCTGTTTGCCAATACATCTGAGCTATTTATTGACTTAAAGGGTAAAGGGGGCCATGCGGCATATCCTCATCATACGAAGGATATGGTCGTGGCAGCTTCTATGCTTGTCACTCAATTGCAGACGATTGTATCGAGGAATATCAATCCTCTGGATAGTGCAGTGGTAACAGTCGGGAAAATAACCGGCGGGACTGTCCAAAACATCATAGCTGAAACAGCAAGGCTTGAAGGAACAATCAGGACGTTATCGGCAGAGTCGATGATAAGCGTAAAAGAAAGGATCGAAGCGCTGGTTAAAGGAATTGAAGTCGGTTATGACTGTGAAGCTGTAATTGATTATGGCAGTATGTACCGCCAGGTCTATAATGATGAAAAAGCGACCAGCAGGTTTATAGATTATCTTAAAGAAAAACAGAATGTGAACCTGGTCATTTGTGAGGAAGCGATGACCGGCGAGGACTTTGGGTACATGCTTGAAGAAATACCTGGATTCATGTTCTGGCTCGGCGTTAGTTCTGACTTTGGACTCCATCACGCCATGCTTAACCCTGATGAAGGGGCTATCGAATTTGCCATATCTACTGTAACGGATTATATCAACACCTTATAATGAATGTTTGCTTGATAAGGGATATGCAGCCATTTTTTCTATTTAAAGCTAAAAAGACAGCTTCCGGAATTCCGGGAGCTGTCTTTCTGTTACTGTTCTTTCTTTTCAATATAAACCTGATGTGGGAATGGGATTTCAATACCGTTCTGATCAAGCGCTTCTTTAAGTGCCTTACGAAGCTTGCGTTCCACTCCCCATTGCTCCATGTTTCTGGTTTTCCCGATGACCCGGATGACAACATCAGAAGCACCAAGTGACTGGACACCGATAACGTTAGGTCCATCCACAATGTTCTCATCTTCTGCAGCAATTTTATCGCATACTTGTTGAAGAACCATAATGGCTTTATCAATATCATCGTCATAGGAAATCCCGATATCAACAAGCGCTCTCATGTTTCCTCTGGAATGGTTGCTCAGGCTTGTAATTTCCCTGTTAGGTACAAAATTCAATGTACCATCAAAACTGCGGATTTGTGTAGTCCGTAACCCAACAGCTTCGACGATCCCTGAAAAGCCTCCTGTTGACACATAATCACCGACATCGATTTGTTTTTCAAGTAAGATGAAAAAACCGGTCACGACATCGCTGACAAGACCCTGTGCTCCAAATCCAACCGCTAAGCCGATTATTCCGGCACCAGCGAGAATAGCTGTTACTTCGATGCCGAAAATTTGCAGTATCGTAACGAAGAAAATGAAAATCAAAACATAGGCAAATATGTTTTTTGCAAGGCTCTCCAATGTTTGAGCCCTGGCAGTAGATATGTTGTTCCGTTCTCCGTATTTGCTGAAAGCACGCTCGAGAACTTTGTTTCCGAAACCTTTTACTATTAAAAAGGCGATATAAATGGCAATGATCTGCAGAGCAGAAATACCAATTGTGATGAACAGGCCTGTCCAGTCAAAATCATAAATTCTTTCTGTAACTCCATTAAAGCCTAAGATATAGTCCATTAAGGTCATCCTTTCTATTTTTTAATATATGTACAAGCAAAAAGCCCTTATAAGTATATACATAATTACATTAGTGTTGTCAAAAAACTGAGCGTTTTATACACGCTTTTGGTGATGAGTGTAGTATGAGGAAACTGACTCTTTTTGGCACAGCAAAACGCAGGCTTCTGTTTATATGGAGTGCAGTAAAAGACCGAATATACGACTTGTATAGGAGTATGGGTCGGTCAAAAGGCTGATCTATTCATATAGGATACAAAGTAAAATAAATAGCATGTTATAGAAATTGCGGAAGGATTCATAAAAAAGCGAAAATTTCAATTAAAAAGGTGGAAATATATTTCGAAACCCGATATATTAAATAGTACGTGAATTTTTCGCATCAAAGAGAGGGGGATGAAAATGGAGACATTTAAAAAATTGAAACAGTTTTATTGGCCTTACAAGAAATTCTTTTTCACATCAATTGTATTTCTAATTGCAGTGACACTCATTACGGTGGTATATCCGATCATTTTGCAGCTGACGATTGATGAAGTGATTTTGCAGAGAGAATTTGAATGGGTGCCTTACCTGGCTTTTGGCTTCATTTTTATTATGGCCATTAAAGGGGTTGCGACTTATATACACCAATATAACGGAGACATGTTTGGTATTACGAGTGTATACAGGCTGCGTAACGAATTGTATGAAAAGCTTCAATACCTACCCTTCCGTTACTATGATAATGCAAAAACAGGTGACTTGATGTCCAGGCTTACAGCCGATGTTGAAGCTTTCCGGTTCTTTTTATCTTTCGGGATCTCTGAATTAATCCGGTTTGTCCTGTTGATAACCGTCAGTTTTGGCGTCATGTTCTATTATTCCCCATCATTGACATTTGTAACTTTGGCAACACTGCCATTCCTGGCTGTATCTGTTTATAAATTCGATAAAGCGGTGCACCCCGCTTTCAGGGGAATCAGGAAATCGTTTGGTAAATTAAATACAAATGTACAAGAGAATATCAGTGGAATAAATACCGTTAAATCACTGTCCAGGGAAGATTTCCAGATTAATAAATTCAATGCATCGAATGGTGACTATAAAGAAAAATACTTACTGACATCAGATGTGTGGGCGAAGTATTTTCCGTTAATGGAGTTTCTCGGAAATGTAAGTGTTGTCCTCCTGTTATCCTATGGCGGATTCCTCGTAATGGACAACAGTTTGGAACCTGGGGAGCTCGTGGCCTTCTATAGCCTGCTTTGGTATATCATCTGGCCGATCATGAACTTAGGTTTCACCATCAATCAGTTCTCTCAATCAAAAGCATCCGGCGAACGATTATTAGAGATTCTTGAGGCCCATGAAGATATCATTGATAAAGAAAATGCCATTCAGGCAGACAGATTAAAAGGCGAAGTGGAGTTCAAGAATGTCAGCTTAAGGTATACAGAAGATGACGAAGAAGCACTTGAAGGTATCTCCTTTAAGGCAGAACCCGGCAAAGTCATCGGCCTTATAGGCGGTACAGGTTCAGGCAAAACAAGTATCACGAATCTGCTGACTCGATTTTATGAACCTACCGAAGGTCAAGTGCTGGTTGACGGGAAACCGGTTGAAGATTATGCAATTAAATCATTAAGGAAGAATATCGGCTTTGTTCTTCAAGAGTCCTTTTTATTCTCTTCCACTATAAAGACCAACATTTCTTATGGCCGTCCTGAAGCGACAATGGAAGAAATCATTGATGCTGCGAAGAGAGCCCAGGCACATGACTTTATTGAAGAATTAGAAGATGGATACGATACAAAACTAGGTGAAAGGGGCCTTGGATTATCAGGGGGCCAGAAACAGCGAATTGCCATTGCCCGTGCAATTTGTACGGATCCGAGCATCTTGATCCTTGATGATGCGACTAGTGCCGTGGACATGGAAACGGAATTCAAAATTCAAAAAGGCTTTAAAGAAGTGATGGCTGACCGGACAACTTTCATCATTGCCCACCGTATTTCTTCTTTAAAACATGCCGATGAGATCCTGGTGCTTGATAATGGGAAGATTGTTGAGCGCGGTGTCCATGATTTCCTTATCACCAACAACGGACCTTACCAGCGGATATATGATATTCAATATAAAGACCAGAAGAAGATCCTCCAATCACAGCAAGGGTAGGTGAGATGATGAAAAATAAGGAAAAAGTAAACCAGAATATCTTAAAACGATTTTACTATTCAACGGACCAGGTAATCGATAAGCCATTTAACTGGGAACAGCTGTGGAGACTTCTAGGCTATTTAAAGCCCTATTCCAAGAGCCTCCTGCCTCTCTCGGTTATCATGGTATTAATTACAACCGGCGTACGATTGGTGATCCCGATATTAATCGGTGTCTATACGCTTGATAAAGCGATCATTGAAAGAGACACAAGCATGCTGACCACATTGATTATCAGTATAGCAGGTTTATATATTCTGAGTTACATAGCCAATGTGCTCAGAATAAGATGGATGAACATGCTCGGCCAGGGAGTCATTTATGACCTGAGAAAGCATTTGTTTTCACACGTGCAATGGCTGTCTCACAGGTTTTTTGACCAGCGCTCGGCTGGTTCCATCCTGGTGCGGATCATGAATGACATCAACTCCTTGCAGGAGCTCTTTACAAACGGAGTCATTAATCTGCTTATGGATATGATTCTTTTAATCGGGATTATCGTGATCTTATTCACACTGAGCCCGCCATTGACACTCGCAGTGCTTGTCATCCTGCCGATTATGTTCTTCATCTCTACAAGTCTGAGGAAGAAGATCAGAAGATCCTGGCAGATGGTGCGTCTTAAACAATCAAAACTTAATTCCCACTTGAACGAAAGTATCCAGGGAATCCGAGTAACGCAATCTTTTACACAGGAAAGAGAAAACATGGCTTTCTTTGATGGGGTCAATACAGAGAATTTTGACAGCTGGAGAAATGCGACCAGGAAGAGTGCAATGTTCCGGCCGCTTGTAGAATTAACTAATGCAGTTGGAACGGCAGTCTTGATCTGGTATGGTGCCACCTTGATTCAGGGAGATTCCATCACGCTCGGTGAATTCGTTTCATTTGCATTCTATCTTGGTATGTTCTGGGAACCAATTTCCCGCCTGGGAATGGTATATAACCAATTGTTAGTCGGTATGGCTTCATCAGAGAGAATTTTTGAGTTCCTCGATGAACAGCCTAATGTGGATGAAAAAACAAATGCTAAAGAGCTAAAAGAAATCAAGGGACATATCGAATTTAAAAATGTGGATTTTGCCTATGACAGCAAACGAAAAGCGCTGAACAATATCTCGCTGGAAATGAAGGCCGGGGAGACCGTTGCGCTGGTCGGCCATACCGGATCAGGAAAAACGACCATAGCCAACCTTGTCAGTCGTTTCTATGATCCTACAGGGGGCAAGGTCCTGATTGACGGTGATGACTTGAGAGACGTCTCTCTATCCAGTCTCAGAAGCCAGATCAGTATTGTCCTGCAGGATACATTCATTTTCTCAGGAACAATCAGGGAGAATATCCTGTTCGGGCGTCCGGATGCATCACACGAAGATGTGGAGGAAGCTGCCAAGGCAGTAGGTGCCCACGAATTTATTATGAGACTTCCAAAAGGGTATGATACAGAAGTCGAAGAACGAGGGAACATCCTATCTGTAGGGGAGCGTCAGCTTATTTCCTTCACAAGGGCGTTGCTCGCCGATCCAAGAATTATCATCCTGGATGAGGCAACAGCTTCTATCGATACTGAAACAGAAATGAAAATCCAGGAAGCCCTGAGAACGCTACTGAAAGGACGTACGGCCATCATGATAGCCCACAGGCTTTCTACAATTCGTGAAGCAGATAATATCTACGTGCTTGACCATGGAACGATCATCGAGCAAGGAAACCATGACGAACTAATGGATCAGCAGGGAGAATATTATCACTTGGTGAAAGCGCAATTTAAGATGCTGGAAGTCATTTAGTGAACAGAACCGCTCTTTTATAAGGGCGGTTTTTGTTTTGGTTCGGGTGAAGGTATGAAGCGTGCGTATGTTTGAATATAATTTTTCGTCCATCCATCTCTTCGGGTTAGGATTTAAAGGAATTGTGTGCGATGAAGGAAGGGAGCGTGCGTATATTAAATGAACCGGTTTGACCTCTTTATTCTTCAGGAAATCTCCTAGTGTAGTAGGAATGAGAAGTCGCTTTACCATTGCAGTAAAAAATGATGTCATTAATTTAGAAGGAAGCAGCATTTTTCCGGCTCCAGTTCCCTATATTGTAGAAAAAGAGAGGGATTGGTGCATCAAAGTCGGTTTGAGCTCCAAATGATGTAGGAAAAGAGAGGGGATTGGTACATCAAAGTCGGTTTGAACTCCAATGATGTAGGAAAAGAGAGGGGATTGGTGCATCAAAGTCGGTACCCGCTCTAGATGATGTAGGAAAAGAGAGGGGATTGGTGCATCAAAGTCGGTTTGAGCTCCAAATGATCTAGGAAAAGAGAGGGGATTGGTGCATCAAAGTCGGTACCCGCTCAAGATGATGTAGGAAAAGAGAGGGGATTGGTGCATCAAAGTCCGTACCCGCTCCAAATGATGTAGGAAAAGAGAGTGGATTGGTACATCATCCTATGCACGTCCGCAAAATTCCAACTTCATTATTGAGATGATGGTGTAGATTTATACTCAATTGACACTATGCCACCTTAGGAGATAAAAAAGAAGAAAGAGTAATCTCAAAAGGGGGGAAAAACCTAATACTTCATTCCTTTTAAATGCTCAATACTTCACAAACTTATTCAAAGGTTTTATAATGAGGAAAAAGTGATACTTATAAGTATAGTAGATTAATAGGGGGGAAATGTATGGAGCTGGATAGTGTCATTTTGAGCAGAATGCTCACATCAGTGACCTTGGCATTTCATATTATCTTTGCAACCATCGGTGTAGGAATACCAGTCATGATTTCCATTGCCGAGTTCATGGGAATAAAGAGAAATGATGGACACTACATATTATTGGCAAGGAGATGGGCGAGAGGATTCACGATTACGGTTGCGGTCGGGGTCGTCACCGGGACAGCAATCGGCCTGCAGTTATCACTGCTGTGGCCGACCTTCATGCAGGTGGCTGGCCAGGTGATTGCGCTGCCTTTATTCATGGAGACATTCGCCTTTTTCTTTGAAGCAATCTTTTTGGGGATTTATTTATATACTTGGGACCGCTTCAAGAACAGGATGGTCCATTGGTTATTGACTATCCCAATAATGATTGGATCTTCGGCATCCGCATTATTCATTACAATGGTCAATGCATTTATGAATACTCCTCAGGGGTTTGAGTTATCCGGAGGAAAAGCGGTCAATATCGATCCGATCGCAGCCATGTTCAATCCTGCTACACCCACTAAGGTGTTTCATGTTTTGACATCAGCATATTTAACGTCAGCACTGGTCCTCGCCGCCATTACGGCCTTCTTCATTTTAAAAAACAAAGGAAGCGCTTATCACAGAAAAGCGCTTCGTCTGACAATGGTCTGCGGGTTGATTTTTTCAGTGGGAACAGCAGTTGCAGGAGATGTATCAGCAAAGTTTCTGGCGGAATATCAGCCTGAAAAACTGGCAGCTGCGGAGTGGCATTTTGAAACAGAAAGCAATGCCGATCTGATAATCTTTGGAACACTGGATGAAAACAATGAGATTCATAATGAAATCAGGATCCCAGGCTTTCTGAGTTTCCTGGCAGGGAACTCTTTTGATACAGAAGTAATCGGGCTTGAGGAGTTTCCTGAAGATGAACTGCCTCCATTGTTTGTTCATTATTTATTCGATTCCATGGTTTCAATCGGCTTGTTTACGTTATTTATCACATCACTGTTTATTCTCTTTTGGAAATGGAAGAAGCGGAATGAATGGAATAAGCCGCTATTATGGGGAATTGTCGCCAGTGGACCGCTATCTATGCTTGCCATTGAATTTGGCTGGATATATGCCGAGGTTGGAAGGCAGCCATGGATCCTTCGGGGGTATATGAAAGTTGCAGAAGCGGCGACAAAAGCAGATGGAGTGGGTCTGACATTTGTACTCTTTGTAATCTTGTATATCATCCTCGCGATATTCTGTGTAATGGTATTGATAAAGATGTTTAAAAATAAACCGCCCGAAATTGAATATGAACAAAGGTTTGCCAGCGGGAAACTTCAATAGATCCTTTGACGGACCTTATAGTCGCTGAGGAGATATGGAACAGGAGGGAGACAGGTGAGTTTAGAGGTATTAGGGATTACCGTACTATGGGTATTTCTTTACGGTTATCTGATTGTAGCTTCCATTGACTTTGGTGCAGGGTTTTTTGCCTTCTATGCAAAGGTCGCCAATAAGAAGCATACGGTCAATGATTTGATCAGTAGATATTTATCTCCAGTTTGGGAGGTAACAAATGTATTTTTTGTGTTTTTCTTTGTAGGGCTTGTGGGGTTTTTCCCTGATACAGCCTACTATTATGGAACGGCCCTGCTGCTGCCGGGCAGTGTGGCCCTGATCTTGCTTGCAATCAGGGGGGCTTTTTATGCATTTGGCAATTATGGCTCAAAAGATAATGTTTTTTTCCTATTCCTTTATGGTGCGACAGGGCTGTTGATCCCGGCATCCTTATCTACAGCACTGACAATTTCCGAAGGAGGTTTTCTTCAAGAAACAGAAGAAAAGGTAGTTTTTCTGGCCGGAGAGCTCTTTACGAGTCTCTATTCTTGGAGTGTGGTTGTCCTGGCAATCGTATCAGTTCTCTTTATATCTGCCTCATTTTTAACCTATTATGCAGACAGGGCAAATGATACAGATGCCAGGGGAATCGTCAGGAAATTCGCTTTGTTTTGGAGTCCGCCGACAATCCTGGCCAGCCTGCTTGTTTTTATTGGGCTAAGAGAGCATAATCCCGAACATTTTCAGAAGGCACTCGACATTTGGTGGATGTTCGGTCTGTCACTGTTATTCTTCTTGATTGCCTCTTGGCTTATATATAAGCAGAAGAAATTTGGGACTGCGTTCATCATGGTGATGCTTCAATTCTTTTTTGCCTTTTTTGGATACGGCGCGTCCCATTTGCCGTTCATATTAAAACCTTTCATCACGATCGAAAGCAGTGTCACCAGTCCTGTTATGGGTACAGCACTTGTGGTGGTCTTTATAGCAGGCTTGTTTCTGCTCATCCCGTCTTTAATCCTGCTCATGAGACTTTTTCTTTTCGATGCGGACTATGTTAAAGGAAACAAATAATCTAATAGTTCCAAATTTATGCTAAAATGAGTTCATAAGTATCTCGTATGGTGGGGGAGTTTCAGTGAAAAAAGAGTTTGTAGTTATAGGATTAGGGCGTTTTGGGGGAAGTATTGTCCGCTCCCTTGCAGAACAGAATTTAGAGGTTATGGCGATTGATAAAGAAGAGGATAAAGTGAATCAGTTTGCTTCGATCGCCTCACATGCTGTTGTGGCGGATACGACGGATGAATCAGTACTGAAAAGCCTGGGGATTCGGAATTTTGACCATGTAATAGTGGCTATCGGGGATGATATCCAGTCTAGTATCCTTACAACACTGATGCTGAAAGAAATCGGCGTCAGCAATATTACGGTTAAAGCCCAAAACGATTATCATGAAAAAGTTCTAAGGAAGATAGGGGCCAATCATGTAGTCCATCCTGAGAGAGACATGGGCAGGCGGATTGCGCACAATATTGTTTCCAACAATGTTCTGGATTATCTTGAGCTCTCAGACGAGCATTCCATCGTGGAGATTGTGGCGAATGAACATATAAATGGCCATACGATAATCGATCTCGATATACGTGCCAAGTATGGGATAAATATCGTGGCCATCAAAAGAGGAAAAGACATTCTGGTGTCCCCGCAGGCAGATGAACAATTGCGTACAGGGGATATCCTTATCGTCATCGGAGCTGATTCCGATATTACACGTTTCGAAAAAAAGGTAATGGCTTAATATAAAGCGGAAGCGGCCGCTCAGCGACGTACGGATTGAAGGGCTCCTGCATGAGATAAAGGAAACACGGAGAACATCGTGAGCCGATGTTGACTTATCGCAAGGAAGGAGTCCGAAATCTGCTAGTCGCTGGCCGCTGGAGCTGGATTGAATATAAAGCGGAAGCGGCCGCTCAGCGACGTACGGATTGAAGGGCTCCTGCATGAGATAAAGGAAACACGGCGAACATCGTGAGCGAATGTTAGTTATTGACAACTAAATACAGTAAAAAAAGCAGGCTGGATAACAATCCAGCCTGCTTTTTTTCTATCTACTATTACACTTCCATGATGATCGGCAAGATCATAGGACGGCGCTTGGTTTTTTCATATAGGAATGGAGCTAATGTGTCAGTGATTTCGTTTTTGATCTCTGACCACTGGCTTGTCCTGCGCTCAAGAAGTTTACTTAAATGTTTGCTGATGATATTCTGAGCCTCGTTAATCAGATCGCCGGATTCTCTCATGTAGACAAACCCTCTGGAGATAATGTCTGGGCCGGAAGCGATCTTGAAGTCACTCATGTTGATGCTGACGACAACGATGACCAATCCTTCTTCTGAAAGGATTCTTCTATCACGAAGAACGATATTTCCGATATCACCGATACCGCTTCCGTCAATGTAGACCGAACCGGATGGGATCTTTCCTGCTACCTGCGCTGTATCGTTGCCAAGAGCCAGGACTTCACCGTTATCCATAATGAAGCAGTTTTCAGGTTCGACTCCACAGTCTACGGCTAATTGAGTATGCATCTTCTGCATTCTGAATTCACCGTGAATCGGCATGAAGTATTTAGGTTTAATAAGCCTTAGCATTAATTTCTGCTCTTCCTGACTTCCGTGGCCTGAAGTGTGAATATCGTTCAGAGAGCCATGGATGACATCTGCACCGGCGCGATACAGCATATTGATTGTACGATTGACACTGATCGTATTTCCTGGAATAGGAGAGGACGAAAAGATAACCGTATCTCCCGGGTGAATTTGAATCTGTCTGTGTGTTCCGTTTGCAATTCTGGATAGAGCAGCCATCGGTTCTCCCTGGCTTCCTGTACAAAGGATTGTCACTTCATTGGCAGGCAGTCGATTGATTTGGCTGGAGTCAATGAAAGTATCCTTTGGAGCCTGGATATAACCCAAGTCTTGGCCGATCGCAATGTTATTTTCCATGCTTCGCCCAAATACAGCGACCTTTCGTCCGTGCATGACCGCGGCCTCAATCACTTGCTGCAAGCGGTAGATATTTGAAGCGAAGGTAGCGAATATGACCCGTCCCTCAACTTTTCGGAAGATATCATTAATGCTTTCACCGACTTTACGTTCTGACATTGTAAAGTTAGGTACCTCACTATTGGTACTGTCGGAAAGAAGGCAAAGGACTCCCTCTTTTCCGATCTCAGCCATCTTCGTCAAGTTGGCAGGCTCGCCAACAGGCGTGAAATCGAATTTAAAGTCACCTGTATGCACCACATTTCCAGGAGGCGTCTTAACAACAACACCATAGGAATCCGGAATGCTGTGTGTGGTCCTGAAGAAGCTTACTGCTGTTTTTCTGAATTTGATCACATCATCTTCCTGAATGATGTTTAATTTAGCTGATCTTAGCAATCCATGCTCTTCAAGCTTATTCTTCAGTAATCCGATAGCAAGCTTTCCACCATAGATAGGAATATTAATCTGTCTTAAAAGATATGGAATCCCGCCAATATGGTCTTCGTGGCCGTGGGTGATGAAAAGGCCTTTGATTTTATCAGCGTTTTTCACTAGGTACGTATAATCAGGAATCACATAATCGATTCCTAACAATTCATCTTCCGGAAACTTAATCCCGGCATCAATTAAAACTATTTCGTCCTGAAATTGTACACCATAAGTATTTTTGCCGATTTCGCCCAAACCGCCAAGTGCGAATACAGCTGTCTGATCATTTTTCACAAATTTCATAACTTATCAGCTCTCCACCTGGAAGTTTTCGGATTGTTTCTCATATTCAAGATGGGAATCATCTAGTAATTGGACGAATTCAATATTATACGGTTTATCTTTCAATTTCAGGCGGACATCACGTTCTGAATCTGCTTCTACATACAGGGTCATTGTGCATTCCCGCACAGGGACTTCCTGTTTACTTTCCTGATAGTAGACTTTGTAAATCATTTTTCTCTCTCCTTATCCGTTTTCAAAATGTAACTTTTTCTATTATATAAAAAGTTTTAAAAGTTTTCATGCATTCAACATAAGAACAGCCCTGTATGTATAAATGCTAACTAGTATCTTGAAGAAAACCGGCTTCTCCGTGCACCGGATTCTATACTAACAATAAACAAAGAATAGCCCTCCTAAACGTGAGGGCCGGCACATTTAAGCGATTGTTTTTTTTCTGAGTACATCCTTCCATTGTTTCAAGAGCTTCTTTCTAAGCTTCTTAAACATCTGGATCACTCCTTATTAGTAGTTTACCTAGATTTGGTCTTAAAGTAAAGTTTACCCGATGTCCGCTGTCTCTTTTTCGATATTAGTATATGGAATATTTGACAGTTTTTACGTGGATAAGATTGGAAAAGCCAGGCTGCTTTCGGGTTAATAGTTTGGTAATACGCCGTTTATCCCCTTTATTCTACCGTTTTGCCTTATCCATCAATGACTGATATCCATTGACTTTTAAAATAGGGAAGAGTAAGTTAATGGGGGAAATGAGTGGCAAATGCTTTTATTTTTAACCAGTATGAAATTAGCCATTAGTAAAAAGGAGCTGGTAACATGTCAAAAATCGTCTTTTTTGATATAGATGGAACACTGCTTGATCATGATAAAAAGCTGCCTGATGCAACGAAGAAGGCCATCAGACAGCTTCAGGAGAACGGTACATATGTTGCAATTGCAACTGGGCGGGCACCTTTTATGTATGAAGGGCTGAGAGAGGAGCTTGGCATCGAATCCTTCGTTTCATTTAATGGGCAGTATGTTGTTTTCGAGAACGAAGTAATTTACAAGAATCCATTGAACAGAGATGAACTTGTAACGCTGTTGGATCTGGCAGGGGAAAATAATCATCCTGTAGTTCATTTGAATGAAAAAACCATGAAGGCCAATATCCATCATCATCCGTTTATTGAAGAAAGTATGGGAAGCTTAAAATTTCCTCATCCTGATTTTCAGCCGGACTTTTACAGCGATAAAGAGATTTATCAATCCCTGCTGTTTTGCCGGGATACGGACGAATCCCTCTATAGGGAAAAGTTTTCGAAGTTTAATTTTATCCGTTGGCATGAATATTCCATGGATATTCTTCCAAGCGGCGGTTCCAAGGCAGAAGGAATTAAGAAGATGATAGAGAAGCTTGGGTTTGATATCGGGGAAGTGTACGCATTCGGCGACGGATTGAATGATATTGAAATGATAGAGGCGGTAGGCACAGGCGTAGCAATGGGCAACGCCGTACAAGAAGTGAAAGAGCATGCGAACCTTATCACCAAACCGGTGGATGAGGATGGAATCTATCATGGTCTCAAAGAACTGTCACTAATTTAATGTTTAAAATCAAGAAAAAAAAGGAAACTCATCATTAGGAGTTTCCTTTTTGTTTTTTTCTATCTATCGATTGGCGTGGCATCCGGTATAGGCATCAAAGGGTTCTCCTGGTCAATATGATCATAGAACATAACGCCGTTAAGATGGTCGATTTCATGCTGAAAGACGATGGCAGGCAAACCTTTCATGCGAACTTTGACAGGGTTTCCGTCAATGTCCATACCCTTGATAGTAACCCGGGAATAGCGAGGAACATAGCCAGGTACCTGGCGATCAACAGATAAACAGCCTTCACCGCTCGTAAGGTAGGCTTTTTCTACAGAATGGCTGACGATTTTTGGATTGAACAGTGCATAGCTATGGAGTTCTCCATTTTTGTCCGTCACATGGATGGCCAGCATTCGTTTCAATACATTAATTTGAGGTGCAGCAAGGCCGATACCGGATCTCAACCCGTATTTTTGCGCTGTTTCTGGATCCTGGCTGTTCTTTACATATTGAAGCAGGCTGCTTAGTATCTCTTTATCTTCTGCAGAAGGCGGCATGGCCACTTCTTCAGCTGTTTTCCTTAAGGAAGGGTGTCCCTCCCGTATAATATCGTTCATGGTGATCATGTATCTTCCTCCCGGTTATCCGTAATTTTTTATGATTTTAGTCTAACAGACCCCTTATGAAAAGTTAACTATTTTATAAGGGGTGCAGGCGAGAAAGATTCTTACCATTAATATCTATATAAGGTCTTCAAAATAGATCAATCCTAAGGTGAGTCTTACCGATGCATAGTATGACGGCTGGCTCCAGTATCTGAATATAAAGATTGATCCTGCTAATATGTCCTGCCGGGGCTCTGAATTGTGCCTTCGCTATTAAATAAAATGAGGTCGATGTTGCGTACCCACCGGAAAAGGAAGATTCCTTGACATACTTTTATACTTTTATCATAGTAATAAATTATGGACAAGCATAATCTAAGCCTGGCTTTTTGCAGGAATTTACCGCAATAATTTTTCACAGGATTGGGCAAATAATGAGTATTAAAATTTCCATTGTAAAATAAAGAAAGTGCCGATATAGTAGTAAATGTCATTATAATAAGGGGGACTTTAAAGTGTATAAACTTCGAGGAGTACTGACTGCTGCGGGTGTCATCTTCCTGCTTTCAGGTTGCATGGGAGGAACCACGCCTCAAGAAATGGTATACAACACTTTGGAAGATACAGTAAAAAAAGAAGAAGCGCTGAAAGAAACACAGGAACCCTTAACGAAGCTGGAGGAAGAAGAGCAGAAGCTGTTCGACCAGGCAATTGGGTTAAGTATGAAGGAAATCGACCAAATCAGGGAAATTTCCGACCAGGCGCTTGAGAATATAAGCAAACGCGAAACCCTGATTGAAGAAGAGGCGGCTGCAATGGAGGCTGCCGAAGAGGCATTTCAAGCTGCGGAATCTTCAATTGCAGAAATTGAGGATGACTCATTGAAAAAGGAAGCTGAAGAACTTGCTTCTATTATGAATGAGCGGTTTAAGGCACATGCATCGATGGTTGACTCCTACCTTAAATCTCTTGAAAGTGACAGGGAACTTTACGAGATGTTAAAAAAAGAAGACCTTACTATGGAAGAATTGCAGGCTCAAATCGAAAAAATCAACGCAAATTATCAAACCACCATGGAATTTAACCAGACCTACAATCAATTGACTGAAAAAGTGAATGCATCCAAGCTTTCGTTTTATGAAAAGGCAGAAATCAATGTGGATGCAGAGGCTTAATACGTAACACCTGGTTCCGAGGGTACTCATGGAACCAGGTGTTTTTTTGTGCTAACACTTCCATATATATAGGGATGGATATGTGTAAACATCCATCTAAGTAATCGGACAGTTTAATTAGAAAGCAATGTTTACTGTATAACAGAGGCTCAAACAACTTTCTGTTTTATAATACAGTTTATGTGTTCTTAGTGGTACAGTTTGTATTTTTTTAAGAAAGAGGGATGATTTAAGTCAATGATAGTTATTGTAATTATAAGTATTTCCCGTTGACTTCTATAAAATCTGTAGTGTAAACTATAAATCGTGATTACATATTGTATTAGTTGGTTTGTGAAATCGACTAATACAGTTTATTTTTGAAAAATGCTGGGTAATGAGTTTTCTTTTAGGTGAATTGTGGAAACATATGTTTAATGATGTGTATTTGCCAAAATTGCGGTTGTTGGAGACTATTCTGGACAACCTAATCACTGGATGTAAAAAACTCTAAAATAAGTGGAAAAAGAAAGGAAGAGGTGACTTCGATGGCTTCTAAATCTAAGAAGGCACAATTTGATGCGAAAAAAGCGCTTGAAAATATTGAAGCGCAATTCGAAATGGTTCAAATTTTAAACGAAGAAGGCGAAGTGGTGAATGAGGATGCAATGCCTGATCTAAGCGATGAGCAAATGCAAGAGCTTATGCGCCGCATGGTATACACTCGCATTCTTGATCAAAGATCAATCTCATTAAACCGTCAGGGAAGATTAGGTTTCTATGCTCCTACTGCAGGACAAGAAGCGTCTCAGATTGCTTCTCATTATGCATTGGAGAAAGATGACTGGATCCTTCCTGGCTATCGTGATGTACCACAGATTGTATGGCATGGCCTTCCGTTGTATCAGGCTTTCCTATTCTCCCGTGGACATTTCAAAGGAAATCAGCCTCCAGAAGGAGTTAATGTATTGTCTCCGCAAATCATCATCGGTGCACAATACATCCAAACTGCAGGTGTGGCACTTGGCCTTAAAAAACGCGGCAAGAAGTCGGTTGCAATCACTTATACAGGTGACGGCGGATCTTCACAAGGTGACTTCTATGAAGGTATCAACTTTGCGGGCGCATTCAGCGCACCTGCAATTTTTGTGGTGCAGAATAACCAGTTCGCGATTTCCACACCACGTGATAAACAGACAGCTGGTAAAACTATTGCCCAAAAAGCAGTTTCTGCCGGTATCCCAGGGGTATTGGTCGATGGAATGGATCCATTAGCGGTTTATGCAGTAACACGTGAAGCACGCGAGCGCGCGGTTAACGGTGAAGGTCCGACTTTAATCGAGACTCATTGCTACCGTTATGGTCCTCATACAATGGCAGGGGATGACCCGACTCGTTACCGCTCTTCTGAAATGGATACAGAGTGGGAAAGAAAAGATCCATTGGTTCGTTTCCGCAAGTTCCTTGAAGGTAAAGGTCTATGGAGCGAAGACAAGGAAAATGAAGTGATCGAACAAGCGAAAGAAGATATCAAAGAAGCAATCAAGAAAGCTGATGGAACTCCTAAACAGAAAGTAACGGACTTCATCAACATCATGTATGAAAAGCTTCCTAATAACCTGCAAGAGCAATTAGAAATTTACAAAGAGAAGGAGTCGAAATAAGCCATGGCGCAAATGACAATGATTCAAGCTATCACTGATGCTATGCGCACTGAACTGCGTAACGATGAAAATGTGCTTGTTTTCGGTGAAGACGTAGGACTGAATGGCGGTGTGTTCCGTGCTACTGAAGGTCTACAAAAAGAGTTCGGAGAAGATCGTGTATTTGACACACCACTGGCAGAATCCGGTATCGGCGGATTGGCGGTCGGTCTTTCATTGGAGGGCTTCCGTCCTGTACCTGAAATCCAGTTCTTCGGATTCGTATATGAAGTAATGGATTCAATCAGCGGTCAGCTGGCTCGTATGCGCTACCGTTCAGGCGGCACTTATACAGCACCTGTAACAATCCGTTCACCATTTGGAGGGGGAGTACATACACCTGAGCTGCATGCAGACAGTCTGGAAGGTCTTGTCGCGCAGCAGCCTGGCCTTAAAGTAGTAATCCCTTCAACTCCATATGACGCTAAAGGTCTTCTGATTGCTGCCATCCGGGATAATGACCCAGTCATCTTCCTTGAGCACATGAAGCTCTACCGTTCATTCCGTGAAGAGGTTCCTGAAGAGGAATACACGATTGAAATCGGTAAGGCCGATGTAAAGCGTGAAGGAAGCGATTTATCTATCATCACATACGGTGCCATGGTGCATGAATCTTTGAAAGCTGCTGAGGAACTTGAAAAAGAAGGTTACTCTGTAGAGGTTGTCGACCTAAGAACAGTCAGCCCTCTTGATATTGAAACAATCATCGCTTCAGTTGAAAAAACAAACCGTGCGATCGTTGTTCAAGAAGCTCAAAAACAAGCGGGTATTGCTGCAACTGTTGTAGCTGAAATCAATGACCGTGCTATCTTAAGCCTGGAAGCGCCGGTACTTCGTGTAGCTGCACCGGATACGGTTTATCCGTTCTCACAAGCAGAGCCTGTATGGCTTCCTAACTTCAAAGATGTTATTGAAACGGCAAAGAAAGTACTTAACTTCTAAGATTAAACAGGGAGCATGAAGCAGAAGGGGGCAGGTCTCCCTTCTCTTTTCCAATCCTGTAAAACTATAAAGCAAAAACAATAACAGGAGGTAGAACCTATGTCATTCGAATTCAGGTTGCCGGATATCGGTGAAGGTATCCATGAAGGTGAAATAGTAAAGTGGTTCATCAAACCCGGAGATAAAGTTGAAGAAGACGATGTGTTGTGCGAAGTCCAAAATGATAAAGCAGTGGTGGAAATCCCTTCCCCGGTTGCAGGAACAGTCGAAGAACTTCTTGTTGAAGAAGGAACAGTTGCAGTAGTTGGTGACGTATTGATTAAATTCGATGCCCCTGGTTATGAAGACCTGCAATTCAAAGGCGATCATGGCGACGAAAAGAAAGAAGAGCCAAAAGCGAACGAAGTAACAGAAGGACAGGTTCAGGGAGTTGCTGAACAAGGCCAGGCTGTAGGCAAGGAACCTTCTCAAGAGAACACTGATAATCAAACTGCAAGTGCAGGCGAGCAAGGAGAAGATGTGGATACTGACCGCCGCATAATCGCAATGCCTTCAGTTCGTAAGCTTGCAAGAGAAAAAGGCGTGGATATCCGCAGGGTGTCTGGTTCCGGTAAAAATGGACGCATTACAAAGGAAGATATCCAATCCTTCCTTGAAGGTGGATCTAAAGCTGCTTCAGCAGAAACGCAAGAAACTGCTCAGCCGGCAGAGACTGCGAAAGAAGAAGCGGCACCTAAAGCTGCTGCTGCGCAAAAAGTTCCAGAAGGTGAGTTCCCTGAAACTCGCGAAGCTATGAGCGGAATGCGTAAAGCAATCGCAAAAGCTATGGTAAACTCAAAACATACAGCTCCACACGTTACTCTAATGGACGAAGTCGACGTAACGAAGCTATGGGCACACCGCAAAAAATTCAAAGAAGTGGCTGCGGAAAAAGGCGTCAAGCTTACATTCCTTCCGTATGTTGTAAAGGCATTGACAAGTGCGCTTAGAGAATATCCTGCACTGAACACTTCTCTTGACGACAGCACAAATGAGATTGTTCATAAGCATTACTACAATATCGGAATTGCAGCTGATACAGAAAAAGGCCTGCTTGTCCCTGTTGTAAAAAATGCTGACCGCAAATCAATGTTCTCTATCTCCAATGAGATCAATGAACTTGCTGGAAAAGCGCGTGACGGTAAATTGTCCGGTGATGAAATGAAAGGTGCTTCTTGCACAATCACTAACATCGGTTCTGCAGGAGGCCAGTGGTTCACGCCTGTAATCAACCATCCTGAGGTAGCAATCCTTGGTGTTGGACGAATTGCAGAAAAACCTGTGGTTAAAAATGGTGAAATTGTAGCCGCACCTGTGTTAGCATTATCATTGAGCTTCGATCACCGTATGATCGACGGAGCTACGGCTCAACATGCCCTTAACCATATTAAGCGTTTGTTGAACGATCCAGAACTATTATTAATGGAGGCGTAATGCGATGGTAGTAGGAGATTTCCCAATTGAAACAGATACTATAGTAGTCGGTTCAGGTCCAGGAGGATATGTTGCAGCAATCCGTGCAGCACAGCTGGGTCAAAAGGTAACAATCATTGAAAAAGAAAACCTGGGCGGTGTTTGCTTGAACGTTGGATGTATTCCATCTAAAGCCTTGATCACTGCCGGACACCGTTTTCATCAGGCGCAACATTCTGATGATATGGGGATTGTTGCAGAGAATGTAAAAGTAAACTTTGACAAAGTCCAAGAGTGGAAAGCAGGAGTTGTTAAAAAACTTACTGGCGGTGTTGAAGGACTTCTTAAAGGTAACAAAGCTGAAATCGTTCGCGGTGAAGCATACCTTGTAGATGCAAACACGCTGCGTGTTATGGATGATAACTCTGCACAAACTTACAAGTTCAAAAACCTGATTCTTGCAACAGGTTCACGTCCGATTGAAATTCCTAGCTTCAAGTTCTCAAAACGTGTACTTGATTCTACTGGCGCATTGAATCTTTCTGAAATTCCAGAAAGCATGGTCGTAATTGGTGGAGGATACATCGGGACAGAGCTTGGAACTGCTTATGCCAACCTTGGCACAAAAGTAACAATTCTTGAGGGTGCAGATGATATCCTAAGCGGATTCGAAAAGCAAATGACTCAAATTGTTAAAAAAGGCCTTAAGCAAAAAGGCGTTGACATTGTAACGAAAGCAATGGCAAAAGGTGTAGATGAAACAGACAGCGGAGTAACTGTTAAGTATGAAGCGAACGGTGAAGAGAAATCGGTGGACGCAGAATACGTACTAGTTACTGTGGGTCGTCGTCCTAACACTGACGAAATCGGCCTTGAAGAAGCTGGTATCGAAATGACTGACCGTGGTCTGATCAAAATCGATAAACAGTGCCGTACAAACGTTTCTAACATCTTTGCTATCGGTGACATCGTTGATGGACCACCGCTTGCACATAAAGCTTCTTACGAAGGTAAGATTGCAGCAGAAGTTATTTCTGGCGAGCCGTCTGAAATCGATTATATGGGTATTCCGGCAGTATGTTTCACAGATCCTGAACTAGCTACAGTTGGTTATTCTGAAGCACAAGCTAAAGAAGAGGGTCTTGAAATCACTGCAGCTAAATTCCCGTTTGCTGCAAATGGACGTGCATTGGCATTGAATGCGACTGACGGTTTCATGAAGCTGATCACTCGCAAAGATGACGGATTGATCATCGGTGCTCAAATTGTTGGTTCCGGTGCGTCTGACATGATTGCTGAGCTTGGTCTTGCAATTGAAGCTGGAATGACTGCTGAAGATGTGGCAATGACTATTCATGCACATCCAACGCTTGGAGAAATCTCCATGGAAGCTGCGGAAGTAGCGATGGGCAGTCCTATTCACATCATTAAATAACAAACAAAAAACCTCTTGGGAAACCAAGAGGTTTTTTATGTACCTATGTAGTTTTAAGGAGCACTCCCAAGAAACAAAAGACCATCAGTTCCATTGATCAAGTTGATTCCTGACAGGCGTCAAAATATCTTCTTTCTTCGCTTCACCGATTACCTTGCACACTACTTTATTATCTTTGATGATAAGAAGAGCGGGATAGGTATCATTTAAAGATGTCAATGTAGAATCGTACTCCTGATTTTTGGCGATTATTTGATAATGGTCGAATTGTGCAGGATAAGCATGCTTTAATTCAATCAGCGCCTCATAATAAGAATCTTCTTCTTTAATATTATTCTCATCTGAATAAAACAGAATACCTTCATCAATAGTAATCCCTGCTGCAGTACGTTCATCTTGAATGCTACAGGATAATAGGAAGGCAATGGTTAACAGCATAAGAATTATCAGTAAAGAATATTTCATCAAACAGCCTCTTTTCAATATAGTCATAATCTATTGAACAAAAAGTCCCTACTAAGTCTTATTTAATAAAAAATTGTAAAATAATTACTAATTGGTCGATTGGGATTATTCTAACATATGCCAAAAGAATAAGGGGGAATTTCATTGAATTGTTACATAAATGAAAAATCGCAAAAAGATTGGAGTTTTAAATAGGGCCACTAAGAGAATATAATGATATAAATCCTAAAAAATCAGGGTGAGATAATGAAAAATTATATTGCATTCTTATTGCAGATCATAGTCTGGAGTGCTTTTACTTTAGCCCAATGGCTATCCAGCAAAGATCATATAGAATATAAGTGGATCATGTTCATTATATTTTTTTACTTAGGATTTTTAGTCGCGAAAAAAATTCTCAGGTCATCCAAACTTACATTAATCGTTACAGTTGTGAGCCTTAGTACATTTTTTTCTTTGAAGATTTTTTTCGAACAGATTCTAGTGTCCATATAATGAAGACCTTAGTGGTATAATGGGATAAGACTTTCAACTAGAGGAAGGGGAATAACATGAACAAGTTGATTTACTGCAGTTTACTGTTTTTACTGGTTGCAGGATGTGCGGATGAAAAGTCCTCAGATACAGTTGGAAACACTGCAGAACAGGAAGCAGGCATTAACGAAGTGGCTGCAGCAGAAGGGGAAAATAAGGACGTGGAAAATACCAGTGCTGCCGAAAAAGAGAATGCACAAGTTACTGATACAAATGAAAATGAAGAAGTCGATAAGGAAGAGGAAATTAAAGAACCTCAATATATGATTAATGAAGCAGATTGGTCTATTCAGCCCATTGATGATGCAAATGAAAAAGTAGTATTACTGACGATTGATGATGCACCGGATAAGTATACGGCGGAAATGGCGAAAACATTAAAAAGCTTGGATGCCCCTGCAATCTTTTTTGTCAATGGGCATTTCCTTACTACAGATGAAAAGAAACAGATCCTCAAAGATATTCATGATATGGGTTTCACTATCGGCAATCACACATTCAATCACCAAAAACTTAATGATGTTCCTGAAGATAAGCAAAAAGAAGAAATCATGAAACTAAACGAGCTCATTACAGAAGTTATTGGTGAGCAGCCTAAATTTTTCAGAGCCCCGCATGGAGCAAATACTGACTATGTCAAGAACCTTGTTAAGGAAGAAGGCATGGCATTGATGAACTGGACATACGGTTATGATTATTTCACTCCGTATATGGATGCAGAAAAACTGAAGACGGCCATGATTACAGGTGAAGGGCCGGAAGTGGACGTGCCTTATTCACTGTTAAAGCCAGGCGCAAACCTCCTAATGCACGACCGGGAATGGACGAATGAAGCACTTGCAGACATCGTAAAAGGCTTAAGGGAAAAAGGATATGAAATCCTCGACCCCCAATTGATTCAAACACCACAGTAAAAGAAAGCTGTCTAACGGATACCCGTTGGCAGCTTTTTGTTTTCTTTTACAAAGGCTCTTGTTTTAATTTTTGTTCTTTATTTCTAAAAAAATACAGCTATAATCTAAGGAAACATCATTGGAAAGCAAGGAAGAAAAAGAGCTGCTCTCTCTGTTCAGTGAAGAAAACTTGTAACCAGGAGAAAATCCGGCACTTGGGATTTTCCAAAAGCAACAAATTATAGGAAAAGCCTTACAAAGAAATAATGTAAAATGCTGAGTCATATACTCTAACAGCAGTTTGCTTATAATGAGTGGTGCCAAGAGAATGAATGGGGTGTGTCTGGGTGTATACCAATGAGATACTATTCCTAATATATATAGTTGAAATCCACAATAAACATAACACACTGGCTTAATAAAAAACTTAATGTGACATACAATTAATGCTTGATATTTTAATTGTGTTATATTATTATATATTTAAGAAGAAAAGTTAAAGCGCTTTCAATAAAAAACATAAGACGAGAGGAGTTTTAAGATGGGTACAATTGTTTGTCAATCATGCTTAAACACTATTGATCACTTTGAAGATGAAAAGGTATCGGTTTTATTCTCCAGCGAATGTGACTGTAATAAAGACACGGAATTAGATGATTAAAAGGTTAATATAGTAACAAACCCCTGACATATGTCGGGGGTTGTTTGTTTGTTGGAGCACTTAATTTAACCCTTGTTGTATGTATGGGTGTCAACAACTCCAGGAAAACGCAATTTCAATGGCCCGATACCTTGTTTGCGGACCAATACCTTCTCAAATGAAAAATCTCAAATGGGCCGATACCTGCATTTTCGGGCCAAAAACTTCTCGAAATCAAATATCGATGGGTCGATAACTACGTTTGCGGCCCACCACCTCTTAGAATCCGCAATTTCAATGGGTCGATAACTACATTTGCGGCCCAACATCTCTTAGAATCCGCAATCTCAATGGGTCGATAACTACGTTTGCGACCCAAGACCTCCTCGAAATCCCAATCTCGATGGGTAGATAACTACGTTAGCAACCCAACACCTTCCCAAAAACGTAATCTTAATGGGCCGTTACCTTCGTTTATGGCCCAACATCTCCTCAAATAAACAATCCCGATGGGTCGAAACCTTCGTTAGCGGCCCACCATCTCCTCAAATAAAGAATCTCGATGGTCCGATACTTACGTTTACGGCCCAGCACCTCCCCAAATCCGGAATCTCAGTGGGTTGATATCTATGTTTACGGGCCACCATCTCCCCGAACACTCAATCTCAATGGCCCAATATTTTCATGAGTTCCTAAGGAAAACCCCCACTCTGAAGTAGAGTGAGGGTTCCGTTATTATCGAATGGCTTTGTGTTCTTTAATCACACGAAGATGACTCAGGTCAAATTCTTCAGGTCCTTGCACTGGCAGACCTGCTTCCACATTCTTTTGAATGTACGTAAGGTTTTCGGCTGTAATGATTTCTCCAGGGATAAAGATAGGAATCCCTGGTGGGTAGACCATAATAAACTCGGCAATGATGCGCCCGACTGTCTGTTCAATAGGAATGACTTCTGTATCTGCATAGAATGCGTCTCTTGGAGTCATGGACAAGAGTGGGATATCTGGAAGCAGGACTTCTGCTGTTGCTGTCAATCCTTCTTTATGAGAGAACTGATAGGACATCTCTGTTAAAGCTTCGATCAACTTCTCACCTTCAACCATGGTATCCCCAGGTGTTATGATGCAGAGAATATTATACAGATCTGACATTTCCACCTCAATATTGTAAACTTCCCTTAACCATTTTTCAGCATCGAATCCGCTAATTCCCAGTTGTTTGACTGAAATGATCAATTTGGTTGGATCATAATCGAATGCTGCCTTGGTACTCAATATTTCTTTTCCAACACAATAAAGGCCTTGGATGTCATTCACTTTTTTCCTGATGGTTTCAGAGAGCTGGATTGTACTTTCAATCAATTCCCTGCCTTCTGTAGCAAGCCTTTTTCTCGCAACATCCAATGAAGCAAGTAGAAGGTAGGACGTTGAAGTAGTTGTAAGCATGCTTAAGATGGTTTGGACCCGTTTTGGAGATACAAGCCCTGTTTTGATATTCAACACAGAACTTTGTGTCATGGATCCGCCCAGTTTGTGTACACTGGTAGCAGCCATGTCCGCCCCTGCCTGCATGGCTGATATCGGAAGGTCTTCATGGAAATGGATATGGACACCATGAGCTTCATCGACAAGTACAGGTACATCAAATGAATGGGCAATCTCGACGATTTTTTTTAAGTCCGCAGAAATTCCAAAGTAAGTGGGATTAATGACCAGTACCCCTTTTGCATCCGGATGCTGCTCAAGGGCTTTCGCCACTGAATCTGTAGTGATACCGTGAGAGATTCCCAGGTTTTCATCTACTTCCGGATGGATGAAGATAGGTGTGGCACCTGAAAAGACAATCGCACTCATAACGGATTTATGAACGTTTCGGGGAACGATGATTTTTTCACCTGGCCCGCATACAGACATAACCATTGTCATGATGGCTCCGCTCGTACCTTGCACAGAGAAGAAGGTATAATCCGCCCCGAATGCTTCGGCTGCAAGCTGTTGAGCTTCTTTGATCATCCCTTTTGGCTGATGAAGGTCATCCAGCGGGCCGATATTGATCAAGTCGATTGAGAATGCATTATCCCCGATGAAGTTTCTGAATTCAGGGTCTATGCCTGTTCCCTTTTTATGGCCGGGAATATGGAATTGTACTGGATTTTTTTTGCTGTGTTCTACTAAGCCGGTAAATAAAGGAGTTTTGTATTGAGACAATTCATTCGACACCTCTTTAAAGTCTGTTATATCTAAGCCTTTCCCTTAAAACAAAGGAATTAGTCATTAGGTTTTTTACTTTCATTTTTAAGAAGAGGACGGTTGAAAAACACGAGCCCTCTTATCGATAAAGAATTATAGCATTTACGTTTTTCTTTGCATAGTGTTATACGCCCATACTTATTACATTTTGTCGAAAAAGACAGGAAATTTTAGGTGAGGGGGCGAATAAGGTGTGTAGAAAGGGTGATGATGATGAACTGGAATACAAGGGTTACGGAACTGCTCGGAATACAGTATCCGATCATACAAGGGGGACTTGCCTATCTTGCGTATGCAGACCTGGCTGCGGCAGTCAGCAACGCAGGAGGACTTGGCCAGATTACGGCGATGTCGCTGGAGACTCCAGAACAATTAAAAGAAGAAATACATAGAGTACGGAAACTTACAGATAAACCATTCGGAGTGAACTTTGCCATTGGACAGCACGGGCGCCCCTTTAAGGAGTTTTTGCAGGCAGCGATTGATGAGGAAGTACCTGTTGTTTCTATGACGGGTGGAAACCCTGCACCCATGTTCGACATGCTGAAGGGCACCCCGATAAAAAAACTAGTACTTGTTGCGGCCAAAAGGCAGGCGGTAAAGGCGGAGGAGCTTGGTGCCGATGCAGTCATGGTAGTTGGTGCGGAAGGCGGCGGCCACCTGGGAAAAGACGACATCGGGACATTTGTGCTGATTCCTCAGGTGGTTGACGCAGTATCCATTCCGGTGATTGCTTCTGGAGGCATTGGGGATGGCAGAGGTTTTGCTGCTGCCTTATGCCTGGGCGCGGAAGGAATCGAAATGGGTACAAGGTTTATTGCCACAGAAGAATGTGTGCACGCCTCTGAAGAATACAAGCAGGCATTGATTAGCGGGACGGAAAGTGATACAGTGGTCATCAAACGGACACTTGGAGCGCCAGCACGCGCCATTTCAAACACCTGGACTGACCAAATCCTTTCACTGGAAAAAAAGGATGCAGGATATGAAGGCTTAAAGAACTTTATTAGCGGTGAAGCCAATAAGAAATTCATTTACGAAGGAAAATCTGATTCAGGCTTTGGATGGGCAGGACAAGTCATGGGAATGATTGAAGATACCCCTTCTGTGAAAGATTTGATCGACCGTATTGTTAAACAGGCAGAAGAGGCAGGTTCTAAGTGGAGTAGGTAAGTGATTTTTATTGTTCTTTCTATTTTAAAAGGCTGTTTTTCAAAGGATTGTTGCTTTTTAGACTAATTCTTCTGGGTGTTTTTACGAATGGTTGATTTGAGCGGAAGGTGTGCGATCTCCTGCGGGACTAGCGGGACGTCTAGTTCCAGCACCGAGGTTACGTACCCACTGGAACGTAACCCAGCCCCTCGGGGTTAAATAACCCTAAGAGGAAAAAAGGAAAGGTCGCCTTTTTTTCTCTTAGGAACATTTACCTGTCGGGGCTGACCAGGGTGCTTCCACTTTTTATACAGGCGCAGCCGAGGAGGCTAATCCAGCTCCAGCGGCCGAGGGTCCGTACCCACTGGAACGGACTTAGCGACTAGCAGATTTCGGTCTCTCTCCTTACGAATCCAGCTGCAAGGCCCCAACGGCTAGCGGACTTCCCTGTCCCCTCCTTGCGATAAGTCAACAGGTTCATTTCCTTTACTCGTATAAAGAGGTATTTAGAAAAAATCGGCTCCTGGATTTTTTCGGTAGGATGCTTTTCTGGTTAGTGGTACATTCTTGGGCAATGGGAAATGAACATCAACTCACTGCGTTCGTTGTGTTTCCTTTATCTCATGCGGAGACAGTCCAGTCCGTACGCCGCTGAACGGGGCCTTTCCACTTTATATAGATAAGTCATCAAGATCATTTCCACACCCTGTCTAAAGTACTACCCAGAAAAAAATCGGCTTCTGGATTTTTTTTGTTTTAAACTTTGTTACGTGAAAAGCTCACTTTTGGGAATGGGAAATGATCATCGAATCGCTATCGCTCTTCGTGATTCCTTTATCTCATGCGAGAGCCCTAAAATCTGTACGTCGCTGAACGGCCGCTTCCACTTTTTAATTCACCGCCCGCCCCGCGGAGTCGCACACCTGGAGCGGATATCAACTATCTCATCCAGATAGCAACAATCTATACGAAAAAAGCCTTTTAAAACTAGTGATAGTTGAAGTAGACTCTTATTATAGTTTCCAGTGAAACTGTATTGGAGGTACCAATTAGTTGTGCAAGAATCATTATGGGTATCCAACTAGAGCAATATGAAAATACATATAGAAAGCAAGGTGAGGCAAGTGGACTACCAATACCCTTTTTCATTGGATTGGTCAACAGATGAAGTGATAGATGTAGTAGCTTTTTTTCAGAGTATCGAAAAGGCTTATGAAAAAGGAATTGACCGGGAAGATCTCATGTCTGCTTACAGGCGCTTTAAAGAAATCGTTCCTGGTAAGGCTGACGAGAAAAATATTTGCAATGAATTTGAGGAATCAAGCGGATATTCTTCTTACAGAGCCGTGAAAAAATTAAAAGAATCAGATAGCAGGATCATAAAAATGTAAATTACTTTTAAAGTGCTGTTTTCATATAGAGTGTTGCTGTGGGAAAAAAAGGGCCGGATTTTTCCTTCGGGTTTAAGGGCTTGTCTGTCTAAATAGGGTAATTAGCTCTTTTCTTTCGTGCCAAGGTAAGTTCGGTCTCTTGAACTTCATATTAAATAGCAACAAAGTTTTCGAAAAAAGCCATTTAAAAAGAGGAGGGACCCAATGCTGGAAGGGTTCCTCCTCTTTTTTCACACCTAATAGCATGTTTATTGCAGTTTGTAAAGGGGTAATAATTTTACAAACGCATCACTGATTATTTCAATTGTTTCATCCCCGGAAAGCTTAACGGCTTGTTCTCTTGGGATTTGGATGCCACAAAGGATTTCGGCTTTTTTGACGGTTTGCAATCGCTTGAATAGTGAAGCGAGATCTTCCTTATTCATATCAGCGAAAGGCAGGACTCCCGGCTTGGTATGATCTCCTGACCAGACAAAGGTTTTTGGGATGATCTTGGTAACGCGATCTATATTTTTTTCAAGGGCTTTACCATATTCCTCTTTGTCAGGAGCTTCATAAATCATGGCAAACCACACAAAAACATGCGTTTCCCAAAGGCCGATTTGAAAATGAGGATGCTTTTTATACCCTCGTTTATTATTGGCAAACGCCACCCAGGTGTCATCCGGGGGATTGACTGACCGTCTTGCATGTTTGGCTACATGAGGAAACATCTCATCACCGGTCATTGTACTCAGAGTTGGCGCAAAATGGTGACCCAAAGCTTCCAGCTTTGGCCTGATTGTCTCTATCAGGGCTTCCATACGATCGTCGAGACCGTCAATTGTGAAAACTTTAAAATCATTTTCGGTAAAACCATTAAATTTCATTTTGTTCCTCCTTATGCTTGTAGCATTATTTTACCACATGGCATAAGAGGAAGAAAAAATGTTGAACCGGAAATAGGTGTATGCACATTTTAGTTACCTGTTTCTTGAACTTCACATAGAATGTACTAGATAAATTCAGAAAATTTAGAATAAAAATATCCGGAAGGGGTGTACTGTCCATGAAACAAGTTATGAGTTCAATGCGTAAGAAAAACGTCCAGCAGCAGCGTATGGCGGTGCTGAAACTGGAAATGGATTATGAGCTGGCCGTACTATTCGAAGCGATGGAAGACAAAAACACTGCAATCCAAATGAAGACAAAAGAAAAATTGATGAAGATCAGGGAAGAATTAATGAAATTGAAAGCATTATAAACCAGTTCACAATGAAAAATATGGTTTAAGCGGACTCTGAAAAGAAATTTTAAGAGTTCGTATTTTTGTGGCAAAATGCACAAAACTTGAAGGGTACATAAATATATCTTAAGCTAAATGAAAGTCATTACATCTATAGGCGCGAATTGTAAATAATACATAGGGCACTCTTCGTTTCATTCCGGATACCGCCACCCGGATGGATTTACCGTAATTCATTAATGGATTTACATCATAAACAGAACAGAATTGGGGGACATTCAAATGTCTAACTGGCAGGAAATCGATACATATGTCAAACACTGGATTAAAGAAGCTGGCGAAAGAATCAGGCAGTCTTTTAAAATGCAGCTCAATATACAAACCAAATCCAACCGTAATGATCTTGTTACAAACGTGGATCAGGAAACCGAACAGTTCTTCATTGAAAGGATCCGCAGCAATTTCCCTGACCATCAGATCCTGGGAGAAGAAGGATATGGAGACGATTTGAAAGACATGAAGGGAACGATTTGGATTATCGATCCAATTGATGGAACGATGAATTTTGTTCATCAACAGAGGAATTTTGCCATCTCGATAGGAATCTATCAAGATGGGGAAGGGGTACTCGGATATATTTACGATGTTGTACATGATGAACTTTATCATGCTCATAAAGGTCATGGAGCTTATATGAATGACCTGGAGCTTCAGCCGCTGAAAGAGGTGGAGATCAGGGACTCCATCATCGGGGTGAATGCACTTTGGGTTACCGACAATAATCGTATAGACAGAGACGTACTTGGACCGCTTGTGAGGGATGTAAGAGGGACAAGGTCCTATGGGTCTGCCGCCATGGAGATGGCCTATGTTGCTTCCGGAAGAATTGATGGTTATATGACAATGAGGCTCGCTCCTTGGGATTTCGCAGCAGGAAAGATTCTTATTGAAGAAGTGGGAGGCGTTGTGACCAGCCTTGACGGCAATGAGCTCAATATGCTTAAAAAGAGTTCTGTTTTCTCCTGTAAGCCAGGCCTGCACGGAAATATCTTAAATACTTATTTAAAGGATGTAAAATTAAATAAATAAAGGAAAAAAGAGCTGACCATCCAGGTCAGCTCTTTTAATTGATCAGGGGATTTATATTTTCGTCTGGCTCCAGTGCACAGTTTTCGTGCAATTGGCTATGAAGCTTTTATTCTTAAGACCCCCTGAAGGAGGAAGTACAAATGGCTTATTTCCGGTAAGACCTTCTGACTCTGCTTTACAGCTTTCCTTCTTCACGATACTTCTTCTTTGCCTTGAATCCATAGCCCATCACAAATACCCATGCAGCGACAGCTAAAACAGCGAATAATAAGCTTTTTTCACTGATAGCGATTCCAATTCCCATTATGCAGACAGCTGCCAGAACAGCATACATTACAAAAATCCATTTAATATTTTTCACGTTTCACTTCTCCTTTGATGAAAAGTCACAGAATTCCTACTTAAAATAGTATCAATGAAAAGCAAGGATCACAAGCTTTATTCATAGTGGTTGCAGAAGTAGGAGATTTAGGGTTCTCTGGTTAAGGCTACTTATTAAAAGTATCCTAGGGAGTTAGACGAGAAGATAGAAAATTGGTATGGTAATTTATTGAAGAAACAACAAACCTAAAACTATACGGGATTCAGTAATAACAAGACTTTCAATATAGGTAAAGGTGTGAAAGAAACACCGCTGTAACAATATTTACAAGAATAAGTTTCTGCTTTTTAGAATGCTGTGATATAATGTCTTAGTTGCAAGAAAAAGGGCCGCTTATGGCTGAATTTTATGAAGGAACACATGAAGGCAGTTCATAATGTCTGTTATCATAAATTAAGATGAACACAAATCAGGAGTGAATACATTGAATAAACGAAATGATCTAAGAAATATCGCGATTATTGCCCACGTTGACCATGGTAAAACTACATTAGTCGACGAGTTGTTAAAACAATCAGGTATCTTCCGTACGAATGAACATGTCGAGGAACGTGCCATGGATTCCAATGACCTTGAAAGAGAACGAGGAATCACAATTTTAGCTAAAAATACAGCCATTCAATATAAAGATACAAGAATCAATATCCTTGATACACCAGGACATGCTGACTTTGGCGGTGAAGTTGAGCGTATCATGAAGATGGTTGATGGTGTTCTGCTTGTTGTTGATGCATACGAGGGTTGTATGCCTCAGACTCGATTCGTTCTTAAGAAAGCCTTGGAGCAAAACTTAACGCCGATCGTGGTCGTGAATAAAATTGATAAAGATTCAGCCCGTCCTGAAGAAGTAATCGATGAAGTTCTTGAGCTTTTCATTGAGCTTGATGCTAATGAAGATCAACTTGAATTCCCGGTTGTGTACGCTTCAGCCATTAACGGTACAGCAAGCGAAGATCCAGACCCTGCAAACCAGGACGAAAACATGCAATGCTTATATGAATCAATCATTGAGCATATCCCTGCGCCAATCGATAATCGTGAAGAGCCGCTTCAATTCCAGGTAGCACTTCTTGACTATAACGATTACGTTGGACGTATCGGTATCGGACGTGTTTTCAGAGGAACTATGACGGTTGGACAGCAAGTAGCACTGATGAAAATTGATGGTACTGTGAAGAACTTCCGTGTCACGAAAATTTTCGGATTCATGGGCTTGAAGCGCGTTGAAATTCAAGAAGCTCACGCCGGTGATTTAATTGCTGTATCCGGAATGGAAGATATCAATGTTGGTGAAACAGTATGTCCTATCGATCATCAGGATCAACTTCCAGTGCTTCGAATTGACGAACCTACACTTCAAATGACATTCCTGGTTAATAACAGTCCTTTCGCTGGCCGTGAAGGTAAGTATGTTACTTCCAGAAAAATCGAAGAAAGATTGCTTGCACAGCTGCAAACGGATGTCAGCCTTCGTGTTGAAAACACTGAATCGCCTGATGCCTGGACAGTTTCCGGCCGTGGTGAGCTTCACCTTTCCATCTTGATTGAAAACATGCGTCGTGAAGGATTTGAGCTTCAAGTTTCAAAACCGGAAGTTATCGTTCGTGAAATTGACGGAGTGAAATGTGAGCCGGTTGAACGCGTTCAAATCGATGTACCTGAAGAGTATACAGGAAGCATCATTGAATCCATGGGAACACGTAAAGGCGAAATGCTTGACATGATTAACAATGGAAGCGGCCAAGTAAGGTTGATCTTTATGGTGCCTGCCCGCGGATTGATCGGTTACTCAACAGAATTCATGACTTTAACTCGTGGTTATGGAATCATCAATCATACGTTCGACAGCTATCAGCCTATGCAAAAAGGTCAAGTCGGCGGCCGCAGACAAGGTGTTATCGTTTCTATGGAAACAGGTAAATCTTCTCAATATGGAATTATGAACGTAGAAGATCGCGGAACAATCTTTGTAGAGCCTGGTACAGAAATCTATGCCGGTATGATTGTAGGAGAGCATACTCGTGAGAATGACATTACAGTTAATATTACAAAAACAAAACAGGCGACCAACGTTCGCTCAGCGAATAAAGATCAGACGGTAACGATCAAGAAAGCCCGCATCATGACACTTGAAGAATCATTGGAATATCTAAATGATGATGAGTACTGTGAAGTGACACCGGAATCCATCCGTCTTCGTAAAAAGATTCTTGATAAAAATGAACGTGAAAGAGTCACTAAAAAGAAAAAGGTAGCTGAAACTAACTAATATTCACTATTAGGAGTGATCAGGAATGGTAACAGAACGTTTATCCTTTTTCGCATCCCTCTACCGGGTGGAGGAAAACCCTGCACTCGGTATGTGGCTTTTATACATTACGATTATCGCATTATCAGTTCTTGTGTATAAGTTGGGGTTTGCAAAAAAATTGCCGCTATTAAAGTCAGCCGTAATTTATTTTTTCCTGGCGGCTGGATCGACTGTATTATCCTTCTTAGGAATCTTCCTTCCCGTAGCGGAAGGGCTTGTGGTTGCCGCACTGATTTTAATCATCTATAAAGTCAGATTGCGCAGCCATAAAAAAGAAGAAGTAAGTTCATAGCATAAACAAAAAGCAGAGGCTGCCGCCTCTGCTTTTTTCAGTGTTTAGATATTGTTATTTTTAAATACAGGATATAAGTAAACAAGTGACAGTGCATATACTAGGTGGCCTGTACTCCAATAAAATAAAGCAGCCCAGTCATCTACTGCCGGAACTTCTTGTTGGGCCATGACTGACAAGGGGAAATACAATAATAAAGCGGGAAGTGTTAATCCAGCAGCAAAAATGAACCGCTTCTTATATCCAAAGTGATAACTTGAAGCAAGATAATAAAAGACGATTCCCAAAATCACAGATACGACTATGTGGAAAAGGAATTCAATCAATTCCGGCCAGTTGACGTTCCCGATCATGGGAATGAAATCTATATTCAACAGCAGTGTATACACTTTCAGCTTGGTTATTACCTGGATCGTTTTAAGGAATACTCCTAAAATCATTCCGGAAATGAAGCCAATCAGGCTTCCTTTAATAATAATATCAGAAGTCATTTCTTGATTTAACAGAGCGGTAGAGGCGGAAATTTCCCGTATCTGCCCGTTCTTTTGTTCTCTTGGTGATTCTGTCCTGGCACTTTTCACACATATAAGTATGGATTGGCCTGTTCCTTAAGCGCTTTGCAACTAAAGATTCATCATCAATGGACTCAATCACATCACATAGAGTGCATTTCACTCTCATATTTGACACCTCCATGTCTTGATGCGTATATATTTTGTTCTTAGTATATCATGGAGTAAACTGTATTTCTTCTTTTTGATGGTCCTTTTATATAGTTTGCTGGTTTTTTGCGAGACTTCTTTCAATTTGAGTAACGGGATTGGACCATGTTTTACTGGCTTCTTAGGAACATGGCCTGTCCTTAAAGGGTATGGAGCAAACTGTTGTGTTATTTGAGTCTTGGTCTATTCTAAAATAGGATTGACCAAATTAATGTGTGACATGGAAAAAAACGGGTCAAATCATGAGCGGAAATGACCAATTTTTTGAGAGCAGATGAGAAGATGGTCTATTCTTAAGCAAAGTGAGCAATTAAACCCCAATACCGATTGCAAAACCAAGCTATCGAATCAAACCAGTAATTATTTTTTCTGTAATCAGGAATTATTTTCTATTCTAGTTTTAGCTGATGTATAATATAAGTGAAAAAAGGAGGGATGATCATTGGCCAATCGAGTTGAAACGAGATTGATTCCTGTTCTATTTGAAGAGCTTCAGCGAGAGAGGTTTATTACAGTGTCTACCGTTGATTACGAAACAGGCGGTCCCAACGTAAGCGCTATTTCCTGGGTTTATGCGGAACATGAAGAGAGGATTCTCTTTGCCGTGGACAGTCGTTCAAGAATTGTGAAGAACATCCAGACAAATCCTCTTATTGTGCTGAACATTATAGCAAATGAATCCTCCTATTCAATTTGTGGAAATGCACTACTGAAGTCAGAAAGGCTCAAAGATGTACCGATCAACCTGTCCCTTGTATCTCTCTCCATAAGTGAAGTGAGAGATGTCATGTTTTATGGTTCCAGGATTTCTGTAGAGCCTCAATATGAGAAGACATATGATAAAGAAGCTGCCGACCGGCTGGACCGGCAAGTAATAGAAGCCATGAAGAAAGCTTGATATAAGCTTTTCCATGGCTTCTTTCTGTTTTTATTGATTGTTATTATTACGATTCATGTGGTTATTTGACTGGTCTTGCTGTTCTTTTTCAAGCTGGTTTTCTTCTTCCTTGTCTGCCTTGTTTTTTGATTCTTTCGGGGCTTCATCCGGATTCAATTGTTGAGTATTTTTAGGGAGTTCCGGCATAAGGCGTCCGGCAATATCTGAAAGTTCATTCAGGATACCTTGGACAGGTCTTCCATTTTCAATGTCTTCGCCAACTTCCTGCAGACGTGCATAAAGGTCAGGATCAGCAACAATCATTGCCTGGGCACCATGCGGGTCATCTTTTAAAGCTTCTGCCACTGAATATTTTATGGTGCCGACTTCCGATCTTTCGACTGCAGAATCAACATCTATCCCAACAAAGGCGTATCTTCCCAGAACAATAGCCGTTGCATCCTCAACATCAGGCACTGCTGTGGCGATCCTGACAAGATTTCTTGAAACTTCCTGGCTTGTTTCATTGTCCTGATGCTGAATATTACTGTTTTCTACATTGATAGGTCTGGGATTGTTTCCATTATCTCGATTATCGTAAGCGGTTTGGTTGTTCTGCTGGTTACACCCTGTTAAAAAGGCACCCAGCAGAAGCAAAGCAATCAATTTTTTCATTATGCAACCTCCGAATTATTATATCTGTATTTCTTATTGTGTAAACTTCTTCTATATTTATTCCTTGGTTCATATATTTTAGCAACGGGCCGTCCTATTTAAGTGGACCCTTAAGTAATAACCTGATGAAGAGGGTCTACATACAATAGTATAAGAATAGAGGAGCAGGAGGCATCGATTTGAAAAAAATTTATGTACTGGATACTAATGTCTTGTTGCAAGACCCGCAGGCGATTTTTTCCTTTCAAGATAATGAAGTTGTCATTCCCGCAGTAGTATTAGAAGAAGTCGACAGCAAAAAACGCTATATGGATGAAATTGGCCGTAATGCAAGGCATGTATCAAAACTAATTGATAGCTTAAGGCAACAAGGAAAGCTCCATGAAAGTATTCCGCTGTACAATGGCGGGTCACTGCGAATAGAGTTGAATCACCGCTCTTTTCATCAATTGCAGGAAATTTTTGTTGAAAAGACGAATGATAACCGCATATTGGCGGTAGCTAAAAACCTTTCTCTGGAAGAAGAGACAAAAGAAGACGGCCGGCAGGTTATATTGGTCAGCAAGGATACACTTGTCCGCGTCAAGGCGGATGCACTTGGGCTGCAGGCGGAAGATTTCCTGAGTGACAGGGTGGTGGATGTAAGTGACATCTACAGCGGCTTTATAGAGATATATATTCCTAAAGATCTGCTGGATAAGTTTTACGAAAAGGGCGAGATACCGTTAGCAGATATTACTCAGCACCCATTTTATTCTCATCAATTCCTTTTGATGAAGGATTCAATGGGGAGTTCAGCTTCAGCAGTAGGCATTATCGATATCACGGGTAAATTTGTGAGAAAATTCATTTATGATCAGGACCATATTTGGGGAATCAAACCTAGAAATGTTCAGCAGACAATGGCAATGGAATTGCTGCTCAGGGAAGATATACCCCTGATTACAATGGTGGGGAAGGCAGGGACAGGAAAGACGCTGCTGGCACTAGCGGCCGGTCTTCTTCAGACAGAGGATCTTCAGGCATATAAGAAGCTTTTGGTGGCAAGACCGATAGTCCCAGTAGGAAAAGATATAGGGTTCCTTCCTGGAGAAAAGCAGGAAAAGTTACGCCCTTGGATGCAGCCGATTTTTGACAATCTTGAGTACCTTTTTAATACCAAAAAACCTGGTGAGTTGGATGATATCCTGGCCGGAATGGGCTCAATCGAAGTGGAAGCACTCACCTATATCCGTGGAAGAAGCATCCCTGAACAATTCATCATCATTGATGAAGCGCAAAACCTCACCAAGCACGAGGTTAAAACAATACTGACGAGGGTGGGAGAAAAAAGTAAAATCGTTCTCATGGGAGACCCGGGACAGATTGATCACCCTTACCTTGATGAATATAATAACGGATTGACCTATGTAGTTGAAAAATTTAAGGACCACCCGGTCGCAGGGCACATCAAATTAATGAAAGGGGAAAGGTCCGGCTTAGCGCAGCTCGCAGCTGATATATTGTAATTAAAAAACACATTAACAACATATGAAAAAAACGATTCAGCTGTGCCGGCTGGATCGTTTTTTTTGAGTGTTTATTTTATTGTAATTCCTCTTACGTTCTTGATAGGATTTTCCAAGTTGGAGCCATCCTTGAAGTACACATGCACAGGTCCATCTTCTTTTAATGGCTTTCCGTCCTTTGAAAAGCCAAGCAAAAGTTCATCGGCTTTAGATAAAGGAAGGGTAAGCTCTTCACTGTGATCACCGCTCATAATGACAAGCGTGTCAGCACCGTCTTCCGGTTCAGCATTATTCAGGAAGGGAATTAACGGAATACCGAAAGTTCCGTTCAGTATCTTTTCCTTTTCATACTTTTTTTCCGTTTTCAAGGTTGGAGGGGAAGTCGCCCCCTCTTGTATTTCCCTTGTCCAGTTTTTAGACATGTTCTTTGTATATGCGTCTAATTCATTTTCCGCTTTTATCTCGTCTACAAAATATGTATTTAAATCGACTTTTCGGTCGTCAAAAATCCAGACACCCGGATCTAATGTTATCTTATATTTCACCCTGCCTGTTAAAGGTATGATTGTTGCATCCATCTAAGTTCCCTCCATCTATGTAATAGGTTAAGTATATCAGAAAATACACCGCTTTCACACTTTGTCGATTCACCAAATGAGTAACAGGCCGGATAGTTGGGAAAAAGATATAGAAACAAATAGTGAAACGACAGGAGAGGTTGGAATGAATATAGATAATAAAATTCTTGCAAACATGGTCAATGAAGCGAGGCCTATTTCTGCTGAGGGAAAGCTCGTAGATTACATACCTGCTCTGAAAAAAGAGAATAAAGATAATCTTTCAGTCTCGGTGTGTTTTTTAAATGGTGAGTTTTTCTATGCAGGAGACTACCTTGAAAAATTTACTCTGCAAAGTATATCAAAGGTAATTACACTGGCACTGGTATTAATGGATAATGGGGAAGAAGAGGTATTTTCAAAAGTGGGGATGGAACCGACGGGAGACCCCTTCAACTCAATTGTCAAACTTGAAACAAATAGAGTCTCCAAACCGTTAAACCCCATGATCAATGCTGGAGCGCTAGCCGTGACAGACATGATAAAAGGGGCGACAAATGAGGAGAAGTGGGAAAGGTTACTGGCTTTTGTCAGGGAGTTAACTGGTGATCATGAAGTAACTTATAATTCAGAAGTCGCTGAATCAGAATTCAACACCGCCTTCCTAAATCGCTCACTAGGATACTTTATGAAACAGCACGGGATCATAAAGGGAGATATTGAACATTTGATTTATGTCTACACAAAACAATGCGCAATTGAAATGAACTGCCAGGACCTCGCAAAAATAGGAGCGGTCTTCGCAAATGACGGAGTTGATCCCGTGACAGGAAACCAATTGATTACAAGGGATGTCGCCCGTATTTGCAAGACATTCATGGTTACTTGTGGAATGTACAATTCATCCGGTGAGTTTGCCATAAAAGTCGGAATACCTGCGAAAAGCGGAGTTTCTGGAGGGATTATGGGTTCCGTCCCCCGTAAATGCGGTATCGGAATATTCGGTCCCTCTTTAGACGATACAGGAAACAGCATAGCGGGCCTGAAACTTCTCGAGTTGATGGGCTCTGAATATAAATGGAGTATATTTTGATTATTGGTGAGTCATGGTGAGGAGTCATACTACTAGTCGTGTGATTATTAGGTAGTGGGCTTTTTCATAGTTTAAAGGACGATAAAAGAAAAAAGAAGACCTATAGAGAGTGTCTAAAGGCTGATAAAAGAGAAAGGGAAAAAACAAAAGATCTATAGAGAGGCCCTAAAGACCGAGAAAACAAAAAAAGGCCATTGAAAGTGATTCATGTACAGTGGATATTAAAATCCCTCAAGCCCCCAATCCGTACGGCGCAGACCGGCCGCTTACGCTTTAGAATTGTCCAGTTGCGGTGCCCCATCGGCTAGTGTACTGCCCGCCCCCTCCTCTGCGATAAGTCATCAAGTTCATTTCCTCAATATTTTCGTAGTTGTTTCTGAAAAAATCGGGTGCTGGATTTTTTCTGTCATAACAAGTGCTTCGACTCAACGGGAACTCTGATACATTGGGAAATGAACATCATCGTCTCTTATCGTTCGACGTGATTCCTTTATCTCAATGCGGGTATGGTACAGTCCGTACGCCGCTGAGCGGGGCACCTTCACTTTTCTTTTCATCCAGCTCCAGCGGCCAACGCCTAGCGGATTGCGGTCTCTCTCCTTGCGATAAGTCATCAAGTTCATTTCCTCAATATTTTTAAAGTTGTTTCTGAAAAAATCGGGTTCTGGATTTTTTCTGTCTAAAAAAAGTTCTTCAACACAACGTGCACTCTAATACATTGGGAAATGAACATCAACAACTCGCTCCGCTCTTCGTGATTCCTTTATCTCATGCGAGAGCCCTTCAATCCGTACGGCGCTAACCGGCCGCTTCCGCTTTAGTTTTCCCCTTGCATTTTCCTCCATTTAACGATAAAATTTTAAGATAAGAGAATCGCTATTTGTACGGAATGGGGGGATCATTATGGCGTCTGAGATGAAAATCGACCATCGTGAAAAAGCCTATCAGCTGCTGAAGGCTGACGCAGAGAAAATTTTAAAACTTATCAAAGTACAGATGGATAATTTAACGATGCCCCAATGTCCTTTGTATGAGGAAGTGTTGGATACTCAAATGTTCGGATTATCCCGTGAAATAGAATTTGCTGTCCGTCTGGGACTAGTGGATGAAGTGGATGGAAAGACCCTTATGGATTCTTTAGAGAGAGAGCTTTCTGCTCTGCATGAGGCTTCGACCAAAAAATAAATACTTATTGAAACTCAAACAAAAAGCAATTGACTGTTTGAGTTTTTTTACTAGACCCATCAAATGCCATTCTATTTGTAAATTTAAGCAGGATTTTTAGTATTTTAGTAGAATATTTTTAAAAAAGGGATAGGAAGAGATTATGCTTATAAAAAAAATATTAAAATCGTACGACTACTCCTTGATAGCTGTTTATGCGTTTTTGGTTTTCTTTGGGTTGATAATGATTTATAGCGCAAGCATGGTAACGGCTGTTGAATACTATGAATTAAGCAGTGATCACTTCTATCAAAAACAGCTATTTAATATTTTTATTGGTTTTGGGGCTTTTTTATTTGCTGCTGCCTTCCCGTACAAAGCGTTTACTAGATTTAAGCTTCCATTAAAATTAGTGCTGTTCGGTACGATTGGACTTCTGCTTGCTGTCCATTTTGTCGGCGATGAAGTCAATGGGGCACAAAGCTGGCTCGATGTCGGTTTCATGCAGATTCAACCTTCCGAATTTGCGAAGCTGACAGTGATCATTTACTTGGCAGCTGTTTATGCAAAAAAGCAGGATTACATAGATCAACTGAATGTTGGTGTAATGCCTCCTTTGCTGCTGTTTGGCTTTATTTGTTTCTTGGTGTTCCTCGAACCGGATTACGGAACGGCAGGTATAATATTTGCGATTGGTTGTTTTGTGATTCTCTGTTCGGGCATCAGTTTCAAGATGTTTTTTAAACTGGGAGTTGTGGGTGCTGTTCTCATGCTTGTCCTGTCACCATTTATCTATCTGGGAAGGAACTATATTTTCACAGATGAAAGAGTGGGCAGGATTCATGCATACCTTGATCCATTCAAGTATGCCCAGGGGGAAGGCTATCAGCTTGTCAATTCATACTTGGCTATAGGTGCCGGAGGGATCAAGGGGCTCGGCCTCGGCCAAGGCATCCAGAAACTCGGATATCTGCCGGAATCACATACCGATTTCATCATGGCCATCATTGTGGAAGAGCTAGGGCTGTTTGGCGTGGCTTTTGTCATTGTGGGTCTCGCCTACATCGTATTACGAGGAATCTATACAGGAGTGAAAAGCAGGGATCCGTTTGGGACCATGCTGGCCATCGGTATTTCCAGCATGATAGGCCTTCAGGCGTTTATTAACCTGGGAGGAGTGTCTGGTGTGATTCCAATTACAGGGGTTCCGCTTCCTTTTGTCAGCTACGGGGGCTCCTCTTTGCTTGTCCTGTCCCTTTCAATGGGGGTCTTGGTCAACGTATCAATGTTTGTAAAGTATGAGGAAAAATATAGAACCCAGAAAGATAAGCCTGTTGTTGACAGCAGTGAAGTTAAAAATGTTTACAGTATCCATCAGTAAAAGGAATTCGGGCTGATATTTAGGATTGTCTCTAGAAATCAGCCCTTCTATATAAGTGGATTTGTTTGAAAAATTGAAACTTTCCGACTTGGTTTTTCAACATCTGCAAAAAAATATACATAACAAACATGATAACTGCTTAAAGGAGAGAGAGAATTTGAAGAAATTTAACAAAGTATTAGTGGCAAACCGCGGAGAAATCGCAATTCGCGTCTTCCGTGCATGTACAGAATTAAATTTAAGGACAGTAGCGGTTTATTCTAAAGAGGATTCGGGTGCCTATCACCGCTATAAAGCGGACGAAGCCTACCTGGTAGGAGAAGGTAAAAAACCGATTGATGCCTATCTTGATATTGAGGGAATCATCGCAATCGCAAAAAAAGCAGAGGTAGATGCTATCCACCCCGGATATGGCTTCTTATCTGAAAATATAAATTTTGCAAGAAGATGTGAAGAGGAAGGCATTACCTTTATTGGCCCTCATTCAAAGCACCTTAATATGTTTGGGGATAAGGTAAAAGCAAGGCATCAGGCTCAATTGGCTGATATTCCAGTCATTCCGGGAAGTGACGGTCCTGTAACAGGCCTTGATGAAGTAGTCCAATTCGGAAAGAACAATGGATACCCAATTATCATTAAAGCTTCACTTGGAGGCGGCGGTAGAGGAATGAGGATTGTCCGTGGTCCTGACCAGGTGAAAGAGTCCTATGAAAGAGCCAAGTCGGAAGCAAAGGCTGCTTTCGGAAATGATGAAGTTTATGTAGAGAAATTTGTAGAGAATCCAAAGCATATTGAGGTTCAGATCTTAGGAGATGAACAGGGAAATATCGTCCATCTGTTTGAGAGGGACTGCTCGGTACAGCGCAGACATCAAAAGGTTGTCGAAGTGGCACCATGTGTATCTCTTGACGAAAAGCTTAGGGACGATATCTGTAACGCAGCAGTCAAGCTGATGAAAAATGTAGATTATGTAAATGCAGGAACCGTTGAATTCCTTGTGGCGGATAACCGATTCTATTTCATCGAAGTCAATCCAAGGGTACAAGTTGAGCATACCATTACTGAAATGATTACAGGGATTGATATTGTGCAGTCTCAGATCATGATAGCAGAAGGTAATGAGTTACACGGCAGCAAAATCGGAATTCCTTCACAAGAACAAATCACAATCCATGGATATGCTATTCAATCACGGGTAACAACCGAGGATCCTTTAAATAATTTTATGCCTGATACCGGAAAAATCATGGCCTATCGTTCAGGCGGCGGTTTTGGTGTGAGGCTTGATGCTGGGAATGGTTACCAAGGGGCAGTCATTACTCCTTTCTATGATTCACTGCTTGTGAAGGTCTCTACATGGGCATTGTCCTTTGACCAGGCGGCTTCGAAGATGGTCCGTAACCTTCAAGAGTTCCGAATAAGAGGAATCAAGACTAACATACCATTCCTTGAAAATGTCATTAAACATGAACAATTTTTGACAGGACAATATGATACGTCCTTCATAGACACCACACCACAGCTCTTTATTTTCCCAAAACGGAAAGACCGCGGCACAAAGATGCTGTCTTATATCGGGAACGTAACGGTTAATGGTTTCCCGGGAATAGAAAAGAAAAAGAAACCGGTGTTTGACAAGCCGAGAATCCCTAAAGCCAAAGACTTGCCGGAACTGAAAGATGGGACAAAACAAATCCTTGATCAACAGGGTCCTGAAGGATTGGTTAATTGGGTAAAAGATCAGAAAAATGTTTTGCTGACAGACACTACATTCAGGGATGCCCATCAATCCTTGCTTGCCACGAGAGTCAGAACACATGACTTGCAAGCGATATCAGACCCATCAGCCCGGTTGATGCCTGATCTGTTTTCATTTGAAATGTGGGGCGGGGCAACCTTTGATGTCGCGTACCGATTCCTGAAAGAAGATCCATGGGACAGACTGATTAAAATGCGGGAAAAAATTCCGAATGTGCTGTTCCAAATGCTGCTCAGGGCTTCAAATGCCGTAGGGTATAAAAATTATCCTGACAATGTTATCAGGGAATTTGTTGAAAAGTCATCGTTTTCCGGAATTGATGTGTTCAGAATATTTGACAGCCTCAACTGGGTTCAGGGGATGGAAACAGCCATTGACGCTGTAAGGCAGAATGGCAAGATTGCTGAAGCAGCAATTTGCTATACAGGTGATATTCTGGACCCATCAAGACAGAAGTACGATGTTCAGTATTATAAAAAGCTCGCTAAAGAACTTGAGGCACAGGGGGCTCATATCCTTGCCATCAAAGACATGGCCGGCTTGTTGAAACCGCAGGCTGCGTACCGGTTGATTTCTGAACTGAAAGACACAGTTGACCTTCCGATTCACTTGCACAGCCATGATACAAGTGGTAATGGTATCTATACGTACGCTAAAGCGATCGAAGCGGGAGTGGATATCGTTGATACTGCATTAGGGTCAATGTCCGGTTTGACATCACAGCCAAGTGCGAATACCCTATACTATGCAGTAAAAGGTACAGAGAGAGAACCACAGGTAGACGTTAATTCGTTGGAAAAGCTCTCGCACTATTGGGAAGATGTTAGAAAATATTATAACGATTTTGAGAGCGGCATGATGTCTTCGCATACAGAGGTTTATCAGCATGAGATGCCTGGCGGACAGTACAGCAATCTTAAGCAGCAGGCAAAAGCTGTCGGACTTGGCGACCGTTGGGAAGAAGTGAAAGAAATGTATTCCAGGGTTAATCACTTGTTTGGTGACATCGTCAAAGTAACTCCGTCTTCAAAAGTGGTGGGTGACATGGCGTTATTCATGGTTCAGAATGATTTGTCAGAAAGTGATGTCCTGGAGCGCGGGGAGAAGATTGATTTTCCTGATTCTGTCATCGAGTTGTTTGAAGGATACTTGGGTCAGCCTTATGGAGGATTCCCAGAAAACCTTCAAAGGGTCATTTTGAAAGGGAAAGAGCCAATTACGGTCAGACCTGGTGAGCTTCTTGATGATGTTGATTTTGACAAACTGAAAGAGCAACTGTTCAAAGACCTTGACCGACAGGTAACAAGTTTCGATGCGATAGCCTATGCGCTGTATCCGAAAGTCTTTATGGAATACAACCAGGTTGTGGATGCATTTGGCGACATTTCGGTATTAGATACTCCAACTTTCCTGTATGGCATGAGGCTCGGAGAAGAGGTAGAGGTTGAGATTGAGACAGGTAAGACGTTAATTGTAAAATTGATTTCAATTGGAGAACCGCAGGCAGATGGGACAAGAATTGTCTATTTCGAGCTTAATGGACAGGCGCGTGAAGTAGTCATTAAGGATGAAAGTATCAAGGCTGCGGTTGCGCTAAAACCGAAAGCAAACCCGAAAAATGAAAGTCATATAGGTGCCACGATGCCGGGAACGGTACTTAAAGTGATTGTAGAAAAGGGCGAGAAAGTGAGCCAGGGGGATCATCTCCTTATCAATGAGGCTATGAAAATGGAGACTACTGTGCAGGCTCCATTCACGGGAACCATCAAAGACATCCATGTTAAGAGCGGAGATGCCATTGCACCTGGTGACCTATTGATTGAACTGGACCGAATTTAAGTAACTCAACAAAACTCTTTTCTATAACTCTGTTGCTATTAACGGCGAAGTTCAAGAGAAGTGGCCATATTTTACATGTGTTTTCCTGGTAAACAAGAAAGAAAAGAGCTAATCACCCTGTTCAGTTAGATAAGCCTTTATACCGAAAGCAACAATCGATACTGAATACAGCGTTCAACAAAAAAAGGATGGGGCACACTCCCCATCCTTTTTACATTTGTACTATTTACGCAGTTTGCTTCTTGAGGCAAGCAGGATAAAATAACATAGCAATCCAAATAAACAAGATATGATCAAAGCGTGGGCAAGTGCCACGTAAAGATTCAGACTTGTGAGAACCGTCAGAGCCCCGGTGGTAGCCTGTAAGGTAACAAGGATAAAGGCAATGATCCAGCCCCAGTAAAGAACTCTTTGATTCTTATAATTTTTTACTGCCACAAAAGTTGCATAGGCTATCCAAAAGAAGATTAAGGCAGCGGCAAATCTATGCCCCATCTGTATCCATTCATACATATTTGTCGGCCATGCAGGATTGTCGTTCAGACATAATGGCCAGTCTCTGCAAATCAAGCTTGATTTGGTATGTCTTACTAAAGCGCCGGTATAGACGACAACGTAACTGTAGAGTGTGATACCGATGATGTGGAATCTCATTTTGCGGTCAATCACAACTTTGTCAGCGTCAAATTTTTTGTCCACTTCAAATATCAGAAGTGTCAAAAGCAATACTGCTGCAAAGGAGATCAGCGATATACCAAAATGAAGGGCCAGGACGAAATCTGATTGAGCCCAAATAACGGCTGCTGCTCCGATAAGTGCCTGCGCTGCCAGGAAGAAAAAAGATAAAGCAGCAAGAAGTTTTGTTTCTCTTTTATAACCGATGGCTTTCCATGACCAGACAGCGAGGACGAGAACCAGGATTCCCACACTGCCCGAAACAAGTCTGTGTGATAATTCTATCACCAGCTCAAATGTGATCTGGCTTGGAACTAATTCCCCGTTACAAAGGGGCCACGACCGTCCGCACCCTAAGCCAGAGTCGGTTTTGGTAACAAGTGCGCCGCCAAGAAGCACAAACAGCATGCCCAATGTGGTGATGACGCTTAACCATTTCAACCCTTTATGCAATCTATTCACCTACTTTTAAATAAACTTTCAAACTTCTAATTACTATAAAAAACGTAAATTAATGCAGAAATTAATATGGGGTACAATTTAAATGAAAAGGTATTCTAAAAAAATGTACGCCTTTAAGATGATACCGAATAACCCCTTAAAAAACAACAGATAAAATGTTACAGAAAAACGAGAAAAATGGGGAACCATACAGAATGTACTAGATTAAGAGCAGGCAGCATTGCAGGTTTGTAATAAAAATGTCGAATGACTGTAAGCGTTTAACCTGTTTTTATGGTATGATGTTTCTGTGAAATACTCTATAATTTGAAAGGAAGCTGGATGACACAATATCGCCATATTTCATTCCGTTCTATTTACCAAAAAGAAAAAAATCTGTGGTTTAATATAATATTGACAGCTGAAATTTTAGACAATTTACAGGCTGGACAGGTCATTTTTTTCAGTACGATTACAGGAAATCTATTAAATTCCTGCTTGTTTATAGAAATGGATATGGAATTCCTTTATAGTATAGAGGTGGGGAAAACCTCTGTTATCTAAGAGAGAGGAGGGGGAAAGATGTCTAACAGCAGAGTAATTGCAGATATGGAAAATGCAGATATTCCAGTTACTACAGCATGGAAAGACTTTTTAGCCCTTATTAAAATTGGTATTGTCAATTCCAATTTGATTACAACATTTACAGGTATGTGGTTAGCTTTTCATTTTACTAATACACATTTCCTGGATTCACTTCACACGATGTTCCTCACTTTAGCGGGGTCAGCACTTGTCATGGGTGGATCTTGCAGCATCAATAACTATATTGATCGAGATATCGACCATTTAATGGAGAGGACCAAAGGACGGCCTACGGTAACGGGCAAGATTACCGGCAGCAAAGCATTGCTGATTGGATTGCTGATGGTTACTATAGGAACTGTTCTTTTATTTATGACTACCGTAACGGCTGGGGTTATAGGCATCATCGGTATCTTCAGTTATGTCGTCCTATACACAATGTGGTCTAAGAGACAGCATGTTAGCAACACGGTTGTGGGCAGTATCTCAGGTGCTGTGCCGCCGCTGATCGGCTGGGCTGCAGTGGATGCCAACCTTGATCTTATTGCGTGGGCATTATTTGCCATTGTCTTCATTTGGCAGCCGCCGCATTTCTATGCTCTGGCCATGAAGCGCGTCGAAGAATACAGGGCGGCTAATATTCCTATGCTTCCAGTCGTGAAAGGTTTTGCAGCCACTAAGAACCATAGTGTGGCATGGGTTGCCGGACTACTTCCGATTCCATTTTTCCTGATGGAACTTGGCCCGGTATTCTTTACCCTGGCAACAGCATTCAATATTGGATGGTTAGCTTTAGCTCTTTCAGGTTATAAAATGAAAGATGACTTGAAATGGGCAAGGCTGATGTTTGTTTATTCTTTAAACTACTTGACTATCCTTTTTGTAGCGATGGTCATCCTGACCGTCATCTAATTAATTCGGGAATTCTTTCTATAGGAAATCCATATAAAATAAGTTTCAGTCCTTGTTCAACAAAAGTACATTACATGAAAGAGGGGTTTGATTAAGCTATGAAAGCAAGGCTAACTAAATGGCGTTTATTATCAGTTTTTACACTGATGGCGCTCGTTCTTTCCGGCTGTGGAGAGCCATTTGTTTCTACATTACAGCCAGCCGGTGAAGTGGCACAAATGCAATATGATCTTATGATCCTGGCTACTTCTATCATGGTTCTCGTAATTATAGTAGTTGCAATTGTTTATTTTGTTGCTATTGTGCGTTTCCGTCGTAAAAAAGGCGACGAAAATAAGATTCCTAAGCAAGTGGAAGGAAGCCATACACTGGAGGTTATCTGGACTACTGTTCCGATCATCCTTCTGTTAATCCTGGCTGTACCGACCGTTTCGGCCACGTTTAAATTGGCTGACACAGATGCAATGGAGAAGAAAGATGCGGAAGGCAATCGAGAAGCACTTGTGGTGAATGTTCGTGCCAACCTTTACTGGTGGGAGTTTGAATATCCAGATCAAGGAATTATCACATCACAAGATCTTGTAGTGCCGACTGACAGAAAAGTATATTTCAACGTGACTGCTTCTGATGTCAAGCACTCCTTCTGGATCCCTGCAGTCGGTGGTAAGATCGACACAAACGTTGATAATGTCAATACATTCTTCCTTGAGTTTGATAGTGAAGCCGCTGAAGAAGTGGGCAACCTTTTCTACGGAAAATGTGCCGAGCTTTGCGGACCATCTCATGCTTTGATGGATTTCAAGGTAAAAGCAATCTCTCAAGATGACTTCAACAGCTGGGTAACAGCAATGCAGGAAACAGAAGAGCCTGCTCCTACAACTGAATTGGCTCAACAAGGACAAGAAATTTTCAATCAAAAATGTTTAAGCTGCCACGCGGTTTCCGGTCAGGACCAAAGACCAGAACAGGCACGACTTGCGCCTAATCTTGCCAACTTTGGTGAGCGTTCTCGTGTAGCAGGAATTCTTGAACATAATGAAGAAGAATTGAAAAATTGGCTGGTAGATCCAGAGCAATATAAGCCGGGCAATAAAATGACTGGCACTTATGGCAATTTGGATGAGCAGCAATTAGACGCCCTGGCAGAATATTTAATGGGCTTAAAAGTACAAGATTAATTGGGGAAAGTAAAAGGGAGGTTAAATCGTGAGTAGCTATGCACAAAAGCAAGGCTTTGGCGCAACTATGTGGGATTACTTGACAACAGTTGACCATAAGAAGATCGCCATTCTCTACCTGATCTCAGGAGGATTCTTCTTCCTGCTGGGTGGTCTTGAAGCCTTGATCATTCGTATTCAGCTTGCCGTTCCAAACAGTGACTTCATCAGTGCAGGCTTATACAACGAAGTGTTGACCATGCACGGTACGACGATGATTTTCTTGGCAGCCATGCCGCTCATTTTTGCGTTTTTGAACGCTGTCGTTCCGCTGCAGATTGGTGCACGCGACGTTGCATTTCCATTCTTGAATTCACTTGGTTTTTGGTTGTTCTTCTTTGGAGGAGTATTCTTAAACCTATCTTGGTTCCTCGGTGGAGCCCCTGATGCTGGATGGACTTCCTATGCATCATTATCATTGGCATCAGAAGGCCATGGTATCGATTTCTATGTATTGGGTCTTCAGATTTCAGGTGCCGGTACACTTATCGGTGGTATTAACTTCCTGGTAACCATCATTACGATGCGCGCACCAGGTATGACTTATATGCGTATGCCTTTGTTCACATGGACAGCATTCGTTACGTCTGCATTAATTTTATTTGCATTCCCGGCTTTGACTGTCGGATTGTTCCTGATGATGTTTGACCGTTTGTTTGGTTCGAACTTCTTTGATGCCGCTACAGGCGGAAATACTATTATCTGGGAACATTTCTTCTGGATTTTTGGACATCCTGAAGTATATATCTTGATCTTGCCGGCATTCGGTATCTTCTCAGAAATTATTCCAACATTCGCTAGAAAGCGCTTGTTCGGTTATTCTTCAATGGTGTTTGCGACTGTACTTATCGGTTTCTTAGGATTCATGGTATGGGCTCACCATATGTTCACAGTTGGTCTTGGACCAATCGCGAATGCGATTTTCGCCGTGGCGACAATGGCGATTGCCGTTCCTACGGGTATCAAAATCTTTAACTGGTTATTTACAATTTGGGGTGGAAGCATTGCTTTTACGACTCCAATGCTATATGCCGTTTCATTTATCCCGACTTTCACCCTGGGTGGAGTTACAGGGATCATGCTTGCATCAGCTGCGGCTGACTATCAGTTCCATGACACTTACTTCGTTGTAGCCCACTTCCACTATGTTATCGTTGGTGGGGTTGTACTGGCGCTGTTGGCAGGTACGCATTTCTACTGGCCGAAAATGTTCGGTACAATGTTGAATGAGTTCTTAGGGAAGATCACTTTCTGGTTGTTCTTCATCGGTTTCCATTTGACATTCTTTATCCAGCATTTCCTTGGACTGATGGGTATGCCTCGCCGTATCTGGAAGTTCTTACCTGGTCAAGGGTTTGAAACAGGAAACCTTGTAAGTTCAATTGGAGCAGCCTTCATGGGCGTTGCTACCATCATTCTATTGATCAATATCATCATGACTCAGGTCAAAGGTGTGAGAGTCGGCAATGATCCTTGGGAAGACGGCCGTACTCTGGAGTGGGCTATTCCATCTCCGCCTCCATTCTACAATTTCAAGCAGACTCCGCTTGTTCGCGGATTAGACGCTTGGTGGTTGGAAAAAATGGAAGGCAAGAAAGAATTCACTCCGGCTGAGCCGATTGGTGATATCCACATGCCGAATAATTCAATCCTTCCATTTGTAATGTCCCTAGGATTGTTTGTAGCTGCATTTGGAGCGATGTACAGAGTAGATGATAAGGCATGGGCTATTCCGGTACTTGTTATTGGAATGCTGATTACACTTGGAGCTATGTTCCTTCGTTCAGTAATTGATGACCATGGTTATCATATCCACAAAGAAGACCTTCTTGAAGATTCCGACAAAGGAGGTAAGGCGTAATGCATACTGAAGAAAAATTCACGCCAAAAACTTGGCCGGCGGCACCTGAAAAGGCAACGCTGGAAGCAAAAAATAAATTCCTTGGATTCTGGTTTTTCCTAGGCGGAGAAACGGTTTTATTCGGATCCTTGTTTGCGACATACCTTGCTTTGAAAGATAGTGTACCTAGTCCGGATCATGCTCTTGCAAAAGATATTTTTGATCTGCCGCTTGCTTTCATTGCGACTATGCTGCTTTTGATAAGTTCATTGACAAGCGTTTATGCTATGTACCATATGAAAAACTACAACTTTAAAGGTATGCAGGCATGGCTGTTGATTACAGTATTGCTTGGTGCTGCGTTCCTTGGTCTTGAGATTTATGAGTTCAATCACTATGTCCACGAATATCATCATACGTTTACCAGCAGTGCGTTTGGTTCAGCTTTCTACACACTGGTAGGATTCCATGGTGCCCACGTTGCGTTTGGTCTTCTTTGGATCATCTCGTTGATGGTGCGTAATGCCAAGCGTGGATTTAGTCTTTACAATGCACCGAAGTTCTATGTTGCGAGTTTATACTGGCACTTTATCGATGTCGTGTGGGTTTTCATCTTCACGGTAGTATATCTAATGGGAATGGTGGGATAAACTGATGGCGAATGTACAATCAAATTCAGGTAACCCAAGCGTAGATTACGAATATCGCCGCAAGAAAAATAAAGAAGACATGAGAATGCAGGTAGTTTCATTTGCACTCATGATTTTCTTGACACTGGTGGCTTTTGTAGCTGTAGGTGGAGGCTTTTCTAAGTGGTTTGTAGTACCATTTATCCTTTTGCTTGCAGTCGTACAATTGATATTCCAATTGTATTACTTCATGCATATGAGCCACAAAGGTCATGAAGCACCAGCGTTGTTCCTTTATTCTGGAGCCTTGGTTGCCTTCATTACTATTCTGACTTTCTTGACGATTGTCTGGATCTAATTAACGAAGAAAACCCTTGTAACTGTGATAAGCAGTTTCAAGGGTTTTTTATTGTGCCTCCCTAATACTTCTTTTACATCTTCTTTTTGAAGTGTAGATGGGAGCATCTGACAAGATTACATACTCTTTTTTGTATATTTATTTAAATCATAGGAAGTAGTATTGTACATGTAGCTGAATTACATTCCAATCTTTTGAAAAGCTTGCTGCAAAATGATGAAATGTCATGAACTTGTCATTAGCTGGCGTTGAACTGTCGATTCCTGCAACGTATAATAAGGGGGAGCATTCTCTAAGGAAATGAGGTATTCATTATGCACTTAGGTATATTCGGATTTTTTGCATTATGGAGTCCGTTATTTATAATTACGATTTTACTTATGACAACTGTCTACTTTTTAGTCACGGTTAAATGGAGAACCAAGTTTGAAGAGAGTGAACCTCTTACTAAGAAGCAAGCATCCTTCTTTATCATTTCCATGGTCTTGCTTTATGCGATCAAAGGTTCTCCTGTAGAAGTGATGAGCACTATGCTATTTTCAATCCATATGACTCAAATGGCCACCCTTTATTTGGTCTTCACGCCGGTCCTTGTCCTTGCAATTCCCAGCTGGATCTGGAGGAAGCTGATCAATTTGCCTGTTGTCAAACCACTATTTTCATTTGCAACAAAACCACTTATAGCACTAGTAGCCTTTAACATTATTTTTTCTATTTATCATATCCCGGCGGTATTTGACAATGTCAGAACCGATGTAGTCTTGCATGGAGTATTTACATTTATTCTCTTTATTCTTGCAGTCTTCATGTGGTGGCCGTTATTAAATCCGGCAAACTTAAAAAATGATCTGCATGGTCTTAAGAAAATTGGGTATATTCTGGGCAGTGCTGTTTTGCTGACCCCAGCTTGCGGCTTAATCATTTTTGCCGATAATCCGCTGTATGCTACCTATTATGACCCGAAAGAGTGGTTGAAAGCACTGGCGCTTTGTGTCCCGGCTGATACCTTATCAGGTCTAAGCTTAAGCGGTCCGGAATTATTCACTTCTATGACTTTAGAGCATGACCAGCAGCTTGGCGGCGTCATCATGAAAATAATACAGGAAATTGTTTTTGGATATGTTCTGGCAAGCTTGTTTTTCCAATGGTACAAGAAAGACCAGGCGGAAGCAGACCAATCTGTTCAACACTTTGAAGCAGCAATGAATCCAAAACCAATCGAATAAGAAATCATTCCTACTATAGAGAAAAGAGAGGAAGAAACTATGTCTTTACCTATTTTACCAACAATCAGCACGACATTTATTGTGTTAAGTGCCATTACTGTTGCCATTGGCTGGTGGCAGATTAAGCAGCGAAAGATTGAAGCACATAAGAAAACGATGTTGACTGCAGCTGTATTTGCTTTGATTTTTTTCATTATTTATATGAGCCGAACCATATTTGTAGGTAATACATCTTTTGGCGGTCCGGAGGATATCAAGATATACTACACCTTATTTTTGATTTTCCATATTACGTTGGCTACAACTGGTGCAGTATTTGGCCTGGTCACCATTTGGTCTGGGTATAAGGAAAATTATAAGCGTCACAGAAAGCTGGGACCCATTACAAGTGTCATTTGGTTTTTTACTGCCACCACAGGTGTTGCCGTTTATCTGCTCTTATATGTCTTTTACAAAGGCGGGGAAACGACTTCTGTGATAAAGGCCATTCTCGGCCTTTAAAGTATCGATGAAGAGCTGGAAAATCTCCAGCTCTTTTTTTACTTTTTTCAAAAATTTTGTTGCTATGGAGAGTTACATTCGTAAGATATGACCAGTATTCACAAAAAATTATCCTTTAAAGCAAGAAAGAAAAGAGCTATTGATCAGAGAGAAATCCCTTGTACCCAAGGGGAAAATTCAGTCCTTTGGATTTTTCTGAAAGCACCAATCTATACGAATACAGCCTTTTTTTATGTAGTAAAACCTGAAGGAATAGATTACTCCCTTATAGAATAAAGGATGAGGGGGGATCACAATATGACTATCAAAAAGCTGAACAACCATCAATATGGAGAATCATTAAATCTTTCTATGTATGCTTTTCAATACAATGTACCGGAGGATGAAAAAGAAAACCGGTTCAAGCAATTGGAAAAGCAGGAGCTTTATGGGATAGAAGTAGATGATCAACTTGCGGCCAAACTGCATTTGCTTTCTCTGACTGTTTTTTTAGGGGGTAAAAAATTTAATATGGGTGGCATAGCAGGTGTCGCTACCTATCCCGAGTACCGGCGGCAGGGCTATGTAAAGGAGTTATTAGTCTACAGTTTAAAGAGGATGAAAGAAAAAGGTCAAAGCGTTTCAATGCTTCATCCATTCTCGATTGCATTTTATCGCAAGTATGGCTGGGAATTATTCTCTACGCTGAAGAAAGTGAAAGTAGCTCATACAGAATTGAAAATGTTCGAGCGGGTATCTGGACAGGTAAAGAGGTACACAAAGGATAACTATCCCCTTGAACTGGAAGAGGTCTATAACGGGTACGCACGCAAATTCAGCGGTATGTTGGCCAGGGAGAAAGAATGGTGGAAAGAAAGAACGATTACCAACCTGAATGTGGCCATTTACTATAATCAAGAGGGCAAGGGATTAGGTTACATATTATATGCCATTAAAGAACAGAAGATGAAGGTGGAAGAATTTGCTGCTCTAAATGCAGAGGCAAGAAGCGGCCTGTGGAATTTTATTTGTCAACACGACTCTATGCTTGAAGAAGTTGAATTGACTCTATCCCCTGACGACCCGCTTGTCTTTCTGCTTAATAACCCTAAAACGCCAACGGAGCTTCACCCTTACTTCATGGCAAGGGTAGTGGATGTACCTTCTTTTCTGGAACAATTCCTTATCTTATTTGAAAGTGAAGTGACTTTTAAAATCTCTGACACATATGCTCCGTGGAATAATGGAGCCTTTACCGTTACCTCTGATAAGGTGTTTAAAGGAGGGGGAGAGCATTCCAATATAATCGAAATGGATGTGAATGCGCTGGTACCTTTATTTTTTGGTGTTTACACTCCTGCAGCATTAAGGGAAATGGGTGTACTCAAAGGCAATGATGAAAGTGTATCCTCACTGAAGAATATTCAAGCTAAACCCGGTTTTTTCATTGACTTTTTTTAGGTAATACGTTTAATTAATGAAAAGGCAGGACCCTGAGGAGGGGCCTGCCTTATTTGCTGTTTAGTAATGATATAATTTACAGCTGATTAACTATTAATGTAATATCCACGACTAGTTTCAGCGCTAGGTTACATACCCACTGTGTAAATATCAGCCCCATTGGGTTATTAGCCCAAAGAGAGTAAAAGGGACGGTCGCTTTCTTCTCTTCTTAATTTTTTGCCTGTAGTGACTGATCAGGGTCTACGAGTTTTTATATTTTAAACTTCATTTTGATGATTCCTGCTTCTTTTGCAGAATTAAAGACAATGAGAATTAATGGACCCAAAATAAATCCTAATACACCGAGCAGCTTAAGGCCCAAGTACATGGCAATAAGAGTGGCCAGCGGAGAAAGACCGATATGGCTTCCCATTACTTTCGGCTCAACTGTCCGCCGGATAATCAGAAGGACGGCTGCTAACACCGCCAGTTCGGTTCCTAAGGTTAGATTGCCTGATAAAAGGTGATATAATGCCCATGGTCCCAGTACGACAATGGACCCTATTAACGGAATGAAATCAATGGCCCAAATGATTATGGACATTACTACTGCCACTTCAGGTGTAATAAAGAGGAGTCCAATCAATGAAGCCACAAAAATAATGATACTTACCAGAAACTGGGCTTTGAAAAAGCCGAAGATAACATACGAGAGCCTTGAAGTCATAAAGTTGACCTTTTCAGCCGTTTTTTCCGTTAAGTGACTGAATATACCCTGTTTGATTCTTGGAAGATCTAGCATGAACATAAATAAGGCAATCAAGTATACCAGGAAACTGACCAGATAGTTCGGGATATAGGCCAGGAAGGCGCTGATTTTCTCAATATCAAGGTAATCTCTCAAGCTGTTTTTAAAGCTGTTAAGGAAGTCCTGAACCTCGTTGCTTGTTTGAGTAACAATTTCAATCGGCAAGTCTTTAGCGGCATTTTTAAGCTGTTCTTCATATGTGAGCCAGATATTACTTAACTGATTAATATATGCAGGCATATCTTCCACCAGCTTGACCCCTTCACCTACAACTTTTGTGATCACAAAGTAGGAAAGTACACCAATCGCCAGCATGAAAATAATAAAGACGACCAACACCGCGAGTCTTCTTTTAATCTTAAATCTTCTTTCAAGCATTTTAACTGCAGGGTCCAGTAACAATGCTGTGACTATGGCGGCTATCAAGGGGATAGAAACCGGAAGGATATAATAAATCAATAAAATCGTTAATATGACAGCGATAGCAACCACTATCATCTTCCTGGAGAGAAACTTCGTCAATTTGAGGCCCCTTTCTTCTTATGTACCTATCATAACTATTATATTATAATAAGAGCTTTACTGAACAGAGCACAGCCTTCCAATTCGGCTTTTTTTTTACGCTGCACTTACAACCTGATATTTTTTAGTTACTACCTTAGTTAAAAACACTGCTTGTCCCGGCGGTTCCTCCTAATGGGCGCAGGGGCAGCCCCAAGGATGTCTTCAAAAAGCTTACAAATGACAATATAAAAAAGCCGGCAGAATGGGGATGCCCTATACTGCCGGCTTAAGCGCTTTGTTATTCAGCGAATCCTGAAACTTCGGCTTTAATCTCAGCCAATAGTTTCTCGCATGTCGTCACTAGGTGACCTGGGAAATGCTCTCCTTCACCATATTCCACACCATGCGGATAATAGTGTTTTCCTAAAAGAGGCGTCATTAGTTGAATGACAGCATCATGTCTTCCGATGTCTCCATTCACTGTATGGCCTGGTATTCTCAGATAGTATGTACCTTCTTTAATTTCAAATTTCTTGTCATACATTACACGCTCATAATCCCACTGACCATCTCTCAGCATACCATGAGATTTCATGACCTCATCCAACCTGTTTAAATCCGCTTTCATTTTTTCAACGCCAGAAGCTTCAAATCGCATAAAAATCCCTCCTATATCATCAACGCATTCTTATCTTTTCATATAAATACAGACAAAATGCAAAAAATCCTCATCCTTTATAATAGTGTAATTCATCAATTGTTGCAACGAATACATTGTGACGAATTTAGTAAATTCCCGTGTGCAGGCGAATACTTCTTACTAAAAGGAGAATGATATGAAAAGTTACATCAATAGAATGGAGTGAACCAGCTGTGATCGTCAAAGAAATTATGTGCAGCAATGTAGAGACTTGTACATTGCTTGACAATGTATATGAGGTAGCCGTCAAGATGAAGGAAAATGACGTGGGGGCAATCCCGATAGTAGATGGGGAACACCTTGTAGGGATGATTACCGATAGAGATATCGTTGTAAGGGGAGTCGCTGAAAAACACCCGGGCTCCTCCAAAGTCGAAGAAGTAATGAGTGATGAATTGGTGACAATTGGATCAGATTCAACCATTGACGAAGCCGCCATGTTGATGAGCCGCCATCAAATTCGTAGGCTTCCCGTAGTGGATGGCCAAAGACTTATTGGGATTGTCTCACTAGGAGACCTGGCAGTACGAGATAAACTGGACCATCAAACCAACCTGGCCATAGAAAAAATCTCTGAGCATGAGAACATATCCAATAAGCCTATTTAGAATAGTTCATCTGACGAGTGTCGACAAGATGGACTGTGCTTTTTCTTATCCTTCTAAAAAATGGACTATTCTTTAATGGAATGGTCCCATTTTTTGTGTCGGAAAGACGAACACCTTAGAACTAAATGGATATATTCTTGAGCATTTGTAATTTTACATGAAAGGGTCCATGGTTCTTAATCAAGAAATTTGGACTATTCTTGCAAGAATGATCCGTAAAATCATGTGGTCCAAAAAAGTGGATTATTCTCATGCAGAATGATTCAAATTTCTCCTTTCCTAGTAGGTTTCTGAAAAATAATGCAGGCTGTGAGTGCAAGTGACCATCAAAATGAAAAAAGAGCGTAAGGCTTATGCCGAAAATTAAATTACAGTGATAATCTTCCGCGCAATTATTCTAAATTTCTAAAAGCTTGTACTGTAAATGGAATTATAACTAATGCTATACTAATATTAGTTATTCATACATATGGTCAAGCTTTTGATGTTTTATTTAACTCAAAATGCCTCCTGAAATGATGAAGTTTTTTAATCAGCATACTTAGAGAAAGGAGGGCAATTCCTGAAAACCTTACTTCGGATTTTTACGATTCTAGCAATTATATTATTTGTCGGCATATATTCAAATGGGAAACAGGATGATGCTCCTATCTTAAAAGGGCCTGAAACGAACGAACCTCAATTAGGAAATGAAGATTCATTGAGTGGTTGGGAAGAACCTTCAAATGTAGCCGGTCCACAAAAGGGAATAGCATCATTTATTAACAAAAGTGCCGAAGAGCTTGTCGCGCAATTGGGTGAACCTGATCGAATCGATCCATCGGCTTATAATTACGAATGGTGGATTTATTACCTTTCTGAACAGTCGTATTTACAAGTGGGAATAGAAAGAAGCAAAGTGGTTACGATCTATGCGACTGGCAGTGAAGCAGATATCCAACCATTTAAGATCGGTCAGACTGTCAATGAAATTTATAAAGATTCCTCAGTGGAATCTGAGATTGTTGTCAATGTTAATGAAGGGACGTATCGCTTTGAACTGTCTGAAGAAGACTTGAACACCAGAATGTTGACATCGATTGGGGATGTATATGCCCAGCTTTATCTGGATAAATTCACCAGTAAACTCGTGAGTATCCGTTTCTTCAATAAAGAAACGCTTGTGGAGCAAAGGCCGTATGAAATGGTCTATAGAGGAGATCTAATGGAGGAGAATGATATTCCGAACGAAGAATGGGATGAAATTTCCAGAGGCAGTGAACAGCAGATTTTTGACATCACCAATATCCTCCGCTCCACTTATGAGGCAGGACAGGTAGATTGGGATGAAGAAACTGCCATGGTGGCAGAGGAACATAGTAAAGACATGTTTGAACAGGATTACTTTTCACATGAGTCTCCAACCTTTGGAACTTTGGCCGACCGGCTTGAGAGCGCTGAGATTGCGTTTGGGATGGCGGGAGAGAATATCGCAGCTCAATATGCTGACGGGCCGGCTGCCGTGCACGGCTGGCTGAACTCAGAAGGCCACAGGAAAACCTTATTAGAGCCCGACTTTACCCATCTAGGCGTAGGGGTTTACAGAAAGTATTATACTCAGAACTTTATCCAGCAATTTGATTAATGAACCGGCTGTCACAACAGCCGGTTTTTTCTGTGAAATCCTCTCCAAATCATAAAGGATTCTCATTATATTTTTTTCTTGACGATAAAAAATGAGCCTGTGCAATGTGCAATCGTTTTGCCTTCTTCTGAAAGTACTTTTCCATCTATGACCAGTGTCTTGGAACCCTTATGGACCAGAGTTCCTGTTGCAGTCAAACTGCCATGTTGTCCGGGGGCCAAGTAATGGATGGTTAGATTGGTGGTGACGGCGCCATATCCTTCCGGAAGCAAGATGTTCGCCAAGGTACCCATGGCTGTATCCACCAGTGTGGCCGTGATACCGCCATGAACTATACCCAGTGAATTAAAGGTAAGGGGAGTAATGGGAATGGTGACTTTGCACGTATTATCCCCTGATGTCTTGTCCATGGCGAGTACAGCCCCTATATAGGAGCCATTTTGATTGTCCTGTTTCCTTCTGACTCCTTCGAGCATTTGTTTTATAACACTCAGGTCAGCTTCATTTCCTTTTTCAATACATTCATCGAGTAGTTTTGTCAGTTCTTCCTTCACGTTGATACATCCTTTTTTGTTATTATTCCGGTCAGCTATTTACTATATTAAGATAAGTATCTAATTTTCACTTTCCCCTCAAAAGCCTTTTGTATGGGAACTTAAAGAAAGGAGTTGGAAGTTATAAAGGCTCCATGGCTCCCAGGTGCAGGGTAGCATCGAGACACAGACACGGAACCCAACAATACGGCAAATTAAGCCGTTAAAATAATTTTTTTAAACACACAACTATAATTGTCACCTGAATATTTTAAAACCATCCTGTTAAAACAGCCTAACTAATCATATCATGAAATAATTTTCCCGGTGAGTTTTTTGCCCTGAAATAATTCCTGACCAGTTAAAGTTCACATTTATGGCCAGTTATCATAAATTGTAGTAGGTATATGCCCCGATCAGGAGGTGAAGGATATGGCCAAAAAGCTGCATCCTAAAGTAAAGGAATTTAAAGAATTTGTTCAGAAGCATCCAAGGATAGCGTCGGAAGTCAAAAAAGGGACAGCAACTTGGCAGGACCTGTTCGAGGAATGGTACTTGCTGGGTGAAGAAGATTCTAGGTGGGATGATTACAAACAAGACGAAGACAAACAAGAAAAGAAAGAATCAAAAGGGTTCATGGATCAAATCGGAGGAATGCTGAAGAATATGGATGCCAATCAAATGCAGCAGCATATTCACAGTTTAAGCCAGGCTATTGGTGCTGTTCAAGGTGTTCTGTCCCAATTCCAAAGTTCAAATTCCACCTCAGCACCTGAACAAAATGAAACACCGCAAAGGCCAAGGCATCCGTTTTCATTCAGAAAAGATTAAGGGAAGTGGTGTTCATGAGGAAGGAAGTTATCGAATACATTCATTCGAAGCAGGATTTAAAGGATTTCATCAGGGTCCAGCCGGCCTGGTATAGGGTACTCAGCAAAAATCCGCATTACCTGGATAAGTTTGAAGCTGCTTCTATCAATCATCATGGTAAAACTGTACATCACCAGGTACAGAGGTTTTCAAATGGCGTTCAAATGGCTTCCATGATGATGCAAATGTTTCAAGCAATGAACGATTCTCAGTAGTTTCACAGCCTAGGCCCAGCCACTTGGACCCGGCTTTATTTTTTTGGTTAAAAACTCTCTTGTCTGCAAACGCTAATGGCAAGGAGTGGTTATGATGAGAAAGTATACACTATTACTGTTCATATTATGTTTGGCAGGCTGCAGAGAAGATATGCCTGAGCCAGAATCTTTAGGATTTGAAACCGAAGTGGAAGCGGCGACAATCGGTGCCCATGATAAAACCGAACTGACTGTAAGACACATTGTCCAGGGAAGTCAAGTGTATGTGGAGTGTATTGCCCCGGGGATTACATTTACTTCAGGAAAGTCGGGCCAAAAGGGTAAAATCGTTGTAAGTGTCGATGGCAAGAGATTTAGTGAATATCATACGGCTGCCTTCGTAATAAAGGGATTAACTAAAGGAATTCACCATGTAAAGCTGGATATCATCGCAAAAGACAATTCCTCTTTAGGGTTACAGAAACAGTTTTATATTACGATTCCCTAATAACAACTATTCGCTTACTTTCATGAAACGTGTTAAAATACCGTTATGGAGGTGAGCGTTTTTGCTTGCTACAATAGAAAGGCTGGAAATACAGGAATCTGCTGAAAAATTGGCTGCTCAAATTTTGCAATCGGATGTTGCAGAGGAGTATCGTCGTTGTTTATATAAGCTTAATACAGATAAAGAAACACAGCGCAAAATTCAGGAATTCAACAAAATGAAGGAACTTTACGAAGAAGTTCAGCGCTTTGGGCGTTACCATCCAGACTACAAACGGGTCATGATGGAAATTCGACAGTTGAAACGCGATATGGATATGGATGAAAATGTTGCAAATTTCCGTTGTGCTGAAAATGACCTTCAGGATCTCTTGGATCAAGTCAGTGTTTTAATTGGAAGATCAGTATCAGAAAATGTAAAAGTGCCGACAGGGAATCCATTCTTTGATTCCGGCTCTGCATGCGGAGGCGGTTGTGGAAGTGGAGGAAGCTGCGGTTGTTCATAAAATGCGGGGGATGCCCTCGCATTTTTTTTATTAAAGGAGGACAAGTGGGATGTAGAGCTCAGAGGAAGCAGTCAGAAAAACTGTAGTAATCAGCCTCTGAGCCTTATGCAGTCAACACAAAGGTTGCCGCAGCAAAACATCTTTTCCTGGGGAACATAGAATCGGTGACGATAGACCAATTCGGACCCTTTTTGTCTGACATACACAGTCTCTGAGTGAAGGCGTTTGCCGCGCATGGATTTGGCTGCTGCCTTCTTGATCAGTTCTTCCAGCTGATCCTTGGGCAGAGAGCCTCCAACATATATAAAGGGAATCCCGGCAATCTTTTTCATTTCAAAGTCCTCAATGCCTTCAAATGATTGCAAATGTTCTGCGAATTTATCCCAAATCAGTGTCAGGTCCATTTGTTCCATCCCTTCTTTTGTTGATTTATTGTTATTTTTTATGCTAGACTTATGAAAAATAGAGTGAACTTAAGGGGAAAATAAAATGTTTACCGAAAGACAAGGTATTACAGTGTGGTTATACAGTTTGAAACACGCGAAATCTATGAGAAGGTTTGGCAACGTACAGTATGTTTCCAGGAAATTGAAATATGTTGTGCTGTATTGCAATCAAAGCGAAACCGATGCAATTGTAGAAAAGCTATCCTCTTATTCCTATGTGAAAAAAGTGGAGCCATCCTACAAGCCCTTCATCAAAACCCAATATGAAAACTCAAAGCCGGATAAAGCCAAAGAATACGATTATAAAATGGGTATTTAAAAAGAAAGCAAACAGGGAACGCAGGCCTGTTTGCTTTTTGTATACCGCTTGCAACCTGTTATTGCAAAGGCGGGATATAGTGATTCAGCCTTAAGATGGCGATAAGGTGCTGATAGTACAATTCTTTCTCAGCAAAGACCGAAGACGGTTTCACATCCATCTGAATGACTTCCCGCCCTTGTGCTTTGGCGGCTTGTTCAAACAGATCGAATCGTTTGTTTGGCACATGATTCGGATCAGGAATGCCTTCCCGGCAGACATAGATAGGCTGAAACTTCCCTTCTTGTGCAGGTTTCAGAGCTATAGCCAATGAAGTAACCGGACGTTCGTTTACGACTGTATGAAAAGCCATAAAGTGAAGCATCCTTGACTCATTGCAGCGGGCCAATTCAATCAGTTCATATAGATCGGAATACCCTTCCCCCAATTCAATAAAACGTTGAATCATATATATTACTTCCTTTCATTCCTCATTCTTTTCAGTTTGCTTTCCCAGTTTTTAATTATTCCAAAGAGCCCGTAAGAAGTAAAGGGTGTTCCGTAGAAATGAGGTACCGCGAATGGGGAGCGCGGTACCTCATTCGAGAGCCAGACAGAAAAAGGTGCCCCGTGTGGTAGGAACGCCATCCGCCAACACAATAAAAAGTAGCAAAAAACAAAAAAACCCTGCAGGACATCCTGCAGGGTCCTTCTAATTCCACTAGGGAAAGAAGGCAAAGGGAGAGGAGAAACCGGAGGAAGAACTTATGGGGAAACGTAAGTCTTCTCCGCGGTTGGCAACAACACCAGAAAAGATGTTGTTACTAGCATTATCACCAGTGAATAAAGTTTTATACATTTGAGGAGGAAATTCAACGAAATTCATCATGTATCGACGATAAATGGCAAAAGATGTTTGGATATGGTAGGATATAAAAGAAATAAATACATATTCAGTGGTGAATGAAATGAGAGTAATTTCTGGTGAATGCAAAGGCAGGCCATTAAAGGCTGTGCCGGGCAGTGGGACAAGACCGACGACAGATAAAGTGAAAGAAGCCATCTTCAATATTATCGGCCCTTATTTTGATTCAGGCACCGGCCTGGACTTGTTTGCAGGAAGCGGGGGCCTTGGAATAGAAGCGCTGAGCAGGGGCTTGGACAAAGTCATTTTTGTAGATAAAGATTTTAAAGCCATACAAACGGTCAAAAGCAACCTGAGTTCCTGCGGATACAATGAAAAAAGTGAAGTATACAGGAATGATGCCGGAAGGGCCTTGAAAGCTGTGATTAAGCGAGAGTTGACGTTTCATTATATCTTTTTGGACCCTCCTTATAAGAAGCAAAAACTTCAAGAATTGTTAGAAGAAATTGAAGAAAACGATTTATTATTTGAAAGCGGTTACGTGGTCTGCGAACATAGTTCCGATATTATTCTCCCGGAAGATATCGGCAGCCTGAGAACCATCAGAACGGAGTCCTATGGAATTATTGGGATTACAATATTCCAGAAGCACGGAGAATGAGTAAATACATGTAACCGCAAAGGGTTTCTATATGATACAAAACCTTTTTATAAGAAATGGAGGCTGCAAGCATGTCAAGTATAGCTGTCTGCCCTGGTAGTTTTGATCCGATTACATACGGACACTTGGACATCATCACCCGCGGGGCAAAAGTTTTTGATAAATTATACATAACGGTATTAAACAATTCATCTAAACAACCTATGTTTTCAGTAGAAGAAAGAATGCAGTTAATCAGGGAAGTTACCCAGGATATACCCAATGTGGTGGTCGATTCGTTTCAAGGCCTGTTAATGGATTATGCGAAAAGTGTGAATGCCAATGCAATTCTTCGTGGACTTCGTGCGGTTTCAGACTTCGAGTATGAGATGCAGATTACTTCGATGAACAGGGTCCTGGATGAGAATATTGAAACATTTTTTATCATGACTAACAATCAATATTCTTTCTTAAGTTCTTCGATCGTAAAAGAAGTCGCTAAATATGATGCCGATATTTCGGAACTCGTGCCTAAACCTGTAGAGATAGCTTTACAGACTAAGAATAATAGCTAAAGGGAAACAAGCTGTTTTTATGCAGCTTGTTTTTTTATTCTCTTTAAGAGCCAAAAGGGAAGGGGGGAGTAGGAATATGCTGGAGTTCGAAAGCGGGACGTTAGAAAGGTTGTGTACCGTTTGAGGATTCATATAGGCAAGAATCGGGAGGAAATTCACTTGAGGGTGCCTCTAGAACAGTCCTAGAGGAAAAAAGCGCGATGGTTTACACGAGAAAGTGGCTGTAGGAAGGTTCTAGAGGCAAAAATAGTAATGGTTTTCATGAGGAAGTGTCTGTAGGAAGGTTCTAGAGGCAAAGGATGCGATGACTTTTGCCTCTTGAAAGGTTCTAGAGTCAAAAGGCAGGTTAAATTATCAAAGGAGTACCTTTAAAAGTTTTTAGTAAAAACACAACAACAAGAAGCAAACCTGCATAGAAACGAGTGACTCAGTCCTAAGAAAACCACTAGATAAGTACAACTCTAAAAGGACTGTGTTAACAAATTCCAGCCAGACAACAACTAACCCCCAAAAATCCTTAAAAGAAAGGTTTCTTGGGGGTTAGCTTTTAGTGATTCAGAGACTGAAAGGCGCATCCAGTACCGTGCCATGGTACGAACCTAGCCCTTGGAGTCATCCTTGATTTTCAACATATAGAGGATGATGTAAATTACTAAAGAGAACAGGGTAATCACCGGTCCCCATTCCTTCATACGCAGGAAGGCCTGTTCCCAGAATTCCCAGTCCATATTATTGAAGACAGGAACGGCATTGGAAGGTTTATCTTGATAAAATTTCACATAGACAGGTTTCCATATAAGTATGGTAATTATAGCGGCTGCAGTTCCGTGAATTATCCGCGCGATAAAGAAGGGACGAAAACGGATATCCGTTTGTGCTATAATGCTCGCTGCCTGAGCTTGTACACTGAAACCGCTGAACCCAAGGATGAAACTTATGATGATGGCCTGTTGAAGAAGAGTTGCTGATTCGACACCGCTTGTCATTTGGCTTCCCAGTGTAATTTCAAATAAACCTGATATAAACGGCAGGCTCAGTTCTTCCGGCATCATGAATATACGGAAAAAAATATTCAAGGCATCCGCCACGAATGGGGTAACCTGCAGATGAAATAACAGCTTGTTGATTACCGAAAACAAAATGATAAAACCACCGATCATCAGCAGTGTTTGTATGGAGGAATTCACTGCATCACCAAGTAGTTTTCCGATGGGCCTTTTTTCTTTGAGCCTTGTTCGGTGAAGAGCGGATAAGGCTTCTTTAATTGAAAAGATTTTATTAGACGAGATATTGGTTTTGCTTTCCTCTTTGCGACCGTGGAAACTCATGATGAGGCCGACGCAAACATTCCCCAGGTAATGGGCACAGGCAAGAATGATCCCGAGATGAGGGTTATAAAAAAATCCGATTGAAACGGCTCCAAAAATAAAAAGCGGGTTTGACGAATTGGTGAATGATACAAGCCTTTCTGCTTCGATTTGAGTGAGTTGATTTTCCTGGCGAAGCCGTGCTGTCAACTTGGCACCCGCCGGAAACCCGGATGCCATCCCCATTGCCCATACAAAACCCCCGACCCCTGGAACCCTGAAAAACGGGCGCATAAGAGGCTCTAAAATGACACCGATAAACTTCACCACCCCAAACCCAATGAGCATTTCGGAGATAATGAAAAAGGGAAGCAAGGACGGAAATACAATCTCCCACCACATGTTCAGTCCCCGGATGGATGCTTCAAAAGATTCTTGAGGAAATATAATAAGAGAGGCGGCTAGTATGGTGACCGAGGCCGCTAAAGTAATTGTCTTCAATTGTGAAACATTCAATCTGTTCCCCCCCAGAACCATATCGGAAAGTTTATATTCCTTGTCTTGTAGATACTGTAAATAGTGTTAAAATGAAAGTATATTTTCTCTAAATAACAATCACAACTTGTCCTCATATTATTGAAATATACTCATAGACGTTAAAAATAGACCATAAGATGAGAACAATAGAAGAAAAAAAGGGGGAGCCCATGTGGACCAGCCGAAAATTGGCTTAGCACTTGGTTCAGGCGGTGCAAGAGGATTCGCGCACCTGGGAGTGCTGATGGCTTTTAAAGAAGAAGGCATCCCTGTAGATATGATTGCGGGCAGCAGCATGGGGGCACTCGTCGCCTGTTTTTACGGTGTAGGACATAATATGGAAGATTTATATAAATTATCAACTGCTTTCAAAAGGAAGTATTATCTCGACTTTACTGTGCCAAAGATGGGCTTTATCGCGGGAAAAAGAATCAAGCAGTTTGTCAGGCTTTTCAGCCATAACAAAAACATTGAAGATCTAAGCATTCCTGTATCTGTCGTAGCCACGGATCTCACGAACGGGGAGAGAGTGGTCTTTAACAAGGGGCCGATAGCGGATGCAGTCAGAGCAAGCATCAGTATCCCCGGGATATTTGTACCGGAAAAAATAGACGGTAAACTTCTTGTCGATGGAGGGGTCATAGACAGGGTTCCGGTCTCCGTGGTCAAGGATATGGGAGCAGATATCGTCATCGGGGTTGACGTTGCACAGGTTAAGCAGAATGCTGAAATTACAACCGTATATGATGTTATAATGCAGAGCATCGATATCCTCCAGAAGGAAGTCATCCGCCACCGGGAACTCCGCGCAGATTTTATGATCAGGCCTGATGTAGAACAGTACAGTTCAAGGGCATTCACGAACATTGAGGAGATCATAGCGGTCGGTGAGGAGGAAGCCAAGAAAATAATTCCTTCAATAAAGAAAGCAATTGAAGAATGGAAGGGGAAGTAACAGCTAGTGTCACAAAAAAAGTGGATCCGAATTCTAATCTTCATGATGATACTTATTATAGGAAGTTCATTCTATTATTTGCCCTATTATGTTACGAAGCCGGGGAGCGCAAAGGACCTTGATCCGATGATAGAGGTGGAGGGCGGTTATGAGGACGAAGGTAAGTTTATGCTTACAACAGTAAGGATGGGGAAAGCCAATATCTATACTTATTTGATGGCCTCCATCAAGAAGTATGAACATATCTATCCTGTAGAAGAAATCAGGAGTTCAGATGAAACAGATGAGGAATACAACGTCAGGCAGCTTCACCTGATGGAATCTTCAAAACTGAATGCAATCGAGGTTGCATTCAAGCATGCGGATAAGCCCTATTCTTTTGAGTATAACGGGGTATATGTTTTGAATGTGTATCCCGGGATGCCTGCTGCTGAAGTCCTTGAACCCGGAGATATGATAACGGCAATTGATGGGAATCGATTCAGCTCTTCTCAGGAGTTTATTGATTATATCAATAAAAAATCGGTCGGGGATTCCGTGATGATTACGTATACCAGGGATGGAAAAGAGCAGGAAAAGGAAATTTCACTGGCTGAGTTTTCGGCCAGTGAAGGGAAAGTCGGACTGGGCATCGGTTTAGTTGATGATAAAGAAATCATCACGACCCCACAGGTGAAGATGGACACCGCAAAAATAGGCGGGCCTTCTGCAGGGTTGATGTTCAGCCTTCAGCTTTATAATGAACTTGTAAAGAGGGACATCACCCATGGTCTGGAGATTGCCGGGACGGGTACAATTTCTTCAAATGGAACGGTCGGAAGAATTGGTGGCATTGAACAAAAGGTCATCGCGGCAGATAATGCAGGTGCTGATGTCTTCTTTGCTCCTATGGACATCATCCCTGACCGAATTGCAAAAACCAATCCAGACTTGAAACCAAACTATGAAGAAGCTCTAAAGACAGCTGAAGAAATTGGTACCGACATGAAAATAGTGCCTGTAAAGACGTTTGCAGATGCTTTGAACTATCTGGATTCGTTGTAAATAAGAAAAAGAACTGAACGCAGCCGTTCAGTTCTTTTTCTTTAGATTTAGGTTTTGTTGGTTTAGGTCTAAAAGGTGTTAGTCTATAAAGCTTCACTTAATTTCATCTTCAAGTAAGGCTCTTTTCTAAAACTTTGTTGCTATTTACTATTAATTTTAAGAGATATGACCAGAATTCACAGAAATTATCTTGGTCAGCAAGAAAGAAAAGAGCCAATCACCCTGTTCAGTTAGACAAGCCCTTGTACCCAAGGGGAAAATCCGGCCCTTTGGATTTTTCCGATAGCAACAATCTATACGAAAACAGCTTCAAGTAAAAAGAACAGAAGAAATTTTTAATAAACAATATTGCATTTTGAGCAGCTTAGTTTGATAAATAGATCGGCGGTTGTTTAAATTCTTGTTGAAGAAGCATGCTTTGGATTGCAGGATCGTCTGCTGCCATTGAATAGATTTGGGAAGCTTTGATATCCAAGGAAATTTCATTTTGGTCAGCAGATCCCAGTTTGCTGATCATAGGCAGCCCCAGCTCCTTTTTGTGGAGGTTAAGATACTGCCGGCCGCTTGAGGTCATTCCAAGAAGACGGATATAGCCGGGAGACATATTGGCATTCATCTCCTTCTTTGTTGTGTTAGTCAAAATGTGCAGGGCCATTCGCTGTAATCGAGTCCAGGTATATCTCTTTGTCTTAACGTTTTCCATTAGTTCCTGAAAGCTCGAAGATGTACGTGCAGCAGTTTTAAATCTGTTTTCGATTCCTTCTTCGATTTCATAAATGCCGGAGAGCTGTTCACTGGAGGAAGAAAGTATTCGATATTTTAATAATTGAAAGTATTTTTCCCAGTCATGAAGAATTCCATATGTATCCTGATAGGCTATCATTTCATCCAGCGTCGACTCAGGGATGAAAGAGTGGACAGCTTGGACATTTCCTTGTCTTTTCCTGAGTTCCTTCCGAATGCTCGTGGCACTGGCAATCGTTTCATCCGTAAAGGTTTCATCATGATAATTTGCGTTTTTTCTGCCGAGGGTATAGGCTTTCATATCGGAGCCTATTGAATTGCGGGCTTGGATATAATGATATCCAAGGATGTTATTAGGCATAGACAAATCTACCAGTGAATGCTCTGTATCAAGGCTGTGGAACGCCTTTGACAGGGCAGAAGGATAGCTCATCCCCATTTTTATATACTCCTGGACAAAAGCATTATACTGCTCTTCATGCTCACTCAGATACTTTACTGTGTATTCAAAAGCGGCAATGTCCCCCGATTCACTGCCGAAACAAAAGGAGGTACATTTCATGGCATCCAATAATGCTACAGAACCTCTGGCAAACACTTCGGCGTGTTGGGTGGCAAAGGCATAGGGCAGCTCTATCACAATATCTGCACCTGCCTTCAAGGCCATCTTAGTCCGCGACCATTTTGAAACAATAGCCGGTTCGCCGCGCTGAAGGAAATTGCCGCTCATGACAGCAATGACCAGGTCGGCATTTGTCATTTTTCTGGTCTCCGAAAGATGGTGGAAATGACCGTTATGAAACGGATTATATTCTACAATAACGCCCGCTGCTTTCATTTCTTTTTCACATCCTTTAAAATGGGTGGTAAATACTCATAAATACAAGTTATAATTACAACACTATACTTGTAAAGAGTGTAAAGAAAAAATATTGACAAAAGGTATTATGAAAGCTATAATTACCTTTGTTGCCTTGAGGTGATTACATTGAAATGGTCAATAATTCAATTGCAGAAGTTTCGTGATAAGGGCATGATCCTTGATGAAACGGTTGATGCAAGTGAAGTGAAAACACTTGATCCTCAGATACGTGATGTTTCTCCAATCCATGTCACGGGAAGAGCGGACATTAGTTCTGAAAAAGTAACCTTCCATCTTTCTATTGAAGGTGAACTTGTTCTTCCTTGCTCTAGAACGCTGGAAGATGTACACTTTCCGGTTGATATTGACACGGTCGAAACATTCTTATTAAAAGCGAATGACTATGATCAGTTTGAAGAGGAAGAAGTGCACCGGATCCAAGGGGATGTCATTGACTTAATGCCAGTCATTAAGGAATTGCTCGTTCTTGAAATTCCGATGCAAGTTTTCAGCGAAAAAGCACAAGATGATGAAAATCTTCCATCCGGCAAGAATTGGGAAGTCATTACTGAAGAACAGGCCAATCAGGCGGAAGAAGAGGAAGAAAAAGTCGATCCTCGGCTTGCAGGTCTGGCGAAGCTTCTTGAACAGGACAAGAACTCTTAAAGCGCGTGAACCAGCTCGTTCTGGATTCATCATAACATATCTCTGTAAGGAGGTGGGAAGAAATGGCAGTACCTTTTAGAAGAACATCTAAAACAGCAAAGAGAAAACGCCGTACACATTTCAAGTTAAATGTACCTGGTATGGTTGCATGCCCGAATTGCGGGGAAATGAAACTAGCTCACCGTGTATGTAAAGAGTGCGGTACTTATAAAGGAAAAGAAGTTGTAAATAAATAATTTTTATTTATAACAAAAAAAGCGTGAAGAGACCATGGGTCTTCACGCTTTTTTTATTGTTATTGAGGAAATTTTCTGGGGATAACTCCTAACTGGGTTTACCATGTCCAGATTTATGTCGGAAGTTACCTACAAATGGCACGCGGCATAACAGAGCCCTCTCTGCAAGAAGCAAACTTGAAAAGGAAAATCGAGTACATTTGCCATGCGGAAAGTGGGCCAACATCTCGAGGATGGGTGAATCTCAACGGCCAAAAACTGATAAAATGAACCAGGATCTCGAGGAATGGTGAATCTCAACGGCCCAATAACTGATTAAATGGACCAGGATCTCGAGGAATGGTGAATCTCAACGGCCCAATAACTAATTAAATGGGCCAACATTTCGAGGAATGGTGAATCTCAACGGTCCAATAACCCTCTAAATGGGCCAACATCTCGAGGATTGGTGAATCTCAATGGCCCAATAACTGATTAAATGGGCCAACATCTTGAGGGTTGCAGAATCTCAACGGCCCAATAACTAATTAAATGGGCCAACATCTCGAGGAGTGCAGAATCTCAACGGCCCAATAACTAATTAAATGGGCCAACATCTCGAGGAATGGTGAATCTCAACGGTCCAATAACCCTCTAAATGAGCCAACATCTCGAGGAATGGTGAATCTCAATGGCCCAATAACTGATTAAATGGGCCAACATCTTGAGGGTTGCAGAATCTCAATGGCCCAATAACTGATCAAATGGGCCAACATCTTGAGGGTTGTTCAATCTCGTTGGCCCAATAACCCTCTAAATGGGCCAACATCTCGAGGATCTTTGAATCACAACGGCCCAATAACCCTTTAAATGGGCCAGCATCTCGAAGATCTCTGAATCTCAATGGCCCAATAACTGATTAAATGGGCCGACATCTTGAGGATGGGTGAATCTCAACGGCCCAATAACTGATTAAATGGGCCGACATCTCAAGGATGGGTGAATCTCAACTGCCCAATAACTAATTAAATGGGCCAACATCTCGAGGATGGGTGAATCTCAATGGCCCAATAACCCTCTAAATGGGCCAACATCTCGAGGAATGGTGAATCTCAATGGCCCAATAACCCTCTAAATGGGCCAACATCTCGAGGATTGCAGAATCTCAATGGCCCAATAACTGATTAAATGGGCCAACATCTTGAGGGTTGCAGAATCTCAACGGCCCAATAACCCCCTAAATGGGCCAACATCTCGAGGATAGCTGAATCTCAATGGCCCAATAACTGATTAAATGGGCCAACATCTCGAGGATGGGTGAATCTCAACGGCCCAATAACCCCCTAAATGGGCCAAGATCTCGAGGATCTGTGAATCACAACGGCCCAATAAACCTCTAAATGGGCCAACATCTTGAAGATAACAGAACCTCAACAGCCCAATAACTCCTAAAATGGGACAAATTCTTGAAAATTACAAGGGGGCTTGCGCTTTTTTTCTTGCTTGCCCAGTTGAAGGGATGTTCTGTATAAAAGTAATCTTGTATTATAGTTGGAGAAAGGTTTCTAAAAGTGGTCTATTCACAGACCTTTTTTTAGTAGCAGCATACTAGTACATATTAGTTCACAAAGGGAGGAGTTTTAAAGGTTATGGCAGATTACATATTGGACAGGACAGACGAAGGAGCTCTAATTTTTACGATTAACAGGGAAGAGAAACGGAATGCCATTAATTATGAAGTGATGGATGGTTTGAAAGCGGCGATTGATGAGGCGGCTAATGATGATAGGGTTAAATTGCTGATCATAACCGCAGCCGGAGAAAAGGCGTTTTGTTCAGGGGGGGACTTGGATACTTTTCATGGACTTCAGACCGAAGAACAAGCATATGCTATGTTAAACAAAATGGGGGACATACTCTATCAATTGGCAACGCTTCCAAAAATGACTGCTGCCCTTATAAATGGAAGTGCAGTCGGAGGAGGGTGTGAAATAGCTGCAGCGTGTGACTTCAGGCTGGCGAGAAATGGGGCAAGAATGGGATTTATCCAAGGCCGGCTGGCAATCACAACTGGCTGGGGGGGCGGGTCTCTGCTTATGGAAAAGCTAGCATTTAGCGATGCCCTCTATCTTTTAGGCACAGCAGGAGTTTTCACTTCTGAGCAGATGGTTGAATTTGGTTTCGTCAATGAGTTGGTTGAAACTACTGATATTTCATCAGTTCTTCAGTTTATGGAAGGATTTCTGAATAAAGACGTTCATGTCTTGTCTTCCTATAAAAATGCTGTGGTAGAAAAATGGGAGTCGGGTCAACTTCGTGAAAGAATAAACAAAGAAATCAGGCAGTGTGCTAAATTATGGGAAAAAGAAGAACATCATGCGGCAGTTGAGAAATTCCTATCTAAGAGGCTGAATTAATTCAGCGGGAAACATACTCTAAAAATATTGTGTAATATATTCTATCTTTTCTACCATAGACATAAGTATGGATTAATAAATAAATTCATACAGGAGGGATAGAAGTGACATCTAATAGACAAGATGCCTGGAGTCAGGATGAAGATTTATTGCTTGCCGAGGTAGTCCTTCGTCATATCAGGGAAGGGGGCACCCAGCTGCAGGCATTTGAGGAAGTAGGGAGAAAATTATCCAGGACAGCTGCGGCCTGCGGGTTTCGCTGGAATTCATTTGTGCGCAAACAGTATAAGTCCGGCATTGAACTTGCCAAAAGGCAGCGCAAAGAAAATAAAAATCATCCCGTGTCTTCTACGCCAGAAGAAGTTAAGCAGTCAGAAGTTCAGTATAAAAGGGTGCCTGTAGATAAGGCGGAAGAAGTTAATTCAAATACGCTGACACTAAAGGGAGTAATTGAATTTCTTGAAGGTCTGAAGGACAACTTGAATCATGATAAATTAGAATCGGCCTATAAAAAACTAGAAGAGTATGTGGGGAAACTCGAACATCAAAATGAAAAATTAAAGGAAGCCAATGCTGTATATAAAGAGAAGCTGAAACTGCTGGAAGAAGATCATCAATCATTGCTTTCTATATTTGAAAAGGCTCGTAAAATGGCTTTGCTGCAAGAAAATGATGATAAAGTAAAGTTTCAGATGGATAAAAACGGAAATCTCCAACGACTTCAGAAATAATAAAAAGTTTCATGAAATAAAAAAGGCTGACAATACGTCAGCCTTTTCCGGTTGTACACTTCTAACTTGGGGGAACTAATAACCTCCCACGCAGGACTATTAGTGTTTTTGTTCACTTACACCTTCTGGAAGCCAGATAAGAGGGTTTTGTCCCAAGTCTCTTTCCATATCATATGTGGCTTTTTCGAAGCCCATCTTCTCCCAAAACCCGTGTGATTGAATACGGGGGTTGGTTTTAATAGCCATTTTGAAGCTTTTCGCGAAGTCTACCAGGACTTTTCCGTATCCTTTACCCTGATAGGCTGGCAGTACTTCAAGCTTCCATAGCTCAAGGTAGTTCTGCGGAGGGTCGAAATAAAGGTCATAACGTGAGTCTCTTTCATATAGGCTCATCCGCGCAATGAGAGTATCTCCGAAGTAAATGCCGTAAAAAGGGGATTCACTGTTATTTTCTATAATATTAGATTCTAGATCTTCCAGCATGGATAGCTCCTGAACACCATATTCCCTAAACTTCTTGAATTCTTCCAGTGTTTTGTAATTTACTTTTAGCTTTTCAACCTTTATTGCCATAGCTGATACCTCCTGAGCAATTGAAATAGTGTATACCTCTTTTTCTGAATGAATAAGATTTATAAAGATACTATTCATTCATTACTATATTTGAAGAGTATGATATTATCATTATATAACAAAAATACAAAAAATTCTGCACTCAATAAAGAAAGCGCTTGCAGTTTTAGGAGGATTTTTTGTTTTTTTGTAGAAAACTATTAGTAGACTAAGTATCTGATGATAAGAAAGGGGATATGTTGTGCAGAAAATTTTAGTGGCAAACAGGGGAGAAATTGCTTCGAGAATCATACGTACATGCAAGGAAATGGGAATTGATACGGTCGCCATCTATTCAGATGCGGATAAAGATATGCCATATGTAAAGGAAGCCGACAGTGCTTTCCGTGTAGGCGAACCCCCAGTAAATAAATCTTACTTGCAAATTGATGCCATTCTGGATATTGCTAAAAGGGAAAACGCAGACGGAATACATCCAGGGTATGGATTATTGTCCGAGAACAGTGAGTTTGCAAGGAAAACGAGAGACAGCGGGATTACGTTCATCGGTCCTTCTGCTGAAGTTATGGAAATGATGGGAGACAAAGTTGCGGCAAGGAAGACAATGCAGGCAGCTAATGTTCCTGTTGTGCCTGGAAGTGACGGTGGCGTTGCTTCAATAGAAGAAGCCAAGACAGCGGCAGAGGCGATTGGTTACCCCGTGATGCTGAAGGCAAGCAGTGGAGGCGGGGGTATCGGGATGATCCGCTGTGATGATGAGCAAGCGCTCGTTCAAAGCTTTGACTCTACCAAAAACAGGGCAAAAGCGTACTTTGGACATGACGAAGTTTTTCTGGAAAAGTGTATCGATAATGCCAGACACATCGAGATTCAAATTTTTGGGGATGAGAAAGGGAACCTCCTTCATTTGTTTGAAAGAAATTGTTCTGTCCAAAGGCGTAACCAAAAGGTAATTGAAGAGGCGCCATCACCGCAATTATCCCAAGAGGCTAAAAGAAAGATGTATGAAGCCGCAGTCCGGGCTGGGAAAGCAGTGAACTATGTCAATGCTGGTACCGTGGAATTCATTGTGGATAACGACGAAAATTTCTACTTCCTCGAAATGAATACAAGACTGCAGGTTGAACATCCGGTTACTGAAAGTATCACTAATCTTGATCTGGTAAAATGGCAGATTCTTGTCAGCAGAGGAGAGGCACTGCCGATTTCAACACAGGAAGGAATCCGAAGCGAAGGCCATGCCATTGAATTCCGGCTATACGCGGAAGATCCTAAGACATTCTTCCCTTCACCAGGGAATATTTCATCCATTAAATGGGGTCAAACTGAAAACGCACGCATAGACACCGGGTATGCGGAAGGAAATAATGTTACACCGTTTTATGATCCAATGATTGCCAAAGTTATCATTCGCGGCAGCTCCCGGGATGAATGCATTAGAGAGGCAGTCAAGTTTTTTGATGAAACAGAGATACAAGGGGTAAAGACCAATATTCCTCTTTTCCGGGATATTCTCAAGGAAGAGAGCTTTAATAACGGTTCTTACAATACAGCCTGGTTAAGCTCAAGGCTCGCAATGAAAAAATAACAGCAACTATTAGGAGGAACTCACAATGAAGGAAATTACAGCATCCATGGCAGGAACGGTATTGAATGTTTTGGTAGAAACAGGTGCGGAGGTAAACAGCGGTGAGACGATTCTTATGCTTGAATCGATGAAAATGGAAATCCCCGTAGAGGCGGAAAACTCCGGGAAAGTTGCCGAAGTGAAAGTGAATGTAGGGGATTTCGTTAACGAAGGCGATGTTCTGGTTACTTTTGAGTAAGTTTTAAGAGTTTTTCCGGGAAGTCAGCCAATTCGGCATCTTTTGATTGATAACTGAAAACAAAGGGGGATTTTTCTGTGTCTCAAAAAACATATGAACATGTACTTGATGAAAAAAGGGAGAAAATTTCCGGCGGCGGTCAGCAGAAGTATCATGAAAAACTGAAGGAACAAAATAAATTGTTCGTCAGGGACCGGCTGAACTTGCTGTTTGATAATGGGGAATATCAGGAGGATGGCATGTTTGCCAATTGCCAGGAAGAAGGTCTGCCCGCTGATGGTGTAGTGACGGCAACCGGTAAGATCGGGGGCAGGACGGTTTGTGTCATGGCGAACGATTCTACCGTCAAAGCAGGATCATGGGGGGCCAGGACTGTTGAGAAAATTATCCGGATACAGGAAACGGCATTGAACCTGAAGGTGCCAATTCTTTATCTTGTTGATTCGGCAGGTGCCAGGATCACGGATCAACTTGAAATGTTCCCTAACCGTAGAGGAGCAGGGAAGATCTTCCATAACCAGGTGAAGATGTCAGGCATGGTTCCGCAAATTTGTCTTTTATTCGGACCTTCTGCAGCAGGAGGGGCTTACATACCTGCTTTTTGTGATATTGTCATTATGGTAGACGGTAACGCTTCCATGTACCTCGGCTCTCCGCGTATGGCGGAAAAGGTAATAGGTGAAAAGGTGACGCTTGAAGAGATGGGCGGAGCGAGAATGCACTGTTCTGTCAGCGGGGTTGGTGACATGCTGGCATACTCTGAAGAAGAGGCAATCAAGGCTGCCAAAGAGTACTTATCCTACTTCCCTTCAAATTACACGCAAAAGCCAGCCGGCGTAGAGAGTGTAAAACCTAAAGAGGGAAGGACCTTAGAGCAGATCATTCCTGAACATCAAAACGCTCCGTTTGATATGTATGAATGCATTGATTCATTAATCGATGAAGGAAGCTTCTTTGAAATGAAGAAGTTATTTGCACAGGAAATCGTAACAGGATTTGCCCGAATCGACGGAAAGCCAGTAGGGATTATTGCCAATCAGCCGAAAGTAAAGGGAGGGGTCCTGTTCGTTGACTCTGCCGATAAAGCGGCCAAATTCATTACGCTGTGTGATGCATTCTCTATTCCGTTGCTATTCCTTGCCGACGTGCCGGGCTTCATGATTGGGACCAAGGTTGAAAGAGCTGGAATCATCAGGCATGGTGCGAAACTTATAGCTGCGATGAGTTCAGCAACGGTACCGAAGATTTCTGTGATTGTCAGGAAAGCTTATGGAGCAGGTTTGTATGCGATGGCCGGCCCGGCATTTGAACCGGATGTTTGCATAGCCCTTCCTACAGCCCAAATTGCGGTCATGGGGCCAGAAGCTGCTGTTAATGCCGTGTATTCAAATAAAATACAGGCCATAGAAGATCCGAAAGAACGGATTGCCTATGTTCAGGAAAAACAGAAAGAATATAAGGAGCACATAGACATTTACAAGCTCGCTTCTGAGATGATAGTAGATGAGATCACGGGACCTAATGAACTTCGCGGCGTATTGATTGAGCGCTTTAAGCTATATGAGACAAAAGAAGTGGAGTTCAGTAAAAGAAAACACCCGGTATATCCAGTTTGACCAACCAGGGTTAACCTTCAGATGAATTTTCTGGGGTTGACCCTTTTTTGATAAGGCTCTTTCCTAATATTGTATTGCTACTTATTATTAAGTTCAGAAGATATGCCAGAATTCATAGAAATTACCTTGGTCAGCAAGAAAGAAAAGAGCTACTCATCCCTTTTCAGAGAGAAAAGCCCTTGTACCTAAGAGAAAAGTCCGGCCCTTTGTAGCTTGCCGGTAGCAACAATCTATACAAACAGCTTTTAATAAACAAGTTGCGGGCTCAGAATAGAAGGAGGAAAAGCTCCCTAATCTGTTGATGACTGTTTCCTGTCGAAGGAGGAAATGGTAGAATATTCTTAGTAATAACGAAAAAAATGGATTGAGGAGATCGTATGAAAGTAGGCATTATCGGCGGCGGCGCTATCGGTTTGCTCTTTGCTGCATACCTTGGAAAGAGTTTCGATGTCTCACTCTATGTGAGAAGACCCCAACAAAAAGACATGATTAACAAAAACGGAATCACCCTCCAACATCTCCATAGTGATGAATCTGTCATGGTAAAAGCTGTCACTGAGTATGGAGACTTGTCACCTAATGACTTAATCATCATAGCTGTGAAGCAGTATCACCTTTCTACCCTGCAAAAGACCCTAAACATTATTCCTAAGGAAACTCCTTTATTATTTTTACAGAATGGAATTGGTCATCTTAAGATGCTGGAACAACTTCCGCACAACCATATATATGTTGGAACCGTGGAGCACGGGGCGCTCAGGATTACAGAAAATGTAGTTGCCCACAAAGGGAAGGGAAAGACGAACGCAGCGGTCTATCGAGGCAGTGTGAGGAGGCTGGAAGAATTATCGGCAGCATGCACCGAGTTTCCCGTTTACATCAAAGCTGACTATCAAATGATGCTTATTGAGAAACTCGCAGTCAACGCTGTCATTAATCCCTTGACCGCTGTATTGGGAGTTCAGAATGGGCGGTTGGTTGAAAATGATAGCTTCGAATCTCTTGCCCGCTCTGTCTTTAATGAAATCCTTCTTCTGTATCCGAGACTCAGCCATGTGATTGACTTTCAGGATATAAAAACGATTGCCTGCAATACAAGGGAGAATACCTCCTCCATGCTTGCTGATCTAAAGGCAAGGAGGCAGACAGAGATTGAAGCTATTCTTGGAGCCATCATAGATGAAGCGGCCGCTAAGAATATTCCTCTATCCATCATTCCAACTCTCTATAAAATGGTTAAAGGACTTGATCAAGAAAGGAGGAAAGGATAATTGTCTTCGATTATATCAGGAGTTGCAGCAGTTCTTGTGCTTTTGCCTTTTCTGGGCTACTTTGCTGCCTTCATCGTCATGAAACAAATCAGCGGGAACCATAGAAAAGCGGTGAATACCGCAGTTGATATTACCACTTTTCTATTATTATTCTCCGTCCATTTCATTATAGTCGCCATCTGGGATAAGTCTTTTCTCTGGCTTCTCATTCTTGTTCTTTTAATAGGTACCGGCCTTCTGTCGGTTATTCACTGGAAGGTTAAAGAGGAAATTGTTTTTCGCAACATATTAAAAGGAGGTTGGAGGCTCGGCTTCCTGCTGTTCTCCACTGCCTACCTCTTCCTTTTATTTTATGGTGTTGCTGCAAGGATTGCTGGAACATTCTAAATCAATTTACTAATATATATTTCAGGCAAGTTTTTTCCTTTTATTGTTGTGGAATGCTATACTACGAACAGTAGAAGTTGGAAGAAAAGGAGTCATATCATATGGAACTGGAAAGCTTATATATTCCAGCAACAAATCGTTTTGCTTCATTATACTTACAGCAGGAACCTCCTGTAACTTCTTTTTTTCATTACAACCTTGAGGATTCCGATCTCTACGCTAAGAGAGTTGCGGATTTAAAAGGCAGGGATTTCCCCAGAGGAGCTCTGGCAAAGGTTATTGAAGGGTACATGAAACCATTTCCCTCCAGTATAGAAGTTGAGAAATCACTGAAAAAATTAAAAGAAGATGCCTCAGTAGTCATCGGGGGGCAGCAGGCAGGGTTATTAACAGGACCCCTATATACAATACATAAGGTTATTTCCATAATTAAGCTTGCCAAAGAGCAGGAAGAAAAGTTGCAATCTCCAGTGGTACCTGTCTTCTGGGTAGCCGGTGAAGACCACGACTATCTTGAAGTCAATCATGTTTTTGCTGAGCATCAAGGGAAGCTGGAAAAGGTGGGATACCCGGAGCGGGCAATGGATAAAGCGATGACCAGCGAGTTCCTCTATGACAAAGAGACCATGCGGAAATGGGTCCATCAGGTAATTCAACACTTTGGAGAGACAGAATTCACAAAGGATCTATTGAAGGATTTGGAAAACGCTGTTCAGGGAGCCGGATCGATTGTTGAATTCTTCAGCAGCATCATCATGACCCTCTTCAAGGATTACGGTCTCCTGTTGATCGATTCTGCATACCCTCCATTAAGGCAGTTGGAAAAGCCATTCTTCCTTCATTTGCTCGAAGGCAGCAGCACCTTAACGGAAAAGGTTAGGAAACAACAGAAAGACATTTCAGGTAATGGTTTCCCTCTTACCATAGAAATGAAAGAAAATGCCGCTAACTTGTTTATCAAGGTGAATGGGGAACGGATTCTCCTTGAGCGGGATGGTGATTTATTCAGAGGGAAGAATGGTGAAGTCCATTATACGCAAAGTCAGCTGGAAGAAATCCTTCATTCCGAGCCTCATAGATTCAGTAATAATGTTGTAACACGCCCATTAATGCAGGAATGGCTCTTTCCAACGCTTGCATTTATAGCGGGTCCCGGTGAGATCGCTTATTGGGGTGAACTCAAGCAAGCCTTTGAATGGGCAGGATTCAAAATGCCTCCGATCGTTCCAAGGCTGAATCTCACCATCCTGGAACGGGATATCAGCAAAAACATGGATGAGCTCGGCCTTGAACTCCATGCTGTATTGAGAAATGGAGTCGAAGAGCAGAAACAGGCGTATTGGAACTCTGTTAAAGATGTCACACTGGAAGCAGACATTGATGCGGCTGAAAAAGAACTGATGGCATCCTATGAAAAAATCCTGCCCAAGGCAGCAGGCATTGATAAGGGTCTGGATAGTATCGTTGAGAAAAACCTAGCTTTCCACAGGCAGCAATTCGATTATTTAAGATTGAAGGCGGAACAATCCTTAAAGGGCAGGCATGAAGTGAAGCTTGCTAAATTTGATAAAGTCCAGGCATCCTTAAAACCTGACGGCTCGCCACAAGAACGGTTATGGAATTTGTATTACTTCCTGAACCGGTACGGTGAGGATTTCATTAAGGAACTAATGAAGCTGCCGCTGGAATTTGACGGAAAACATAAAGTTGTAAAAATTTAAGAAAACAAAGAAGAAGGTGATGGGTGACATCGCCTTCTTTTTTTTGTTCGACTATTTATGTAAGAATTGTTGCTATTTGAATAAGGAGTTGATTTACGCTTCAGGTGCGCGACTCCGCGGGGCGGGCGGTGAGCCTCCTCGGCTGTGCCTCCGGGGTCTCACCTGTCCCGCTATTCCCGCAGGAGATCGCACACCTTCCGCTCCAATCAACCTTTCATAAACAGATCCATAACAGTTATTGTAAAGTGCAATAATCTTTTAGAAAACGGACTGTTGTTCCTAAGGTGCTGGAGAGCAACTTTTATTATTATCCCATCTTACTGAAAATGCAACCCATCCCATTCCTGTCAGTGAAGGGCTTTTTTTATAGGTTATTTTGAAAATGTTATTGCATTTAAATATGTAATTACCACTGTTGCAAATCAGTGAATTCCTACATGTTTATGAACATGTGATTAGAGCCTATATAAACTGTCTCATCCAGGATAGCAACAAGTTGTACGAAAAGACCCTTACAAAAAAGCGAAATTAACAAAAGAGGCAAGAAATGAAGCAGGATTTTCTGTAAAGAAAAAGAAATTAAATTATATGTGGAGAAAAGTGGGGGAATGTGGTACATTTGTGTTAGAAAGTGGGGGCAGTGGACATGTTCATGGGCGAATATCAACATAACATTGATAATAAAGGACGTTTAATCGTTCCATCCAAGTTCAGGGAGCATCTTGGTGATGCCTTTGTATTAACCCGTGGGCTCGATCAATGTTTATTCGGTTACCCCATGGAAGAATGGCGAGCGTTGGAAGAAAAGCTCAAAACTCTGCCACTGACCAAGAAAGACGCACGGGCATTCACGCGGTTCTTCTTTTCGGGAGCTACAGAATGCGAATTGGACAAGACCGGGCGTATCAATATCCCCTCCACACTTACAGGGTACGCAAAGTTAGATAAAGAATGTGTAGTTTTGGGAGTTTCCAATCGAATTGAGATTTGGAGCAAGGCTTTATGGGAAGACTATTTCTCACAGTCAGAGGATTCCTTTGCAGAGATCGCTGAGAATATGATTGATTTCAATATTTGATCCTCTTTGCAAAACAACAACCGGTTTGGAAATAGACTTTACTAAAACATGCAGTTCGATTGGAAAGGTGAAAAAAATGTTTGAACATACAACCGTTTTACTAAAAGAAACAGTGGATGGACTGGACATCAAAGAGGATGGCGTTTACGTTGATTGTACTCTTGGCGGTGCAGGACATAGTGAATATTTGGTTTCACAGCTGGGGGAGAAAGGTAAATTGTACTGCTTCGATCAGGACCAGACAGCTATTGACCATGCAAAAGAAAAGCTTGCCCCTTATTTGGATCGGGTAACATTCATCAGATCCAATTTCCGCTTCATTAAAGAAGAGCTGGCAGAAAGGGGAATCCATCAGGTGGACGGGGTCATGTTTGACCTTGGGGTATCTTCACCTCAGTTGGATACGCCCGAAAGAGGGTTCAGCTATCACCACGATGCTCCATTGGATATGAGAATGGATCTTGAAGGAGATCTGACCGCTCACGAAGTGGTTAACAAATGGGCCTATGAAGATCTTGTGAGGATTTTTTTCCGTTACGGTGAAGAGAAGTTTTCCAAGCAAATTGCCCGTAAAATTGAAGCAGCCAGGGAGATTAAGCCAATTGAAACAACAGGTGAATTAGTGGAGTTGATTAAAGAAGGCATTCCTGCACCTGCAAGAAGAAAGGGCGGCCACCCTGCAAAACGTGTATTCCAGGCCATTAGAATCGCTGTCAATGATGAACTGGATGCCGTGGAAGAAGCTCTTGAAAAATCTATTGAGATATTGAAACCAGGTGGAAGGATAAGTGTTATTACTTTTCACTCACTTGAAGATCGCATCACGAAATCTATATTCAGGGAAAAGGCTTCAGGACCTGATCTTCCGCCTGGACTGCCTGTGATTCCTGACGAATATAAGCCGGAATTGAATTTGGTGAACAGGAAGCCGATTCTGCCCAGTGAAGAAGAATTAGAGAGAAATAACAGAGCTCGTTCTGCTAAATTGAGAGTAGCGGAAAAAGCTTAGAATAAAACAGGAGGGAGTAGAGAGAGTGAGCAATTTAGCGAGAAAATATAGAGAGCAGACGATCCAACAGCCGCAGCGTCAGCAAGAAACAGTCCCGGTAAGAGAAGAGAGGCCGCTGATTACTCCTGGAGAAAAAATTCTTGCAGCCATCATTGGTGTGGTGTTTTGCTTCATGGCCGTTAACATAATTTCAACCCAGTCATCCATCTATAAAGCGAATCAAGAAATTCAGATTGTGCAATCACAAATCGATAAGCAAGAAAAAGCAAACAACGACTTAAAATTGCAAATCAGTGAACTGAGTACATACGAGAGAATTTTGGAGAAAGCCAAGGAACTCGGTCTTGATTTAAAAGAAAAGAATGTTAAGGTTGTGCAGAATCAATGAAAAAGAGACCGGGAATGAGAATCGGAGCAGCCATCCTTTTTGGATTTTTCGGCCTGCTCTTTTTTGTTTTAATGGTAAGGTTTGTTACTATCCAAGTGACGGGAGAAGCTGACGGTAAAGTTTTGGCGGCACAAGCAGCAAAAAAATATCTGAAAAGCGGAGTCCTGGAAGCGAGCAGAGGAACGATCTATGATCATAAGGGAGAGGTAATTGCCGAAGATACTTCCGCTTATACTCTTGTAGCCATACTGGACGAATCTGTTTCAAAAGACAGTGATGAACCCAAACATGTGGAAGACCCCCGGAAAACGGCTGAGGTATTGGCTTCACATTTAGAAGTGGATCAGAATACTCTTTATGACCGTCTTTCAAAGGGAATTGAAAAAGATTTATTTCAAGTCGAATTTGGAAGTGCAGGGAGAGGAATCTCGCACCAGTTGAAACTTCAAATTGAGAAGGAAAATCTCCCGGGCATTACGTTTATTAAAGATTCAAAGCGGTTTTATCCTAACGGGATATTTTCTTCACATCTAATAGGGTTTGCCCAAAAAGAAGACAATGAGGACAATACAACAGAAATCGTCGGCAAGATGGGGATTGAAAAAAGCCTGAATGAATACCTCTCAGGAAAAGATGGGCTGGTTAAGTATGACAGTGATAAATGGGGATATATTCTTCCTCAGACTGAACAACATGTCACGCCTCCGCAAAACGGCAGCGATGTATACTTAACCATCGACAAGAAAATTCAGACCTTCCTGGAAGAGACAATGAGCAAGGTCAATAAACAGTACAAGCCTGAGAAAATGCTGGCGATTGTAGCGGACCCAAAAACCGGAAAAATCCTGGCTATGGCCCAGAGGCCGACTTTCCATCCGGATACTAGAGAAGATCTTGTATCCTGGCAGAATGAGATTGTTGAATCTTCTTATGAGCCTGGGTCGACGTTTAAAAGTTTCTCCTTGGCTGCCGCTGTCGAAGAAGGAGTATTTGCCCCTAATGCCTACTATGAATCTGGTAAGTATTTCGTAGAAGGGAATCCGGTTCCGATCAGGGATCATAACGGTGGACAAGGATGGGGAAGCATCACCTATCTGGAAGGGGTTCAGAGGTCCTCAAACGTTGCATTTGCTAAACTGCTTGATGAAATAGGTACAGACCGGTACTTAGAGTACCTAAATAAATTCGGTTTTGGCCAATTAACAGGAATTGATCTGCCGAATGAGACACCGGGGAAAATACTTTATCACTATCCGATCGAAAAATATACGACTATATTCGGACAAGGGACAACCGTGACTCCGTTGCAAATCATTCAGGCAGAAACAGCTATTGCAAATAACGGAAACATGATGAAACCTTATGTTATTGAGAAGATAGTTGATCCTGACACGAATGAGATTATAAAGCAAACGGAACCTGAAGTTGCCGGAACTCCTATTTCGGCAGAAACAGCCAAAAAGGTGAGGGAATATCTAGCCACCACGGTAACTTCCGAAGAGGGGACAGGGCAAAGGTTTGCAATAGAGGGATATGATGTAGCGGGTAAATCAGGTACTGCACAGATACCCGACCTTGAAAATGGCGGTTATCAGTGGGGGAAAGAAAACTATCTGTTCTCCTTCCTGGGAATGGCCCCTGCGGATGACCCACAGTTGATAGTGTATGTGGCAATAAAAAAACCTGAATTGAAAATTACTGAGATTGGATCGGACCCTGTTTCCCAAGTATTCAATCCCGTGATGCTGAACAGTCTTAAATACTTAAATATTAAACCGGAAGAAAGTAAAACGTTGAAGAAAGCAGAGTTGGCTGATTTTACAGGTGAGTCTGTGGAAAAAGCAAAAAAACAACTCATAGAAGCAGGGCTTGAACCGGTAGTAATTGGAGATGGTCAAACAGTTGTTGAACAGTCAGCTTCTAAAGGGGAAGTCATGCTGCAAGGAGAAAGAGTTGTCCTGCGTACCAAAGGTAACATAACCATACCTGATATGACAGGGTGGTCGGTAAGGGATGTCCTTAAAGTCACGAAAATGGCAAACCTGGAACTGAATATGGTGGGAACAGGGTATGTAACGAAACAAAATATTAAACCCGATTCCACTATCAATGAATCTGAACCGCTCGTGGTGACTTTCCAAACTCCGGAACAGCGGATTGAGGAAGAGAAAAAAGAAAGTGAAACGGATGAAGAGGCCCCATTGAATTAATGAGGCAGATGGGGACTATGCTCATACCGTTCCGTTACTAGTTGTACAACCAAAAAATGACTTAAGAACGTCCTGTTATGTAGTACAGGACGTTTTTTATATTCAAAAGTTTCCTGTGGGATTACGAATTTATTAAAGTCAAAAAATATTTTACGGACCAAAATCCCGTGGGGAATTGAATGCCAATGGGTCGATAAACTAATTTACGGGCCAATATCCCGTTGGGAAATCGAATCTCAATGGGTCGATAAACTAATTTAGGGGTCAAAACCCCGTGGAAAATTGAACCTTCATGGGGCGATAAACCAATATACGGGCCATCATCACGTGAAATATGGAACCTCAATGGGCCAAAAAACCAATTTACGGGCCGATACATTCCGAAAAGTAATTGAGTCCCCCCTCAACAATTGGATTTGCAACGCTCACATAAATGAGCAAACAGAAAACAGCCATACGAGTCCTTCCGAATAACAACATACTTTCCAAGGGACGGGCATATAATGGAACGAGCCAAATATGGGGAGGTACTGAGTGTGAAAAGGGTATCGAATGTGACGGTGAGGAAGAGATTGGCGTTTGCTCTTGTAATGGGGATTTTAATTTTCGCTGTTATAGATGTGAGGCTGGGCTATGTTCAGTTTTTTATGGGGGACAAGCTGACGAGCTGGGCCAAGGACTCCTGGAGCAGAAACATTCCTTTCGAGCCTGAGAGAGGGAAAATATTAGATAAAAATGGGGTGGAGCTTGCCACAAATCAAAGTGCACCGACTGTCTTTGTGGTGCCCAGGCAGATAACCGATCCTGCACATACGGCAGAGAAACTTGCGGCGGCCCTTAACCTGCCGCTGGAGGATGTCTATAATTATGTGACAAAGTCTGCTTCTATGGTGAGGATTAACGAGGCAAGAAAGATATCCTATGAAAAGGCAAAAGAAGTACGAGATCTCGATCTCAAAGGTGTTTATATAGCGGAAGATTCCAAACGGTATTACCCTTTCGGCAGTTATTTATCTCATGTCCTTGGATTTGCCGGTATTGATAATCAGGGGCTTATGGGGCTGGAACTTTATTATGATAAAGAATTGAGCGGAGAAGGCGGTTCCGTGAAATTTTTTTCTGATGCAAAGGGTAAACGGATGCCTGATATGGCGGATGATTATGAAGCACCTATCGATGGTCTCGATTTGAAGCTGACGATAGACACAAAGGTTCAGACAATCATAGAAAGAGAACTTGATATCGCAGAAGCTGCATATAACCCGGATGGAATCATTGCCATAGCGATGGATCCGAATAATGGGGAAATTCTGGCGATGTCGAGCAGACCCACTTTTGACCCTGCTAACTTCAGAAATGTTCCTCAGGAAATTTACAACCGTAACCTGCCAATTTGGAGTACCTATGAGCCGGGTTCAACTTTTAAGATCATTACATTGGCGGCGGCGCTTGAGGAAAATAAAGTTGACCTGAAAAAAGAAAAGTTCCACGATTCAGGCCATGTCGAAGTTGCCGGTTCCACCCTTCACTGCTGGAAACGGGGAGGGCACGGCACGCAGACATTCCTGGAAGTTGTCCAGAATTCCTGCAACCCAGGTTTCGTTGAATTGGGCGAAAGGCTTGGCAAGGAAACGCTTTTTAAGTATATTAAAGACTTCGGATTTGGGCAGAAAACAGGAATCGACCTGCAAGGAGAAGGTAAAGGGTTGTTATTCAACCTTGATCGTGTCGGTCCGGTGGAACAGGCCACGACTGCTTTCGGACAGGGGGTTGCGGTAACACCTATCCAGCAGGTTGCAGCTGTATCGGCCGCGATAAATGGAGGTACCCTCTACCAGCCTTATGTTGCAAAGGAGCTGGTGGATCCGCAAACAGGAGAAGTCGTTATGAGGAACACTCCACAGGCAAAGCAGCAAGTGATTTCTAAAGAAACATCTGAACAAATCAGATATGCTTTGGAGAGTGTTGTCGCACAAGGAACAGGTAAAGGCGCATTTGTAGAAGGATATAGAGTCGGCGGCAAGACCGGGACGGCACAGAAGGTAAAAAACGGACGATATATGGAAAATAATCATATTGTCTCCTTCCTTGGTTTTGCACCTGCAGATAAACCGGAAATTGTCGTTTATCTGGCAGTGGATAACCCAAAAGGTACAGTTCAATTCGGGGGGGTAGTAGCTGCTCCGATTGTAGGAAACATCATTGGTGACAGCTTGCGCGCAATGGGTGTGCCTCCAAGAAAAGATCAGATTGAAAAAGAAACGACATGGCTGGACACACCTCTTTTAGAAACGCCGAATCTTGTTGGTCTTAGCCGGAAAGAACTACAGAAGCAGCTGTTCAACCTTAAGCTGGATATAAGCGGCAAAGGTGATAAAGTCGCGGCCCAGTCTCCGGAGCCAGGTGTCAAAATCAAAGAAGGCGGGACGATCCGTATCCAGATGGCAGAATGAACACCTACACTAACGGAGTCGCTGCAGTAACAGAATAACATTGCAGAGTGCCTCACCAGCAGTTGGTGTAACTATTTTCATTGTGATTGCCCTGAAGCCGAAGTGAGGACGGTCTTTTCGGCTTCAGGCAATTCTGTTATAGGACTCATTCTTTTAGGATTTTGAACATAATGTTAGAACATAAGGGTCTTCAATAACAAAAGAGTTATTCATTTATGGAGATTTTCGGTATACAGGTTCCATTCTTCGTGAACTAATCTTAAAGGTTGATAGATTTCGCCCGCGTTTTTCTGTAAAATAAAAATTGGTTGCTTTACATACATGAGGAGTTGAAATGATGAAGTTGCAAACTTTGCTGGGAGTATTGCCGTTTTACACGATTAGGGGCAAGGGTAATCCTGATATAGCAAACTTAAAAAACCATCATAAAAAAGTCCATAATGGTGATTTGTTTTTTTGTATCAAAGGAACCGAAGTGGATAGCCATACTCTAGCAAAAGAAGCAGTTCTCTCCGGTGCAGCCGCAGTTGTCTCAGAGCGGGAATTAGAACTGGATGTTCCTGTCATCATTGTAAAGGATTCCAGGAGAGCGATGGCGGTCCTTGCCGACTATTTTTACAAGCAGCCCTCTAAACGGCTTAAGCTGATTGGAGTGACGGGAACAAACGGCAAGACGACTACCACACACCTGATTGACAGGATTTTCAGCATTAATGGTGACAAAACAGGTTTAATCGGTACTTTATATGTGAAAACAGGAGATGAAGTGATAGCAAGCAAGAATACAACCCCTGACAGCCTGACTCTGCAGCAGTTGTTCAGTGAGTTCGTTGGCTCCGGTATAAATACGGCAGTTATGGAAGTGTCCTCTCATGCTTTGTATCAAGGAAGGGTCCATGGGTGTGATTTTGATATAGCGGTGTTCACCAACATCACGCAAGATCACCTGGATTACCACCGGACAATGGAGGAGTACAAAAGTGCGAAGAGTCTGCTTTTTTCCCAATTAGGCAATTCCTATGATGAGAAAAAGCAGAAGTATGCTGTTATTAATAAAGATGATCCTTCAGCCCAGTTCTTTATTCATTCCACGGCCGCGCATGTCATTACTTATGGGCTGAGCCCTGATGCTGATTTTCATGCCGAAGAAATCCAGCTCCGTCACAATGGGTCTTCCTTTATCATGGTTACCCCAATGGGCAGGATAAAGATGGATATTGGGCTGGCGGGAAGGTTTAATATATATAACGTCCTGGCAGCTGCCGCTTCTGCCGCTATCTCCAAAATCCCTTTAAAAGATATCAAGGCAGCGATCCAATCAATCAGAGGGGTCAGCGGGAGGTTTGAACAGGTGGAAGCAGGACAGGATTTTTCGGTGATTGTTGACTACGCACATACACCAGACAGCCTTGAGAATGTCTTGAAGACAATAGAGACCATCACAGATAAAAAAGTAATTGTGGTGGTGGGCTGCGGCGGGAACAGGGATAAGACTAAAAGGCCGATCATGGCTGAAATCGCCTGTTTATATGGTGATCGAGTGGTTTTCACATCTGACAATCCAAGGAATGAAGATCCAAATTCAATTATTGAGGATATGACAGCCGATTTAAATCACACAAATTATACCATCATTATTGACCGGCAGGAGGCAATTAATCATGCTGTTTCTTTGGCGGGTAAAGGTGATGTAGTCCTTATAGCTGGTAAAGGACATGAAGCGTATCAGATTATCGGGGAAACTGTAACTTCCTTTGATGACAGAGAGGCTGCCAAGGCTGCTATTAAGAGGTTGAGATGATGCTGCGCTTTGCAGATGTAAAGAGAGTGGTCTCTGCTTCAAGAGGCATAGATGATCCAGAAATACTTTTTGAGATGGTGACTTCTGAAGCGGATGAAAAGATGTCCAAAGGTCTTTTCATTGCTTTATCCGACACCGAACTCTTCCAGGCTATTGATAAAGGGGCCGTTGGAGCGCTATGGCCAAAACAGGCAGAACTGCCAACCTGGCTGCCAAATCATTTTCCTTTATTCATTGCAGACAATATAATAGAGGCTGTACTACAAATCCTGGATCATTACTACTATAAAACGAAACAAGAAGAGTGGGGAACAATGACAAATTTTATTTTTAGAGACAAAGAAAAGGGTAAACTATATAAAGTTACGACCCGGCAACAGTATTTACAAATGAGGGATCTTGCTGAAAGATCATTACGCTTGAAGGGAGGGGAATAAGATGACGGAGAATGTAATCTTTTATACTATTCTTATGGGGTTCGTTGTAACAGTAGTGCTGTCTCCCATCTTTATCCCCTTTTTGAGAAGGTTGAAATTTGGTCAGAGCATCAGGGAAGAGGGACCGAAATCCCATCAGAAGAAGTCCGGTACGCCAACTATGGGGGGACTGGTGTTCCTGTTGTCCATCATCATTACAACACTGGTCATCACAAGCAGATACTCCGAGTTCAGCGCTGAAACCTTTCTGCTGCTTTTGGTGACAGTCGGATTTGGGATCCTGGGTTTCCTTGATGACTTTATCAAAGTCGTCATGAAAAGAAACCTTGGCTTGACATCCAAACAAAAATTAGCCGGGCAGATTCTCATCTCAGCTGTCTTCTTTTATATTTATCAACAAAATGATTTTGCTTCAACCGTTTCCATTCCGTTGACAGATATCAGTGTTGACCTGGGATGGTTTTATGTGTTGTTCATCATTTTTTGGCTTGTCGGTTTTTCAAATGCCGTTAACCTGACAGATGGGCTTGATGGTCTTGTTTCCGGAACTTCAGCCATTGCATTCGGTGCTCTTGCTGTGCTGGCATGGAATCAATCTCAGTATGATGTTTCCATTTTTGCTGTTGCAGTCGTTGGGGCCGTGCTGGGCTTCCTTGTCTTCAATGCCCATCCAGCAAAGGTATTTATGGGAGATACGGGATCGCTTGCTCTTGGAGGGGCAATAGCAGCAATCGCTATCCTGACCAAGCTTGAAATTCTGCTGGTTTTGATTGGCGGGGTTTTTGTGATTGAAACGTTATCTGTCATCATTCAAGTCATATCTTTTAAAACGACTGGAAAAAGGGTATTCAGGATGAGCCCGCTTCACCATCATTATGAGCTTGTCGGCTGGTCAGAATGGAGAGTCGTCGTGACTTTCTGGACTGTCGGTCTGCTGTGTGCCGTATTAGGAATTTATATTGAGGTGTGGATATAATTGAAAACAACACTTAAATTCAAACATAAAAAAGTATTGGTATTGGGATTGGCGAAAAGCGGGGTAAGTGCAGCCTCGCTGCTACATAAGTTAGACGCATTCGTAACGGTGAACGACCGTAAGCCTTTTTCTGAAAATCCGGAGGCACAGGGACTTCTTCAGCAAGGCATAAAGGTAATTTGCGGAAGTCATCCTATTGAACTGCTGGATGAAGGCTTTGATTTTATTGTCAAGAATCCGGGAATTCCTTATAGTAATCCACTGGTGAGCGGAGCTGAGGAAAAGGGGATACCTGTGCTGACAGAGGTGGAGCTGGCCTATTTGGTGTCTGAAGCTCCATTTATCGGAATCACCGGTACAAATGGAAAAACGACTACAACAACCTTAGTGCATGAAATGCTTGATAAAGGCGGCAAGCACCCGTTGATTGCGGGGAACATCGGAACGGTGGCTTCAGAAGTTGCACAGATTGCAAAGGAAGAAAACACCATTGTCATCGAGCTCTCTTCATTTCAGTTAATGGGAGTTGAGTCCTTCCGCCCAAAAATCAGTATCTTTACAAACCTTTATGAGGCACACCTCGATTACCATGGGTCAATTGAAGAGTATGCCAAAGCAAAAGCAAATATAACAGTTAACCAGACAGAAGATGATTATCTCGTCATCAATGCGGACCAGCCGGAATTGGATGAGCTCTTAAGCTTTTCAAAAGCCGGAAGAGTTTATTTTTCCACCAAAAGGGTTTTGGAGAAAGGGGCCAGCATCAAGGATGGGGCCGTTTATTATGATGATGAAAAAATCCTGGAAACGTCATCGATAGCTCTGCCCGGAAAGCATAACCTTGAAAATATCCTTTGCGCTGTGATTGCTTCTAAACTGAGTGGTGTCGAGAATGATGCCATAAGGGAGGTCCTTAAGACATTTACCGGTGTCAAGCACAGGACACAGTTTGTAAGGACATTGAATGGGAGAACTTTTTATAATGATTCAAAAGCTACTAATGTGTTAGCGGCAAAAAGTGCCTTGGAAGCATTCGATCAGCCGACTATTCTGCTTGCAGGGGGATTGGACAGAGGAAATACTTTTGATGAACTGATTCCATACCTCGGAAATGTCAAAGCTCTTGTCACTTTTGGGGAAACTGCAGCTAAATTGATGGAGACAGCTGCCAAAGCAGGGATACAAACAGTAAAACATGTCGATAATGTTGAGGCAGCAGTACCTGCAGCTTATGAGATTTCAGAAGAAGGGGATGTGATCCTTTTGTCGCCTGCATGCGCAAGCTGGGATCAATATCGCACTTTTGAGGTTCGCGGTGACATTTTTATAGAAGAGGTGCATAAGCTTTAATAAGGGCTTGTCTATTTTGGAGCAATAAGAAGAAAACAACATGTGGTGACAACAAAAATCAAAGGTTTTGATTGCTCGAAACGGCTCAAATAAGTCTATCGAGGTGTTAGAATTGCCTTTGAAAAAATCAACTCCCGATTTCATATTGATTGTCGTGACACTCTCTCTGCTTGCCATCGGACTTATTATGGTGTACAGTGCGAGCGCGGTCTGGGCCGATTACAAATTTGATGATACCTTCTTTTTCGCCAAACGCCAGATGCTGTTTGCGGGAGTGGGGATCCTGGCGATGTTTTTTATCATGAATGTCGATTATTGGACCTGGAGGACATGGGGGAAAGTGATTATCATTGTCTGTTTTGTCCTGCTGGTGCTGGTTCTTGTTCCGGGGATTGGCGTGTTGAGAAACGGTTCACGTAGCTGGATTGGCGTTGGAGCGTTTTCGATTCAGCCTTCTGAATTTATGAAACTGGCGATGATCGCTTTTCTCGCCAAGTACCTCTCAGAAAATCAGAAGTACATAACTTCATTCCGGAAGGGGCTTGTACCTTCGCTGTTTCTTGTGTTTGCGGCTTTCGGCATGATCATGCTTCAGCCCGATTTGGGAACCGGTACAGTTATGGTGGGTACAGCGGTCGTGATGGTTTTTATCGCAGGGGCAAAGATCAGTCATTTTGCCATGATGGGCCTTGCCGGGCTTGCGGGTTTCGCTGCTCTTGTGTTGTCCGCGCCATATCGGATTAAGCGGATCACTTCATTCCTGGATCCCTGGGAAGATCCATTGGGCAGCGGCTTTCAGATGATCCAATCTTTGTATGCCATCGGTCCCGGAGGTCTTCTTGGACTTGGTCTTGGGGAAAGCAGGCAGAAGTTCTTTTATCTTCCCGAGCCGCAAAATGATTTTATTTTTGCGATATTGGCGGAAGAATTGGGTTTTATCGGCGGGAGTCTCGTTCTCCTCTTGTTTTCTCTCCTTCTTTGGAGGGGGATACGAATTGCCCTTGGTGCCCCGGATCTTTATGGAAGCTTCCTTGCAGTCGGAATTGTATCGATGATAGCTATACAGGTTATGATTAATGTGGGGGTAGTGACGGGGTTGATGCCGGTTACCGGTATAACCCTCCCATTCCTCAGTTATGGAGGGTCGTCACTGACGTTAATGCTCCTTGCTGTTGGTGTTCTTTTGAATATCAGCCGTTATGCCAGATATTAGCGAATGACCGAAATGCAGCCATATGCTGTGTTTCGGTTTTTTTATTGAATCTTAAGCCTGAAGCAGGTGGAATGGTTGATCTTCACCTCACCAAGATATTTTCTTGGATTATGGCTATATTTTTTGTGATTCATATTAATAGCAACCTAACTTTAAGAAGCCTAAGAGGATACACGCTGATTAGCCCCCAAAACTGCATGTTAAAGAAGACTATAATCCGGGGACTGGCAGCATCTTAATGAGCAGAGCCTTACTTTCCACGCAGCAGTAAAACTTACCATTCAAGCTGAATATATTTAATATTGCCTAGATGAACGGTAGAGGCTATTATTTAACGGAAGTAACAAAATAAATATCTTCAATTACAGTTCCATGACATTATAATGAACGCTGCCCGAATGAGTTTAAAGTATAGTAGTATAGGGAATACGCTGAAAGGCCTTGTTTTTGCCTGGTAAAAGAACTTCTGATAGAATATTTCGGGTGAATCTAAACGTTTTAACCGGGCAATTTGAACCCAATATAGTGATATCGACATCACTAAATACAAAAAATAGAAAAATATTGTGAAAATAACTGTCTACCCTCTTTTATCATCTTTTCCCTTCATATAGAATAAAGGTATCGAAAAGAAAATGAGAGCTCTGATTTCATACAAACAGGTAACACAGGATGTTTCATTCATATGAAAAAAGATTTATACATAAAGAAAAGGACAATCCTTTATCTTGCACGGTATGATAATTGGAGGGGAAAGAAAAATATGGACAAGGGAAAAATTGTGTCCTTGGAGGAACGGATTCCGAAACTTAAACAACATCGAAAGAAAAAAGCAAACCGAAGACTGACATTTTTGTTATCGCTCTTTCTTCTTCTGATTCTGACGGTGGTATATTTCCAATCCTCTTTAAGCCAGGTGAAAGACATTGTTATAACCGGGAATCACCTTGTTTCCGAAGAGATAATTCTTGAGAAGATCTCCATTGAGAAGGGTGCAAATGTATGGAGTGTCGATAGGTCCAAGACGGAACTCCAACTTGAGAATATACCCGAAATTTCAAGTGCTGAAGTGAGATTGCAGCTTCCTAACACAGTTAAGGTAAATGTGCAGGAATATGAAAAAGCTGCGTATCTGATTAATGAGACCCGATTTTTCCCTATCCTTGAAAATGGGGACCTCCTTGACTCAAGGCAATTGGACGATCTTCCGACTGATGCACCTATACTGATAGGTTTCAAAGAAGATAATATCCTTAAGGAAATGATCGATGAACTGAAACAGCTTCCTTCTGAGATCAAGAATTCCATCTCCGAAATCGTTTTGTCGCCTAAGAAAACTGACCCATACCATGTTTCCTTATACATGAATGATGGATTTGAAGTCAGTGCTTCCATCAGGACTTTTTCTGAAAAAATGGTTCATTATCCTTCAATTGTCAGCCAGCTTGATGAATCATCCAAAGGGGTCATAGACTTGGAGGTCGGCTCCTATTTCAGGAAATATGAAACGGAAGGAGAACCCGAGGTTGATGAAGATGAAAGTGAAAGTTAGGCATGTCGTCCTTTCCCTGGTTTGTTTGGTGCTGGGATTTATCCTCGCATTTTCCTACAGCTTGGCGAATTCGGAAAAAAAGGATGGAGCCCAACTGACAGATGGACAGTGGCAGAGAGAAGATAAGCTGCGCAGCCAGCTGTTCAGCTTACAGGAAAAAAATGCGGCTCTTCAAAATGAAGTGTATGAAAAACAGCAGAAGGTCGTAGACATTGAAAAAGATTTATCACAGGAGAAACAAATTTACTTTAATCTTGCTGAAGATGCGGAAAAGTACAGGATGTTCCTGGGGAAAGTCAAAGTCCAGGGACCGGGTGTACGGGTTTCCCTGTCAGACTCCCAATATAATCCGGATGATCCTAACGTGAATAATTATATTGTCCATGAACGCCATGTGTTCAAAGTGATCAATGAATTATACATTGCGGGTGCTTCTGCTGTGGCGATCAATGGCCAAAGGCTTAAGCATGATTCGTATATCCTGTGTACAGGACCGGTGATAACAGTTGACGGTGTTCCTTCTAGTGCCCCTTTTGAAATTACAGCAATCGGTGACCCGGCCGTGATGTCTTCGGCATTGGATTTGACTGGCGGTGTAAAAGATCAGTTAGTGAACGAAAATATTGATTTTAGTCTCAAGAAGGAAAGTGAACTGGTCCTTGAGCCTATCATCAGCGAGTCGTAGGGCAGGAATGACCCTGTGTCGGGAATATAGAAAGCAAGGTGAGAAAGAGTGGGCAATAAAGTCAGCTTTACTCTTATTACTTTGATTATCGGATTCATGGTGGCTGTCCAGTTTCAAACAGTTCAAGAACCGGTAATCAGGGATACCAGGGATATTTGGGAATTAAGAGAAGCGATTGAGAACGAGAGGGATTCGGCGTCCAATCTTCTGGAGGAGCTGCAGTCCATCAACGAAAAACTGGAGAAATATGAAACAGAGAGACAGACAAGCCAGGAACAGGCTTTAAGAGAAACTCTTGACGAACTTAAAGAGGAAGCGGGACTGGTTGAAAAGCAGGGTCCCGGACTGATTTTGACTGTAGAACCTTCCGTTGAGGAAGTTCTGCTGGGGGCAAAGGTGAAGTCTGTCTCTCCTGAGCTTCTTGAAAGGCTTGTCAATGAGTTGAATCGATATGGTGCCAGGGATATCTCCATTGACGGCCACCGCTTAATCAACACTTCCGTGATCAGGGATATTAATGGCGAGACGAAAATTGACGGATACCCGATCAACTCAGTACCATTCGAAATCAGGATATTGACAAGAGATTACAAACAAGCTAAAGATCTTCATAACCGTATGAGGGTTTCCCGGGCAATAGAAGATTTTTTCATTGATAACCTCAGTGTTAATATCGGCTCTCCTTTGGAAAGCCTGACAGTGCCGGCATACGCAGATACCATCAGGATCCGTCATATGGAGCCAGTAACAGAAGGAGGGAATTGACAGGATGTGGCTGCCCGTTGTAGGGTTGCTGCTAGGAGTGATCCTCGGATTGCTTACCGATATCAGGATTCCAGATGAATATTCAAACTACTTATCCATTGCGGTATTAGCAGCTCTCGATACACTGTTTGGTGGGATAAGGGCCCACCTGCAAAATATTTATGATGACAAAGTATTTGTCTCCGGTTTTTTCTTTAATATCTTATTGGCTGCAAGTTTGGCTTTTCTAGGTGTCCATCTTGGTGTAGACTTATATCTAGCAGCTGTTTTCGCGTTTGGTGTGAGACTATTTCAAAATATTGCTGTTATACGCAGGATTCTGATTAGTAATTGGAGCTCAAATAGTGAAAAAAAAGAAAAAAATTGAATTTTTAAAAGGGAATCTTTTAAAAGCGACGAATATTTCTATAAGATATACTCAAAATTCAACTTAATGACAAGTTGTTGTTCTATAATACATAATAATTGAAGGAGGTGCCACAGAGTGAACAGCAATGAAATTTTCGTAAGTCTAGACATCGGTACATCCACAGTGAAAGTGATCATCGGCGAAATGTCCAATGATTCATTGAATATAATCGGTGTCGGAAATGTAAAGTCTCAAGGAATCCGCAAAGGTTCCATTGTAGATATAGATGAAACTGTTCAAACAATAAAAAAGGCCGTCGAGCAAGCGGAAAGGATGGTCGGCATCAACATTAACCAGGTAATCGTCGGAATACCTGGAAACGGTGTAGCCCTGCAGGCATGTCACGGAGTCGTGGCTGTCTCAAGTGATAACAGAGAAATTACAGATGAAGATGTGGCACGCGTGATGGATGCTGCACAAGTCATATCGATTCCGCCTGAAAGAGAGATCGTTAATGTGATTCCAAAACAATTCATAGTTGATGGATTGGATGAAATTACTGATCCAAGGGGCATGATTGGTGTAAGGCTCGAAATGGAAGGTACGATCATTACCGGATCAAAGACGCTTTTACATAATACATTACGTTGTGTAGAGAAAGCAGGATTGGAAGTCGTGGATATAGTGCTGCAGCCGCTTGCTTCCGGCTCCATCTCCCTTTCAAAAGACGAACAAAGTCTTGGCGCAGCGTTGATTGACATTGGCGGTGGATCGACGACCATTGCAGTCTTCGATCAGGGACATATAAAAGCTGCTTCTGTTCTGCCGGTTGGAGGGGAACATATCACAAAGGACCTTTCCATCGGTCTGAGGACTTCAACAGAAGATGCTGAAATGATCAAGGTTAAATACGGACATGCTTTCTATGATCATGCATCAGAAGATGAGGTGTTCAGTGTACCGATTATCGGCAGTGACCAACATCAACAATTTAATCAGCTTGAAATTTCTGATATCATAGAAGCTAGATTAGAAGAAATATTCGATATGATTGGACATGAACTAAGAAGAATGGGTGTGCATGACCTGCCTGGCGGCTATGTATTGACCGGCGGTATTGCCAATCTGCCGGGTGTGCTGGAACTGGCGCAGCTGGTTTTCCAAAACCGTGTCAGAGTAGCGGTGCCTGATTATATCGGAGTTCGTGAACCTCAATATACGACTTCTGTAGGGCTCATTAAATATGCTCATAAAAATGCTAGATTACAAGGGAGAACCGTAAGTTCATCTCCTGTTCCTGCAGAGCCTGCCGAAAAGCGGACTGTTAAGAAGCCTGAACAGACAGAAAAACAAAAAACAAAACAGGACAAGCCAAATGACGAAAAAGTGTCATCAAAGATGAAGAAATTTTTCGGCTACTTTTTTGAATAGCTTCAAATAGGTTGAGAATCGAGGAATTAGGAGGATGTTTCATGTTAGAGTTTGATACGAATTTAGATTCATTAGCCACCATAAAAGTAATCGGGGTAGGAGGCGGCGGAAACAACGCCGTCAATCGAATGATTGAGCATGGTGTACAAGGTGTAGAATTTATTGCAGTAAATACAGATGCACAGGCACTGAACTTATCTAAAGCTGAAATCAAAATGCAAATTGGCGGCAAGCTGACAAGAGGCCTTGGAGCCGGTGCAAATCCTGAGGTAGGTAAGAAAGCTGCCGAAGAAAGTAAAGAACAGATCGAAGAAGCACTTAAAGGAGCAGACATGGTGTTCGTTACTGCCGGTATGGGTGGAGGAACAGGAACGGGAGCTGCTCCGGTAATCGCTGAAATTGCAAGAGAAATCGGGGCTCTAACTGTCGGGGTTGTAACCCGTCCATTTACGTTTGAAGGACGCAAGCGTTCGACACAGGCAAGTGGTGGAATCGGTGCAATGAAAGATGCCGTTGACACACTTATCGTTATCCCAAATGACCGCCTCCTTGAAATCGTAGACAAAAGCACTCCAATGCTTGAAGCGTTCCGTGAAGCAGATAATGTGCTTCGACAAGGTGTTCAGGGTATTTCTGACTTGATTGCAGTGCCTGGTTTAATCAACCTGGACTTTGCAGATGTGAAGACAATCATGTCCAATAAAGGATCTGCTTTGATGGGTATCGGTGCTGCCGCCGGCGAAAATCGTGCGACAGAAGCAGCGAAAAAGGCGATTTCAAGTCCGCTTCTTGAAACTTCCATCGATGGTGCTCAGGGAGTCCTTATGAACATCACAGGAGGAACAAATCTATCCCTTTATGAAGTTCAGGAAGCAGCCGACATCGTGGCATCTGCTTCTGATCAGGAAGTAAACATGATCTTCGGATCCGTCATCAATGAAGATCTTAAAGATGAGATCGTAGTTACAGTCATTGCAACCGGGTTCAATGAAGAAGCTGTTCAGCCTAAACAAACAAGACCATCATTTGGCGGTATGAAGCCTAACAACAATAATGTTGGTCAGCAGCAGGCTCCTAAGCGAGAAACAAAAAGAGAGGAACCACAACAACAGCAGGAACCTTCTCGTACAAGCGGCCAGGGAATGGAAGATACACTGGATATCCCAACTTTCCTAAGAAATCGTAATCGCCGCAGATAATGTGTATTCAACCCCCAAGGATTATTCCTTGGGGGTTTTTTATTATTTCTGCTTTTAAGAGTAAATGTGGGGCAGTTCCTGCGGTACTCGAACGGGCAGTGAGAATGAATTTTTGTGAGGGTATGGGAACGGTCGAAAAGGGTGTAATCGGGCCAATGAGATTAAAGTTTTGAAGAGATGTTGGGTCGAAAAGGGAATAACCGGGCCAATGAGATTGGGTTTATTGATGGATGTTGGGTCGAAAAGGATGTAATCAGGCCAATGAGATTCGATTTTGGAAGGGGTGCTGGGTCGAAAAGGGTGTAATCGACCCAACGAGATTGGATTATTGAATGGTTGATGGGTTGATAAGGATGTAATCAGGCTAATGAGATTCGATTTTGGAAGGGATGTTGGGTTGAAAAGAGTGTAACCGGGCCAATGAGATTGGATTTTGGAAGGGATGTTGGGTTGAAAAGGGTGTAATCAGGCCAATGAGATTCGATTTTGGAAGGGATATTGGGTCGAAAAGAGTGTAATCGGCCCAACGAGATTGGATTTTGAAAGAGATGTTGGGTCGAAAAGGTAGTAAATGTGCCAATGAGATTGTGCTTTTGAATGGTTGTTGGGGCGAAAAGGGAGTAAACGGCCGCTGTATTCCTTTCCGAAAATACTTAAAAGATTGTCGAGGAATAATTGGTGTCTCAAAAATTTTCCATTTTTAATCATTACCGAATTGAAATCCACACAATAAGTAGGGACGGAACACCGAATCGCAAATGCTCTTCTTGATTCCTTTACTCATTGATGAGCTTCTGCCCCTAGGCACCTGAATGGAAACTTGTACTTAGAAGCTCACTGCCTGGTACCACTGAATCACACTTCTGGAGCGGGATCCAGTTCAGCACTTAATAAAGGGCAGCCAGGTTTTTGCAATGAATGATTGGTAAAAAGCATTTGACAATATTCGAACTAGAGTATGAAAAGTTTCACTTCTTTGCTTACAGAAAGTGACACACTTCAAGAGAGTATGTACGATATACTTCTCATAACAACCGGAAATTGGAACAAAAAGGAGGGGAACAATTGGTACTATATTTAGATGTCATTTGGCTATTGAACTTATTGATAGACAGCATATTGCTGATGATGACGGCATTATTTTTAAAAAGGCATCTAATATGGTGGAGAATTTTCTTGGGTGGGTTTATCGGATCATTAATTGTTTTGTTATCATTTACTCCTTATGCCAATATCAGCGGGCATCCGCTTATAAAACTATCATTCTCAGTGATTATGGTATTCACTGCTTTTGGATTCAAACGTTTCCGTTTCTTCCTGGGAAACTTGCTCATGCTTTACTTCTCGACTTTCTTAACTGGAGGCATTTTGATAGGCTTCCATTATTTTATTAAGTTTGACAATAACCTGCAGTCTTCTATGTTTTTAGCTAGTGTTAAAGGGTTCGGCGACCCAATCAGCTGGCTGTTCGTCATGTTTGCCCTGCCGGCAGCCTGGTATTTTGCCCGTAATAGAATAAGCAGTATAGAAACTGTGAATATTCAATATGATCAAGTCGTCGAAGTAGAAATTGAACTAAACGGATGCAAGCTTGAATTGAAGGGGCTGGTGGACAGCGGCAACCAGCTTTATGATCCACTAAGTAAAAGTCCTGTTATGCTCATCTCAACGAAGGGGTTGGAAGGAAGGATTCCGCATGACATCCTTCGTGTATCAGATGACAGTGAGGGCATGATGACTGGGGATCATTCTCTGACGCCCCAATGGGAAGACCGGGTCCGGTTCGTTCCGGCTCAATCTGTCGGGAAAAAGAATCAGCTTCTCATCGCTTTCAAACCTGACTCTATTGTCATCAAGAAGGAAGCAGAAACTTGGATATGCAAAAAAGGGCTGGTAGTTTTTCAGGACATTCATTTCTCTGCAGATGACAGTTTTAATTGTATCGTACATCCAAAAATGCTCGCCTCTCCATCGCTTCAAAACGTATCTTAATACATTGCCACTATTACTATACTCACATTTCAACAAAATAGAAGGGGGAACTACATTGAAAAATTTACGGCTGAGACTTACATACTATTGGTATAAGCTGTTGATCAAGCTGGGGCTGAAGACGGATGAGATTTATTATATAGGCGGCAGTGAAGCTCTTCCGCCACCTCTTTCCAAGGAAGAAGAGGAAGTCTTGCTTAAGAAGCTTCCAAACGGTGATAAGACAGCCCGTTCTCTGCTGATTGAAAGAAATTTAAGACTGGTCGTATATATTGCAAGGAAATTTGAAAACACGGGAATCAATATAGAAGACTTAATCAGCATTGGAACGATTGGTTTAATCAAAGCCGTTAATACCTTCAACCCGGAAAAGAAAATCAAACTGGCCACCTATGCGTCCAGGTGTATTGAAAATGAGATATTAATGTACCTCAGAAGAAATAATAAAATCCGTTCAGAAGTATCCTTTGATGAACCGCTCAATATTGATTGGGACGGGAATGAGCTGCTGCTATCCGATGTTCTCGGGACTGAAGAGGATATTATCACGAAAGACCTTGAAGCAACCGTCGATAGGAAACTTCTATTCAATGCACTGACAGAGTTATCAGAGAGGGAAAAACAGATAATGGAACTCCGGTTTGGCCTTATGGGTGGTGAAGAAAAGACTCAAAAGGATGTAGCGGATATGCTTGGGATTTCGCAATCATATATATCAAGGCTTGAAAAACGGATAATCAAAAGATTAAAGAAAGAATTTAATAAAATGGTTTGACCCATGAATGAAGCGGCGGTTCTATCTAACTAGGATTGCCGCTTCTTGGAATCTGTGAAAAATACTCATAATGTGTTTCCTCTAATGTTTAAGATCTTAATTAACCCCTCTATATACTCCTCCGTGCTCACCAAGCTCAAGTGTTCAGACTTCGTTCACAATCGAAAGGATACCCCTCCGCCTCATAAGTGCGTCTTCAACTCATAAATGACCACAGTGCTCTTCAATTGTGACTAGTACCCACTTTTAACGAAACCCAGACCCTCAAAGGTTAAAATAATCCTGAGAATTATAAGGATAGACTGTCCTTTACCAAATAGTCGTTCCTCGACCGGAACAAATCAGTAAATTTCTGCTTAATAGTCCGCTCTTTTTCTTTCTTTCGTTTACATCATGCACGATTTTAAAAAAATAGCAACATTAATAATGAATTGTTTCCACAAAAAAGTTTGCATGCACCCAAGCCTTGTCCTGCCTAGATTGGAAGGTTTTTATGAGGCTTGCACGCAATGGGTACATGCATAATTTTCCTTCCCGGGGAGATACTGACTTTTGTACAGCAACTCCTGCAAGGAGGGAAAGAATTTGACACGAAATAAAGTTGAAATCTGTGGTGTTGACACATCGAAACTTCCTGTTCTGAAGAATGAGGAAATGAGAAAACTCTTTCGGGAAATGCAAGCTGGCGATATATCAGCCAGAGAGAAACTGGTGAATGGTAATCTTCGCCTAGTCCTCAGTGTTATTCAAAGGTTTAATAACCGCGGAGAGTATGTAGATGACTTGTTTCAGGTTGGATGCATAGGCCTGATGAAGTCGATTGATAATTTCGATCTAGGGCAAAATGTCAGGTTTTCTACTTATGCAGTTCCGATGATTATTGGGGAAATCCGCCGGTACTTAAGGGATAATAACCCGATTAGAGTTTCTCGATCACTAAGGGATATTGCTTACAAGGCACTTCAGGTCAGGGAGAAGCTGATGGGTGAAACATCCAAAGAGCCGACAGCAGAAGAAATTGCAAAAGTATTGGATGTTCCTCATGAAGATATTGTATTTGCAATGGATGCCATTCAAGATCCCGTTTCATTATTCGAACCAATTTATAATGATGGCGGAGACCCGATCTTTGTGATGGACCAGCTCAGCGATGAAAGAAACAGAGATCATACGTGGATTGAAGAGATAGCGCTGCAAGAAGGTATGAGACGGCTGAATGACCGGGAAAAGATGATTATCCGAAAAAGGTTCTTTCAGGGTAAAACACAAATGGAAGTGGCAGAAGAAATCGGAATATCTCAAGCACAGGTTTCCCGGCTGGAAAAAGCCGCAATCAAACAAATGAATAAGAATATTCAATAATGGGTCATGCCCCTCTGATAAGACGGGGCATGACCCCATTTTATTGTGCATATATTGACTATAAGACTTCTTGAAAGGCTCTTTTCTAATCCTTTGCTGCTGTTAAATAGTAAGTTCCAGATATATGGTCAGAACCCACAAAAATTATCTTAGTCAACAAGAAAGAAAAGAGCTATTCACCCTTTTGAGAGAAAAAAGCCTTGTGTACAAGGGGGAAATCCGGCCCTTTGGATTTTTCCGATAGCAACAATCTTCACGAAAACAGCTTATGAAAGAGGGAGAGCGATGGTAAGGATATCTGAATTTCAAGTTAAGGATGTTGTCAGTATTTCAGACGGCCGTAAGTTAGGTAACATCGCGGATATAGAGATCAATCTTGATACTGGAAGAATAGAAGCAATTGTTATCGGCAGGAATGGGAAGCTCCTTGGTTTTTTTGGTAAAGAAGAAGATGTGGTGATTCCTTGGTCATCCATCGTTAAAATTGGCGAGGATGTCATTCTGGTCCGTCATAAGGAGAATCATTACATGCAGGCACAACTGGAAGAACCCAAGAAACAATGAGGGGCCAGTTGCAAGGATTATGACGAATAAATAGATTTCATGGTAAACTATAGAAAAAGGAAGGAGAATCTGCAGTGACTGAACATGCCTTTATTAAAGGAGATCATCTTACTTTCTCCCTTCCTCTGTGGGAAAATCTTTTACCTGGGTTGAAGGTGGGGATAACAGGTAAACAGGGTGGATTCAGCGAAGGAGATTGGACGGCTCTGAATATGGGTCTTCATGTTAATGATGAACCTGAAGCTGTAAAGAAAAACCGGCAGCTTGTGGGTAACAACGTTGGATTTCCATTGGACAGATGGGTGTGCGCGGAACAGACTCATGGAAACAACATACAGTGGGTCACAGAGCAGGACGGAGGTAAAGGATCACTGGAGTATTCAACAAGCATCAAGGATACAGACGGCCTGATCACCAATTTACCCAATTTGCTTTTGACTATGTGTTACGCCGACTGTGTGCCGATCTATTTTCTCTATCCAAAGGGCAGGCTGATAGGTATTGCCCATGCAGGATGGAAAGGGACAGTCCTGGACATTGCCGGGAAAATGGTCAAGGAGTTCACTGATTATGGTGCTGCACCTGAAGAAATTTTGGCGGCAATCGGTCCTTCCATCTGCCGGGAATGCTATCAGGTAGATGACAGAGTTATTGACAAAGTGAAAAAACTACTAGAAGATTGTAATGAAAAACCATATAATCTTAAATATGAAGGACAATATGAGCTGGACCTCAAGAGAACCAACTTTTTAGCTCTCCAAAAAAGCGGAGTTCCTTCAAGCAATATTACCATGTCCCATCTATGTACTGTCTGCGATCGACAAGATTTTTTTTCGCACCGGAGGGATAACGGCAGAACAGGCAGGATGATGAGCTACATCGGCTGGAAGGAGTGACACTTCATGGATGTAAAGGATAAGCTCGAAATCATCAATCAGAAAATCAAGGCAGCATGTGAATCTTCCGGCAGAAATCCTGAAGAAATTACGATTGTTGCCGTTACGAAATATGTTAGTAATGAAAGGGCACAAGAGGCAGTTGAGGCGGGGCTTATTCACCTTGGTGAAAACAGGGACGAAGGCCTCCTGCTCAAATGGGAAGAGTTAAAGGACAAGCCTGTATGGCACTTTATCGGTACACTTCAATCAAGAAAAGTTAAAAATATTATAGATAAAGTTTCTTACATACATTCCTTGGACCGTATGTCTTTGGCAAAAGAAATCAACAAGAGGGCTGTCCGCCCGATATCCTGCTTTGTTCAGGTTAACATCTCCGGGGAGGAATCGAAACATGGATTAGCTCCTGCTGATGTTATCCCGTTTATACAAAGCCTTCAACAATATGAAAACATAATTGTTGAAGGGCTGATGACGATGATGCCAAATATCGAAGATGAATCAGAGTTGAGGGGATATTTCCAAAAAATGAAATCCCTTCAGGCAGAAATTGAAGCAATGGGACTTGAACATGCACCGTGTAAAGAACTATCAATGGGAATGTCCAATGATTTTATGATTGCCATCGAAGAGGGAGCCACCTTTATCCGGGTAGGTACAGCACTTGTGGGAGATGAATAAAAGGAGGCAGACAAGTGGGGATCAAGTCAAAATTTAAAAACTTTTTTCTGCTGGACGAAGAAGAGTTTGACCAGGAACAAAGCTCTGGTGAAGAACATTATGAGGAGAAGGTGTCCTTGAAACAGCAACAGCCTTCATCAAACAAGCAAAATGTAGTCAGTCTCCAAAGTGTCCAAAAGTCATCGAAAATGATCATCGTAGAACCGAGAGTATATGCAGAAGCACAGGAAATAGCCGATCATCTTAAAAATCGGAGAGCGATCGTGGTTAATTTACAAAGGATCCAGCATGACCAGGCTAAGCGGATTGTCGACTTTTTAAGCGGAACTGTTTATGCACTTGGTGGAGACATCCAGAGGATTGGGAGCAATATCTTCCTTTGTACTCCGGACAATATAGAAGTTGCGGGAAATGTTTCTGAGTTCCTGCAAGAAGAAGACAACCATAATACAAGGTGGTAGTGTGAATGGAATTTGTAGTGGCAACATTATACAGGTTGGTTGAGATCTATACTTGGGCCTTGATCATTTATATCTTAATGTCTTGGTTTCCCAATGCAAGGGAAACGGCAATCGGAAAATTCCTGTCAAGGATTTGTGAACCGTATTTAGAGCCGTTTCGCAAGATTGTTCCTTCTATTGGAATGATCGATATTTCACCAATTGTAGCGTTTATCGTATTGAGGCTTGCACAGTCAGGCATTCTTGAATTATACAGGTGGTTTGTTTAATATACAGGGAACCCCTGGTGAAGCAATTAGATATAAAACAATTTAGGGGGCCTATTGGTACTCCCTTTTTTTAATTCTTCGAAGGGTGTAGCTCTCCCTTCAATAAATAAAGCAGGTGTAAACATGACATCGATTTATCAGCACTTTAGAAAAGACGAGAAGGAATTCATTGACAATGTATTGGAATGGCGTGAATTCGTAGAAAATACCTACTCCCCGAAAGTCACTGATTTTTTAGATCCAAGGGAGCAATTCATCCTTACAGCCATTATTGGCAAGAACAGCGATATCAAGCTGAGCTTTTATCCCGCTCAGGAGGCAATTGAAAGAAAGAGATGCATTTTGTACCCTGATTACTTTGAGCCGTCTGAAACCGATTATGCTGTAACCTTGTTTGAAGTTAACTACCCTCAAAAATTTGTCACTCTAGAACATCGTCAAATTCTAGGATCCCTAATGTCAATTGGCTTAAAAAGGGAAAAGTTCGGAGACATCATCATGAATGGAGATGCCATCCAAATAATGACAGCTTCTGAGATAGCCGATTATGTAGAGATGAATTTCAAAGAAGTAGGCCGGAATAAAGTGTCCTTGGAGAAGATTCCATTGGAAAGGTTGGTCGATTCTTCAGAAGAATGGCGGGAATCATCAACGACTGCAAGTTCCTTGCGTCTTGATGTAATTCTTTCCGCACTTTATAATGTGTCGAGGCAGAAGGTTCAAACCCTTATTACAGGAGGAGTCGTAAAGGTGAACTGGCGGGTGGTCGAGAGCCCTGCCTTTGAAGTTGCCGAAGGGGATGTGTTTTCAATGAGAGGGTTTGGAAGAAGCAAGCTTATATCCATTGAAGGCAAAACAAAAAAGGACAAATTTCGAATATCCGCCGGAATACTAAAATAAATTTTCAAAAAATAAAGGGAAATCCCCACAAACTGTCGAAAATTCAGTTATAATAGGGGAAGAGATATTTACTTCGATATGGAGGTGGCATTATGCCTTTAACGCCGTTAGATATACATAACAAAGAATTCAGTCGCGGTTTCCGCGGTTATGATGAAGATGAAGTGAATGAGTTCCTTGATCAGATTATCAAGGATTACGAAATTCTCCTTCGCGAGAAAAAAGAACTGGAAGAAGCACTAGGTTCAATGAATGAGCGACTGGGCCACTTCACCAACATTGAAGAGACATTGAACAAATCAATTGTCATCGCTCAGGAAGCGGGAGAAGAAGTCCGCCGAAATGCTTCAAAGGAAGCAAAGCTGATTGTGAAAGAAGCAGAGAAAAATGCAGACAGGATCGTCAACGAATCTCTATCCAAAGCAAGAAAGATTGCTATGGAAATTGAAGAATTGAAAAAACAGTCCAAGGTCTTTAGAACCCGCTTCAAAATGCTGATTGAGGCACAGCTTGATCTTTTGAGCAGTGATGACTGGGATCAAATCATGGAGTTTGAAATTGATGCCACAGATTTGAAAACATTAAAAGAAGAAGATAGCTTGACGAAATAAGATCATATTTCATATAATTGATTTTACAATTATACTGCAACGCAATGAAAGGGACAGTACGTTTCTTTATCATAAGCCTTCAGGCAGCGAGTCAAGGATGGTGAAAGCTTGACGGAGGCAGAAGAAGCGGAATATCACCCTCGAGCACCGGTTTTGAAAGCAGCATCTGCCATTAAATTCCGGCGTGTCATTCTCGTTACGAATGTCAGAGTGGGCAAAGAAGCGTTATTTTGCCTATTAGGGTGGTACCGCGGGTTAGCTTTCTCGTCCCTTTTCAGGGATGAGAAAGCTTTTTTTATTGGTAAATTTTCTTGATGTATGTATCAAGGCTGAAGAAATCGATAACCCTGTAACAGGTATAGACTTGCGTCGCCAGGTTGTAATGAATTGTTGGAAACCAGTATTAGAATAGAGTTTCCAGACAGGAGGATATAGGAATGAATTATAAAGACACGTTATTGATGCCGAAAACAGAATTTCCGATGCGTGGAAATCTGCCTAAGCGCGAACCTGAAATGCAAGAAAAATGGAATGAGATGGATATCTATAAAAAGGTCCAGGAAAGAACAGAAGGCAGACCATTATTTATTTTGCATGATGGACCTCCATATGCAAATGGAGACCTTCATATGGGCCATGCTCTGAACAAAGTGCTGAAAGATTTCATTGTCAGATATAAATCCATGAGCGGTTATAATGCTCCTTATGTCCCAGGCTGGGATACTCATGGCCTGCCAATTGAACAGGCTTTGACAAAGAAAGGCGTAAATCGGAAAGAAATGACCGTAGCTGAATTCCGCAAGCTCTGCGAAGAGTATGCTTACGGCCAAATCGACAGCCAGCGAGCACAGTTCAAACAGCTTGGAGTGCGCGGTGACTGGGATAATCCATATATCACCATGAAGCCGGAATATGAAGCTGAACAGATTAAAGTGTTCGGTGACATGGCAAATAAAGGCTACATCTATAAAGGATTGAAGCCTGTTTATTGGAGTCCGTCCAGTGAATCAGCATTGGCGGAAGCCGAGATTGAATATAAAGATAAGCGTTCACCTTCCATTTATGTTGGTTTCCAAGTGAAAGAAGGAAATGGAGTCCTTGAAGAAGGTACACAAATCATCATTTGGACGACGACTCCTTGGACGATTCCGGCAAACCTGGCGATCACTGTCCACGCTGACCTTTCCTATGCCGTGGTAGAGGTGGAAGGCAGTAAATATGTTGTTGCTGAAGACTTACTTGAAGAAGTGACATCCGTCCTTGAATGGAACAATCCTACAGTGTTGAACACTGTAAAGGGTTCAGAGCTTGAATTGGTTAAAGCACAGCACCCGCTCTATGACAGGGAATCCCTGGTGATCCTTGGAGACCATGTTACAACTGATTCTGGTACAGGGTGTGTACACACAGCACCTGGGCATGGTGAGGATGACTATCTTGTCGGAAAGAAATACGGCCTTGAGGTCCTTTGCCCGGTAAATGATAAAGGTGTCATGACAGAAGAGGCTCCAGGATTTGAAGGATTGTTCTATGATGCAGCTAATAAGCCGATCACTGAAAAACTACAGGAAGCAGGAGCTCTGTTAAAACTTGAGTTCATTACTCACTCTTATCCGCATGACTGGCGTACAAAAAAACCGGTTATTTTCAGAGCGACACCTCAGTGGTTTGCTTCAATCGATTCTTTCAGGGATGACCTGCTGCAAGCTGTCAAAGATACGAAATGGGTGCCTGCATGGGGAGAAACCAGGCTTTATAACATGGTACGTGACAGAGGTGACTGGTGTATTTCCAGACAGCGTGCCTGGGGTGTTCCGATTCCTGTATTCTACGCGGAAAACGGCGAAGAAATCATTACTGAAGAAACCATTGCACATGTAGCAGAGCTCTTCCGTCAGCACGGGTCCAATATCTGGTTTGAAAAGAGTGCAAATGAACTCCTTCCGGAAGGATTCACACATGAAGGAAGCCCTAACGGCGAATTCACGAAAGAACAAGATATCATGGATGTTTGGTTCGATTCCGGTTCTTCTCACCAATCCGTTCTTCATCAAAGAGATGACCTGCAAAGACCTGCTGATCTTTACCTAGAGGGATCTGACCAGTACCGCGGATGGTTTAACTCCTCTCTAACTACCGGCGTGGCTGTAACAGGAAAGGCGCCATATAAAGGTGTCCTGAGTCACGGGTTCGTCAATGACGGTGAAGGCCGTAAAATGAGTAAATCCATCGGAAACATTGTCGTACCAGACAAAGTAATCAAACAGATGGGTGCAGATATCCTCCGTTTATGGGTTGCTTCTGTGGATTACCAGGCTGATGTGCGTTTATCGGATGCCATCCTGAAGCAGGTATCTGAGGTTTATCGTAAAATCAGGAACACGTATCGCTTCCTGTTAGGAAATCTGGCTGACTTCAACCCTGAAAAAGATGCGATTTCTTACGATAACTTGAGAGAAGTCGATCAATTTATGCTTGTAAAACTGAATGATTTGATCAAGAATGTTCGTTCAGCATATGAAAACTATGAATTCTCAAGCATCTATACAAGTGTAAACAATTTCTGTACGCTTGACCTGAGTTCTTTCTATCTGGATTTTGCGAAAGATGTCCTTTACATTGAAGCGGAAGACAATTACGAAAGACGTGCAATGCAGACTGTTCTTCACGAGTCCCTGATTGCCCTGACGAAATTAATGTCCCCGATCCTTTCACATACTGCTGATGAAGTATGGTCTCATATGACTTCCCAGCAAGACGAAAGTGTTCAATTGACGGATATGCCTGAGTTCCAGGAGCTGCCAAACAGTAAAGAATTGCTTTCTAAATGGGAAGCGTTCCTCAAGCTGCGGGATAATGTATTAAAAGCACTTGAAGAAGCTAGGAATGAAAAGATCATCGGGAAGTCATTGACAGCGAAAGTGACACTTTATGTCAATGATGAAACAAAGGCACTTTTGAACTCAGTCAAAGAAGACTTGAAGCAATTGTTCATCGTATCCGCGTTTGAAATCGGCGGAAGTGCAGCAGATGCACCGGAAAACGCTTTGAAACTTGAAAACAATGCAATCGTTGTTGAAAAGGCAGAAGGCGAAACATGTGACCGCTGCTGGACTGTGACAACAGAAGTCGGCCAGGATTCTGAGCACCCAACTCTATGTCCTCGCTGTACTGACGTTGTGAAAAAGCATTATTCTTAATAACATTGATAGAGGCCCTGCGAATTGTTCGCAGGGTTTTTTATTGTGATTCAATTGATTTCTCTAGGGAGGGAGATAAGCGGCAGCAGTGTTTGCGTGTTATGGCGCGGGCAGCAAATCTGCGATACAGGTGAGGGGCAACCTTTTTAGCTTGAGACAGTTTACTTTTTGAACATTCTAGTTTGATAAATCTGCCTTTAAGGTCCCAGAGACTGTTTTGTTCTAAAGGACGATAACATTTCAATTAGGGAAATAAAGTACTATAAAGGCGTTTTAAAGGACGATAACATTTCAATTAGGAAATTAAAGTACTATAGAAGCGTTTTAAAGGCTGATAATATTTCAATTAGGGAATTAAAGACCTATACAAGCGATCCAATGGACGAGGAAACTCATTTGGCAATAAAAATCCTTCGGAAAGGCACCCTCGCGACTGGTAAAAATCCCTTTTAGAAAAGGTACATTCTTCTTGAATGCTTTTAATTGGGTATTCATGCGTCAATGTGGTTTAAACAACACAACTGAAAACACGATTACTAATACTTACATATCAATATTTTCAGGAATTATCCCATACTAAAACCACGGAGGGATGTATATGGAAGAACAACTACAACAAACGATCAAGGAATTGGAAGTTTCTTTAAGAGAGCTTGAAAATGCCCGCTCGGAAAATGTTTTGGTTCAACATTACATTCAGGAAGAAAAAAAGGAGATACAAATGCTGTTGGAGAGGTATTATATGCAGTCGTCCTCTGATCAGAATATTTGTAAAGAATTGATTTCTTATTTTTGGATCGGAAGTGAAAGCAGTATCGAAAGGGATTGGGCTCCCTATACTAAGAAGTCATTATTTTAGTTTCCCGAAAGGTGAGGCAGGCTGAGAAGACTCCGCCTGACCTGCCGAAAAAGCCCGCAAAAAGCACTATTCTCACGATATAATTATGGTTTTAAATTGTGAGGATTAACCAGGGACCGACCGGTTAAACACATGGCGACAAACAGTGCTGTCTTGTACTTCAGCACGTTTATGTAAGCAACTGTGGCAAATGGGCCCTGAGTGAGCCAAAAAGCTGCCAGATTGAGATCAAAACCCCTTTAGCATGAGGATAAGTGTCCATTTGGATAACAGTGTCTTTCTCGCCACAATTATGCTAAAATGCATAAGTAATCATTTTGATTGGAGACGGAGGCTGCCCGTATGTTTTATTATCTGATTGCTTTGATTGTAGTAGCACTGGATCAGCTTACAAAGTGGCTGATTGTGCAAAATATGACAGAAGGACAGAGCATCACCGTGATAGAAAATCTGTTTTATATCACATCCCATAGGAATCAGGGAGCTGCATGGGGCATTCTGCAAGGGCAGATGTGGTTCTTCTATATAATCACAATCGGGGTCATCATCGGAATCGTATACTATCTTGAAAAGCAGGCTAAAGGAGATAAACTGTTCAGCATGAGTCTTGCATTGCTGCTTGGCGGTGCGATTGGAAATTTTATTGACAGGCTATTTAGAAAAGAAGTTGTTGATTTTCTGAATACATATATCTTTAAATATGATTTTCCAATCTTCAATATTGCTGATGCTGCTCTGACAATCGGTGTTGGTTTATTGATCATCAATATGCTGCTTGAAGAGCGAAGAGAAAAGAAGGAGAAATCATATGGAAACAATGGAACATATCGTTCGTGAAGAAGAAAAGAGTGTGAGGTTGGACAAAGTCCTGACTCAGTTGGAAGAGCAATGGTCCAGGTCACAGGTTCAGCAATGGATCAAAGATGGAAATGTAAAAGTGAATGGTTCTGAGGTAAAAACTAACTATAAATGTGCTGTTGACGACAAAATCATCATTTCCATTCCTGAACCAGAGGAACTGGATGTCGTACCTGAAGAAATGGATCTTGATATTTATTATGAAGATGCAGATGTGATTGTAGTGAACAAGCCTAGAGGAATGGTTGTTCATCCAGCTCCCGGACATCCTTCTGGAACATTAGTCAATGGCTTGATGGCACATTGTAAAGATCTATCAGGGATTAATGGTGTATTGCGCCCAGGGATTGTCCATCGGATTGATAAGGATACATCCGGGCTTTTAATGGTTGCAAAGAATGATCTTGCTCATGAAAAGCTTGTGGAGCAACTGGTGAACAAAACTGTGACAAGAAAATATAAAGCGATTGTTCATGGAATTATTCCTCATGATCATGGAACAATCGATGCGCCTCTCGGAAGGGATCCAAAGGACCGTCAAAGTATGGCGGTTGTGGACTCAGGAAGGGATGCCGTCACCCATTTCAATGTGCTTGAGAGATTTACAGCGTTTACTTACGTAGAGTGTAAATTGGAGACCGGCCGGACCCATCAAATCCGAGTCCATATGAAATACATTGGCTATCCTCTGGCAGGAGATCCAAAGTATGGGCCGAGAAAAACACTTGATTTGGACGGACAGGCCTTGCATGCAGCTACTCTTGGGTTCATTCACCCGCGAAATGGGGAATACCTTGAGTTTGAAGCAGAACCGCCGGAAGTATTTCGACAAACTCTGCAAAAGTTGCAAAATAATCGTTGACAACTAACCTCGAACAACTTATGATTGAACTAACCGAATAAGGAAACCTTTAATACAGTCCCGTGAGGCTGAGAAGGAACTTCTCATGAAAATTACACTACAGGAGTGCAGTGTAATAATTTCTAACGATAAGTATGCCCTCTCACCATAACGGTGGGAGGGATTTTTTATTGAATGGGTTATTAAAACGTTTCCTGGCTATATTAAGGACGAGGTGATGACAGTGGCTCAAAAGACAGTTGTTCTTGATCAGCCGGCAGTCAGAAGGGCTCTTACCAGAATTGCACACGAAATCATCGAGCGCAATAAAGGCATACAGGACTGTGTACTGGTTGGGATCAAGACAAGAGGAATTCATTTAGCGAAAAGACTGGCAAACCGCATAGAAGAAATAGAAGGTGCGAAAATGCCGGTGGGGGAAATTGATATCACTCTTTACAGGGATGATTTGACAGTCAAAACCGCAAATGAAGAACCGGAAGTGAAAGGATCCGACCTTCCAGTGAGTGTTACCGATAAAAAGGTGATATTAATCGATGACGTATTATTCACAGGAAGAACGGTAAGAGCAGCTCTGGATGCCCTGATGGACCTAGGAAGGCCGAGCAGTATTCAACTGGCTGTCCTTGTTGACCGGGGGCACAGAGAACTTCCTATCCGTGCTGACTTTGTCGGAAAAAACATACCGACTTCAAGTTCAGAAAAAATCGTTGTCGAACTGACTGAAGTTGATGACGAAGACCAAGTAACAATACATGACAATTAAACAGCTTTCCTTTTAAAGACAGTCCAGAGAGGCTGGCAAAGGAATCTCAATAATGTTTCACAGCATGTGAACCTTATTGCAGAACCCTCTTTGCGCCCTCTTGCAAAGAGGGTTTTTAAATAGGTTGAGGCAGAGATGAAAAGAGGAGGAAACAACATGGCAAATAACAACGAAGCAGTTTTAGATGTAAGAGACGTACCAAAGACGGGACAATGGCTGACGCTTAGCTTACAGCATTTATTCGCAATGTTCGGGGCTACTGTACTGGTACCATTCCTAGTGGAGTTAAGTCCTGCAGTTGCACTGGTATCAAGCGGTCTTGGGACGCTTGCTTACCTGTTGATCACAAAAGGAAGGATACCAGCTTATCTGGGTTCATCCTTTGCCTTCATCGCACCAATCATCGCGGCAAAAACAGTAGGTGGGCCAGGAGCAGCAATGATGGGAAGTTTTCTTGCCGGACTTGTATACGGAATAGTAGCATTGCTGATTTCACAATTCGGTTTGAAATGGTTATTGAAAATTTTGCCTCCTATCGTAGTAGGACCTGTCATAATGGTAATTGGACTGGGGCTTGCAGGCACAGCAGTCAATATGGCGATGTATGAAAATCCTGGTGCATCAGAACTTGTTTATAGTAACACGCACTTTATGGTTGCACTGGCCACTTTGGCTATAACAGTAATTGGTTCAATCTTCTTCAGAGGATTTCTTGGACTCGTTCCGATCCTGGTCGGAATTGTAGGTGGTTACGTCATTGCTTACTTTGCAGGGATAGTAGACCTGACACCGGTAAAAGAAGCAGCTTGGTTTCAGGTGCCGGACTTCATCATCCCATTTGTAAGTTATACACCGGCTTTTTCATGGGAAGTATTCTTCATCATGGTGCCTGTAGCAATTGTTACCTTGGCCGAGCATACGGGAGATCAAATGGTATTAAGTAAGGTAGCCGGAAAGAACTTCATTAAGGAGCCTGGTCTTCACCGCTCCATCTTGGGTGATGGAGTGGCAACGATTATCGCTTCATTCATTGGAGGCCCTCCCAACACCACATACGGAGAGAACATTGGGGTTCTTGCAATCACACGAGTATTCAGTGTGTTTGTAATCGGAGGAGCAGCTGTAATAGCAATCATTTTCGGATTTATCGGTAAAATTACGGCATTGATCGGAACGATACCTACAGCTGTAATGGGAGGCGTATCAATCTTGCTGTTCGGAATCATAGCATCCAGCGGGCTGCGCATGTTGATCGATAACAAAATCGACCTTGGCCAAAAACGCAACCTGATCATCTCCTCTGTCATCCTGGTCATTGGGGTAGGTGGGGCATTCATTGAAATCACTGATAGACTTTCTTTGTCCGGCATGGCGTTGGCTGCCATCGTGGGGGTTGTTCTAAACTTGGTACTGCCCGGTCAGGATCCTGTCGATGAAAATGATATGTTTAAAGGTTTAGACGAGAATAATTAAGTAATAGTTAAATAGGAGGATTAAACACCTTTTAAGAGAGGTCCAGAGAGGCTTAGAAGGGTGTTCCGATGAAGCAAAGGGAAGCTTGTACCCACCTTTAGGGGACAGGTGTACCTTTGTGGACTCAAAACACCCTGACTAAAAGGTCAGGGTGTTTTTTATTACCATTACCCTGCAGAAACAGGAGGTCACTACATGAAACACTTGTTGACAATGGCAGAACTTAATACCTCTGAGATAGAAGAAGTTTTAGCCCAGGCAGAAAGATTTAAGAATGGTGAAAATTGGACACCGGAAACTCCCAAATACATATCAAATTTATTTTTTGAAAACAGCACACGAACGAAGTGCAGCTTTGAAATGGCAGAGAGAAAACTTGGTTTGCAGGTCATTCCATTCGAAACTGGAACTTCCAGTGTTGCCAAGGGGGAAACTCTGTATGACACAGTAAAGACCTTGGAAGCAATTGGAGTGGGCGCGGTTGTCATTCGGCATGAAAAAGACCGCTACTTTGATGAATTGAAAAATCATCTCTCCATTCCCATTTTGAATGGCGGGGACGGATGCGGCAATCATCCGACACAATGCTTGCTGGACCTTATGACAATAAAAGAGGAGTTTGGTACCTTCCATGGCCTGAAAGTAAGCATTATTGGCGATATTGCTCACAGCAGAGTTGCACGTTCAAATGCGGAAGCCTTAAAGAAGCTTGGGGCAGAAGTTTATTTTTCAGGTCCGCCTGAATGGTTTCCGAAAGAGTTAATGGAGAGCGGCCAATACCTTACAGTAGACGAGGCGGTGAAAATAGGAGATGCCGTGATGCTGCTAAGGGTGCAGCATGAGAGGCATGGAAGCACTTCTGTTCTTACAACGGAAGAGTATCATCAGCAATTCGGCTTGACGGTAAAAAGGGCTAAATTAATGAAAGAACACTCTATCATTATGCACCCTGCACCGGTGAATCGCGGAGTTGAAATAGCTGATGAACTAGTTGAAAACCAACAATCAAGGATCTTCAAACAGATGGAAAATGGTGTGTATGTCAGAATGGCAGTTCTAAAGAGAGCACTTGATTACCGAGGAGGAGAATAATATGACAACTATCATAAAAAACGCAAAATGGTTAGATGAAAGCGGATCGATCTCGAAAAAAGATGTAAAGATAGTGGAAAGACATATTGCTGAAATCGGTGAAAATCTATCAGATGAAAATGCTGAAATCTTCGATGCAGATGGGCTTTTGCTCCTGCCGGGATTTGTGGATCTTCATGTACACCTTCGCGAGCCTGGCGGAGAAAAGAAGGAGACCATTGAAACAGGAACTAAAGCAGCTGCAAAAGGAGGCTTCACCACTATTGCAGCCATGCCGAACACCAGGCCTGTACCAGATAATGCAGAAACACTGCAGTGGCTGAATGAAAGAATCAAAGAAACCGGGAAGATCAGAGTGCTCCCATATGCTTCTATAACGGAACGGCAAGTGGGCCAAACCCTTACTGACTTTCCTGCCTTAAAAAAAACAGGAGCATTCGCATTTACAGATGATGGTGTAGGCGTGCAAGAAGCTGGAAAAATGTATGAGGCAATGAAAGCGGCAGCGGCGGTCGACATGGCCATTGTTGCCCACTGTGAAGATAACAGCCTGATATATGGCGGTGCTGTCCATGAGGGGAGATTTTCAAAAGAGTATGGATTTAAAGGGATTCCTTCTATCTGTGAGTCCGTCCAAATCGCCAGGGATGTCCTGCTTGCTGAAGCAGCTGATTGCCATTACCACATCTGCCATATCAGCACAAAAGAATCGGTCAGGGTAGTAAGAGACGCAAAGAAAGCAGGGATTAAAGTAACAGCAGAAGTAACACCGCACCATTTGCTGTTGACTGAGGACGATATACCTGGAGACGATGCAAATTATAAAATGAACCCTCCTCTTCGAAGCAAAGAAGACCGTGTAGCGCTCATTGAAGGACTGCTGGATGGCACAATCGATTTTATTGCGACTGATCACGCCCCGCATACAGCAGAAGAAAAATCAGAAGGGATTTCCTTGGCACCATTCGGCATAGTAGGCTTGGAAACAGCATTTCCGCTGCTCTATACAAACTTTGTAGATAAAGAAATATTCAGCCTGAACCAGCTGGTAGATTGGATGACCAAAAAACCATCCCAAACATTCAAGCTTCCATATGGCACTTTAAAGGTTGGTAGTTTAGCAGATATGACGCTGGTTGATCTTGACCAAATACATAAGATTGTTCCGGAAACATTTTTGTCCAAAGGAAGAAACACACCATTTGGCGGCTGGGAATGTAAAGGCTGGCCGAAAGCCACATTCGCAGAAGGCACTCTAATTTGGAAGGAAGGCGAATTATGATGAAAAGACAGTTGATTCTTGACGATGGCACGGTTTTCACAGGCGAGGGATTTGGAGCAGAAACAAATTCTGTCGGCGAGGTAGTTTTTAACACTGGTATGACTGGTTATCAGGAAATATTATCAGATCCGTCTTATTGCGGCCAAATCATAACCTTGACGTATCCGCTAATAGGAAACTATGGAATCAACCGGGATGATTTCGAGTCAATCTCACCGGCAATCAAAGGGTTCATTGTAAGGGAAGAAGCTGATTTCCCTTCTAATTGGAGAAGTGAAAACACATTGGACGGCCTTCTTAAAGCCAAGGGAATTCCAGGACTCTCCGGTATCGACACACGTATGTTGACGAGAAAGATCAGGGAACGCGGCACAATGAAGGGAATGATCTGTTCTGCTGATGTCGACAAAAAAGAAATCCTGCACAAATTGAGAGCAGCTGAACTTCCGGCTGACCAGGTAAAGCAGGTATCCACCAAAACAGCCTATCCAAGTCCAGGCAGGGGCTTCCGCGTCGTATTGGTCGATTTCGGTATGAAGCATGGAATTCTAAGAGAGCTCAACAAACGGGATTGCGACGTCATTGTTGTTCCGTATAACACTTCAGCACAAGAGATACAGGCGTTGAACCCTGATGGCATCATGCTTTCCAACGGGCCGGGAGATCCAAAGGATGTTCCTGAAGCGATTAAAATGATCAATGAAATCCTCGGAAAGATCCCATTGTTCGGAATCTGTCTTGGTCACCAGCTTTTTGCTCTGGCAAGCGGAGGAGACACGTTTAAAATGAAATTCGGGCACAGAGGGTCCAATCATCCAGTGAAAGACCTGGCAACAGGGAAAATTGCCCTCACATCGCAAAACCATGGATATTCAGTAGACGAAGATTCGTTAAAAGAAACAAGATTGGAAGTCACACATATCGGCTTGAATGATGGTACGGTTGAAGGGTTGAAACATCTTGATCTGCCGGCGTTCACTGTTCAGTATCACCCAGAAGCTTCTCCAGGACCTGAAGATGCAAATGGACTGTTCGATCAATTTATTACAATGATGGAAGCGGAAAAGAGAAAGGAGATTGCACATGCCTAAACGTACAGATATCAAAACAATCCTTGTTATTGGAAGCGGTCCGATTGTCATCGGCCAGGCTGCAGAATTTGACTACGCTGGCACACAAGCCTGCATCGCCTTGAAAGAAGAAGGTTATAAAGTCATCCTCGTGAACTCTAACCCGGCGACCATCATGACGGACAGCGAGATTGCCGACAAAGTGTATATAGAGCCTTTGACACTGGAATTTGTCAGCCGAATTATCCGTAAAGAACGTCCTGATGCCTTGCTTCCTACACTGGGAGGACAGACAGGACTGAATATGGCGGTTGAATTATCCAATGCAGGTGTCCTTGAAGAATGTAATGTTGAAATCCTTGGAACAAAATTATCAGCGATCGAGCAAGCCGAAGACCGTGATCTTTTCCGCAAATTAATGAACGAACTGAACGAACCGGTACCCCAGAGCGAGATCATCCGAACGGTAGAGGAGGCTTTCCAATTTGTTGAAGAAGTGGGATATCCAGTGATTGTCCGTCCTGCTTATACATTGGGAGGAACGGGCGGAGGGATCTGCCATAACCGTGCAGAGCTGATTGAAATTGTCAGCAGCGGACTAAAATACAGCCCTGTGACACAGTGCCTGCTTGAGAAAAGCATTGCCGGTTTCAAAGAAATTGAATACGAAGTGATGCGTGACAGTAATGACAGTGCCATCGTGGTATGTAACATGGAAAACTTTGATCCTGTCGGTATCCATACTGGTGACTCGATCGTGGTAGCCCCGAGCCAGACTTTGAGTGACAGAGAATATCAGATGCTCAGGAACTGCTCATTGAAAATCATCCGTGCATTGGGAATCGAAGGAGGCTGTAACGTGCAGCTTGCCCTGGATCCTGACAGCTTCCAATACTACATCATTGAGGTGAATCCTCGTGTAAGCCGCTCTTCAGCGCTTGCATCCAAAGCGACTGGGTACCCAATCGCCAAGCTTGCTGCGAAAATTGCTGTAGGATTGAATCTTGATGAAATGATGAACCCGGTTACAGGGAAAACATATGCAAGCTTTGAGCCGGCACTTGATTATATTGTGTCCAAGATTCCGCGCTGGCCGTTCGATAAGTTTGAATCAGCGAAAAGAAATCTTGGAACACAGATGAAGGCAACTGGAGAAGTCATGGCGATCGGCCGAACATTCGAAGAATCCATCTTGAAAGCAGTACGTTCACTGGAAAGCAACGTGTATCACTTGGAACTTGAGGATGCAGACAGTTTTGATGATGCTTTGATTGAAAAACGGATCAGGAAAGCCGGGGATGAAAGACTTTTCTACATTGGGGAAGCGCTGCGCCGGGGCGTGACAATTGACACCATCCATGAGTGGAGCAAAATCGATTTGTTCTTCCTTCATAAGTTGAAGAAGATTGTAGATTTTGAAGCTGTAGTATCTGACGCACCATTCAATAAAGAAATTGCCCTGAAAGCTAAGAGAATGGGCTTTGCCGATAGTACACTGGCGAAACTATGGAATGCCACTGAAAAGCAGGTCTATGACTGGAGAAAAGAACAGGAACTGGTTCCTGTTTACAAAATGGTTGATACATGCGCGGCTGAGTTCGAATCTAAAACTCCATATTTCTACGGAACATATGAGAGAGAAAATGAGTCCATCGTTACCTCGGAGAAGAGTGTAGTAGTACTTGGGTCAGGTCCGATACGAATCGGTCAGGGTGTAGAGTTTGACTATGCCACTGTACACTCGGTTTGGGCAATTAAAGAAGCAGGTTATGAAGCAATCATCGTGAACAACAACCCTGAAACAGTTTCTACAGACTTCAGTATTTCTGACAAACTCTACTTTGAGCCCCTTACGATTGAAGATGTCATGCATATCATTGATCTTGAGAAGCCGGAAGGGGTAGTGGTTCAGTTCGGCGGGCAGACAGCGATTAATCTTGCAGCACAATTAGTCGAGAGAGGCGTAAAGATTTTGGGCACTTCATTGGAGGACTTGGATCGTGCAGAGAACAGGGATAAATTTGAATATACACTTCAAAGCCTTGGTATTCCTCAGCCTGAAGGGAAAACAGCTGTTACCGTAGAAGGTGCTGTGGAAATCGCTGAGTCCATCGGTTATCCGGTGCTGGTACGCCCATCCTATGTCCTGGGCGGCCGAGCGATGGAAATTGTATACGGGCAGAGCGAACTGCTTCAATATATGAAAAATGCGGTTAAAATAAATCCGGAACACCCAGTATTGATCGACCGGTACTTGATTGGGAAGGAAATTGAGGTTGACGCAATTTCAGACGGAAAAGACGTTGTCATCCCGGGTATCATGGAACACATAGAGAGAGCGGGTGTCCACTCCGGGGACTCCATTGCCGTCTACCCGCCGCAGCAGTTGACGGAGAATCAAAAAGATCGAATCATTGAATATACAATAAAACTTGCCAGAGGATTGAATATTGTAGGGCTGCTGAACATTCAGTATGTCATTAGCAAGGATGAGGTATATGTCCTTGAAGTCAACCCGCGTTCCAGCCGTACCGTTCCTTTCTTAAGCAAAATTACGAAGGTACCGATGGCAAACCTGGCAACTAAGGTGATTTTGGGAAGCACATTGGAAGAAATGGGGTACCAGTCTGGGTTGGTTCCTGAAAAGCAAGGGGTTTATGTCAAAGTCCCAGTATTCTCATTCGCAAAACTGCGGAGGGTGGATATCACACTAGGACCTGAAATGAAATCAACCGGAGAAGTGATGGGGAAAGATTCAACGCTTGAAAAAGCCCTTTATAAAGGGATCGTAGCGGCAGGGATGCAGATGAAGGAATATGGTTCCGTATTGTTGACAGTAGCGGATAAAGATAAGGATGAAGCGATCGGCCTTGCCAAGAGATTTGTAAACATCGGCTATCATATCCTTGCCACGAAAGGGACAGCAGATGTACTGAGAACAGCAGACATTCCTGTGAAAGAAGTGGACAAAATCGGTTCTGAAGGTCCTACGCTTTTGGATGTCATTCAAAGCGGGGAAACGCAGCTGGTCATCAATACATTGACAAAAGGAAAACAGCCGCAAAGAGACGGATTCAGAATCCGGAGAGAATCGGTTGAAAATGGAATTCCTTGCTTGACATCCCTGGATACAGCTAAAGCAATTCTAAGAGTCTTTGAATCTATGACATTTTCAGCAGAAGCGATGGAAGGGTCGGAAAATACTCAAGAGGCGGTTCTTCTATGATCAAAAAAGAGCTCATGAGAATTCTTTCAAATGAAGAGATTGCTGAAAATATATTCAAGATGGTTTTGTCTGGAGACCTTGTCTCAGAATTAAATGAACCTGGCCAATTTCTTCACTTCAAAACAGGCACAGGGGTTGAACCGCTCCTGCGCCGTCCTATCAGCATTGCCGAGGTAGATAAGGAGAATAGAAGCCTTACAGTGATTTACCGGGCGGAAGGCAAAGGGACTGCACTTTTATCAGCTGAAAGGCCGGGAGCTCGTGTTGATGTCCTTGGACCTCTCGGTAACGGATTTCCGATTCATGAAGTAGATGAAGGGAAGACAGCATTGTTAGTGGGGGGCGGAATAGGAGTTCCTCCCCTCTATGAGCTGTCAAAACAGCTTGTCAGAAAGGGCATCAAGGTCATTCATGTTCTGGGTTTCCAAAGTCATGCGGCGGTTTTTTATGAAAAAGAATTCGCTGAACTTGGTCCGACGTACATTGCGACAGTGGACGGTTCGCAGGGAACTCAAGGGTTTGTAACAGATGTCATCAAAAATAAAGGATTAGGATTCGATCTGTTCTACTCTTGCGGACCAAAAGCCATGCTTGCCGCTCTGAGCAGTACTTATGGAGAAAGCAAAGGATATATTTCTCTTGAAGAACGTATGGGCTGTGGAATCGGTGCCTGCTTTGCCTGTGTATGTGAAAAGGCTGTGAATGACGGAGAGAAAAATTATGTGAAGATATGCAGTGACGGACCAGTATTTCCAGTGGGGATGGTGAAGTTATGAGTAGGTTGAAGGTTGAACTGCCTGGTTTAAGTCTGAAAAATCCAGTCATGCCGGCCTCTGGCTGCTTTGGATTCGGAAGAGAGTTTGCAGGTCTTTATGATCTCAGCAAACTCGGAGCCATCATGATCAAGGCAACGACCCTGGATACTCGGTTCGGAAATCCCACACCGCGTGTTGCTGAGACGTCATCCGGAATGCTTAATGCCATCGGGCTTCAGAATCCGGGTCTTAACAAAGTGATGTCAGAGGAACTTCCGTGGCTGGAAAGATATGATGTACCAATCATCGCCAATGTAGCCGGTTCACAGACAGAAGATTATGTAGAGGTTGCCCGGACTATCTCGACGGCTCCCAATGTAAAAGCACTTGAGCTCAATATCTCTTGCCCGAATGTCAAAACTGGGGGCATTGCTTTCGGGACAGTTCCAGAAATTGCGAAGGAACTAACGAAGAAAGTCAAGGCTGTTTCTTCAATACCTGTGTATGTAAAACTTTCCCCTAACGTTTCGAACATCGTGGATTTGGCCAAAGCAGTGGAAGAAGGCGGTGCGGACGGTTTAACGATGATCAATACCTTAATCGGGATGAGAATTGATACAAAGTCTGGGAAACCTGTCATCGCCAATGGCACAGGGGGATTATCGGGACCTGCCATCAAACCGGTCAGCATCCGCATGATCTACGAAGTCAGTCAGAAAGTCAATATCCCTATCATCGGAATGGGGGGAATTCAGACGGTGGAAGACATTATTGAATACTTTTATGCCGGGGCCAGTGCGGTGGCGGTCGGAACGGCAAACTTTGTGGACCCGTTCATCTGCCCTGACCTGATCAACGGGTTGGAAGAAAGTTTGCATGAACTGCAAGTCGATCATATTTCTGAATTGACAGGAAGGAGCTGGAGAATCCATGGAGCGGGAGCCTATAGTCGCGCTTGATTTTCCAACGTGGGAAATCAGCAAATCTTTTTTGGGGAAATTTGAAACCTCTCTTTTTGTAAAAGTGGGGATGGAACTTTATCTCCAAAATGGCCCGGTCATCATCGAAGAGTTAAAAAAGATGGACCACCGGATTTTTGTGGACTTAAAACTTCACGATATTCCCAATACTGTCGGTCAGGCAATGAAAGGTCTCGCCCAATTGGAGGTCGATTTAATTAATGTCCATGCAGCTGGCGGTATGAAAATGATGGAACGTGCCATGGAAGGATTGGTGCAGGGTACACCAACAGGTAAACAAAGACCGCGGTTAATCTCTGTTACACAGCTCACCTCTACATCTGAGGAACAAATGAAACGGGAACAACTTATAGCGGTCCCATTGATGGACTCTGTACTGCATTATGCCAATATCACCAAAGAAGCAGGATTGGATGGTGTGGTTTGTTCTCCTCACGAAGCAGCCGCAATTAAAGATGCTTGCGGGGATGGTTTTTTAAGAGTCACGCCGGGGATTCGGCTGAAAGGTGATGCGGCACAGGATCAGTCCCGTATTGCTTCACCTTCTGAGGCCAGGAATCTTGGATCTTCCGCTATAGTAGTTGGCAGAAGCATAACCGGCTCAGAGGACCCTGAAGAAGCTTATAGAAAAGTGAAAATGGAATGGGAGGGGCAAGTATGAAAAAAGAAATTGCACAGCAATTATTGAATATTGAAGCGGTGTTCCTAAAGCCGAATAATCCATTCACCTGGTCTTCAGGATGGAAATCCCCCATCTACTGTGATAATCGTTTGACAATCTCCTATCCTGAAGTGAGAAATATGATTGCGGAAGGCATTGCTGAAAATATAAAGAATCATTTTCCTGAAGTTGAGATGATTGCTGGAACAGCCACTGCGGGTATTCCTCATGCGGCATGGGTCAGCAGCCGTCTTGACCTGCCAATGTGCTACGTTCGCTCAAAGCCGAAAGCGCACGGCAAAGGAAGCCAGATTGAAGGGAAAGTTTTTGAAGGCCAAAAAGTGGTTGTAGTGGAAGACTTGATCTCCACCGGGGGGAGCTGCATCTCAGCCGTAAACGCTTTGAGAGAAGCTGGCTGTGAGGTACTCGGAGTGGCAGCGATCTTTACATACGAACTGCAAAAAGGTATTGAAAGGCTGGATGAAGCGGAAATCAAAGCCGTATCACTGTCCGACTATACTACACTTCTGGAAACAGCACATGAAAATAATTATATCGATGAAAAAGATCTAGAGGCATTGAAGAGCTGGAGGGAAGACCCGGAGAAGTGGGGAGCATAATATAGAAGGTTAAAGCGGGCATTTTTGGATGCCTGCTTTATTTTTGCAGAAGTAGTTGATATCCAATAAAGCTCCCATTAATTCAAATGATTAATGGACGTGGATTCGACTTTCCAAAAAGAGAATTGGATCATATTTTAAAGCACCATGAGATCATAAAATAAGGGAAAAAATCCCCCTTATTTTAAGTCCCTTTCTCTTCTTTAGGTGAACTAGATTTATTATGTGATTTTTATATCGATTTCACAGAAAAAAAGCAGTCCGTTTTGGACTGCTTTTACTAGTTTTGCACTCCAAAACTGAACTACTCACTTAAAAAGAGGCTTCTCAAATTTTATGCCTTTCTCATAGCCCGAACGGTATCTAGACTTGGGGTCGTATAAACCGTCTGCTGTCCATCATAAGTGACAAAACCGGGTTTGGCGCCTTTCGGCTTCTTGACATTTTTTACAAGGGTAAAGTCGACCGGAACGGAACTGGACTCACGTGCCTTACTGAAATACGAAGCTAATACTGCGGCTTCTTTAATCGTTTCTTCCGAAGGATTCTTGCTCCTGATTACGACATGTGAGCCGGGAATGTCCTTCGTGTGCAGCCAGATTTCCTCTTTGCCGGCGAGTTTATTGGTCAGGTAATCATTTTGTTTATTGTTTTTGCCGACAAGAATGGTCGTCCCATCGCTGGATAAATAGGTTTCCAGCTGAGGCTTTTCGTTGTTCTTTTTCTTCTTTTTATCATTCTTGGCTTTTATATATCCTTCTTCAGCCAGCTCTTCACGGATCTCCACAATATCTTTTGGTGACGCTGATTCAAGCTGCTGCAGTAATTGCTCTAAATATTGAATCTCTTCCTTGGCTTTTTCAATCTGCTCCTGGACAATTTTGATAGCCGTCTTTGCCTTCGTGTACTTTGAGAAGTAATGCTGGGCATTTTCGGAAGGAGTCTTCCTTGTATCAAGGTCAATCTTGATCGTACCGCCTGTTTCGTCATAATAATTGACGACCTCGATTTCATTCATTCCTCTTTCAACGGCATATAAATTTGCTGTAAGCAATTCACCATACAATTGATAGATATCTGCATTTTCAGCGTCTGCCAAGGTTTTCTCCAGTTTTCCAATTTTACTTTGGTTCTTATCCCGTTCATTACGGATCAATCGCTCAAGATCATTGCCCTGCTGTTTTACACGATCTCTTTCAGCCTTTTGATGGAAATAACGGTCAAGCAGATCACTTAGCTGGGAATAATGATGGCGTTCCCCTTTTATATGATGCAAGTCCAAAAAGTAAAATGTTTCTTTGTCTGACTGAATCAGTATAGGTTGATACTCTCTTTTTTTAACAGGTTCCAACAAATCCAGCAGTGCATGGGGCAGGCTGTTTCGATTGGCGAGCCCGGCTCTGTGAACAGCCTCCTTGGCAAAAAGCGGAGAAATACCGGAAAACGCACCGACTATCTGTTTATCCAATTTGCCACTGTTAAAATCAATGTTTCTCAGAATATCATCCCGGTCTGCTTCCAATGGATTTTTCTTCTCCTGAGGAGGTGGAAACTTATATTCATGGCCGGGGAGGACAGTCCTGTAGCTGTTTATGGAAGGCGGGATGTGCTTGATGGAGTCAAGAATCATATTCCTGCTTTTATCCACAATGACTATGTTGCTGTGCCTCCCCATGATTTCAATGATTAGTTGTTTATAGGACACATCGCCAATTTCATTACGTCCCTTTATTTCAAAGATGATGATTCTGTCTACTTCCTTTTGATACACATCTTCAATGATATATCCCTCAAGATGCTTTCTCAGAAGCATGCAGAACATTGGGGGAACAGAAGGGTTTTCATAGCTTTGTGAGGTAAGTTGTGCTCGTGCATAACTTGGGTGGGCAGACAACAGGAGTTTATGGTTCTTGCCCTGTGACCTCACTATTAAAATAACTTCATTTTTATAAGGCTGGTGAATCTTATTGATCCGTCCGCCCTTTAACATATCGCCGAGCTCTTCGCTCATGGCCTTTGTAAATAATCCATCGAATGACATTTTCTTACATCCTCTTCTGTGAAAGTTATCTATTAAAAGATTTTTTGTTATGTTGAGTGCTTTTTGCTCGATAAGGGTCCTTCGCCGTTTTACTGACTATGCTCTACGTAATTCCTTTATCTCATGCGGAATCCTTCCAGTTCGTACGCCGCTGACCGGGGCCTCTCCACTTTTTATCAATCCGGTTCCAGCGGCCAGCGACTAGCAGATTTCGGTCTCTCTCCTTGCGATAAGTCAACAAGTTCATTTCCCCGACTAATTAAAAGTAGTTCCTAGAAAAAGCCGGCTTCTGGGCTTTTTCGTTTAACAAGAACTTTACATGCAGAGTTTAATTCTTAATCCTACGGAAATGAACATCAACTCACTTCGTTCGTTGTGTTTCCTTTATCTCATGCCAGAGCCCTAAAATCTGTACGTCGCTGAACGGCCGCTTCCGCTTTTTACCAATCCAGTTCCAGCGGCCAGCGACTAGCAGATTTCGGTCTCTCTCCTTGCGATAAGTCATCATCGAATCGCTACGCTCTTCGTGATTCCTTTATCTCATGCGAGAGCCCTCCAATCTGTACGTCGCTGAACGGCCGCTTCCACTTTTTATATAATCATATCATTTTTTGGGACGAGTCTGAATAATAATGCTGTGAGAGGTGAACTTTCGGAGAAAAAATGGGAGAGTGAGTTGGTTGAATGAGATACCATGAGATGCGGCAGGAAGATCTAGAAAAGACGGTCAATACTGACTTTGCCAATGGTCTTGCAGAAGAGGAAGTTAAGAAGAGACGAAAACAGTTTGGTAATAATGAATTGCAGGAAGCAGAGAAGCAGTCTGCTTTGCTGTTGTTTTTTAGTCAGTTTAAAGATTTTATGGTAATTGTCTTACTGGCAGCCACCCTGATATCGGGTCTGCTTGGGGAATACATTGATGCCATTGCCATTATCGCCATTGTTTTGATCAATGGGTTTCTGGGTTTCTTTCAGGAGAGAAAGGCTGAGAAATCACTCAATGCATTAAAAGAACTTTCCGCCCCTCAAGTGAATGTCCTGAGGGATGGAAACTGGACGAAGCTTCCGTCTAAAGATGTGGTGCCCGGCGATATTATTAAATTTTTTAGCGGGGACCGGATAGGAGCGGATGTGAGGTTAATCAATGTTAATAACCTGGAGATAGAAGAATCTGCTTTAACTGGCGAGTCTGTTCCCGTTGCCAAACGAACCGGAGAGATTCAAGGCGATAATATCAATCTCGGTGATTTAGAAAACATGGCATTTATGGGGACGATGGTAACGCGAGGGAACGGTATGGGTGTTGTTACGGCAACAGGAATGCAAACAGCAATGGGGAAAATCGCCGATATGATCCAAACCGCAGAGACGATGACCACGCCTCTTCAACGGAGATTGGAACAGCTTGGAAAGATATTAATCACGGTCGCTTTGTTCCTTACTGCGCTTGTGGTGGGCATCGGTGTCATTCAAGGCCATGATATGTATACAATGTTTCTTGCAGGGGTTTCCTTGGCGGTGGCCGCCATACCAGAGGGGCTGCCAGCCATTGTGACAGTGGCGCTTTCCCTGGGTGTTCAGAGAATGATCAGGAGAAAGGCAATTGTAAGAAAACTGCCGGCAGTCGAGACATTGGGGTGTGCTTCCGTCATTTGTTCAGATAAGACAGGTACACTGACACAGAATAAAATGACCGTCACGCATTTGTGGAGCGGCGGGAGTACCTGGACGGTAAGCGGTACGGGCTATGATCCAGAGGGCAGCTTTTATCACCGTGAAGAAAGAGTGAGCCCTTCTTCTGAGAAATCTTTAAACCAACTGCTCACATTCGGAATGCTTTGCAACAATGCAAAAATCAATGTTAAGAATGATGAATACATTCTTGATGGAGACCCGACGGAAGGCGCCCTGCTGGTTGCCGCATTAAAAGCGGGCTTACAAAGAGAGGCACTGCTTGGGAAGTTCACGATTGAAAAGGAGTTTCCATTTGATTCTACGAGAAAAATGATGAGTATCGTAGTAAAAGATCAACAAGGAAAAAGGTTCATAGTCACTAAAGGTGCCCCGGATGTACTTGTTAATATCAGTGAGTCCATTCTTTGGAATGAAAAGCTGCAGTACCGTACCAAAGAGTTTACCGAAAAAGTTCAGGGGGCAATTCATGATCTTGCTTCCAATGCTCTGAGGACGATCGCTATCGCCTATGCGCCTTGGACATCTCCTTCGCTTCCGAAAAATGAAGAAGAGGCGGAAAGTGGATTGACTTTTATCGGCCTTCAAGGCATGATCGATCCCCCGCGGCCTGAAGTCAAACAAGCTGTAAAAGAATGCAGGCAGGCGGGCATTAAGACCGTGATGATAACCGGGGACCACGTGGTTACAGCTAAAGCCATTGCAAAGGATCTTGGAATCTTAAGGGGGCAGGACAAAGTCCTTGAAGGAGCAGACTTAAATACAATGGAAGTGGCTGACCTGGAGGAAGTAGTCGAGAAAGTTTCCGTTTTCGCACGTGTGTCACCTGAGCACAAGCTGAAGATAGTCAAAGCCCTTCAGAACAGGGGGCATGTAGTGGCAATGACAGGGGATGGGGTCAATGATGCCCCTGCTATCAAAGCCGCGGATATAGGCGTGGCGATGGGCATCACGGGTACGGATGTGGCCAAAGAAGCTTCATCTCTGATTCTGCTGGATGATAACTTTGCGACAATTAAGTCCGCTATCAATGAGGGAAGAAATATATATGAAAATATACGTAAATTTATCCGCTATCTTCTGGCTTCAAATGTAGGTGAAATCCTGGTCATGCTTTTTGCCATGATTCTTGCACTGCCCCTTCCTTTGGTACCGATTCAAATCCTTTGGGTAAACCTGGTGACGGATGGACTGCCGGCAATGGCCCTTGGACTTGATAAACCCGAAGAAGATGTCATGAAGCGGAACCCGCGGAACCCTAAAGAAGGGGTATTTGCTAGAGGACTCGGATGGAAGGTTGTATCCCGCGGCTTCTTAATTGGGATTTCAACACTTGCTGCCTTTATTCTGGCTTACAAGCAGCACCCGGACCATTTGGCGTACGCCCAGACAGTCGCTTTTGCCACCCTGGTGATGGCACAGTTGATCCACGTGTTTGACTGCCGAAGCGAAAAATCTGTTTTTGCACGTAATCCGTTTGGTAATATGTATCTGGTGTGGGCTGTTTTGTCCTCACTGCTCCTTATGATTCTGGTCATTTACTTGCCTGGCTTGCAGCCGATCTTCCATACGGTTTCAATCGAGCTTAAAGACTGGATTTTGATTGCTGGCATGAGCGCATTACCGACGTTTTTACTGGCAGGATCATTTTTTGCAGGAAAAAAACGCTAAGGTATGGTATAATCCTTTAGGTAGTAGAGTGCTTACTCTATTACCTTTTTTATTGATTCAATAATATACTGAAATAACGAGTTTCCTACAGCACCGATGCAAGACCCATTCTTCCTTGTATTTTACTTGGATGCTGTGGCTCAATAAATATGTTTTAGGCTTAAATAGCTGTAAGATAGGATGTGACTGTCAATGGTTGTGAGCATGACCGGCTTTGGAAGGGCAAAAGTGGAGTCGGAACAACATGTGGTTACGGTCGAAGTAAAGTCGGTGAATCACCGTTTTTGCGAATTAACTATTCGAACACCAAAGCAACTGGTTAAAATTGAAGATAAATTAAAGAAAAGAATGTCAGAATACATAAAGCGCGGGAAAGTCGATGCCTTCTTAACGATATCAGGGGAAGGGCTTGTCCACCGAAATATCCAGGTCGATTGGCGGCTTGCCGAGGACTATTACCGGACATTACATACTTTAAAGGAAAAGTTCTCTCTCGAAAATGAAGTCACGATCCAGGACTTGCTGAAGGATGCGGAAATCATTTCTGTTGAAGAAACCGAGGAAGACAATGACCAGCTTGAGCACCTTGTTTTACAGGCTTTTACCAAGGCGCTCGTTGACCTGAAAGAAATGAGAAACGCCGAGGGCGAAAAGCTCAAAGAAGATCTTCTTTCTCATATCAGCTTATTCAGAAAAACTTTAGCCTCTATAAATGAACATGTTCCTGATGTCCTTAAACAATATAGGGAACGGTTGGAAAAGAAGATTAAGGATTTTGCGGGGGACAATGCAGATGAATCCCGTATCTTGACGGAGGTAGCCATTTTCGCAGATAAAAGTGATATCTCAGAGGAAATCACCAGGCTGGAAAGTCACCTTACTCAATTCACAGCTTCTATCAGTCAAGAAGAACCCGTTGGCCGCAAGCTGGATTTCATTATCCAGGAAATGAACAGGGAGGTAAACACAATCGGCTCTAAAGCAAATGATGCTGCAATTGCATCTTTGGTTGTAGAAATGAAAACCTGCCTGGAGAAAATGAGAGAACAAGTGCAGAATGTGGAATGAATTGATTATTTTTGGAATGATAAGGTCAAAATAGACTATTGATTGGAGGAGCATTATGTCTATAAAGCTCATTAATATAGGATTTGGTAATATTGTATCAGCAAATCGAATCATCTCGATTGTCAGTCCGGAATCGGCCCCGATTAAAAGGCTGATACAAGATGCAAGGGACCGTGGGACCCTTGTGGACGCAACGTACGGGCGAAGAACGAGGGCGGTAATCATTACTGACAGCGACCATGTGATTCTCTCTGCTGTACAGCCGGAAACGGTTGCCGCACGCTTGACGGATAAAGATGATATTGCTGAAGAAGGGCAGGGTAAATAATGAAAGAAAAAGGGTTGCTTATTGTGCTTTCCGGACCGTCTGGAGTAGGGAAAGGCACAGTTCGTAAGGAAATATTCTCTCAGGAGGATACTCAATTTGAGTATTCCATTTCCATGACGACCCGTCTTCCAAGAGAAGGCGAAGTGGATGGAGTAGATTATTTTTTCAAGACTCGGGAAGAATTCGAAAGCTTGATTGAACAAGGAAAACTCTTGGAATATGCTGAATTTGTAGGGAACTATTACGGTACTCCTGAAGATTATGTCCGGGAAACGATCAATAATGGAAAAGATGTTTTCCTTGAAATAGAGGTTGAAGGAGCCAAACAAATCAGGGAGAAGTTCCCAGAAGGATTGTTTATCTTCCTTGCTCCCCCGAGTTTGTCTGAACTCCAAAACAGAATTACGACAAGGGGAACTGAAACCGAGGAGCTCATCTTAAACAGGATGACGACAGCACGAAAAGAAATAGAAATGATGGACTTATATGATTATGTTGTGGAAAATGATAAAGTAGAAAATGCGACTGAAAAAATCAAGTCCATTGTACAGGCTGAACATTGCCGGATTGAGCGTGTGAAACAGCGTTACCAAAAAATGTTGGAGGTAGATTGAATGTTAAACCCGTCTATAGACTCTTTAATGAAAAAAATCGATTCTAAATACTCATTGGTAAGCATTGCGGCAAAGCGTGCCCGTGGCTTGCAGGAAGATGGAAACTTCAAGCTTGATAAGTATGTCTCTGAAAAGTTTGTAGGAAAGGCATTGGAAGAGATTGAAGCAGGCAGGCTTTCCATGAAGGAAAGGGAAGCAGGAGCCGTTTATTCAGACGAATAAATGCTGACTGTGCGATTCAAAGCTGTTTATTAAAGGCTCTTTTCGTAAACATTGTTGCTATTTAATACAAATTTTAAAAAAATCTACTTAATTAACCAGGAATAGCCTGATTAACAAGTAAGAAAAGAGCTAATTCACCTTTTTCAGAGAAAAAAGCCCTTGTCTCCAAGGGAAAAATCCGGCTCTTTGGATTTTTCCGAGAGCAACATTATATACGAAAACAGCGTTATTAAATAAGGGACTGACACCTTTAGGTATATTTTATCTTTGGGGTCGGCCCCTTATTTTCTTTTTATGGAAAAATCCTTCATAATAGAATAGTGATAATGGGGGTATGCCCTGCAAGCTGGATGGCAGCCCTTATAAAATACTGTTTACTATGAGGTTATGCGGCCGGCGGTCCATCCATGGATTGCCGAACAGCACCCGCCCTGGAGCGAATTTCAATTTAACACTTATTAAAACTATAATTGTTTATGTTGGCTGCTTCGTAAAGTTTATGTTTTTATTAGGCTCTTTTCTAAAACCTTGCCCTTTGGATTTTTCCGATAGCAACAATCTATACGAAAACAGCTTGTTATAATATAGGATTTTAATTTGAAATTATCTATTGATTGGAGCGGAAATCAGCTTTGTACCTTAAAAAACGACGAAGTCTACAAAAGAGCATTGTGAAAAGCATTTATTCAATCAAACATACATAAGGCACACTATTAATTATGCTATTCTTATATAAAAGAATTGTCGAAATGAGGGGATTGTATGGTAAAGGGGAAAAATATTTTGCTTTGTGTCACTGGGGGAATTGCCGTCTATAAGGCTGCAGCGCTCACCAGCAAATTGGTCCAGGCCGGCGCACAAGTAAAAGTGATAATGAGTGCCTCAGCGAGACAGTTTGTCACACCATTGACATTTCAGGCTTTATCCCGAAACGACGTATTTACAGACACGTTTGATGAAAAAAATCCTGAAGTGATTGCCCATATTGACCTTGCTGACTGGGCGGACCTTGTACTTGTAGCTCCAGCCACCGCAAATGTCATAGGCAAACTTGCCAACGGGATAGCCGATGACATGGTGACGACCACATTGCTGGCTACGACTGCACCAGTGTGGATAGCTCCTGCGATGAATGTCCATATGTATGGTCACCCAGCCGTTCAAAAGAATATTACAGAACTATACTCTTTTGGTTATCGTTATATCGAACCGAGTGAAGGTTATCTTGCTTGTGGATACATTGGAAAAGGAAGACTGGAAGAGCCTGAAAAGATCGTCGAGCACATCGGTGACTTTTTCAAGGGACCTTCATTTTCCCTGTCAGGAAAGAAAATTGTGATAACGGCTGGTCCAACCCGCGAAAAGATCGATCCTGTCCGTTTTTTCAGCAACCGGTCTTCGGGTAAGATGGGCTTCGCTTTGGCGGAGGAAGCTGCGAATCTGGGAGCGGAAGTAATGTTGGTGTCAGGCCCTGTTTCGCTTCAGGCCCCACAGAACGTTAAGCTGATCACGGTAGAAAGCGCAGAAGAGATGTACAATGAAGTAACAGCTCTCTTTGATTCTGCAGATATCGTCATTAAAAGTGCTGCGGTCGCCGACTATAAGCCAAAAGTAACTTCAGATATAAAAATGAAAAAGCAGGATTCAAACCTTGTGATTGAATTTGAAAGAACTAAGGACATCCTCAAAACATTGGGTGAAAAGAAAAAGGGGCAATTATTAGTAGGATTTGCCGCAGAAACCAATGATGTAGAGAAGTATGCTGCTGGGAAGCTCCAAAAGAAAAATGCCGATATGATCGTTGCCAACAACATTACGGTTGAAGGAGCAGGCTTTGCGGGTGATACGAACATTGTGACGGTGTTCAGAAGGGATGGCACTAAACGGGATCTCCCTTTATTAAGTAAATCGGAAACCGCTAAAGAGATACTCCGGGAAATCCACCAAATGATGGGTGAAGGTTGATAGGAATGAAGATTGCCAGTGTAATTGTCGATGTACCCGCAATGCAGACAGACCGGATTTTTGACTACTCCATACCTCAAGCGTGGCAGGGACAGATTCTCCCGGGGATGAGGGTTATAGTCCCGTTTGGCCCCCGAAAAGTACAGGGCTTTGTCACCGGAATTAAAGAAACTTCTGAAGCTGAACGGCTGAAAGACCTCGTGCAGCCCATGGACCTTACGCCGGTGTTGAATGAAGATTTGTTAAGAATGGCAGACTGGCTGACTGAACAAACACTCTGCTTTAAGATTTCGGCACTGCAGGTCATGCTCCCTGCAGCGATGAAAGCCAAATATGAAAAGAAAATCATTATGGATCCGGCAAAACGAGAACTGCTGTCTGTAGAAGCTGCAGGGCTTTTCACCAATGAAGAAGAGGTTTCCTGGAAAGATGCCGAGGAGGCAGGTATTCTTCCATTATTGCAAAAAGAAATCAAAGCAGGATATCTGGATGTGTTTTACAGCGTTAAATCGAAAGGCAAGAAAAAAACAATCCAAAAAATATATCCAGCCATTTCAAAAGACAAAATGGCTGCTGAAATGGAAGCTCTCCCGCCTAATGCAGGTAAACAGAAAGCGGTGCTCGAATATTTTCTCTCCTTAGAAGATGGGGAGGGGGTAACGGCAAAAGAGGCTTCTGAAGCTGCAGGGGCGTCTTCAACGATTATTAAATCCCTCGTGGACAAAGGGCTTCTGTATAAAAAACAGCAGGAAATATACCGAAACCCTTTTGCCCATAAGACTTTTAAGAAGACAAGGCCTTTACCTCTTACTGAAGAGCAGGAACAGGCCATCAAACCGATCCTCCATTCTATTGCACAAAGCATGCATGAAACTTTCTTATTATATGGTGTGACCGGAAGCGGAAAGACCGAGGTTTATCTTCAATCCATTCAAGAGGTGTATGAAAAAGGAAAAGAGGCAATCGTGCTTGTCCCGGAAATCTCACTTACCCCTCAGATGGTCGACCGATTCAAGGGAAGATTCGGTAACGATGTAGCAGTACTTCACAGTGGTCTGTCAGCAGGTGAGAAGTATGACGAATGGAGAAAGATACAGCGTAAAGAAGTAAAGGTTGTCGTCGGGGCAAGGTCGGCCATTTTCGCCCCATTCGAAAATCTGGGTATTATCATCATTGATGAAGAGCACGAAACGAGTTATAAGCAAGAAGAAAATCCGAGGTATCATGCACGCGATGCCGCTATTTACAGGGCTAAGCAGTATGGATGTCCTGTCATTCTGGGCAGCGCTACACCGTCAATGGAAACGTTCGCTCGGGCCCAAAAAGGTGTATACACATTGCTTACATTATCCAAAAGAATGAACGACAACCAACTCCCATCCGTCTCTATAGTGGATATGCGGGAGGAGTTGAGAGGCGGAAACCGTTCGATGTTCTCGGAAGAGCTGTTTGAGAAGCTTCAGGACAGGCTGGAAAAAGGACAGCAGACCGTACTGTTTCTTAATCGACGTGGGCATTCATCATTCATTATGTGCAGGGATTGCGGTTATGTGGCCCAATGCCCTCAATGTGACATATCCCTGACCTTTCATCGTTTCTCCAACAGCATGAAGTGTCACTACTGTGGATATGAAACAGCGGTGCCGCAAACATGTCCTGAATGTGAGAGTGAGCATATCCGCTATTTTGGGACAGGTACCCAGAAGGTAGAAGAGGAGCTGACGAAGCTGCTTCCGGAAGCAAGGGTTATCCGGATGGATGTTGATACAACCAGCAGGAAGGGAGCCCATGAGAGACTGCTCGAAAGCTTCGGGGAAGGGCACGCCGATATACTTTTGGGCACCCAGATGATTGCAAAGGGACTTGATTTTCCGAATATAACGCTTGTCGGGGTGCTCAGTGCCGATACGATGCTTCATTTACCTGACTTTCGTTCTGCGGAAAAGACTTTTCAACTGCTGACCCAGGTCAGCGGAAGGGCAGGGAGGCATAAACTTCCTGGTGAAGTGGTGATACAGACATATACACCGGAACACTATAGTATTGAGCTCGCAGGCACACAGAATTATGATGCATTTTACCAAAAAGAAATGATGATGAGGAAAATGGGAAGCTATCCGCCATTTTATTATTTATCATTAATAACCATCAGCCACGAAGATCTTTTGAAAGTGGTAGGGGCCGCAGAGAAAATTACCAAGTTCCTTCAATCAAAACTGTCCAGGCAGTCAATCGTATTGGGACCGGCGGCATCCCCTATACCGAGGATCAACAATAGATATCGATACCAATGTTTGATAAAATACAAGCGGGAACCGGAGCTGCCTTCCATTTTGAAGACAATTCTCGAGCATTCCCAACAACAAAAGGCATCTGAAGGGTTAACAATTTCAATTGATGTCAATCCTTATATGATGATGTAAGAAAGAGGGATACGTTTTTGGCCATATTACCAATTGTCACCTATCCAAATGAAATTCTCGAGATAGAGTGCCGCAAAGTAACTGAATTTGATAAAAAATTGAGGAAGTTCCTGGACGATATGTATGATACGATGGTTGCCGCAGACGGAGTAGGCCTTGCAGCACCGCAGGTTGGAAAAGATATTGCCGTTGCCATTGTGGATATAGGCGATGATACGGGTACGATCGAAATGATCAATCCCGAAGTGGTTGAGGTAAAAGGGGAGCAGACTGATTTGGAAGGCTGCCTTTCTTTCCCTGATCTCTATGGAGAAGTCTCAAGGCCTGATTATGTAAAAGTCACATTTCAGGATCGAAAAGGCCGCAGTCTGCTTGTAGAAGCGGAAGGATTTTTGGCCAGAGCGATATTGCATGAAATCGATCATTTGCACGGAGTGTTGTTTACCTCCAAGGTGATCAGATATATAGCAGAAGATGAACTCGAAAGGTATGAAAGCGAATGACCAAGATAGTATTTATGGGAACCCCCCAATTTTCAGTACCGGTACTGCAAAATCTAATTAATAATGACTATGATGTGATCGGTGTGGTGACACAGCCGGATCGCCCGGTCGGAAGAAAAAGAGTCATGACACCGCCCCCTGTAAAAGTTGAGGCAGAAAAGCACGGAATTCCTGTTTACCAGCCTGAAAAAATCAGGGTGAAAGAGGAACTTGAAAAAGTCCTGTCTCTTGAACCCGATTTGATTGTGACAGCCGCTTTTGGACAGATTCTTCCAAAAGAATTACTGGAAGCCCCTAAATTTGGATGCATTAATGTCCATGCATCGCTTCTACCGGAATTACGGGGAGGAGCACCGATCCACTATTCCATCATTCAAGGGAAGAAAACAACAGGTGTCACGATTATGTATATGGTTGAGAAGCTCGATGCAGGTGACATGATCAGCTCAGTTGAGGTTGAAATAGATGAGAGAGATCACGTCGGGACGTTGCATGATAAGTTGAGTGAAGCAGGTGCAAAGCTTTTGATTGAAACCCTGCCAGATTTACTGAACGGAGAGATCACTCCTCAGAAGCAGGACGAAAGCAAAGTGACTTTTGCTTGGAACATCAAGCGTGAACAAGAAAAAATCGATTGGACCAAGAAGGGTGAAGAAATATATAACCATATCCGCGGAATGCACCCTTGGCCTGTAGCTTACACTCTACTGGACGGTTCCGTTCTGAAGGTTTGGTGGAGTGAAAAAGTTGAAGGCGCAGCCGGCGATCCTGGGAAAATTACGGCTGTTGAAGAAGATGGCATCGTTGTTGCAACAGGAAATTCCACGTCCATAAAAATTACAGACCTTCAACCTTCAGGCAAGAAGCGGATGAGTGCCAGGGATTACTTGAGAGGGGCCGGCTCGTTCATCGAAAAAGGCATGAAGCTGGGAGAAGAACATGAGTAAGGGGAAGAAAACGGTCCGGGAAGCAGCTTTGGATGTTCTGGAATCCGTGGAAAAGAATCAGTCATACAGTAACCTTTTATTGAATCATGCCATTGAGAAATATGGAATCAAAGGACCGGATACCGGTTTGTTGACAGAGTTGACATATGGGACCATACAGCGAAGAATGACGCTGGATTTCTACCTCTCACCATTCATCAACAAAAAAGTTGAAAGCTGGGTCCGCCAGCTTCTTCGTCTCTCTTTATATCAAATGGTATATCTTGATAAAATTCCTGACCGGGCTGTTTTATTCGAAGCTGTCGAAATTGGTAAAAGAAGGGGACATAAAGGAATCGCCAGCATGATTAATGGCATTCTGCGATCTGTTCAGAGAAAAGGACTTCCTTCTACAGAATCAATAGAAGACCCGATAGAACGACTGGCAATTGAAACGAGTCATCCTCAGTGGCTTGTCAGGAGATGGACAGAACAGTTCGGCATTGAGAAGACGAAAGAAATGTGTGAAACAAATATAACCGCACCACATCAAACAGCAAGGGTCAATACAACGAGAATCAGTCAAGAAGAATTGCTGGTCTCACTTAATGAGGAAGGACTGACTGTCCAAAAAAGTGCAATTGTTCCAGACGCGATAGTATCATTGAAAGGAAATCTCGCCAAGACGGCTGCTTTTAAAGAAGGATTACTGACCATCCAGGATGAAAGTTCCATGCTTGTTGGACACAGCCTGGGTCTTCAAGAGGATCTCAATGTCCTGGATGCATGCGCAGCCCCGGGTGGAAAAACAACTCACATAGCTGAGTTAATGAAAGGTAAAGGCAAGGTGTTTGCGCTTGACCTTCATAAGCATAAGATCAAGTTGATCAATGAAAACGCCTCGAGATTGGGACTTGGCAATATAGAGTCAAAAGCCCATGACAGCCGGACAGCCGGTGACCTTTTCCAAGAGGAAAGCTTTGACCGGATTCTTGTCGATGCGCCTTGTTCTGGTCTGGGTGTATTGAGGAGAAAGCCGGATATTAAATACACCAAGAAGGAAAGTGACTTGGAGTCTCTCCAAAACATTCAGCTTCAAATCTTGGCAGCTGTCTCCCCTCTATTGAAAAAAGGCGGCCTTCTCGTCTATAGTACTTGCACGGTGGATAGAAATGAGAATCAGGGGACTGTCAAAGAGTTCTTAAATGAACATAAGGACTTCCAGCCGTATGCATTGACCCACCTGCCTGACACTGTGCAGCCATTTGTCCAAGGTAATATGCTTCAAGTATTCCCTCAGGATTTTGGCGGCGATGGGTTCTTCATCTCCTGCTTTCAAAAGGATTCCTGATCACTGTTCAATGAAATATCTTACAGTTGGTGAAAAGCTGGAAATGCAAGCAGGAGAAACAGGCTCGTAAGTCGTACATGTAAATTATGCCGGTGAAAAAATGTCAAAGCGGGTCAATTCCTTCAAGAAGTTGACCCGCTTTATGTAATAGGGCAATGAAGAAAGAGGTGGCTGAAAATGAAATCTGTGCACTATACAGATAAGGGGAAAGTCAGACAGCATAATGAAGACAGTGTCGGTGTTTTTACAAATAATGAAGGGGACTGCCTTGCGGTGGTTGCTGACGGAATGGGCGGTCATCGAGCTGGAGATGTCGCCAGTTCAATGACGATCAATAAATTTGAAGAGCTTTGGAAAGACGAAGTAAAAATGACGACGGCCGAACAGGCGGAAAAATGGCTGAAGGATAAAATTAACAAAATCAACAAGTTTGTCTATCAACATTCCAAGGATAATATGGAGTGTGAAGGGATGGGGACAACGGTTGTCGCAGCTATATGCACTGAAAATTTCGCCACTATCGTCAATATTGGTGACAGCAGGGGATATATCCTTAACGATAGCGGCTTCAATCAAATGACTGAGGACCATTCTTTGGTTAATGAACTTGTTCGAAGCGGTCAAATCACAAAAGAAGATGCAGAACATCATCCGCGAAAGAATGTGCTTCTGAGGGCTTTAGGCACAGAGGAAAACGTGGAGATGGATACAAAAACCATCATCTTTGAAGAGGAAGATATCATCTTGCTTTGCTCAGACGGTTTGTCAAATAAGGTTTCAGAGGAAGAAATGAAAAACATTTTATCAACAAGTGAAGACCTTGATCAGGCAGGCCAAAAATTCATCTCGCTGGCAAATGAAAATGGCGGCGAAGATAACATATCATTGGCAATCGTAAAGTATACCCCTGAAAGCGAAAACGGGTGAGTTTTATGCTGAATGGAAGAAGAATCAGCGGCAGATACAAGATTCTCGAAATGATTGGCGGCGGAGGTATGGCCAATGTATACCTTGCAAAGGATATGATCCTTGACCGCGAAGTAGCAATTAAAATGCTGCGTCTTGATTTTGCCAATGAAGAAGAATTTATTAAAAGGTTTCAGCGGGAAGCCCAATCAGCGACAAGCCTGGCACATCCCAACATTGTAAGTATATATGATGTAGGTGAAGAAGAGGATATTTATTATATTGTCATGGAATATGTAAGCGGGATGACTTTGAAACAATACATACAGAAGCACTCCCCAATATCCATAGAAAAAGCGATAGATATTATGCGGCAGCTGACTTCTGCGATTTCTCACGCTCATCAAAATCATATTGTGCACCGGGATATCAAACCGCAGAATATATTGATCGATCATGACGGAACGGTGAAAATCACAGATTTTGGAATTGCCATGGCCTTAACTGCTACGTCCATCACACAGACAAATTCAGTCCTTGGTTCCGTCCATTACCTTTCTCCCGAGCAGGCACGAGGGGGGATGGCAACAAGGAAATCAGATATCTATTCTCTTGGCATCGTCATGTTCGAACTGTTGTCCGGCCGGCTGCCATTTTCAGGAGAATCTGCTGTATCCATTGCATTAAAACATCTGCAGTCTGAAACCCCGTCCCTTAGAAGGTGGAATCAGGATATTCCGCAAAGTGTGGAAAATATCGTGCTTAAAGCCACTGCCAAAGATCCATTTCAACGCTACGACACAGTGGAAGAAATAGAAGAGGAACTCCGGACAGCGCTTGACCCTGGCCGTCTGGATGAACCAAAGTTCGCCATTGAAGAAGATATGGATGCGACCAAAGCCATTCCAGTTATCACAGATGACCGCCCTTATTCCAATATTGAACACACGATTGTTCATGATAAAAATGGAGCCGATCCAGCAGGCACGATCCCAAATGATAAGGCAAGTGCGGGTAAGCCGGGCAAAAAGAAGAAATGGCCGGCGATTATCATTGGTTTGTTCTTCTTCCTGGTGCTGATGGGAATACTTGCTGTAACAGTCCTTCCTGATATGCTCGGACCTAAAGATGTCGTCCTTCCGGATGTCACTGGAAAATCCCAGGAGGAAGCAGTGGAAATCCTGGCTCTGGAAGGTTTTCTGATCGGAGATTACCTTGAGCAGGCCAATGAGGAAGTTCCCGCCAACCATGTGATCAAATCCAATCCCCCTGCTGGCGCAACCGTAAAAGAAGGCAGTGAAATTGATTTGTATGTCAGCACGGGCAAGAAGCGGGTGAAGATGAAGGATTATATGGAAGAAGCATATGAAGATGCCGCAAATGAGTTAAATGAGCTGGGTTTTACTAAAATTGAAAAAGACTCAAGGTACAGTGAACTCCCACCTGGAACTATTCTAGAACAGGATCCTCCTGAAGGCTCTGAAGTAATACCAGATGAAACAGTCGTAACTTTTACTGTAAGTGCTGGACTTGAAACGTTCACCTTAACCGACCTAAAAGGTTACACTGAAAAGAGTCTTAGAGATTATGAAGAGTACCGGGGAATAAATATTAACATAAACAGAGAATTCTCTGAAGAAGTACCGGAAGGAATGGTCATCTCCCATAAGCCAGAAGAAGGCGCTGAACTGGTAAAAGGGGATTCTGTAGATGTTGTACTGTCCAAAGGAAAAGAACCGCGGCCTCCACGAACAGTGACCGAGGAAATATCCATTTCTTATGAACCGTCAGAGGAAGGGAAACCGCAGAATGTGGAAATCTATATCGAAGACCAAAATCGTAATATAGATGAAGCCGAGGCGATTTTTGCGATATCAGAAGATTATAAGGAAACATTTGAATTGACAATCATGGAAGGGGAAACAGGGCAAATTAAAGTTGTGGTAGATGGAAAAGTAGTAGAGAATAGACCTGTCCCTTATCCAGAAAATGAAGAATAGTAACACTCAAGGAGGCTAGTTATGCCAGAAGGCAAAATCATAAAAGCACTTAGCGGATTTTATTACGTCCTGAGCAATGATGAAATAACCCAATGCCGGGGAAGAGGAGTCTTTCGCAAGAATAAGATAACTCCTCTAGTTGGCGACCATGTCAGTTTTCAGGCAGATAATGAGCAAGAGGGCTATATCCTTGAAGTTTTCCAGAGGAAAAATGAATTAGTGAGACCTCCGATTGCCAATGTTGATCAGGCCATTCTGGTGTTTTCAGCTGTAGAGCCCGATTTCAGCACAGCCTTACTGGACAGGTTTCTGGTTCTGGTGGAAAGCAAAGACATTGAACCATTGATCTGTGTAACGAAAATGGACTTAGTGAATGATACCGAGAGGGAAGCGATCAATGACTATGTCGAAAAGTACCGGTCCTTTGGGTACGAAGTGGTCATGACTTCTTCAAAGACAGAAGAAGGACTGTCTGCGTTGAATCCTCATCTCGCAGGCAAGATTTCTGTTTTTGCAGGTCAATCGGGAGTGGGGAAATCTTCCCTTCTTAATGCTCTTCGTCCTGAGCTTGAGCTGAAAACCAGTGATATCTCGACCCATCTGGGGAGAGGAAAGCATACTACAAGGCATGTGGAGCTTATTGAGGTGGACCAAGGAGGACTTGTCGCCGACACGCCTGGCTTCAGTTCATTGGAATTCAGTGAGCTTGAACTGGAAGGCCTCTCCTCCTGTTTCCCTGAAATGGCGGAGAAGTCTGAAGAGTGTAAGTTTCGGGGCTGCTTTCATATCAATGAGCCAAAGTGTGCAGTCAAAAAGGCAGTGGAAGATGGAGAAATTCCTGATTTCCGCTACGAACATTATCAACAATTCTATAATGAAATAAAAGACAGAAAGCCGAGGTATTGAAATGGTTAAAATTGCACCATCGATTCTTTCAGCAGACTTTGCAAACCTGGCAAATGAAATCAAGGAAGTGGAGGCGGGAGGAGCAGATTATATCCATGTCGATGTCATGGATGGTCACTTTGTTCCGAATATTACGTTAGGCCCGATGATTGTAAAGGCAATCAGGCCCGTTACAGACCTGCCGTTGGATGTACACTTGATGATTGAAAATCCTGATCAATACATTGAGGCTTTTGCAGAAGCGGGATCGGATTATATCACCGTGCATGCAGAAGCCACTCCGCACCTTCACCGGACGATTCAACTTATCAAATCCCGGGGAATTAAAGCGGGGGCTGTATTAAATCCAGGCACACCTGTGGACATGATCAAGCATGTCATTGAAGACCTCGATATGGTCCTTTTGATGACGGTGAACCCTGGATTTGGCGGTCAAAGCTTTATTCAGTCAGTAGTGCCTAAGATTCGTGAAGTTCATGAGCTTGCCCAGCAATTCAATCCTTCATTGGAGATTGAAGTAGATGGCGGCATTACAGCTGAGACAGTTAAGGTTTGTGCGGATGCGGGAGCAAACGTATTTGTAGCAGGTTCTGCCATCTATAATAAAGAAGACCGCGGACAGGCGATCGCTGCCATACGTGAAGCTGCTGAAAAATAAAGGAACCACGGACCGGTATGGAAGATTCGTCTCTATATCGGTCTTTTTTTAGGCTGTTTCAACTATCATTAATATTGAAACGGAGCGGCATAAAAGCCCCCCTAAGCCCTCAAGCGGCAATATGTTTCATTTCGGATTGAATATGTATGGCAAGGGGTTATATGATTAGTAATACTTGACGGTTGGGAGAAAGAGATTAATATTAATTTTTCCTATGGAAATACACTCAAAGAAAGAGGTGTGTCTATGAAAATCAACATTTTAGGCGGAGGACCGGAAGAATTCATACCTGACCTTCATCAATACAAAAATGAAACAAATATCTGGGTAGGGGTCGACCATGGCGTGTTCCGTTTGCTTCATCATGGAATCAAACCAGATATGGCCTTTGGTGATTTTGATTCGGTCACTGAGGAAGAATGGCAATTGATTGAAGAAAAGGTAGAAGAAATCAACCGGTATCTGCCTGAAAAGGATGAAACGGATATGGAACTGGCATTGAACTGGGCCATGAAAAAATCTCCGGAGAAGATCAGGGTATTCGGGGCCACCGGAGGAAGAATAGATCACTTCTTGGCCAATATCCAATTACTCGGGAAAAAAGAAAACCTTCACCCCTCAATTGAGATTGAAATCATCGACATACAAAATCTTGTTCAAATTGTTCCACCGGGTGAATATACTCTTAAAGAAAACAGTGAGAGTAAGTATGTATCATTCCTGCCGCTGACCACTGAAGTGGAGGCGCTGACACTTACAGGATTCAAGTACCCCCTTCAAAACAGGAATATTTCAATGGGATCCACACTATGTATAAGTAACGAACTTATTCAGTCATCTGGTACTTTTTCCTTCACTAACGGCATATTAATGGTGATAAGAAGTCATGATTAGGCACTTTTAAATTTGTAATGCGTACTTAAATTCATCGTTTGAATATACTATAACCGATTCAAGCGAGACAGCAGGTTTTAGATTGACGGGGAGGGACTGTTAATGAAATTTTATACGATTAAGCTGCCTAAATTTTTGGGTGGACTGGTGAAAGCAATGTTGGGGACATTTAAAAAAGAATAATGACAGACCTGAACACCCTGATATCTGGGGTGTTTTTATTTGAGTTAAAACAAGGTAGTAAGTCCACCTTGAACGCTTTAAAAATAGAATTCATTCTGGAAAGCTCTTTTGAAAAGAAAATGGTGCAGGGATATTATTGGTACATCAAACAGAGTGGACGGAGAAAATGATGTATGAAAAGAGCCTTTATAAGGACATCAAAAAGAGACGATGGAGAAAATGATGTATGAAAAGAGCCTTTATTAGGACATCAAAAAGAGACGATGGAGAAAATGATGTATGAAAAGAGCCTTTATTAGGACATCAAAAAGAGACGATGAAGAAAATGATGTATGAAAAGAGCCTTTATTAGAGCATCAAATTGAGCGGATGGTGGAATGATGTACGAAAATAGCTTTTATTAGAGCATCAAAAAGAGCGGATGGTGGAATGATGTACGAAAAGAGCCTTTATTAGAGCATCAAAAAGAGCGGATAGAGGAATGGTGTATGAAAATAGCTTTTATTAGAGCATCAAACAGAGCGGATAGAGGAATGATGTATGAAAAGAGCCTTTATTAGGACATCAAAAAGAGATGATGGAGAAAATGATGTATGAAAGAGCCCTTATTAGAGCATCAAACAGAGCGGGTAGAGGAATGATGTATGAAAAGAGTTTTTATTAGGACATCAAAAAGAGATGATGGAGAAAATGATGTATGAAAAGAGCTTTTATTAGGACATCAAACAGAGTGGACGGAGTCAAGTCCTTATTATTGTGTAAATTGTTCTACAATGCTTCAACGATTTATAGGTTTTGATTTTTTGACCGGAAAGGGGGTACCCCCTTTCCGGTCAAAAAATTTCGCGGTTCGCTTTTGCTGCTAGCCTCATCTTTTTCTTTTATTTAACTGAAGGTTTTCATTCTCCATCAAGAGGGCCCCTATTAGGCGGAAGGCTGATTGAGTATGCGGAAAGATCCTTATTACTCTTACCCTTCTCTTTATTTCTTGATTGAGGCGTTCGATTGAATTTGTACTTGCAATATTTAGATGGTATTTGTCAGGCTCATTAAGATATTGTATAGAGTCTTCAAACCCTTCATCCAAGATTTCTATAGCCTTTTCTAATTTAGGATTATCTGAATACTTTTTGATAAATTCTTCTTTAGAAGCTCGCGCTTCTTCACTGGAAATCGAATGATAGATTTTCCTTAGCCCATTGATTACTTGTCTCTTGCCTTTTTTAGGTATGTGGTCATTAATATTTCTTTTGAAATGCACGGTACAGCGCTGCCAAGCAGTTCCAATGAATTCACGTTCAATTGCCTTCTTCAAGCCCGAATGGGCATCAGATATCACCAATTTTGGGGATTGTAACCCCCGAGACTTCAACTCCTGGAAAAAGCCCTGCCAAGCTTCAAAGCTTTCTACATGATCGACTTTCAAACCAATAACCTCACGCTTCTTATTTTCATTCATGGCTGTCATAATGTAAACTGCTTTGGAGACTACCTTATTGTGTTCACGAACTTTAATATATGTGGCATCAGCGTAAAGATAAGGGAAGTATTGAACGTTAAGAGGCCGTGTCGCCCACTTATTCACAATGGGATCAAGCTTTTCTGTTAGTGAAGAAACAAAGGATTTCGATACACCCTCTCCGCAAAGCTGTTCAACAATGTTCGTAACCTTGCGAGTAGATACACCGTTTATCACCATTTCAAGCATAGAGAGTGTGAGCGCTTGATCGACACGGGTGAATTTTTCAAACATAGAAGTAGAGAAAGCACCTTCTCGTGTACGTGGCACTCGTAATTTAAGCTTTCCAATTCCAATTAGGAGCTCACGCTCATAATATCCATTTCGATAATCTCTGCGTTCGGAAGAACGTTCATAAGCGCTGACTTGTAAGTATTCATCTCGTTCTTTTTCCATGACGTTGTTTAACACTAATACAATTGAAGATTTCACTATAGTATCAAGATTAGATTCCATAACAGAATCTTTTAAAATATCCAGATCTAGGCTAAACTGTATTTGAGTCATTTTCATTCCTTCTTTCAATGTTTATCGTGGTTGAAAACATTGTTGACAAGAAAGAAGAAAATGACTCTTTCTTTTTACACAATTATATGGACTTAATCGTGGACGGAGAAAATGATGTATGAAAAGAGCCTCTATTAGGACATCAAAAAGAGACGATGGAGAAAATGATGTATGAAAAGAGCTTTTATTAGGACATCAAAAAGAGACGATGGAGAAAATGATGTATGAAAAGAGCTTTTATTAGGACATCAAATTGAGCGGATGGTGGAATGATGTACGAAAAGAGCCTTTATTAGAGCATCAAACAGAGCGGATGGTAGAATGATGTACGAAAATAGCCTCTATTGTAACACTCAAAATAGTCCGAGAAATAAAAAAAGAGACACCCCTCATCAGGATGTCTCTTTAATGAACATTATACACGTTCAACTTTACCAGATTTCAAAGCTCTTGCAGAAACCCAAACACGTTTTGGTTTTCCATCTACAAGAATGCGAACTTTTTGTAAGTTAGCGCCCCATGTACGCTTGTTAGCGTTCATTGCGTGGGAGCGAGCGTTGCCCGAACGAGCTTTACGGCCAGTTACTGCGCATTTTTTTGGCATGGTATTCCCTCCTCTTAAAAGAAGCTGAAACAATATCAGTTGTTTCACATTTCAACATAGTCATAAAAGATACTTTAATAATTTATCATACAACCTAAAACAATGCAACACTTCTACAAAAAGATATCAAGAAAAAATACTTGACGGATAGAAGTGTGGAGCCGGCTTGATCGACTCCGACAAGCGCTGGAGGAAAAACTCCAAAAATCCCGAACTTGGATTTTTGAGTTTTTTCGAAGCGACTCGAGGAGTCAGCCGGCGCAACCGGACAATAGAAAAGCGGAAGGCGCTTGCTCAGGCCCGACAGGCATTGGGGAAATAACAGAGAAATCCTGAACTTGGATTTCACGGTTATTTTCCAGTGACCCGAGGGTCTAGCGGCTGCAGCTGGACAAAGAAGTGTGGAGCAGGCTTGATCGACTCTACAAGCGCTGAAGGAAACGCAGGAAATCTTTATTTTGAATTGATAATTTCTCTAAAGTGACATGAGGGGTAGGCGCTTCTGCAAAAATCTTTTATTAACGAATGCAGCAATAAAAGTTTCTATAATCATGTATAATCACCTGAAAGGAAGGGCTTATACTATTAATAATAGTTACCAGGTTTAGGTTGAAAAATAAAGTTTATAATACTTAAAAAAGTCCTTTGACATCACTTTAGCTTTTAAAAATAGCATTGTTATAGTAAAATGTTTTTAGCCAAGCATGTATAAGAAGGGGGAACAATCATGTCCATCGAAATGAAAACGAAGTTCGGGCAAATTGATATAACTAATGATGTCATTGCAATGATCGCAGGCGGAGCTGCTGTTGATTGTTATGGGATTGTCGGAATGGCTTCTAAAAATCAAATTAAAGACGGTTTAACTGATATTTTGCGCAAAGAGAACTTCACTCGGGGTGTAATCGTTCGCCAGGAAGAGGAAGAAGTACATATTGATATGTATATCATGGTGAGTTATGGGACAAAAATCTCTGAAATCGCTCACAATGTACAGTCAAAGGTCAAGTATACTCTTAACAAAACCGTCGGCTTGGCGGTCGATTCAGTAAATATTTTTGTTCAGGGTGTTCGAGTAACGAACCCGTAGTGAGGAGGAAGATTTGTGTCAATTACATCTTTGGAAGGAAAGCGTTTTGCGGAAATGGTCATTCAGGGTGCCAATAATTTGGCTGCCAACGCAAAGATGGTGGACGCTTTAAACGTATTTCCGGTTCCTGATGGTGATACTGGAACAAATATGAACTTATCCATGACTTCCGGAGCCAAGGAAGTTCAAAATAATGTTCAAGAGAATATCGGAAAAGTGGCAGGTGCCTTATCAAAAGGCCTGTTAATGGGAGCAAGAGGGAACTCTGGTGTAATTCTATCCCAGTTGTTCAGAGGATTTGGCAAAGCGATTGAAAACAAACCTGCTTTGAACAGTAAAGAATTTGCCGCGGCAATGCAAACAGGCGTAGAAACGGCTTATAAGGCTGTAATGAAACCTGTTGAAGGAACGATCCTGACAGTGGCAAAAGATGCTGCCAAAAAAGCGGTAAGCACAGCTGAAAATGAAGATGACATCGTTGCTTTGATGGAACAAATCGTAAAAGAGGCGAGAGCATCCCTTAACAGAACACCTGACCTATTGCCTGTTTTAAAGGAAGTTGGAGTAGTTGACAGCGGTGGTCAAGGATTACTGCTTGTTTATGAAGGATTCCTGGCAGAACTCAAGGGAGAACAGGTGTCTGAACATACTTCCCTTCCTTCAATGGATGAACTTGTAAGTGCAGAACACCATAAAAACGTTCAGGGATTTATGAATACAGAAGATATCGAGTTCGGATATTGTACTGAGTTCATGGTTCGTTTTGAAGAAGACAAAGAAGCTTTTTCTGAAGAAGCTTTCCGAAATGATCTAAGTGCATTCGGTGATTCATTACTGGTCATTAGTGATGATGAACTTGCAAAGGTACATATTCATTCAGAGCAGCCGGGTGAAGTCTTAAGCTACGGACAGAAATATGGCAGCCTGATCAACCTTAAGATTGAAAATATGCGCCAGCAGCACAGGACTATCATGAATGAAACTTCTCATCAGCTGAACGCTGAAACCCCAAAAGCCGACAAGCCTAAGGAAAAGAAAGAGTACGGCATCGTTACGGTATCAATGGGTGAAGGAATTGCGGAATTGTTCCGCAGTATTGGTGCGACCTATGTAATCGAAGGCGGACAAACGATGAATCCAAGCACGGAAGATATCGTCAAAGCTGTTGAAGAAGTGAATGCAGAAAAGGTCATCATCCTGCCGAATAACAAAAACATCATCATGGCAGCTAACCAGGCAGCAGAAGTCATATCGGGTGATGTCGTAGTTGTACCGACCAAGACGGTACCTCAGGGAATGGCTGCTCTGCTTGCATTCAATCCATCCGTAAGCACCGAAGACAACCAGCAGTCCATGACGGATGCCTCAAGCTATGTAAAAACCGGACAAGTCACATTCGCTGTTAGGGATACAAGCATAGACGGACTTAGCATCCAGAAGGATGATTTCATGGGGATTTCTGAAGGGAAAATCGTTGTAACAGGAAAAGAACGCCTGGAAACAGCTAAGGACCTCCTGAATGAAATGCTTGATGAAGATGCTGAAATCCTTACAATTCTATATGGTGAAGAAGCATCTGAAGAAGATGTTAACGCCTTGACAGAGTTTGTTGAAGAACAATATGAAGATGTGGAAGTAGAGGTCCATAACGGTAAGCAGCCTCTGTATTCCTTCATTTTCTCAATAGAATAATGACATCAATAATAGAAGGGGATTCCCCTTCTATTTCCTTATGTATAGAAAGTTTTTTCTGCCTTGGCGCTTACAGATGTAAGGAAATAAAAGTCATGTTATTATAGGTAGTAGACAGTCTTAAAGACAATTTGTGAAATGAATGATGTTATAGATGCAATGGGGAAGGGGAGAAGGCAATGAAATATAAAAGTGTGTTTGATATCATCGGACCTATCATGATTGGTCCTTCAAGTTCACATACTGCAGGGGCGGCCAGAATTGGGCGGGTTGCGAGGAACCTTTTTGGGCGGGATCCTGAATGGGCTGAAATCTCATTCTATGGATCGTTTGCGAAGACCTATAAAGGACATGGTACCGACGTGGCTATTGTCGGCGGCCTGATGGATTATGATACATTCGATGAGAGAATAAGAGATTCATTAAAGATTGCGAAAGAAAAAGGAATCAAGATCAAATTCCGTGAAGAAGATGCAGTGACAGACCATCCTAATACGGCCAGGATTCGCCTTGGGGATGATAAAAGTGAAATGGAACTAGTAGGAATTTCAATTGGCGGCGGGAAGATTGAAGTCACGGAACTCAATGGTTTTGAACTGAAGCTTTCAGGGCATCATCCGGCAATACTTGTCGTTCACGAGGACCGTTTCGGTGCTATCGCAGCAGTTTCACAAGTGCTTGCCAAACATGAGATCAACATCGGTCATATGGACGTATCCAGAAAAGAAGTAGGAAAAATGGCACTCATGACGATAGAAATTGATCAAAATAATATTGAAGATAAAGTGATAGAGGAATTAAAAGCACTATCAAATGTCACCCAGGTGACCATGATTGCTGATTAATCACTTAAAACGTGACAGCGCTTTCACACTTATTCGGAAGGGAGCATCAATATGTTTCGCAATGTAGCAGAATTAATCGAACTTGCAGAAAGCAGCAATAAGAAGATATCAGATATAATGATTGAACAAGAAATGGAATATAAAAACAAAACATGGGATGAAGTCTTCGCTCAAATGGAGAGAAACCTTGTTGTCATGGAGGAAGCGGTTGAAAAAGGACTCCAGGGAGTGAAATCTCATTCAGGGTTGACTGGCGGAGATGCTGTCCTTCTTCAGAAATATATTGAGAAGGGGAATTACCTTTCCGGACAATTCTTACTGGATGCTGTCAGTAAGGCAGTGGCCACAAACGAAGTGAATGCTGCCATGGGAACGATTTGTGCCACACCTACAGCAGGATCAGCAGGGGTAGTGCCGGGCACACTGTTTGCTGTAAAGGAAAAGCTTAATCCGACTAGAGAAGAAATGGTTCGGTTCTTGTTTGTTTCAGGTGCATTTGGGTTTGTAGTGGCAAATAATGCATCTATTTCAGGTGCGGCCGGTGGATGTCAGGCAGAAGTGGGTTCCGCAGCAGGAATGGCTGCAGCAGCGATTGTTGAGATTGCAGGGGGTACGCCAAGCCAAAGTGCGGAAGCGATGGCCATCACACTGAAAAATATGCTGGGACTTGTTTGTGATCCTGTAGCAGGACTTGTTGAAGTTCCTTGTGTGAAAAGGAATGCAATGGGAGCAGCCAATGCAATGGTTGCCGCAGATATGGCGCTTGCTGGCATAACAAGCCGCATACCATGCGATGAAGTGATCGATGCAATGTATAAGATCGGTCAGACAATGCCGGTGGCGTTAAGGGAGACAGCGCAAGGCGGGCTGGCAGCCACACCGACAGGACGTGAGCTGGAGGCTAAGATCTTCGGAGTGTCATTGAATAAAGGTGAGTGATTTATTTTTAATACCCGTAACAGATATTAAAGGGATCGGTGACGAGACTGCTTTGCAGCTTGCTTCAATGAATGTTCAATCAGTCGGTGATTTGATCGAATATGTTCCATACAGATATGAAGACTATCGTCTCAAGGATTTAGCAGAAGCAGAAAATGAGGAACGGGTAACAGTTGAAGGGAAAATTCATTCTGCCCCTTCGCTGATGTTCTACGGTAAAAAGAAGTCGCGCCTCAATGTTCGCCTGCTGGCAGGCGGCTACCTTATTCAGGCCACTTTTTTTAATCAGCCGTATTTGAAAAAGAAACTGAATCTGCAGGATACCATTACGGTTACCGGCAAGTGGGATAAAAACCGGCAGATCATCACGGTACAGCAATATTCTCTAGGTCCTCATACAGCCAAAGGGGATTTTGAGCCTGTATACTCCCTGAAAGGTTCTATTAAAAATCAGTCCCTACGCAAATATATCAGAGCGGCTTTTGATCACTATGGGAATGAAATTCAAGAACCCATTCCCGAAGCATTACGGACACAATATAAACTTCTCAACCGGAAGGAAGCCCTTTTTAACCTTCACTTCCCGTCAGACCCAAATAGTCTGAAACATGCGAGGCGAAGAATGGTGTATGAAGAGTTCCTTTTATTTCAGCTGAAGATGCAGGCGCTGCGAAAATTTGAGAGGGAACACTCCAAGGGGATTTCGCAGAATTATGATCTACAAAAGGTGAAAGAATTCATCAACAGCCTTCCGTTTCCACTGACCGGTGCCCAAAAAAGGGTAGTCAACGAAATTTCTGCTGATATGAAGTCGCCCTACCGCATGAACAGGCTTCTTCAGGGAGATGTTGGATCCGGTAAAACGGTGGTTGCGGCAATCGCTTTGTTTTCCAGTATTACGGCCGGATATCAGGGGGCGTTGATGGTCCCTACTGAAATTCTTGCAGAACAGCATGCTGAGTCACTGAGTGAACTTCTTGCTCCTGCTGGACTGAATACAGCACTGTTAACAAGTTCAGTAAAAGGAAAACGGAGAAAGCTGCTGCTTCAAAAGCTGGCAGACGGGGAGATTGATGTCCTGATTGGAACTCACGCCCTCATACAGGATGAGGTGAATTTTAAGAACCTTGGCATGGTCATTACAGATGAACAGCATCGTTTCGGTGTGCAGCAGCGAAGAGTCCTCCGTGAAAAAGGTGAAAGTCCGGATGTCCTCTTCATGACGGCAACTCCCATACCCCGGACACTCGCAATCACCGTGTTTGGGGAAATGGATGTCTCGATCATTGATGAAATGCCAGCAGGCAGAAAAATAATCGAAACCTATTGGGCGAAACAGGATAAGCTTGAACGGGTGCTTGACTTTATGGAAAAAGAACTCTCTCAAGGCAGGCAGGCATACGTTATTTGCCCGTTAATAGAGGAATCGGATAAGCTTGATGTACAAAATGCAATAGATGTTCATGCGCAATTGGAATTTTATTTTCAGGACAGATACAATGTCGGTCTCATGCATGGGAGGCTTCATTCCGATGAAAAGGATGAAGTCATGAAAGCATTCAGCAGGAATGAAATCCAAGTCCTTGTATCGACCACCGTGGTGGAAGTAGGGGTGAATGTGCCAAATGCAACGATGATGGTCATTTATGACGCAGAAAGATTCGGGCTTTCTCAGCTTCACCAGTTAAGGGGGCGAGTAGGCAGAGGGAGCGATCAATCCTATTGCATCCTTTTAGCCGATCCGAAAACGGACGTCGGGAAAGAGCGGATGCGCATCATGACTGAAACCAATGATGGATTTGAATTGAGTGAGAAAGACCTGGAGTTGAGGGGGCCGGGAGACTTTTTCGGCAAGAAGCAAAGTGGACTACCTGAGTTTAAGGTGGCTGATATGATTCATGATTACAGGGCGCTTGAAGTGGCCAGGAACGATGCTCAAGGCCTGATTCAGAGCGAGGAATTCTGGGGTGCAGCCGAATATGCAGGATTAAGGAAATTTCTGGAGGAATCAGGTGTTCTGCAAGGTGAAAAATTGGATTAAAATCAGATTGCATCTGCTTGCAATCTGATTTTTTTAATTATATACTACTATTAGTACCTAGTACTAGTAGCGGATGGTGTATAGAATGAGACCAACAAAAAAACAGCGGCAAATACATTTGTCGGATACAATAAAAGAAAATCCCTTCATTACAGATGAGGAACTTGCTGAACGGTTTGGGGTCAGTGTCCAAACGATCAGGCTGGACCGCATGGAACTCTCAATTCCTGAGTTGAGGGAAAGAATCAAGCATGTCGCCGAAAAAACTTTTGATGATGAAGTGAAATCCCTGCCGATAGATGAAGTTATAGGTGAAATCATTGATATCGAGCTTGACCGGAATGCGATTTCAATTTTCGATGTAAAAGGCGAACATGTCTTTAAGCGAAACCGGATTGCGCGAGGCCATCATTTGTTTGCCCAGGCAAACTCACTGGCAGTGGCTGTAATCAACGATGAGCTGGCGTTGACGGCGAAATCTCAAATCCGATTTACTCGTCCTGTCAAAGAGGGTGAACGGGTCATAGCCAAGGCCAAGGTGATAGATATACATAAAGAACGTACGATTGTGGAAGTCGATAGCTATGTCGGCGGTGAAAAAGTATTTGCCGGCGAATTTGAAATGTATCGCTCAAACGATGCTGAAAAGGGTGATGGATAATGAAAATAGCCATAGATGCAATGGGCGGAGACAATGCTCCTAATGAGATTGTGCTTGGTGCTAAGAGGGCTGTAGATGAATTTCAGGATGTTGAAATCATTTTATTTGGCGATGAAGAAAAAATAAACGCAGTGATTGGTCCTCATGAAAGAATTGAAGTCGTTCATACCTCTGAAGTAATTTTGGGAACTGACGAGCCTGTGAGAGCGGTCAGAAGGAAGAAAACGGCTTCCATGGTGCTGATGGCCCAGGCGGTGGCTGATGGTAAGGCGGATGCCTGCATTTCTGCAGGGAATACCGGTGCTCTTATGACAGCAGGATTATTTATAGTCGGAAGGATCAAGGGCATAGAACGGCCAGCCCTTGCACCAACACTGCCGACACTGGATGGAAAAGGATTTTTAATGCTTGATTTAGGTGCAAATGTAGATGCCAAGCCTGAACATCTTTTGCAATATGCCGTCATGGGAAGTATTTATGCTGAGAAAGTACGGGGCATAGCTAACCCAAGAGTGGGCCTGTTGAATATCGGTACGGAAGAAAAGAAGGGAAATGAACTGACGAAAGCAGCATTTTCCTTGCTGCAGGATGCCCCGGTCAATTTTATTGGAAACGTGGAGTCGCGGGACCTGCTTGATGGTGCGGCAGATGTTGTCGTGACAGATGGGTTCACAGGTAATATGGTGTTGAAGACTATTGAAGGAACGGCATTATCGATTTTCTCAATGCTTAAAACAACCCTTACATCTTCCTTGAAGAATAAAATTGCTGCAGGACTTGTAAAAAGTGACTTGAAAGAGATGAAAGACATGCTTGATTATACTGAGTATGGAGGTGCGGGTTTATTCGGTTTGAATGCGCCTGTAATTAAAGCTCATGGATCCTCTAATTCAAATGCACTATTCAATGCAATCCGGCAGGCTAGACAGATGGTCAGCCACTCTGTATCTGAGACAATAAGCGAAGCTATAACGAAACAAGAGAGTGAATGAAAGGGGAGCAGGACACTATGGGTAAAATAGCATTTATATTTCCCGGCCAAGGGTCACAGAAAGCTGGCATGGGGAAAGACCTGGCAGATAAATTCCCGCAGGTGGAAGAGTACTTTAAGAGTGCAGATCAGCGGCTCGGAATCAATCTTTCTAACATGATTTTTGAGGGCCCTCAAGATAAGCTGACATTAACGGAAAACGCTCAGCCTGCTTTATTAACGACCAGCATTGCGTTCCTTCAACTGCTTGAGGAAGAGGGGATTAAGCCGGATTATACGGCTGGGCACAGTCTTGGGGAATATTCGGCTCTTGTTGCGGCAGGTGCCATTTCCTTTGAAGATGGAGTATACGCTGTGCGTAAGCGAGGAGAATATATGGAAGAAGCAGTTCCAGCAGGAGAAGGGACGATGGCGGCTGTCTTAGGAATGGATCGCGATAAACTTTCTGAAATCACGGAGAGAATTTCCGCTGAAGGCAACCATGTTGGCCTTGCCAACTTAAACTGCCCGGGACAAATCGTGATTTCCGGCTCTTTCCGCGGTGTAGAATTGGCTTCTGACCTTGCTAAAGAGGAGGGAGCAAAGCGTGTGCTTCCGTTGCAAGTGAGCGGACCGTTCCACTCTTCTTTGATGAAGCCTGCTGCAGAGAAGTTTTCGGGGGTATTGGATGAAATTTCGATCAAGGATGCAGAAATTCCAGTCATTGCAAACGTGAATGCCGAGCCAATGACAAGTTCCACTGAAATTAAAGAACGATTGATTCAGCAGCTATACTCTCCTGTCCTTTGGGAAGATACGGTGGTTAAGCTTCTGGATGCCGGAGTGGATACATTCGTCGAAATCGGCCCGGGAAAAGTTCTTTCAGGGCTTATCAAAAAAGTAAATCGCAGGGTAAATACATTCTCGATAAATGATGAAGAAAGCTTTAGAGAAACAGTAGAGAAGCTAAAGGAGGCTGCACAATGAATCTCGAAGGAAAAACAGCTTTAGTTACCGGTGCCTCACGCGGGATTGGAAGAGAGATTGCGCTTGAGCTTGCACGCCAGGGGGCCAATGTTGCGGTAAACTATGCAGGCAGTGAAGCGAAAGCCAATGAAGTGACTGAAGAAATCAAGGCCATGGGAAGAGAAGCGTTTGCCATTCAGTGCAATGTGGCAGATGGGGAATCTGTACAATCTATGGTAAAGGAAACCATTTCCCGTTTTGGTTCACTCGATATCCTTGTTAATAATGCTGGAATCACAAGGGACAACCTTTTGATGAGGATGAAGGAAAATGAATGGGATGAGGTTATTGATACAAACTTAAAAGGTGTGTTTCTCTGTACAAAGGCAGTCAGCCGCCAAATGATGAAACAGCGAAGCGGAAGAATCATTAATATTTCATCGATTGTTGGTGTGAGCGGCAACCCTGGGCAGGCAAATTACGTTGCGGCAAAGTCAGGTGTGATCGGATTGACGAAAACATCTGCCAGAGAGCTTGCGGCAAGAGGAATTACTGTCAACGCAGTCGCACCGGGATTCATCTCGACTGACATGACGGACGAGCTCAGTGAAGAAGTCAAGACTGAAATGCTTAAAGGAATACCTCTCAGTCGTTTCGGTGAAGCCAAAGATATCGCGCGAGTGGTCAGCTTCCTTGCATCAGAGGATTCTTCCTATATGACGGGACAAACCCTTCACGTTGACGGCGGAATGGTAATGTAATTGCTATTAACCGGCTGTTACAAAAGCAGTGGTTAATTAATCTTTAGTAATACCACGTTCTCTTAGAATTTTATGATTGTAGAGGAAACCACTTTACTCTAAATAGGGCTTAGGTCGTGAATGATGTTAAATCCAGATCGGAATGCGCAATGGTAACCATTCATAAAATCAGCATTTTTTGCTCCTATTTCTTTTTGGAATTGGATACTCTGGAACCTGAGCATTCAAATTTCCAATCAATATAGAAACACCGGTTGATTGAAGCGGAAGGTGCGTGACCTCCTGCGGGATTAGCGGGACGTCTAGTTTCAGCGCCCGAGGTTACGTACCCACTGGAACGTAACCCAGCCCCTCGGGGTCAAATAACCCGGAGAGATTAAAAGGAGAGATCGCCTTTTATTCTCTCTGGAACATTTGCCTGTCGGGGCTGACCAAGGCGCTTCCACTTTTGATGACAGGTGAGACCTAGTTTACGTACCCACTGGAACGTAAACCAAGGTTACGTACCCACTGGAACGTAACCCGCGGGGTCCGTACCCACCGGAACGGACCCTCCCTACCGAGGAGGCTCATCTAGTTCCAGCGGCCAGCGACTAGCAGATTTCGGTCTCTCTCCTTGTGATAAGTCATCATCGAATCACTATCGCTCTTCGTGATTCCTTTATCTCATGCGATAGCACTAAAATCTGTACGTCGCTGAACGGCCGCTTACGCTTTTTAATTCACCGCCCGCCCCGCGGAGTCACGCACTTGGAGCGGAAATCCATAACCCCTTATTAAAGGGAAAGAGCTTCTGATTAAAAACGTTCAATTTTATTAATACATTTTCATTACAAGAACGGAAAATCAATATACGGTTCTTGATTATTCATTAAAATCTACTATAATAACTTGAGGGGAGGTGACAAGAATGGCAGAAGTACTAGATCGTGTAACAAAAATTATCGTTGACCGCCTTGGTGTTGACGAATCTCAGGTAACTCTTGAAGCTTCTTTCAAAGAAGACTTAGGAGCTGATTCACTAGATGTGGTTGAATTGGTAATGGAACTTGAAGATGAGTTCGATATGGAAATTTCTGATGATGATGCAGAAAAAATCGCAACAGTCGGTGACGCTGTGAACTACATAAATAACAAAGGCTAATCGATGTTTTGATGGTGCTCCGCTTTATGGCGGAGCGCTTGTTCCTTTTTAGAGGCTGTTTTTGAAGAGTTATGGCACAGAATGTCTGGATTAGGGTAAGCTGCAAAGCGCTGTTAGTTTTCCCTTTTGTCCAGGTGTCTGCCTCTTCAAGAACAACCTCTTATTTTTATAACAATAAACATTATGTAACACGATTATATATTCAAACAAACTTTGCGATTTCGCCCGTTTTATCATAAACTTGAGTAGTATGTAAAAAATTTCGTGAATTAAGGCTTTTCTTAAGCAAACATTCTTGTTTAAAGGCACAATGCATGTGAAAAGACCTTTACAAAAAAATAGTAAACAATAAAAGCAAGGTGGAGGCCCAATGCGGAAACAGGTAAGAAACAGAGATAAACAATCAATGCAAATCATTGATGAAAAATTCAAAGAGTTTCAAAAGGAACATAACATAAAATTTAATAATGAAAAACTGCTTAGACAGGCTTTTACTCATTCATCCTATGTGAATGAGCATCGGAAAAAACCATATGAAGACAATGAACGTCTCGAATTTCTTGGTGATGCAGTCTTGGAATTGACTGTATCGCAATTTTTATATAAAAAATACCCTACCATGAGTGAAGGGGAATTAACAAAATTGCGAGCAGCGATTGTTTGTGAGCCGTCACTGGTCACTTTTGCCAATGACTTGAAATTCGGTGAACTCGTCCTTCTTGGTAAAGGGGAAGAACTGACAGGTGGAAGGGAACGTCCTGCCCTTTTAGCCGATGTTTTCGAAGCATTTATCGGCGCACTCTATCTGGATCAGGGACTCGAGCCCGTTCTTGCAATCTTAGAGAAGAATGTCTATCCAAAGATTAATTCCGGTGCTTTTTCTCATGTGATGGATTTTAAAAGCCAGCTTCAGGAGTTAGTGCAAAGGGATAGTGCCGGCGTCATCGAATACGGTATTCTTCAAGAAAAAGGCCCTGCCCATAACCGGGAGTTCGTTTCCAGGGTCTGCCTGAATGGAGAAGAACTTGGTATCGGTACCGGAAGATCGAAAAAAGAAGCTGAACAGCATGCTGCACAAATGGCGCTGGAAAAACTTAAAAATAAGCTTGAAGAAAATTAAGGGGGAAGACTATGTTCCTCAAACAACTAGATGTCATAGGATTCAAATCGTTTGCAGAGAGAATTTCTGTGGATTTTGTTCCCGGCGTAACAGCAGTAGTCGGCCCTAATGGAAGCGGAAAAAGCAATATCATCGATGCCATTCGCTGGGTTCTTGGTGAACAATCAGCCAAATCTTTGCGAGGTGCGAAGATGGAGGATGTCATCTTTGCAGGAAGTGATTCCAGGAAACCATTGAATTTCGCTGAGGTAACACTGACATTGGATAATAGTGACGGTGCCCTGCCGATAGAATACAGCGAAGTGAGTGTAACACGGAGAGTCTTCAGGTCTGGAGACAGTGAGTATCTTTTAAATAAGCAGCCTTGCCGACTGAAAGATATTATTGAACTGTTTATGGATTCCGGTCTGGGTAAAGAAGCTTTCTCCATCATAAGCCAGGGGAAAGTCGAAGAAATTTTGAACAGCAAACCTGAAGAGCGGCGCACCATCTTTGAAGATGCTGCCGGTGTCCTTAAGTATAAAAACAGAAAAAAGAAGGCAGAAGCCAAGCTTCATGAAACTCAGGAAAACCTTAACCGGGTGAATGATATCATATCCGAACTTGAAGGTCAGGTAGAGCCCCTAAAGATACAAGCCTCTATGGCAAGGGATTATCTTGAGAAAAAAGAAGAACTGGAAAAAGTGGAGGTCGGGGTGACGGTCTGCGAAATTGAGGACCTTCACACTCAATGGCAGGATTTAAGCCGTTCATTTGAAATGCACGGTGAAGATGAAATAAGGTTATCCTCTGAAATTCAAAAGAGAGAAGCGCATCTTGAAAAGCTCCGGGATAATGCTGCGGCCCTTGATGAGTCCATTTCGGGGCTGCAGGAGGTTCTCCTTGCTGCAAGTGAGGAACTTGAAAAACTTCAAGGAAGGAAGCAGGTTCTTCAGGAAAGAAAGAAGAACGCCTCCAACAATCGTGAACAGCTTGAAAAAAATATTGAAGAGGCTAAGAAGCGAGTTGAAAAACTCTTCAAGGAAAAGCAGGAAACAGAAAAAGAATATACTGCAATTAAAGGTGAGACAGAAAAACTTAAAGCACTATTTTCAGAAAAGCAAGAGCGCTATGAGCATTTCAATGATGATATTGAAACAATGATTGAAACCCTTAAAGGGGATTACATTGAAAAGCTGAATCGCCAGGCCGCTGCAAAAAACGAGATGCAATATTTGCAAAATCAACTAGATCAGCAATCCGGCCGGAGCAGAAGGCTGGATGAAGATAATGAGAAATTTCTTGGACAGCGGGAGGAAATCCAGCAAGCACAAAGGGAAACAGAAATAAGGCTGCAAGAAATAAAAGAGTCCATAGATGCACAGGTGACTTTGTTCAGAAAAGAAAAAAACAACCTTGAATCGATGAAGACCAAGTATCAAAAACTTGAAACGACTCTTTACCAAGCCTATCAATTCCTTCAGCAAGCAAAGTCCCGGAAAGAAATGCTTGAAGAGATGGAAGATGACTACTCAGGCTTCTTTCAGGGTGTAAAGGAAGTACTGAAAGCAAGGAACGGTATTCTCAGTGGAGTGGAAGGAGCTGTAGCAGAGCTGATTTCGGTTCCTAAACAATATGAGAAGGCCATGGAAACAGCGTTAGGTGCCGCTATGCAGCATGTGGTCGTTGAAAGTGAGTCACACGGCCGGGAAGCTATTTCCTACTTGAAGAAAAATCAATATGGCAGAGCGACATTTCTTCCAATGAATGTCATCAAAGAAAAATCGATCCCTTCCTCACAATTGTCTCTGTTGAGCGGTCAGGAGTCATTTGTCGGTGTTGCATCCGATCTGCTGGAATATGACCGCAAATATCAATCCATAGTCGGCAATCTCCTTGGAAATGTCGTTATCACTGCAGACCTTAAAGGGGCAAACGCACTTGCAAAGTCCGCAGGCTACCGCTACCGTTTTGTCACACTGGATGGAGATGTTGTCAATCCGGGCGGGTCAATGTCCGGGGGTGCCGTCAAACAGAAGAAATCTTCACTTCTCAGCCGAAAAGGCGAGCTTGAAGAGTTGACCGTAAAACTTAAGCAGATGGAAGATAAAACATCGGCTCTTGAAGACCAAATCAAGCAGTATAAAGCTGATATATCCCATGCTGAAAAAAAACTAGAAGATATGAGGCTGAAAGGCGAACAACTCAGATATGAGGAACAAGAGCAGAAATCAAGGCAGAGAGAACTTGAGCTATCTCAAAAGAATATGGATGAACGACTCTCCCTCTATGATATGGAAAAAGGAGAATATTCAGCTCAGAGAACGAAGAATGAAGCACGGATAAAAGAACTGGAAAAAGAACTGGATGCTATTTCTCAGGAACTTCTCACCATGGAGGTCCGCATTGAAGGATTGACGGACAAGAAAAATAATGACAGGTCGTCTAAAGAAGAAATTGCGGACGAAATCAGTGAGCTGAAGGCAAAACTTGCTGCACGTTATGAACAACTTAACGCAAGCAAGAGTGTCCTTTCACGTTTAAATGAAGAGCTGCAGCAGTCAGAAAAGAAAAAGAAGGATTTTGAAGAAGATCTTCAATGGCTGACAACCGAAATGGAAAATGACTTTTCAGGGGAAGAGCAGCTTCAGTCGAATGCCGAAGCCAGAGCGCGTGAAAAGCAGGAAACAGCCAGCCTTATCAGCAGCCGCCGTGAAGAAAGAATGAAGATTCAAACTGCGGTCGAAGATGAAGAACTTCACCTCAAAGAATTAAAGAGGCAGCATAAGGGGTTGTTGGGGGCACTGAAAGACGAAGAAGTGAAAATTAATCGTCTGGATGTTGAACTTGAGAACCGTCTTGCCCATCTAAGGGAAGAATATATGCTGACATTCGAGGCAGCTAAAGAAGACTACCCGCTGACCATGCATCTTGATGAGGCAAGAAAGAAAGTTAAACTCATTAAAATGGCTCTGGAAGAGCTGGGCACGGTCAATCTTGGGGCAATTGATGAATATGAACGGGTTTCAGAACGTTATCAGTTCCTTCTTGAGCAGCAAACAGATTTGCAGGAAGCAAAAGATACCCTCCATGAAGTCATTAAAGAAATGGACGGTGAGATGGTCAAGCGGTTTGACTTTACCTTCCACGCCATAAAAGCTGAATTCGAGGGCGTGTTCTCGGCGTTATTCGGCGGGGGAAGAGCCGAGTTGAAATTGACGGAACCTGATGACCTGTTGAATACCGGGGTGGACATCGTCGCCCAGCCTCCGGGTAAAAAGCTGCAAAACCTCGGCCTGCTTTCCGGAGGGGAACGTGCATTGACGGCAATCGCCCTCTTGTTTTCCATCTTGAAAGTGCGGCCGGTTCCGTTCTGCATACTGGATGAGGTCGAAGCGGCCCTGGATGAAGCGAATGTCCAGAGATTCAGCAAGTATTTAAAGAAATTCAGCCAGGAGACCCAATTCATTGTCATCACTCATCGAAAAGGAACAATGGAGGAAGCGCATGTCCTCTATGGGGTTACCATGCAGGAGTCCGGTGTGTCCATGCTGGTTTCAGTACGGCTGGAAGATACAAAAGAATTTGTTCAAGTTAAATAAGGCAGGTGCTTAGAGTTGAGTTTTTTTAAGAAATTAAAAGAGAAATTTACATCCTCACAAGATACTGTAACGAATAAGTTTAAAGACGGTCTATCTAAAACAAGAAACAACTTTACGTCTAAAGTGAATGATCTTGTTGCAAGGTACCGTAAAGTAGACGAAGACTTTTTTGAGGAGCTGGAAGAAATCCTCATCGGTGCAGATGTCGGATTCGATACTGTTATGGAATTGGTCGACCAATTGAAATTTGAGGCCAAACGCCGAAACATCCAGGATACAAGGGATCTGCAAAGCGTTATCTCTGAAAAATTGGTAGAAATTTACGAAGGAGACGACGGAGCTTCTAGTGAGCTGAACATTCAGGAGGATACGTTGACGGTCATCCTGTTTGTCGGAGTCAACGGTGTAGGTAAGACTACGACAATCGGTAAAATGGCCCATATGTTCAAAGAGCAGGGGAAGAATGTACTGCTGGCCGCCGGTGATACATTCCGTGCCGGTGCCATTGATCAGCTGGAAGTCTGGGGAGAGAGGACCGGCGTTCCGGTCATCAAGCACTCGGAAGGTTCCGATCCGGCTGCCGTCATTTATGATGCTGTTCAATCCGCCAAAGCTAAGAATGCAGATATTCTCTTATGCGATACAGCAGGCCGCCTGCAGAATAAAGTCAACCTGATGAACGAATTGCAAAAAGTGAAAAGAGTCATTGAGCGGGAAATCCCTGGAGCTCCTCACGAAGTGCTTCTTGTTCTGGATGCAACAACAGGCCAGAACGCCCTTCTACAAGCGAAGACGTTTAAAGAGGCAACAGATGTGTCTGGAATTGTACTCACCAAGCTGGATGGAACGGCCAAAGGCGGAATTGTCATTGGAATCAGAAACGAACTTCAAATTCCTGTCAAATTTGTCGGCCTTGGTGAAAAAGTCGATGATCTTCAGCCGTTCGATGCTGAAAAATACGTTTATGGCTTGTTCTCCAACATCGTTGATGAAGAAGAAGTTGAAGAGGAAGAAGAATAAGAATATGACCGTAACCGCGATAAGTGAAAGTGCTTATCGCGGTTTTTTTGACGCAGCTATTTTGAATAGGAGTGATACCCATTGCTTGATGAAATTTATTGAGATGTTTGACACAATTAGTAGTGCCATGCCTCATGAAGGGTTCATTAGTCCACAAAAGAAGAGAAACCAGAAATAGGGTGCCTCATGAAGAAGTGATCATAAGACCAAAAAGGGAGAGAAACCAGAATTAGGGTGCCTCATGAAGGGTTCATAAGACCAAAAAAGAAGAGAAACCAGAATTAGGGTGCCTCATGAAGAAGTGTTCATAAGACCAAAAAGGGAGAGAAATCAGAAATAGGGTGCCTCATGAAGGGTTCATAAGACCAAAAAAGATGAGAAACCAGAAATAGGGTGCCTCATGAAGGGTTCATAAGACCAAAAAGGGAGAGAAACCAGAAATAGGGTGCCTCATGAAGGGTTCATAAGACCAAAAAGGGAGAGTAATCAGAATTAGGGTGCCTCATGAAGGGTTCATAAGACCAAAAAAGAAGAGAAACCGGAATTAGGGTGCCTCATGAAGGGTTCATAAGACCAAAAAAGGAGAGAACCCAAGATTAGGGTGCCTCATGAAGTGTTCATAAGACCAAAAAAGAAGAAAAACCGGAATTAGGGGGTCGCATGAAGCATTCATAAGACCAAAAAAGAAGGGAAACCAGAATCGGGGTCTCTCATGAATCATTCATACCCACTGAAGGTCCCTACGCCGGCAGCGCTGGCAACCAATCTCCAAACACCCAACACCCACCCACAGCTCGAAACCTCTAACTGTGCCTGCTTCCCTTTGGACTTGACAATCTAACGAAAACTCTGTATCATGCCAATGTAAAGGTTTTTCACTTAACACAAGGGGGAAAGAGAGATGCTGGAGAAGACGACCCGTATGAACTATCTGTATGATTTCTATCAGTCGCTTTTAACTCCTAAGCAAAGCAGTTATATGTCCCTCTACTACTTGGACGACTTTTCTCTGGGCGAAATCGCTGAAGAATATGAGATCAGCCGCCAGGCAGTTTATGACAATATCAAGCGTACAGAAGCTATGCTTGAAGAATATGAAGAAAAGCTTTTATTATTTCAGAAGTTTCAAGAGCGCAGCAAGCTTTTGCGGGAAATCAAACAGTTGCTTAATACAAATGACAATAAAACGTCGGAACTTGAAGAGCTGTTCGAAAAGCTCGAGAAATTGGATTAGGAGGCGGCACTATGGCATTTGAAGGATTAGCCGACCGACTGCAAGGCACAATTCAGAAGATCCGCGGAAAAGGGAAAGTCAATGAAGCGGATGTAAAAGAAATGATGCGTGAAGTCCGTCTTGCATTGCTTGAGGCAGACGTAAACTTCAAAGTAGTAAAAACGTTCGTTAAGAAGGTAAGTGAAAGGGCTGTCGGCCAGGAAGTCATGCAAAGCCTGACACCGGGTCAGCAGGTCATCAAAGTGGTTAAAGAGGAACTTACCGAATTAATGGGGGGAGAGCAAAGCCAGATCGCTGTCGCCAAGCGTCCTCCTACCGTCATCATGATGGTCGGTCTTCAGGGTGCAGGTAAAACAACGACCACCGGTAAGCTCGCCAACCTTCTGAGAAAGAAATATAACCGCAAACCATTGCTGGTTGCGGCAGATATTTATCGTCCGGCGGCAATCAAGCAGCTGGAGACTCTTGGAAAACAATTGAGTCTGCCCGTTTTCTCTTTAGGCGATCAGGTAAGTCCTGTGGAAATTGCCAAGCAGGCAATTGAGAAAGCAAAGGAAGAGCACCATGATTATGTTCTGATTGATACAGCCGGACGTCTTCATATTGATGAAAAACTGATGGGTGAATTGGAAGATATCAAGGAACTAGCGAATCCGGATGAAATTTTTCTTGTTGTCGATGCGATGACCGGGCAGGATGCCGTCAATGTCGCTCAAAGTTTTAATGAATCATTGGGAATTTCAGGAGTGGTCCTGACAAAACTCGATGGGGATACACGAGGCGGTGCGGCACTTTCCATCAGATCTGTAACGGAGAAACCGATTAAATTTGTCGGGATGGGTGAGAAGCTCGATGCACTTGAACCGTTTCATCCTGAAAGAATGGCTTCCCGTATCCTGGGAATGGGAGATGTGCTGTCGCTGATTGAAAAGGCACAAGCCAATGTGGATGAAGAAAAAGCAAAAGAGCTTGAGAAGAAAATGAGGACAATGTCCTTTACCTTTGAGGACTTTCTTGAACAGCTGGGACAAGTTAAGCAGATGGGCCCACTTGATGAATTGATCAAGATGATGCCCGGTGCCAACAAAATGAAAGGCCTGGATAAGCTTCAGGTGGATGAAAAACAGCTTAGTCATGTCGAAGCGATCATTCAATCCATGACCAAAGAAGAGAAGCAGCATCCAGAAACCATCAATTCCAGCAGGAAAAAACGAATTGCAAGAGGGAGCGGAAGGAATATCCAGGAAGTCAACCGCTTACTGAAACAATTTGAAGACATGAAAAAAATGATGAAACAAATGAGCGGGATGCAGGGTAAAGGCAAGAAAAAAGGCATGAAATTCCCGTTTATGTTAGATTAGTATCTTAATGGTTATAAAGAAAATTCAACTGTTAAGAAAAAACACTTTACAAACAAAATACACACTGATAATATATCTACTTGTGTAAAACTATTCGGAGGTGCTTTAAACATGGCAGTAAAAATTCGTTTAAAACGTATGGGAGCTAAAAAGTCTCCTTTCTATCGTATTGTAGTAGCAGATTCTCGTTCACCACGTGATGGACGTCAAATCGAAACAGTTGGAACTTACAACCCGGTTGCTCAACCAGCTGTAGTTGATATCAATGAAGAGCTTGCTCTTAAATGGCTGCAAAATGGTGCTAAACCATCTGACACAGTCCGCAACCTTTTCTCTAAACAAGGTATCATGGAAAAATTCCACAACGCTAAAAACAGCAAGTAATTGTGGAAAGAATGAAAGATTTGATCTTAACGATAGTGTCTCCCCTTGTGGACCGGCCTGAAGATGTAGAAGTACATGTTGAGGAAAAGGATGAGTCGATCACATACAAGCTCATGCTTCACCCTGAAGATATGGGTAAAGTGATCGGCAAGCAAGGGAGAGTGGCAAAGTCGATTAGAACAGTGGTTTATGCGGCGGCAGGATCACATGAAAAAAAGAGAGTCTTTCTAGAAATCGCAGAATAAACAGCAAGAGCGGGCATAACGTGCAAGTCTTCTATTTTTAAAAAATTAATAGAGGGACTGCGCGCTTGTCCAAACATATAAGTGACTAAAGGGAGGAGAAAAAAACCTCCCTTTTTACATACCTTTTTATAGAAGGCTGTATTCGCAAAGTTTGTGGTTCAAGATGCGGACAAGGATGAAGATGGCTGCAAGACTTGATAGAGAATTGATTCATATAATGACTAAGATGAGTTTAAAGGAAGAAAAGAAATAGATAGAACACATTCACAGGAGGCGTGAAGATGAAGATTCTCCAGAATGTCACCGTAAACCAGGTTCTTACGGAAGCAAGCAAGGAAGTGCTGCTGGAACAGTATGAGGGAAAGAAGTTTCAACTGCAAAAAGAATGTGATCAGCTAAAATTTGAGCTGAAAAAGATGGAAAAAACCAAAAAGTATTCTTCGCAGAAACTTAAGTCTCACTTTGAGAAAGAAATCGAATTACGAATGGAAAAGATCAAGCTTACTGACTTCCAGATCGATCAGCTGCACGTTCTGCCTCTTGGGAGTGAGTTGAAGGATAAAGAGATTCAAGGGATTGTTGAAGTGGAAGTTGGGGACAATTGGGAAGAGAAGAATTCTTCGCGGACAATTGTTATAAAAGATGGATACATAAGTGAAATACGTTAGAGGTGATATAGATGGAGAGATGGTTTAACGTAGGCAAGGTAGTAAATACTCATGGTGTCAGGGGAGAAGTCAGGGTCATATCGCGGACTGATTTTCCCGATGAAAGATATCAGCCCGGAAGCAGGCTTTATCTTTTTTCAGAAAAAGAAGAGGGGCCTGTGGAACTGACGATTGAAGCCCACCGCAAACATAAAAATTTTGATTTGCTGACATTCGAGGGATACAAGGACATCAGTGAAGTTGAACCATTTAAAAATGGGGTGCTCAAAGTCAATGAAACCCAGCTGGGTGACTTGGATGAGGGCGAGTATTACTTCCATGAGATCATCGGCTGTAAAGTGAAAACAACGGATGGTGAAGAGATCGGTTCCATCAAAGAAATCCTGACTCCAGGAGCTAATGATGTCTGGGTTGTAAAAGGAACGAAGGGCAAAGAGGTTCTTATCCCATACATTGATGACGTGGTAAAGGATATCGATGTAGAGGATAAAATAATTATCATCGAGCCAATGGAAGGACTCCTATCATGATGAAAATCGATGTTCTTTCTTTGTTCCCTTCTATGTTCAGTGGTGTATTTGGTGAGTCTATCCTGAAAAAAGCAAGTGAAAAAGGTGCCGTCGAATATAACGTAGTAAACTTCCGTGAATTTGCTGCTAACAAACACGGGCAGGTAGACGACTATCCATACGGCGGTGGAGCAGGGATGGTTCTTAAACCCCAGCCGATCTTTGATGCGGTTGAGTCTCTTTCGCGCGAGGAAGAAGACGAGAAGAAACCCCGTGTCATCCTGCTTTGTCCTCAGGGAGAGCGATATGACCAAAGCAAAGCGGAAGAGCTTGCTGAAGAGGATCACTTAATTTTCATCTGCGGGCATTACGAGGGTTACGACGAGCGGATTCGTGAGCATGTGGTAACCGACGAGATTTCCATAGGGGATTTTGTCCTGACAGGTGGAGAGCTTGGAGCCATGGTTATTATAGACAGTGTTGTCCGGCTCCTTCCCGGGGTCCTAGGAAATGAAGACTCACCTGTCCTGGATTCTTTCTCGTCAGGTTTTCTTGAGCACCCTCATTATACAAGGCCCTCTGATTTCAGGGGGATGAAGGTTCCACCGGAATTGATATCGGGCAACCACAAGCTGATTGAAGAGTGGCGTGAAAGAGAGTCTCTGAGAAGAACATATGATAGAAGGCCGGATTTGCTGGAAAACAAAGAGTTGAATGAACGCCAAAAAAAATGGCTGGAAGAATGGAAAAGTGATAGAAACTAGTTGATTCACAATGATTGATATGGTATTATTACCTTTGTGACTTGATCAGATATTTATCTGCCGGGTCATCGATTAGGATGTTCCGCTGCAATAAATCGATTTTGTAAGAGCATCTGGTGGAAGGAGATGAAATAGATGCACAAATTAATCGAAGAAATTACAAAAGAACAACTTCGCTCTGATTTACCATCTTTCCGTCCTGGTGATACAGTTCGCGTACACGTTAACATCGTTGAGGGTACTCGCGAGCGTATCCAGGTATTCGAAGGTGTAGTAATCAGCCGTCGTGGTGGCGGAATCAGCGAAACGTTCACAGTTCGTAAAATTTCTTATGGTGTTGGTGTTGAGCGTACATTCCCTGTACACACACCAAAAATTGCGAAGCTTGAAGTTGTCCGCCGCGGTAAAGTCCGTCGTGCGAAACTTTACTACTTGCGTAACCTGCGCGGTAAAGCTGCTCGTATCAAAGAAATTCGATAATTTAAAGATGAAAAGGAGCTTGGTGACAAGCTCCTTTTGTCATTGTTAAAGGCTGTATTCGTATAGATTGTGGCTATCGGAAAAATCCAAATGTCCGGATTTTTCCCTTGGTACAAAGGCATATCTAACTGAACAAGATGAATAGCTCTTTTCTCCTTTGCTTACCAGGATAACTTCTATGAATTATCGCTATATCTCATGAACTTTAAAGTAAATATCAACAAAGTTTTAGAAGGTAGCCTTGTTAAAACATTTTAACTGCATATTATATCCTATTTTTAAGGTTATCAGATGTAAAACGTGTCTATTTTTTGTAGAATAATAAGGTATGAAGAAAAACTGAGACACAGGAGGGGAACCCGGTGGCCAAGCAGAAAAATGAGCTGTGGGAATGGACTAAAGCATTATTGATAGCAGTCGGCCTTGCTGCACTGATCCGTTACTTTTTATTTACCCCGATAGTCGTGGATGGGTTGTCAATGATGCCGACCTTACATAACGGTGACAGGATGATTGTGAACAAATTGAGCTATAGTGTGGGAGAACCTGATAGGTTTGATATCATTGTTTTTCATGCACCGGAACAAAAGGATTATATTAAGCGTGTAATCGGACTTCCTGGGGATACCATTGAGTATAAAAATGATGTCCTTTATATTAATGGCAAAGCATACGATGAACCTTATTTGGAAGAATATAAGGAACAGATCGATGGCGGTCTCTTAACGGAAGATTTTACGCTTCAAGAAAAAATCGGGCAGGATACGGTTCCGGAAAACACCCTTTTTGTAATGGGGGATAACCGCCGTTTCAGTAAGGACAGCCGTCATATTGGCGTTGTGGATGTCGATGAAGTCATCGGGAGTACCAATATCATTTACTGGCCGATCAAAGATATAGAAGTCATTAAGTAAGAAGAGGTAGTTAAATTATTTTTTGGAGGTGATGGTATGACTATTCAATGGTTTCCGGGACATATGGCGAAGGCAAGAAGGCAGGTAACGGAGAAATTGAAGCTCGTCGATATCATTATCGAGCTCGTAGATGCCCGTATACCGATTTCTTCAAGAAATCCAATGATAGATGAAGTCGTACAGCAAAAGCCCCGCCTGGTTCTTTTAAACAAGGCAGACATGGCGGATAAGATGCTGACGGATCAGTGGATCAGCTACTTTTCCGAAAGAGGAATCAAGGCTCTGGCCGTCAATGCGCAGGGAGGGACAGGCCTGGGGGATATTGTCAAGGCCTCAAAAGACATCCTGAGAGAAAAATTTGACCGGATGAGAGCGAAAGGGATGAAGCCCAGAGCGATCAGGGCAATGATCGTAGGGATTCCGAATGTCGGAAAATCCACTCTGATCAATAGACTGGCAAAGAAGAATATTGCCAAAACAGGCAATACGCCCGGAGTGACCAAAGCGCAGCAATGGATCAAGGTAGGAAAAGAAATGGAACTTCTGGATACGCCGGGGATTTTATGGCCGAAATTCGAAGATGAAGAAGTTGGTTATAAACTCGCCTTGACCGGAGCGATTAAAGATACCATTTTGAACCTGCAGGATATCGCTGTGTATGGATTGCGCTTTTTAGAAACACATTATCCAAAACGCCTGGAAGATCGATACGGCATTGATTCTTTCCCAGAAGAAATTGTGGAAGTGTTTGATAAGATCGGCACCATGAGAGGCTGTCTTATTGCAGGCGGCGGTGTGGATTATGATAAGACCTCAGACTTGATTGTCCGTGATATACGGGGTGAGCGTCTTGGTAAGCTGACGTTTGATATCCCAGGAGAATTTAGTGAACAAGAATAGTACATACAAGCTGATTCCATAGGTGGATTTTATCCTTATAGAATCAGCTTGTTTATTTTCAACCAGCTTATGCCGATATAAGTAAGGAATACTCATACATAGTAAACAGGAGAATATTATGCCAGGAAAATATACAATTGCAGAAGCAGAAGACATCATAAAAAAAATTACAGACGAAGAAGATGCGCTCTTTCAGTCTTTTTTACAAGATGAAAGAAAGGGAATTCAGAAAATCATCTCCAAATGGTATAGTGCCCGGGCTCAGCAAAAGGCATTAGAGGCAGAGTTTGCCCGGATGAGTAGCTTTGAAAATGAACTGAGGGTCCAGGGCTTCGAAAGAATTGCCGGAATAGATGAAGTAGGCAGGGGTCCCTTGGCGGGGCCTGTCGTAGCAGCAGCTGTCATTCTTCCACCTGAGTTCCGCCTGCCCGGCATTAATGATTCAAAAAAGCTCTCAGAAAAACAGCGGGAAGCATTCTACCAGTTTATTACGGAAGAGGCAGTCGCCTGGGGAACAGGCATTATCTCGTCCCAGGAAATTGATGAACTGAATATCTACCAGGCTTCCAAAAAAGCAATGATAGCAGCAGTGAACAATTTATCCGTGAATCCTGATCATTTATTGGTCGATGCCATGGACCTTGGATCTCCCTATCCCGAAATGTCATTGATAAAAGGGGATGCCCGAAGTATTTCTATTGCAGCAGCCTCCATTGTGGCGAAAGTGACAAGAGATAGGATGATGGAAGAATATTCTCGTGTGTACAGGGGTTATGGGCTGGAAAATAATATGGGTTACGGAACCAAAGAGCATCTTGAAGGATTGAAAAAATTGGGACCAACCCCGATTCATCGAAAGTCCTTTGCACCTGTGAAGGAGCTAACGTAAAAGCAGAGAAGGTGAGTATATGATTGGGCGAAGCATACAAAATAATTCGTTTCTGACATCATTTAAATCACAAAATCCTGTGACATTGTCGGAGGGCCAGGTGATTTTGGGGAAGGTGAATAAACTTCTTCCTGAAGGAATGGCCGAAATAGTTTACAATGGCCAGAAAACCATTGCAAAGCTGGAAGCACCTCTTGCGGCAGGGAATCAATATTTATTTCAAACGGAGCTTCAGGAAGGTGTATTGAAGCTCAAAACCATATCTCTGATCCCTTCAGAAACCAAGGCACCAGTCTCAGCTCTTGCGGAAAAGTTATTGAACGATTTACAGCTCCCAAAAGGGGGAAGCCTTAAAAACCTAGTGACCATTTTAATGAAAAATTCTCTGCCCTTTTCGAAATCAGAACTTGCCACCTTAAATGAGCTGCTTACAAACACACCGGACAAACAGTCAGGTATTGAAGCGATCGTTAAACTAAAGGGAGACCAGCTCCCGGTCACAAAGTCTTTATACCATTTCTATTTACAGGGAAAAAGCATGGAGCCCATTTCCGCTCTTATGCAAGGGCTTGAAACGGCTTTACAAAAGAGTGATCATAAATCTGCTGATGTACAAACTGTCCTGAGAATTTTTAATAGTATTAAAGAAGTTGAGAACACTACCTTATTTCAAAAAGTCTCAGCCCAGGCATCAGAAATGTTAATGAACCCCAAGACAAGTGACTCGCAGAGATCTGCTGCATTGAAGCTATTGCAGTTGACAGGACTGATTCCTGAGCAGAATACGCTGGAAAGTGTGACAACTTCTCCGGGAAAGGAAGGATTGTCAAAACAGCCTTTAGCCCCATTTCTAAACAGCAGTCCTTCTCCGACTCAAATAAAGGACAAATTAACGATTCTGTTAGAATTCATGTCAAGAAGTAAGGCTCTTGACAGCAATATGAATGGACTGCTAAAAGAAGTTCAAGCGGCTTTAAAAGGGGTGAATTCAGGGGATTTTTCAAGTCAGGACTCAATATCCTTAATTCAGAAGAGCGAGGGGCTGCTTCTGCAACAAGGGTCGGGCCTTCAATTGAGTGCAAGCGACAAATTTAATCTTTTATTCGGTTTACATGCCGGAAAAGAAAAACAGGCAGTCTCAAATTTTTCGCATACCGTGCAGCAGCTGTCACAAAGTGTCCCGCCCGCACAGCCGGCCCTCAGGCTTCTTCACCAGCTTTTATTCACGGAGGATGGCAATGCAGCCGGACTTCATAAAGACAACCTTCCTGACATTATAAAAGACCTTATCGCACGCCTTGGGATCAACCATGAGGCAAAACTGGCTGCGGGAGTCCCTGCAGAAAGGTCACTTAATGAATCTTTGAAACCGGCTTTGATTTCCCTCTTGCAGGAACTTCCTCCCGGGGAGTTGAGGGAATCGGCAGAAAAGCTGATCTTCAGGCTGAATGGCCAGGCGATGTTGTCCGGAGAGAACGGTCCTTTGCAGCATATCGTTTATCAGGTTCCTCTTTCATGGATGAATCAAAAGACGGACGTGACCTTTCAATGGTCGGGAAGGAAAACAGAAAAAGGCCAGATCGATCCCGAATTCTGCCGTGTATTGTTCTATTTAGAATTAGCAACCATTAAAGAAGTAATTGTCGATATGGCTGTACAAAACAAGGTTATTTCTTTGAATATATATAATGACAACCCTTTGTTAAAAGAAATATCGGCCCCATTCTCTCTTGTCATGAAAGAAGGGCTGGAAAAATTGGGATATAAAACTTCCGCCATCAACTTCAAAGTTCCTGATGAAACGGTGCCTGCAAAGAAAGTTTACCAAAAGATGACGGGAGATCTTTCATATTCTGGATTGGATTTGAAAGTATGAGTAAAGAAAACGAGAATAAGAGAAAGCAAGCGATCGCCCTTCAGTATGAAGCAGAAAAGCAACAGGCGCCAAAGGTTGTGGCTAAAGGGAGGGGATTGATTGCAGAAAATATCCTTGAGAGAGCCAAGGAACATGATATCCCAATCCAGGAAGACCGAACCCTTGTTGAACTGCTCGGCAACCTGGATATTAATGAATCAATCCCGGAAGAGTTGTATCAGGCAGTGGCAGAAATTTTTGCCTTTCTTTACAGAGTGGACAGGGAAGCGAAAAGAAGCTGAGGTACTTATTCTAGTATCCCCAGCTTTTTTTGTTCTTATCAAAATTTTGATAAATGGCAGGGTGATTTGAGTTCCCGGTGAACGATGGTAGAATTTTTTAAAAGTGTTTTAAGGCAAGCTTTCAAGGCCACAAACTAGAAAAAAGCCAGTCCAAAGTATCATGAGGAAAGCTCTCAAGGCCACAAGCTAGATAAAAGCCAGTCCAAAGTATCATGAGGAAAGCTCTCAAGGCCACAAGCTAGATAAAAGCCCGTCCAAAGTGTCTTGAGGAAAGCTCTCAAGGCCACAAGCTAGATAAAAGCCAGTCCAAAGTGTCTTGAGGAAAGCTCTCAAGGCCACAAGCTAGATAAAAGCCAGTCCGAAGTGTCTTGAGGGAGGCTCTCAAGGTCACAAACCAGAAAAAATCCATTTGAAAGTGTTTTGAGGGAAGCTCTCAAGGCCACAAACCCGGGAAGAGCCCAACCAAAATTCATTAAAATAAATCAAAAGGACAAGAAATTGAAAGAATATTTTCAAAATGGCTTATCACAGGTTTTATTAAGAAACCCAATCCAGCACCACTGTTTATTTTTCCAAGATAACGTTTTCCAAGGGTTACACTTTAAAACAGTAACTTTCCAAAGGCTCTCGTTTCTGAATTTTTAAATTGATATAATATTTTTTGCAAATTGGTAGACATATATACTCTCATTTTATACAATGAAAGCGCAGTCTATTTTTGAAAGAGTTTGATAGGAGGATGGAAAATGAATATCCATGAATATCAAGGTAAAGAAATCCTCAGAAATAATGGGGTAGCTGTACCTAACGGTAAAGTGGCTTTTACTCCGGATGAAGCGGTGGAAGCGGCACAAACGCTGGATTCGAGTGTTTATGTAGTTAAAGCACAAATTCACGCAGGAGGCCGCGGAAAAGCAGGCGGAGTTAAAATCGCAAAGAGTCTTGATGAAGTACGTACATATGCAGAAGAGCTGCTGGGAAAAACACTGGTAACTCACCAAACTGGGCCGGAAGGTAAAGAAGTAAAGCGCTTACTTATCGAAGAAGGCTGTGATATCAAGAAAGAATACTATGTTGGTTTGGTTCTTGACCGTGCAACTTCACAAGTGGTATTAATGGCTTCAGAAGAAGGCGGTACAGAAATTGAGGAAGTTGCTGCAGAGACTCCTGAAAAGATCTTTAAAGAGTATATTGATCCTGTAGTCGGTTTGACTGGTTTCCAGGCACGCCGTATTGCCTTCAACATCAATATCCCGAAAGAACTTGTCAATAAAGCGGCTAAGTTCATGCTGGGACTTTACAATGTATATGTCCAAAAGGATGCTTCCATCGTGGAAATCAATCCTCTTGTTGTAACAGGAGACGGAAATGTAATGGCATTGGATGCGAAGTTTAACTTCGATTCAAACGCATTATACCGCCAAAAAAATGTATTAGAACTTCGTGACCTTGAAGAAGAAGATGCAAAAGAGATTGAAGCATCTAAATATGACCTGAGCTATATCTCATTGGATGGAAACATCGGCTGCATGGTTAACGGTGCAGGCCTTGCAATGGCTACAATGGATATCGTTAAGCACTACGGCGGAGACCCTGCCAACTTCCTTGATGTTGGGGGCGGTGCAACAGCTGAGAAAGTTACTGAAGCATTCAAAATCATCCTTTCAGATGAAAATGTTAAAGGTATCTTCGTTAATATTTTCGGTGGAATCATGAAATGTGACATCATCGCTGAAGGTGTTGTGGAAGCTGCTAAACAAGTGGAGCTTAAAGTTCCATTGGTTGTTCGTCTCGAAGGAACGAATGTTGACCTAGGTAAGAAAATCCTGAACGAATCAGGCTTGAATATCATTGCCGCCCAATCTATGGCGGACGGTGCACAAAAAATTGTTGAGCAAGTAGGATAAGAAAGGCGGAGGACTAATGAGCGTATTTATTAATAAAGATACAAAAGTTATTGTTCAAGGTATTACTGGTTCGACTGCTCTTTTCCATACAAAGCAAATGCTTGAATACGGTACGCAGATCGTTGCTGGTGTAACGCCAGGAAAAGGCGGAACTGAAGTTGAAGGAGTTCCTGTATTCAATACAGTTGAGGAAGCTAAAAAAGAAACAGGCGCGAATGCTTCAGTAATTTATGTTCCTGCACCATTCGCTGCAGATGCAATCCTTGAAGCGGTAGATGCTGAATTGGATCTTGCAATCTGTATTACAGAGCATATTCCGGTTCTGGACATGGTGAAAGTGAAGCGCTACATGGAAGGCAAAAAGACTCGTCTTGTAGGACCTAACTGTCCTGGCGTCATCACTCCTGATGAGTGCAAAATCGGTATCATGCCTGGATACATTCACACGAAAGGCCATGTTGGGGTGGTTTCCCGTTCCGGTACATTGACGTATGAAGCGGTACACCAGCTGTCTCAGGAAGGCATTGGACAATCCACAGCTGTAGGTATTGGCGGAGACCCGGTTAATGGAACTGACTTTATCGACGTGTTGAAAGCATTCAATGAAGATGAAGATACGTATGCAGTGATCATGATCGGTGAAATCGGCGGTACAGCTGAAGAAGAAGCTGCAGAGTGGGTTAAAGCCAACATGACAAAACCGGTTGTCGGCTTCATCGGCGGACGTACTGCACCTCCAGGAAAGCGCATGGGCCACGCAGGCGCCATCATTTCCGGCGGTAAAGGTACAGCAGATGAGAAAATCCGTGTAATGAACGAGTGTGGAATCGAAGTGGCTCCTACTCCTTCTGATATGGGTGAAACTCTGATCAAGGTATTAAAAGACCAAGGCATTTACGATAAATGTAAAACTCATTAATATATTAGAAAAAGGACTGAATATTGGTATTCAGTCCTTTTTCCAATCAGCTTATTTAAATATTCCTTATCTGTCTGTGAGTTTTTCTATAATTAAAATTTCCTTGTAAATTGAATAATTTTCTTTAAATCAGGAGGTAATAATGAAAGTAGACAGAAATATCCTTTTTACTCTGCAGCACTGTGACAGTATCGGCTGGAAGTCGATCCACCGGCTTGTTCAAGCCACCTCAAGCCTAGAGGAAATCCCCCGTCTTACTTACACAGAGTTATGTAATATCCTGCCTATCCCACCAAACAAAGTCCGCACTTTTTACCATCAATTCCATTCATTCGACCCATTTCAAAAGATGAAGCAATATGAGGATGAAGATATTGGATTTATCACGCTCCTTGATAAGGAGTATCCTCCATTGCTGAAGAATATATTCGATCCGCCTTGGGTATTGTTTTATGCAGGGCGATTAGAATTGCTGGCGAAAGAGAAAAAAATCGCTGTTGTCGGTTCAAGAAAAGCGGATGAATATACAACTTCGGCATTAAAAAGACTTCTTCCGCAATTGTTAGAGGAAAATTTCATCACAGTCAGCGGGCTGGCTGCCGGAGCCGACGAGTTTGCCCATCGGTTAACAATTACATTAGGGGGAGATACGGTCGGAGTAATCGGTGGTGGTTTTGGGCATATCTATCCTGCTTCTAACCGGAATTTAGCTAAGTTTATGATCAGGAAGCATTTGCTTGTGTCTGAACACCCCCCGAATACCCGTCCGCAGCGCTGGCACTTTCCAATGCGAAACAGAATCATCAGCGGTATGACTTCAGCTGTTTTAGTCACACAGGCAAGCCGGAAAAGCGGCTCTCTGATCACCGCAGAAATAAGTCTGAATGAAGGAAGAGATGTTTATGCGCTCCCCGGGAGGCTGGACTCTCCGCTTTCTGAGGGATGCAATCATTTGATTCAACAAGGGGCCAAGCTCATTACAACTTCAGATGATATTATTTCGGAGTTTAAGTATAATTCATTCAAAAACATATAAACTTTAAAATAGCTGTTTGTCCCTTTACATTATGTGCTGCCTGTCCTAGTATAGTCAGACAAACATCCGGGGGAAATGTAAAAAACAGGGTGGAAGCTGTCGTCAAAACAGCAGTTTTCTTTGAAAAAACAATGATTATATGTATAAAATGTATAAAAAGGTTGCAATTCTTCTCAATCTGTTATACATTTTGCAACAGATATAATACAAAAACATCACTAATTTTTTGTTTGAGCTGTTGGAAACGTTTCCTCGGCTCTATTATTAACTAATAAAAATATGAATCCCAAAAATAAACGATTTCCCTCTTTAAGGAGGCAATTTAATGTCAGATTACTTAGTGATTGTTGAATCGCCTGCAAAGGCCAAAACAATCGAGAGATATTTAGGAAAGAAATATAAGGTCCGAGCTTCTATGGGGCATGTCCGTGACTTGCCCAAAAGCCAAATGGGTGTTGATGTCGAGCACGATTTCAATCCAAAGTACATCACCATCCGCGGGAAGGGACCTGTCTTAAAAGAGTTGAAAACAGCCGCGAAAAAAGCTAAAAGAATATACCTGGCCGCCGACCCCGACAGAGAAGGGGAGGCAATTGCATGGCATCTTGCCCACAGTCTGGACATGGACGTCAACTCGGAATGCAGGGTGGTATTTAATGAAATCACCAAAGATGCCATCAAGGAATCATTTAAGCATCCCAGACCGATAAATATGGATCTTGTTGATGCCCAGCAGGCCAGAAGGATTTTAGACAGGCTGGTCGGTTATAATATCAGTCCGCTACTATGGAAAAAGGTAAAAAAAGGACTTAGTGCAGGCCGGGTTCAGTCTGTAGCGGTAAGGCTGATTATTGACCGGGAGAAAGAAATAAAAGAATTTAAGCCGGAAGAATACTGGACCATACAGGCGGAATTCAAAAAAGGCAAAAATACCTTCCAGGGTGCCTTCTATGGCCTCGATGGAAATAAGCTCGACTTAAAAACAGAAAAAGAAGTAAATAACATTCTCGAAAAGATTAAAGGTGACTCTTTTGAAATTAAAAAAGTGACCAAAAAGGAAAGAAAGCGGAATCCTGCAGCTCCGTTCACTACTTCATCCCTTCAGCAGGAAGCTGCAAGAAAGCTGAATTTCAGGGCAAAGAAAACAATGATGCTTGCACAACAGTTATATGAAGGAATTGAGATCGGCAAAGAAGGAACTGTTGGACTGATCACCTATATGAGAACCGATTCTACCCGGATTTCTGAAGTTGCCCAAAAAGAAGCTTCAGAGTATATAACTGATAAATATGGCAGTGAGTACACAAAGAGCCAGGAAAGGAAAGAGAAGAAGGGACAAAAGGCGCAAGATGCCCACGAGGCTGTCCGTCCAACTTCGACTCTTAGAGACCCGGCTTCCATGAAGGAATACCTATCCAGAGACCAGCTTAGGCTTTATAAGCTGATTTGGGAACGGTTTGTTGCAAGCCAAATGGCTTCGGCTGTCATGGATACAATGAGTGTGGATATTGTCAACGGAGATGTATATTTCCGTGCAAATGGCTCGAAAGTGAAATTCCCGGGCTTTATGAAGGTATATGTGGAGGGTTCTGATGATGGGAAGGAAGAAAAGGAAAACCAGCTTCCTGCCTTGGAAGAAGGAGACCTCGTCAGTTATGAAGAGGTTGATCCTAAGCAGCATTTCACTCAGCCTCCTCCGCGTTATACAGAAGCCAGATTAGTAAAGACCTTGGAGGAGCTGGGCATCGGCCGTCCATCAACATATGCTCCGACTTTGGACACAATACAACGAAGGGGATATGTCAGCCTCGACAATAAACGATTTATTCCTACTGAGCTTGGGGAAATCGTCTCGGAGTTGGTATCTGAGTTCTTCCCTGATATCATTGATGTGGAATTCACCGCTAATATGGAACGAGACCTGGACTATGTGGAAGACGGAAAGGAAAGATGGGTCAATATAATCGACCAGTTCTATAAAGGGTTCGAAAAACACCTTGAAAAAGCCGAAGAAGAAATGGAAAAAGTGGAAATTAAAGACGAGCCAGCAGGGGAAGATTGTGAAAGCTGCGGACATCCAATGGTATTCAAGATGGGACGCTATGGGAAATTCATGGCGTGCAGCAATTTTCCTGACTGCCGGAACACCAAACCGATTGTTAAGGAAATAGGTGTAAAGTGCCCTGAATGCGATGATGGGAATATCATCGAGAGAAAGAGTAAGAAGAAGCGTATTTTCTACGGATGCGATCAATATCCTAACTGTGAATTCCTGTCCTGGGACAAACCGATTGACAGGAAATGCCCTAAATGTGAACATCTATTAATTGAGAAGAAATTGAAGAAGGGCGTCCAGGTGCAATGTTCAAATTGCGATTATAAAGAAGAAACGCAACAGTAAGGAATGGTGAGCTTAGAGGGCTCACTTTTTCCATTTACATAATAGATATGGTATCTTTAATGTAAGCAGGAGAATGAAATAGAGTTGACAATCATAACAACTCCTTGCTTTATGATGGAACTTGGTGGAAAAAATGCACCTGCATTATTAGTATAAAAATTCATGGATAAAACCTAGCGAGATAAACAATTCAGAACTTTGTGAAAAATTTGTAAACTCCATTGCGCGGGCTACTAAATTGTGATACTATTTAGTAGCCTTTTGTGAGGTGATTAAGCATGTTGGAAAGTCTGAACCAATATTTAAATAACTTTATTACATATTTGCAGATAGAGAAAAACTATTCAGCGTATACTGTAGCCTTTTATAAGGATGATATTTCGGAATTTTTTCTTTTTATGAATGAACAGAATCTGAGCTCGTTATCTGAAATAGAGTATTTTGATGCACGCTTGTTTTTGACCGGTTTACATGAAAAAAGTTTTGCCAGGGCATCGATCTCCCGTAAAATCTCCAGTTTGCGCAGTTTCTTTCGTTTCTTGAACCGTGAAGGGGAAATTACAGAGAATCCATTTGCTCTGGTGAGCAGCCCGAAGTCAGAGAAAAGACTTCCTGAGTTTTTTTATGAAGAAGAAATGGGGAACCTCTTAAAAGCCTGTGAAGGGGAGGAACCTATTCAGGTAAGAAACAGGGCGATGTTTGAACTGTTTTATGCCACCGGGATAAGGGTAAGTGAATGTGCTGGACTTCGCTTGAAGGATATAGATTTTTCCTTGTCGACGATACTTGTAAAGGGAAAAGGAAGCAAAGAAAGATATGTACCATTTGGGACTTATGCGCATGAAGCTCTTGAAAACTACATAAATATATCTCGCGGACAGCTGTTGAAGAAAGAAGAGCATGAATTTGTATTCGTCAATTATAGAGGAGGACCTTTAACATCCAGGGGGATCCGTCATGTCCTCAATGAAATCATCAAAAAGGCCTCTATCAATGCGAAAATTCATCCGCATATGCTCCGGCATACCTTCGCAACACATTTGTTGAACAATGGGGCGGACCTGCGTACAGTTCAAGAGTTGCTGGGACATGAAAATTTATCATCGACCCAAATCTATACACATGTGACAAAGGACCATCTAAGAAGAACATACTTGAATCATCACCCTCGCGCTTAAAGGAAAAGGAGGTAATACAAATGGGAAACTTTCATGCAACTACGATTTTTGCTGTAAGGCATAAAGGTGAGTGCGCCATGTCAGGAGACGGCCAGGTTACATTCGGAAATGCGGTCGTCATGAAACATACTGCCAAGAAGGTAAGGAAGTTATTTAACGGAAAGGTTGTCGCTGGATTCGCCGGATCAGTGGCTGACGCATTTACTTTATTTGAGATGTTCGAAAGTAAATTGCAGGAATTTAATGGGAATCTCCAAAGAGCTGCTGTCGAACTGGCAAAACAATGGAGAAGTGATAAAGTGCTGAGAAAGCTGGAAGCTATGCTGATTGTCATGAACGAAGATGACTTGCTCCTGATATCAGGTACTGGCGAAGTAATTGAACCGGATGATGGTATCCTTGCTATTGGTTCTGGAGGAAACTACGCTCTTGCTGCAGGCCGGGCTTTAAAACATCATAGTGGAGAGCATTTAAATGCAGAACAAATCGCCAAAGCGGCCCTGGAAATCGCTGCCGATATTTGTGTATATACCAATAACAATATTATTGTGGAAAAACTTTAATGCTTTTAACGTAAAGTCCTGGAAAGTGAAAGACGTCCTTTATGTATCGAGATGACTGGAGCTAGAAGGTGGTTACCTGGAGTATTTGCTTTCCGGCGACTCTCGGGATGATTTCAAATTGAACAAGTGAGACCTGGTTTTGATCCCTCGGAACGTTAACCGAGGTAGTACCTGAATGGTCACTGTTTAACAAGAAATCCGGTCATCTAATTGTTGCGGCAAACGGACTTGATTTCTCCAGTACCATCACAATAATTATGAAGAATGTATGTATAGTAAGCCATTCTGATCAAAGGAGTGTATCTCTTGAAAAAACAAGCCAATCAGTTAACACCAAGGCAAATTGTCGATCGACTTGATCAATATATTGTTGGACAGAATGATGCAAAGCGAGCGGTTGCCGTTGCATTGAGAAATCGTTACAGAAGAAGCCTGCTTGCTGAAAATCTGCGTGACGAAGTTGTACCCAAGAATATACTTATGATGGGTCCAACAGGCGTCGGTAAAACAGAAATTGCAAGACGGATGGCCAAACTTGTCGGTGCACCATTTATCAAAGTCGAGGCTACAAAATTCACGGAAGTGGGTTATGTCGGCAGAGATGTAGAATCAATGGTCAGGGATCTTGTTGAAACTTCTGTGAGACTTGTAAAAGAAGAAAAAATGGCAGATGTAAAAGAAACGGCCGAAGAGAATGCAGACCGCCGTCTGGTAGAATTACTTGTCCCTTCAAAAAAGAAAAATAATAATTATAAGAATCCATTTGAAATGATTTTTGGAGGCAATCAAGGAAGCACACAGCAGGAGGATGAGGAACCAAAAGAAGAGACATCTATCCACGATAAACGGAGGGTTGCAGCAGACAAGCTCGCAAAAGGAGAGCTTGAAAATGAAATGATCACCGTAGAACTTGAAGAACAGCAAGCATCCATGTTTGACATGCTTCAAGGATCCGGCATGGAGCAGATGGGTATGAATATGCAGGATGCTCTTGGCGGACTTATGCCAAAGAAAAAGAAAAAAAGGAAAATGAAAGTAAAAGAAGCGAGACCGGTCCTGATTAATGAAGAAGCGCAGAAGTTGATCGATATGGACGAAGTGACACAGGAAGCCATTGCACGGGCGGAACAGACCGGGATAATCTTCATCGACGAAATTGACAAGATTGCCAGCAAGAGTTCAAATCAGTCTTCCGGAGAAGTTTCCAGAGAAGGCGTTCAACGTGACATCCTTCCTATCGTGGAAGGTTCAACTGTTGTCACAAAGCACGGATCTGTAAAAACCGACTTTATGCTGTTCATTGCTGCAGGTGCTTTCCACACAGCCAAGCCTTCAGACCTGATACCTGAACTTCAGGGGCGTTTTCCAATCAGGGTCGAGCTGAAGAAACTTTCAGTCGAGGATTTTGTGAGGATCTTGATAGAGCCTGATAACGCAATAGTTAAACAATATATTGCACTTTTGGAAACGGAAGGTATACAAATTGAATTTTCTGACGATGCTATTCGTAAGATGGCTGAAATAGCCTTTTCAGTAAACCAGAATACTGATAATATTGGTGCGCGCCGCCTTCACACTATTATGGAAAAGCTCCTTGAAGACCTATCCTTTGAGGCACCTGACATCACTATGGAGAAGATTACCATTACACCTTCTTATGTGGAGGATAAACTGGGGGCAATCTCTCAAGATAAAGACTTAAGCCAGTTTATTCTATAAGTTTGCGAACAATCTCCAATGGGTAAAAATTTATTGAGCATGATAGAAACAGGAATTTCGTTAAACTATCCTGATGTTGGATAAAGGGATCATTCCAGTCCATCGCGGATCTTATTATATAAATATAGAAACTAATTAGTTGCACTAGGAGGAAATGAAATGAATTTACTAAGTAAAACGAGAACGATTAATGCGATGCTGCAAAAAGCGGCAGGAAAACCAGTTAATTTCAAAGAAATGGCAGAAACATTAAGCTCTGTCATTATTGCCAATGTATTCGTGGTCAGTCGCCGCGGAAAGCTTTTAGGGTTTGCTGTAAATCAAAAAATTGAGAATGAAAGAATGAAAAAAATGCTGGAAGACCGCCAGTTTCCTGAAGAATATACAAACAGCCTTTTCAACGTTCAGGAAACTTCTTTAAACTTGGATATTGACAGCCAATACACGGCATTCCCTGTGGAAAACAGAGATTTGTTCAAGAATGGATTAACGACTATTGTGCCGATCATCGGTGGAGGGGAACGCCTAGGCACGCTTATCCTTGCCCGTCTTGAAGACAGCTTTGATGATGACGACCTAATTCTTGGTGAGTATGGAGCTACTGTAGTAGGTATGGAAATTCTTCGTGAAAAATCAGAAGAAATTGAAGTCGAAGCACGCAGCAAAGCTGTTGTTCAGATGGCAATCAGTTCCCTTTCTTACAGTGAATTAGAGGCAATTGAACATATTTTTGAAGAGCTTGATGGAAATGAAGGCCTTCTTGTTGCTTCGAAAATTGCTGACAGGGTAGGAATTACAAGATCTGTCATCGTTAACGCACTTCGCAAACTTGAAAGTGCAGGAGTCATAGAGTCACGTTCATTGGGAATGAAGGGAACTTACATAAAGGTCCTGAATGATAAATTCCTGGTAGAACTCGATAAACTAAAAACTAACTAAAGAAATGAACCGCTGATCCAAATGGATTAGCGGTTTTTTAATGCACAAATCGTTTAAGTGCCGCTCTTTACACAAAACTATTTAGCAACCATGAAATTGGTTACTTATCCATTTAATCTAAAACAGCCTTTAGAGTCACCAAATAAAGTAAAGAGTATGCTTACCGGAGTTTTTGAGATTTTGGAAGAAAAAGGAGTATTAGAGAGGGGTGAAAGTAAAAAGAGGAATAAAGACCTAAGGGGAATGCGTAGGAAAGGGTTGTTTTTACACTCACACATAGTAAAATAAGATTACAGATTATTTACGACAATTTTCTACAAATATAGAAAACGGCATACTCATCTGAAAGGAGAGGACGCAAAGCCACGGGCCTACGTACAATAGTGATTTGTAAATGGCAGCCGGGTTGCCTATAAGAGACAGTGCTCATTTTTAGCGATCTCTTTAGGGATCGCTATATTTATAGAAACAGCAATTGGAATAATACCCCATTAGAAGAAGGAATTCACTAAAGATATTTCACTGAAAAGTATTTATAGTTATGTAATGTGTTTGTACTAAAAGTGAATTTTCTTTTTACGCATCCGCAAGTAATGATTGGAAGTAAAAGAGTAAAAAAGACGGATGTTTCCGGTAAAATTTTCATTAATAACTCTTCCAGAGTACTTAAATACTTATAAGTGTGCAAAAAGTCCCTTATTAAAATGAATAAGAAGTAGGAAAAAAATTAACTTAATATTCATAGACACCTATTTTGCTTAATATTACAATAGATAGTATAAATCCGTAAAAAATGTCAATTTTCCTTAATCTTTGACAAAAACTTGGTTCGAGGTGTAAAAAATGAGTTTGTTTTCCAGTACCATTCAATATCTTGAAAATGGATTGAATTATTCTTCTGCTAAGCAGAAGTTGATTTCACAAAATATAGCCAATGTCGATACGCCTAATTACAGAGCTAAGTCTATCAGTTTTAAAGACCAATTGAATGATTCAATGTCAACATTGGAAGCAAAAAGAACAAACCCCCGCCATTTTGAGTTCTCAGGGAGCTCTGCAAATGGTCATTTTATTAAAAGCAAGCCATTTCAATATAATCATAATGGAAATGGTGTCGACATAGACAAGGAAATGTCAGATATGGCGTCCAATCAGATCTATTTCAACGCTCTGTCTGACCGGATAAATGGTAAATTCAATTCGATGAAATCTGTTATCAGGGGAGGTAAATAAGTATGTCAATCTTTCAAAGTATGAATACATCAGCTTCTGCCCTATCAGCACAGCGGCTAAGAATGGACGTTATTTCTTCAAATATGGCAAATGCAGATACAACAAGAGGAAAATTAGTAGATGGCGAATGGCAGCCTTACCGTAGAAAATCCGTAGTCCTTGAACCAAATGGAGGACAGTTTTCATCCTTCCTGAACAAAGCTATGAATGGTAAAGATTCAGGATCTATTGGAAATGGTGTCAAAGTATCCCGAATAAAGGAAGATGAAGAGACGCCCTTCAATCTTGTTTATGATCCGGAGCATCCCGATGCAAATCAGGACGGTTATGTACAGCTTCCAAATGTCGATCCACTACGTGAAATGATTGACCTTATTTCGGCTACCAGGTCTTATGAAGCAAATGTGACAGTCTTTAATGCTAACAAATCAATGATGATGAAATCACTCGAAATCGGTAAATAAGGAGGATACTTATGGCTATACATAATATATATTCTGCGACGGATAACAAGTTAAGTCCGTCTTTGGAAAATAAATTTAAAAATCCAGTTCAAAATCAGCAGAGTTTTGCTGATTTTCTCAAGAAATCAATTGATGAAGTTAATGCAAGTCAGAAAGAATCAGATATGTTGACCGAAAAACTGGTCCGCGGTGAAAATGTCGATTTGCACCAAGTCATGATTGCTTCTCAAAAAGCGAGCATAACCCTGCAGACAACTATGGAAGTGCGCAATAAGGTAATTGAGGCGTATCAAGAAATCATAAGAATGCCGATGTAACCTTTGCGGTTATTATTTCCACGTAAATCAGACAGAGTAACCGGGGGATTAAAATGAATGCAACTGTTAACAAATATAAAGAAAAATTAAATACTTTCTGGTCAGGACGTACCAAAAAACAAAAGGGTATGTATGGAGCAGCTGCTTTAGTAATCATCCTTGCTATTGCTATTACCGGTTTCCTCTCTTCCCGAACGAATCTGGTACCGCTCTACAGCAATCTGGCCCCCTCGGAAACAGGTAGTATCAAAGAGAACCTAGATGGAAGAGGCATTGTGTCGGAAATTACTGACGGAGGCTCAACCATCATGGTCCCAAGTGAAATGGTGGACACATTGAAGGTAGAGCTTGCGGCAGAAGGAATACCTAATTCAGGCAGCATCGATTATTCCTTCTTCAGTCAAAATGCCGGTTTTGGGATGACAGATAATGAGTTCAATGTCATGAAGCTCGATGCGATGCAGACAGAGCTTGCGAACCTCATGAAAGGAATCGAAGGAGTCCAAGACGCCAAGGTCATGATCACCCTTCCTGAAAAAGGTGTATTCATCAGCGAGGCGGTTGAACAAGCTTCCGCTTCTATTGTGCTGAATACAAAACCCGGCTTCAACTTTGATCAAAAACAGATAAAATCCTTGTACCATCTTGTTTCTAAGAGTGTTCCGGATCTTCCTACTGATAATATCGTCATCATGAACCAATTTTTTGAGTATTTTGAGCTGGAAAATGAAAATTCTTCCTTTGGAGGAACTGTCGTCCAGCAGATGGACATCAAAGACAGGGTGGAAAAGGACATTCAAAAGCAGGTTCAAAGCATGCTGGGCACACTGATTGGATTTAATAAGGTTGTCGTTTCTGTCACCACCGATATAGACTTTACCCAAGAAAACAGGGAAGTAAACGAGGTTACACCAGTTGATCAGGAAAATATGGAAGGAATCGCTGTAAGTGTACAGAGAATCACTGAAACTTTCACTGGGAACGGACAAGCCGCAGGAGGTGTCCCTTCCGCGGAAGATACAGGAGACGGACTGGGGACTTATGTAGAAGGCGAGAATTCCAATGGCGACTACGAGAGAATGGAAGAAACGATAAATAACGAGGTTAATAGAATTCGGAGAGAAATAGTAGAAAGTCCATATAAGATAAGGGATATCGGCATCCAAGTAATGGTCGAGCCGCCTGATCCTGAAGACCCTAATTCTTTCCCGCAAGACAGGCAGGAAGATATCTCGCGGATTTTATCTACTATTATTAGAACGTCAATCAATAAAGAAGCAGGTACAGAATTGACGCCGGAAGCTATCGAGGACAAAATTGTCGTCTCTGTTCAGCCGTTTAACGGGAAAATGGAATTTGAACAGGAAACGGTGTCTGCCTTACCTTGGTGGACGTATGTGATAGGCGGAATCCTATTGGCCGTCATCATCCTTCTGATCTTCTTGATGGTAAGAAGAAATAAAGCCGTCGCAGAAGAAACAGTTATGTATGAGGAACAGCAGCAGCCAATCAATATACCTGACATCGATACGGAAAAAGAAACCGAGAGTTCGGTCAGAAGAAAACAACTGGAGAAAATGGCCAGGGAAAAACCTGAGGAATTTGCAAAATTATTACGATCTTGGCTGGCAGATGAATAGGAGGGAACAGAATGGCGAAACAACGTGAAAAAGAATTAACGGGGAAACAGAAAGCAGCCGTACTCCTAATCTCGCTTGGCCCGGATGTTTCAGCCTCGGTTTATAAACATCTATCAGAAGAAGAAATTGAAAAATTGACGCTGGAAATCTCCGGTGTCAAGAAAGTGGAAACGGAAGCCAAAGAAGAAATTCTGGAAGAATTCCACAACATTGCCCTCGCTCAGGATTATATCACTCAGGGCGGTATTGGATATGCCAAGACGGTCTTGGAAAAAGCGCTTGGCAATGAGCAGGCTTCGGCAATCATCAACAGGTTGACATCCTCACTTCAGGTAAAGCCTTTTGACTTTGCCAGAAGAGCCGATGCATCACAAATTCTTAACTTTATACAGAACGAGCACCCGCAGACGATTGCATTGATTCTTTCATATTTAAACCCACAGCAAGCGGGGCAGATTCTTTCTGAATTATCTCAGGAAGTACAGGCGGATATTGCAAGGCGGATCGCCCAGATGGATGGGACTTCCCCTGAGGTTATAAGTGAGGTGGAAGCAATTCTCGAGCGAAAGCTGTCTACAACGGTAACGCAGGACTACTCCCAGACTGGCGGTGTGGAAGCGGTTGTTGAAGTTTTAAATGGAGTAGACCGCTCTACGGAGAGAACAATCCTGGATGCGTTGGAAATTCAAGATCCTGAACTTGCAGAAGAAATCAAGAAAAGGATGTTTGTCTTTGAAGATATCGTCACATTGGACAACCGTTCCATCCAGAGGGTTATCCGTGATAGTGAAAACGAAGATCTGCTTCTATCTCTGAAAGTTTCAAGTGAGGAAGTCAAAGATATAGTATACAAGAACATGTCTACCAGAATGGTTGAAACCTTCAAGGAAGAGATGGAATTCATGGGACCTGTCAGGCTTCGTGATGTTGAAGAGGCGCAGTCCAGAATTGTGAGCGTCATAAGAAGACTTGAAGATGCAGGTGAAATTATCATCGCTCGTGGCGGAGGAGACGATATCATTGTCTAAAGTTATTAAAAACACGCAAACTCCGAGTGCTGATCATCGTCAAGCTAAAGTAATATCCCTTCGAAATATCAGCGGACAAAACTCTGAAACAAGTGATTCGATTCCTGCTGAGAACCAACAGATAAAGCTGGAAAGGGACAAAGTTCTGAAGGATGCCCAGGCGGAAGCTGAGCAAATGCTTGAGTCAGCAAAAGCAGAAGCAGCCAAGATGAAAGAAGAAGTTGCCTCACTAAGAGCAAGTTGGGACCAGGAAAAAGAAGTCCTTCAACAGGAAGCCTATCAACAGGCATACCTGAAAGGTTTAGCCGAAGGCAGGGAGCAGGGGATTGAGGAATACAGACAATATATCGACCAAGCGGCTCAAATCATCTCCAAGGCCAAAAATGATTACTATCAGCACGTGGAAAAGTCGGAAAATGTCATTTTGGAACTTGGCTTGAGAACAGCCGAAAAGATCATCGGTAGAACGTTGGATGAAGATTCCTCGACTTTCCTGGATATCATCAAGCGTGGAATTAAAGAGGTTAGAGAATTGCCAGAAGTGCAAATACACGTGCACCCCGCTAACTACAATCTATTAAGTGACAATCAGGAAGAACTGGAATCCATGTTTCCTGTCCTGCGAAAACTATTGATCTATCCTGATGATGACCTGGGCAGGGATGAGTGTTTCATTGAAACGGGTGAAGGAAGAGTGATTGTCAGTGTGGAGAGCCAGCTGCGGGAAATCAAAACCAAACTGGTTGAAATTTTAGAAGGTGAAGATGCATGAAAGCCGGTGAACTTATAGATTATATTTCAACCCTGCAAACCTTCAAGAAGTTTGGGAAAGTGAAGAGGGTTGTCGGTCTTATGATTGAATCACAGGGGCCCAGAAGTTCAATTGGGGATATGTGTTTCATTCACATCTCTGAAACTCGAAGAAAAATCAGGGCCGAAGTCGTTGGGTTTAAAGAAGAGACCGTCATTCTCATGCCTTATTCAAACATTAATGAAATTTCACCAGGAAGCCTTGTGGAAGCTACCTCCAAACCTCTTACGATAAAAGTCGGGCACTCTCTGATAGGCAAAGTGGTAGATTCTCTTGGAAATCCGCTCGATGGCGAACAACTCCCTAAAGGCTTGACACCAGCCTTTACCGAACAGGACCCGCCCAGCCCCCTCACCAGGCCGCCGATCAATGAAAAGATAGAGGTCGGTGTACGGGCCATAGACAGTATGCTGACAGTCGGAAAAGGCCAGCGTGTCGGGATCTTTGCCGGAAGCGGAGTCGGAAAAAGCACCCTTCTAGGAATGATTGCAAGAAATACCAACGCAGACTTGAATGTGATCGCACTAATAGGCGAGCGTGGGCGAGAAGTGCGTGAATTCATCGAAAGAGACTTGGGTGAAGAGGGATTAAAGAAGTCGATAGTAGTAGCAGCTACTTCCGATCAGCCGGCACTCATGAGAATCAAAGGAGCTTTCACGGCAACCGCCATTGCGGAGTACTTCCGGGATAAAGGGATGAACGTCATGCTGATGATGGATTCGGTAACCCGTGTTGCCATGGCCCAGCGGGAGATTGGTCTGGCTGTTGGAGAGCCTCCTGCAACCAAAGGGTACACCCCATCCGTCTTCGGAATTTTACCTAAGCTGCTTGAACGTACCGGCACGAATGAGCATGGCACAATCACAGCTTTTTACACCGTGCTGGTTGACGGGGATGATATGAATGAACCCATTGCGGATACCACAAGAGGGATCCTGGATGGTCATATCGTCCTTGATCGGAATATAGCCAATAAAGGCCAGTTCCCAGCCATTAATGTACTAAAAAGCGTCAGCAGGCTGATGAACCATCTGGCATCACCTGATCACCTGAGAGCTGCTGAAAAAATCAGGGAGTTGATGAGTACCTATAGTAATTCAGAAGACCTGATAAACATAGGCGCTTATAAAAGAGGAACATCTCAGGAAATCGACCAGGCTATCGCTTTCCACCCGAAGATTCTGTCTTTTTTGAAACAGGGGACAGGTGAAAAGGTGACAATGGACAAAAGTGTGTCCGATATTATCAATCTGGCTGAAAGAGGAGAGTGGAATGGATGACTTATACTTTTAAGTTTGAGAAAATCCTGACTCTCAAAGAAAGGGAAAAAGAAGAAGTTAGAGAATCCTACCGCGAATCTGTTGAGAAGTTTGAAAAGATTGCAGGGAAGCTTTACGAGTTACTAAAGAAGAAAGAGGACCTGCAAAACTATCAGACAGAGAGAATGCTCAGCGGTTTGTCAGTACAGGATCTTAGGCATAACCAACACTTCCTCACCAATATAGAAAAGACGATTGATTATTATCAGGGTCTGGTTATTCAAGCGAGAAACAGGATGAACTGGCACGAAGAAAAGTTGTCAGAAATGAATGTTGAAGTGAAAAAGTATGAAAAAATTAGAGAGAATGATTTTAACAAGTATGTGGAACTGCTTCATTCATCAGAAAGTAAGATGCTGGATGAAATGGCTGTCATGCAATACGCGAATAAAAGAAATTAGGTGAGTACATGGGGAAAAAAGCAGAGAAGGAAAAAAACGAAAAATCGAACAGCCGCTTTCAATGGGTTCTATTTGCAGGGATCATTCCTCTTCTGTTTGCCGTAGTAATTGCCTTGCTTGTGATGACGGTAGCAGGTGTGAATATTTTTGAAAAAGCTAAGGAAGCCGGCGGTAAAATTCCTGTTATTTCTTCTGTAATTCCAACCGATGCCAAAGAAGAAGCAGCCAAATTGGAAAAAAGGGTGCTGTCGCTTCAAACTGAGCTCGAAAAGAAAGATTCTGAGATTACTAGTCTACAAGGCAAGGTCGATTCACAGGAGCAAGAGAAAGAGAGGCTGCTGGCAGAGCAGGAACAACTTCAAGCCCAGATTGAGGAATTGGAGCAGATTCAGCAAGAAAACAAACGAGCTTTTGCAGAAATGATTTCGACCTTTGAAAATATGTCTGCCAAAAGCGCGGCACCTGTACTTCTCAATATGAAAAATGATGAAGCGGTGAAAATCCTTTCTAACATTAAACCAGACACCCTTGCAAAAATTCTCGAAAAAATGCCTCCGGAAGATGCGGCGAAGTATACTGAATTGCTTTCTGCTAAAGTAGATCAGGAATCATAAGAATCTGTATTTGAAGGGAGGTGAAAATATGAACGTTGGAACTTTGTTTTCCATGCAAAACGTGGGACAGCTTTCGGGCAAAGGGCAAACCAAGACACCGCAAGAAGGAAAATCGACGATGCTCTTCAACAGCTTCCTCTCACAAGCAGGTCAGGTGGAAGAAAAGACTGAGAATCTGGAAATTGAAATGCTTCAGTTGTTAAACATGCTGAATATTCTCCAATCAGATAAACCAATTGAAGTAAATGGGGATAATCTGAGCACTCTCAAGATTAATGACATATTATCTGAAGTCGGAATAACTCAACAAGAGTTTAATGCCGCGCTACAGTCGATTCTGGACGGCTTGGGAAATCAATTTCCTCACTTAAAAGAGATGTTCCTACAACTGGATAAGGAAAATCAAGAAGAAATCTTGTTCCAGGTGATTGAAACTATCGGTGTTCTCCATATGGATGATTTTAAAAAGCTGAGCTCGCCATCTATGGAAATATTGTTGAAAACGACTAAAGCATTTCAGCATGTTTTCAGGCAGACGGATCTCAATATTCGTCAAACAGAAATGGCTGAAGCCTTACAGCAGAACTTGAAGGTTATCGCCCAGAAGGTTGAACAGCTTTTAACTGGAGAGACTCTGAAAAATGAAAAACGGGTGCGCATGCTGGAAAAAGCGTTTCATGACAATCTACACTCCAAGCAACCAGACAACTCCATCCCCAATAATAGGATGGTTAATAAAAATGCTGTAAATAGCATGTCAGCGCTGACGGCTGCTTCCAACAAATTTACAGGAGTCCTGGACATCAGGGGAATACAGTCGACAGGAGAACAATCAGCAAAGCTTGAAGGGGAGCAGACGCCAAAAAATAATGGCACATTATCACTTCAAGGGTTTGTGGGTCAGCAGCAAATGCCCCGGATAGAACAGTTTTCACTCTTTGTGAATAAAGGCCAGCAAGGAACAACCTACGAGCAGTTTGTTAAGGACTTTTCAAACATTATTGGGAAATCACAGATGATTCAAACTCCAAATATGAGCAAATTGTTACTAAAGCTATATCCCGAACAGCTCGGATCACTGCGGATAGAGTTACTTCAACATGACGGGGTTATGACAGCGAAAATCCTGGCGAGTACAAAGGCCGCAAAAGAGATATTGGACTCACAGTTGACAGGGTTAAGACAAGCATTGAACAGCCATAACCTGCAAGTGGAGAAGATAGAAATTGCACAGACCTTCACAGAATCGCACAGACAAGAACGACAGCCATCTCAGCAGCAGAATGGTCAGCAGCAAAAAGAACAATCCAATCAAGAGTCAAACAATAAAGAAGAGCCTGAAACAACCTTTAAGGAATTATTAATGAACAGTGAAGTATAGGTGATGAAAATGTCTAATACGATCAACTCGAACTTGCTGTTGTCTTCCTTGCAGCAAAAAGAAAGGGAAGGCGGTAAGGATGTACTCGGGAAAGATGATTTCATGAAAATATTGATGACCCAGCTGCAAAATCAGGATCCGCTAAATCCAATGCAGGATAAGGATTTTATCGCCCAAATGGCAACTTTCTCGACGTTGGAACAAATCACCAACTTGAGTAAATCCATGGAGACCTTCATTGAGGCACAGGGGCAAAACAATCTGATTGCCTACAACCAGTTCGTTGGAAAAGAAATTACGTGGCATAAGCTTGAAGAGTCTGCTGAGGGCAGAACTGAAATTAAAGAAGGAAAAGGAATTGTTTCCGCTGTCAGGTTTCAGGACAATGAAGTTCAACTCATTATGAAAGATGGAACAAAACTGGCGCCAGGAAATGTCTCTCAGGTCAATCACAATAATGATTCATTTGGAACCAACTCATTAGTCAACGCCAGCAGTCTTATTGGAAGAACCGTGTACTGGAAAAAGGAAGGCACAGAATTACATAGCACCGTTACTTCAGTTTCCAAGAAAGACGGCAGCCTATGGTTCCATTTGGAAAACGGCGACAAAATAAAAGAAGGCAGTATTATGAAAATCGAATAGTAAGGGTGAGGTTGAATGCAAAGAAATGTTATGAATCGTTTGCCATCTCAACCAATTACATCACAATTTCCTCCAAAGGGTATCGGGAAGAAGTCTCTCAATACAAAATCTTTTGCTGACACGTTAAAGGAAACGATCACTGAAAAAGTTGGCTCCATTACGATAAGTAAACATGCAGACTCCCGTTTGAAGCAAAGAGGAATAGAGATTCCTGCAGATACATGGAGAGAAGTTGAAAGTAAGGTTGCACAAGCCAAGTTGAAAGGTGTAAAAGAATCACTTGTATTGTTGGACAATGCGGCATTGATCGTAAGTGCAAAGAACTCTACCGTCATAACGGCAATGGACAGAAGAGAAGCGGGCACACAAATTTTCACAAATATTGATGGAACGATAATCATAGACAAATAGGCTGGACCTAAAAGAGGAAGCCTGCCACTGCTGACCGACTGACGCAGTGAAATATGAAAGGGGAAAATACACATGTTACGCTCTATGTACTCAGGAATCAGCGGAATGAAAAACTTCCAAACTAAACTCGATGTAATTGGTAATAATATCGCAAACGTAAACACGTATGGATTCAAAAAAGGCCGTGTAACTTTCAAGGATACAATGAACCAGACGATTTCAGGTGCTTCTGCCGCACAAGATGCACGCGGAGGAAGAAATCCGATGCAGGTCGGACTTGGATCCACGCTTTCAACAATTGACACGATCCACACACAATCAAGCTTGCAGTCCACAGGGCGCCCGCTTGACCTGGCAATCAATGGAGATGGTTATTTTGTTGTCAAACAAGGCGATGCACAGTTCTATTCAAGAGCAGGTAATTTTTATCTGGATGATAACGGTACACTCGTAAATGGAGATGGAATGAAAGTACAATCCTATGAAAATGGGGTCCTGAAGGATATTAAAGTCAACGTTAACGCCCAGCTTCCTGCTAAAATCACTGAATCTATTAATATGTTTGGTAACTTATCAAATGATGCAGTTGGAAACGAGCCTTTTGTACAGCAAATCAATGTGGTGACGGATGAAGGGAAGCAGATCACTTTAGATATGAAACTGACTCCTCAATCACCTTCGACAACTTGGAACTTAGAATTTGTGAATCAAAATGGAGATAACCCGTTAACATCAACTACTTATACAATTGACTTTACACAAGATCCACTTAATGCTCCACCTTTTGTCGATCTTCCACTTAGTGATGGAGACGAAGATGGTAACGCAGATACATTTTTAAACGTTAAAATGAATTATGCACAGCTTAGCAACCTGGGCGGCGACCTCTCGGCAGCAGCCGATCCTGACGGCAACACGGCAGGATCGCTGGAGAGCTTCAATATTGGCTCAATGGGAGAAATCAACGGTGTGTACTCTAATGGGGAAATCACAACAATTGGTTATCTGGCACTGGCGAAATTCAGCAATCCATCCGGACTGACAAAAGCCGGCGGGAACTCATTCCAGCAGTCTGTTAACTCAGGCACCCCAAATATCAATGTAGCGGGTGAAGGAAGGGGAACGATTGTTTCCGGTTCACTGGAAATGTCAAACGTCGACCTGTCTGAAGAGTTCACTGAGATGATCAGTGCACAACGTGGATTCCAGGCAAACACTCGTATTATTACAACTTCAGATGAAATCCTTCAAGAGCTTGTGAACTTGAAACGATAATAGATTGCAAGGGAGGGACAGGGCTGGATCGGCCTGAACCTATCCAGTCCTGAACAAAACTTGATACAACTTACAAAACTAAATGGCAAAACTTTTTCACTGAATTGTTTGTACATAGAAAGTGCGGAAGCCTTTCCAGACACTACCATCACGCTTACTAATGGGAAAAAAATTGTGGTGAAAGAAACAGTGAAAGAGGTCGAGGATAGAACAGTTTCCTTCTATAGAAAAATCAATGTATTAGGACTTAGAAATACAGCGGGGGATCAAGATGAAAAATAAATTGCTTACGATATCGCTTATCTTGTTGGTAACCATAACATTGGTTGGAGTCCTCGCCCTCATTGTTGTAATGAAGTTCAATGAAGAAGAGGCAAAGGAGCCTAGTATTGACGAAGTGATTGCAGCGTCGGTGGATGTTCCGGAACTTACGACTAATCTACTCAGCGGTGATTACATCCGTATTTCGTTTAAAGTCCAGACGGACAGCAAGAAAGCCAAGGAAGAGCTGGAGAAGAGAGATTTTCAAGTGAAGAACATCATCATTGAAGAGTTATCAGAAATGAAATCAGATCAATTGCAAGGTAAAGAAGGTAAACAACAGCTTGAAACGACCATCAAGGATAAAGCCAACAGCCTGATGCAAGAAGGTAAGATTGAGAAGGTTTATATTACCTCTTACATGATTCAATAATTATTACTGACCTAAGAAACGGGGGTGAGGAAATGTCCAGTGAAGTACTCTCGCAAAACGAAATAGACGCATTATTATCAGCACTGTCAACTGGCGAAATGAGCGCCGATGATTTTAAAAAAGAAGAAGAAGAGAGAAAAGTAAAAGTTTACGATTTTAAGAGGGCACTCCGGTTTTCAAAAGACCAAATCAGAAGTTTGACAAGAATACATGAAAACTTCGCGAGGATACTGACAACTTATTTTTCTGCACAGCTGAGGACGTATGTTCAAATATCAGTAGTTTCAGCCGATCAAGTCCCTTTTGAGGAGTTTGTCAGGTCGGTTCCAAAAATGACGATATTGAATATTTTCGATGTCCCACCCCTCGATGGACATATTTTAATGGAGGTCAATCCTAATATCGGATATGCCATGATGGATCGTGTTATGGGCGGAAAAGGAACCGGGATGAACAAAATAGAGAGTTTGACGGAGATTGAAACGAAAATCATGTCAAATCTCTTTGAAAGAGCATTCGATAACCTCCGGGATGCCTGGAGCAATATCGCGGAGATTGATCCCATTCTTTCAGAGTTTGAAGTGAATCCGCAATTCCTGCAGATGATATCGCCTAATGAAACGGTCGTTGTTATCTCTATGAATACAACGATAGGCGAAACGAGCGGGATGATTAACATTTGTATCCCTCATGTTGTATTAGAGCCGATCATTCCTAAATTATCTGTAAGTTACTGGATGCAGTCAAAGCATAAAGATAAAGATCCAAAGGATACTGAAAATCTTGAAAAACGCATTAAAACAGCCCAGGTACCGATAGTGGCTGAATTAGGGGATTCTGATATCACAATCGATGATTTTCTCATGCTGGACATTGGGGATGTTATACAACTGAACAAGCGCATTGATTCTCCATTAACAGTCAAAGTTGGAGAAATACCCAAATTCACTGCCCAGCCAGGTGAGCTGAATAAAAGGCTCGCCATACAAATTTTGGATTCTTTGAAGGGGGGAGAAGAAGATGATGAGTGATGATATGTTGTCACAAGATGAAATTGATGCCCTTTTAAGAGGCACAGCCAGCGAAGAGAAAGAGCCAGCTTCTTCTCAAGTTTTAAAAGTGGAAGATTACTTAAGTGAGTTTGAGCAGGATACTCTTGGTGAGATCGGAAACATCTCATTCGGCAGTTCCGCAACCGCACTTTCAACTTTGCTGAATCAAAAGGTGGAGATTACCACTCCTAAAGTATCCATCCAGGAAAGAAGCAAGATTGAAGAAGATTTTCCACATCCATATGTGGCAATACAAGTCCAATATACGGAAGGTTTCTCTGGTATCAATCTTTTGGTGATCAAGCAGGAAGATGCAGCAATCATTGCTGACCTCATGCTTGGCGGCGATGGATTGAATCCTTCAGGGGACCTTGGGGAAATCCAGGTGAGTGCTGTCCAGGAAGCCATGAATCAGATGATGGGGTCGGCGGCTACTTCGATGTCGACTGTATTCAGCAAAAAAGTAGATATTTCCCCTCCCACGGTGGATATGTTGTATCTGCCGGATGGAGAAGGGGCAGATGCAATTCCACAGCAGGACCTGCTTACAAAGATCTCGTTCTCTTTGAAAGTGGGAGAATTGATTGATTCAAATATTATGCAGCTGCTGCCGCTCGACTTTGCAAAACAACTCGTGGATGAATTAACAAATAATAATGATACATCCTCGACAAATTCCGATATAATGGAACAGGGGGATGCCCGGCAGACGGCAGAAGCAGGACAACCTGCTTCCTCAGTGCAGCCATCCTATCCACAGCAAGAAACATTCAGCGAACCGCCCGCTCAGCAGGTGCCACAGGAGAAGGCTCAGCCCCAGCACTTTGGAAACAACCATAACTTTGAACAGCCGGTACAAGTTCAGCCTGCTTCCTTTACAACCTTTGAACAACCGCCGGTACCAAAACCAGAAAGCAAAAATCTGGACATGCTGCTGGACATTCCGTTGAATGTCACGGTTGAGTTGGGCCGGACCAAACGTTCTGTTAAAGATATACTTGAATTATCATCCGGGTCGATCATTGAGCTTGACAAGCTCGCCGGAGAACCCGTCGATGTCCTTGTGAACAGCAGGTTGATCGCTAAAGGTGAAGTTGTTGTCATTGATGAAAACTTCGGTGTAAGAATCACAGACATTGTCAGTCAATCAGACAGATTAAAAAAACTAAAGTAATAAATGGGGGAAAAGATGATGGCAAATAAAATTCTAATAGTAGACGATGCAGCATTCATGAGAATGATGATCAAGGACATTCTTACAAAGAATGGATTTGAAGTGGTTGGAGAAGCAGCAGATGGCAATCAGGCAGTAGAGAAATATAAAGAACTGACTCCTGACCTTGTTACCATGGATATTACGATGCCGGAAAAAGACGGCATTGCTGCTCTAAAAGAAATTAAAGGTCTTGATGCCAATGCAAAAATTATCATGTGTTCGGCAATGGGACAGCAAGCGATGGTTATTGATGCCATCCAAGCTGGTGCGAAAGACTTCATCGTAAAGCCGTTCCAGGCCGACCGTGTTATTGAAGCGATCCAGAAAGCTTTAAGCTAATCTGTTCAATTATTCAGTGTTAAACAAGTCAATATGTGTCTTTATGACACATAGAAGCGAGAGAATTCAGGAGAAGGTGCTTTTTTTGAGAAACGTATTAAGGAAGCTTTTTTTCATTATCGCTTGTTCAGCTGCTCTGCATATGACTGGAGGCATTCCAGCATATGCAGAGTTTGACGGAACAGTTAAAGACTATTGGGAAAAGCCCCAAGAGCGTAATGAAGAAAGAATGCCTGCAGCAGAGAATGAAACTAGCGTGACGGAAGCCTCAACAGGTGTATCAGCTTTGGATTATCTTAAAATGGTATTTGCCCTGGTGTTTGTTATTGCATTAATTTATTTCTTATTAAAATTCATTAATCAAAAAAGCAAAACCTTTCAACAATCGAAATTGATACAAAACCTGGGAGGAACACCTCTGGGTGGGAATCGTTCCGTTCAACTGGTAAAAGTGGGAGAAAGGATTTTGATTCTTGGAGTCGGAGAAGACATTCAATTGCTGAAGGAAATAAACAGCAAAGAAGAAAAAGACGATATTCTCATGTTTTATGATGAGAAAACTCAAGGCCTGCAGCAGCAAAAAGATATCCTGACCCAATGGATTGGAAAAAGAACGGGCTCTATGCCTCAAAAGCCCGATGAAAGCCAATCGTTCCAATCTTTGCTGAAATCCCAGATTGAGGATATAAGAAAAGGCAGAAAGAAAATGCTGAATGATATAAACAACAGGGAGAAAGATAAAAATGAATGAATTCATGGAATTTTTCAACACAAGTTCTCCTGATTCTGTTGCTACATCGGTTAAGCTTCTCCTGCTGTTCACTGTATTGTCCATTGCTCCGGGTATCCTGATTTTAATGACTTCCTTTACGAGGATCGTCATTGTGCTGTCGTTTGTCCGGACTTCACTGGCAACTCAGCAAATGCCTCCAAATCAAGTTCTTGTCGGTTTGTCACTGTTCTTAACTTTCTTTATCATGGCACCGACCTTCCAGGAGGTCAACGAGACTGCCCTCACACCATTGTTCAACGAAGAAATCAATTTAGAACAGGCATATGAGAATGCTGCAGCTCCCTTCAAGGATTTTATGAGTAAACATACAAGGCAGAAAGATTTGGAGTTATTCCTAAACTATTCCGGTGCTGAACGCCCTGAATCAATAGATGATATACCATTAACAGCACTTGTGCCGGCATTTGCGCTGAGCGAAATAAAGACAGCGTTTCAAATCGGATTTATGATCTTTATTCCATTTCTGGTCATTGATATGGTCGTTGCCAGTATTCTTATGTCGATGGGGATGATGATGCTGCCTCCAGTCATGATTTCCCTGCCGTTTAAAATCCTGTTGTTCGTACTTGTAGACGGCTGGTACCTTGTTGTTAAATCTTTGCTCCAAAGTTTTTAAGTAGGTGAAAAAACATGAATGCTGAATCGGTTATAGCTTTAGCTGAAAGAGGAGTTTATACTACATTAGTCATTTGCGGCCCTCTTCTTCTATTAGCACTGGTAGTCGGCCTGGCTGTCAGTATCTTTCAGGCCACGACCCAAATTCAGGAACAGACCCTGGCTTTTATACCAAAGATAGTCGCAGTCCTGGTGGGGATCGTCTTTTTTGGTCCTTGGATGCTGACTAAGCTGGTCACATACGCATCAGAAATCTTTTCTAATCTCAACAGGTTTGTAGGCTAATAGAATGGAAGAATTGATTCCCAACCTTTCCATTTTTTTATTGGTTTTCATGAGGGTATCGGCATTTTTTGTGACCCTCCCATTATTCTCATACAGGTCGATACCTGCCCAGCATCGGGTTGGATTTGCCGGTGTGATTGCCTGGATTATGTACTATACGGTAGATGCATCACCCATCCCCATTGATGCTGCTTATATATTGTTGATTATGAAAGAAGCTATGATAGGTTTGCTGATAGGGTTTACCGCATATATGATCATATCGGCGATTCAGGTTGCCGGCAGTTTCATAGATTTTCAGATGGGTTTTGCCATCGCTAATGTCATCGATCCTCAAACTGGGGCACAATCACCGCTGGTGGGTCAATATCTATATACATTTGCGCTGCTCCTGTTACTGGCATTGGATGGGCATCACCTCCTTCTGGATGGTGTGTTCTACAGTTATCAGTTCGTACCCATCGATCAAGCGTGGATACCGTTTGGAAATGAAAATCTGGCTGAATATATTGTAAAAACCTTCAATTCTGTCTTCATTATCGCTTTTCAGATGTCCATACCAGTTGTAGCGACCTTGTTTCTGGTGGATGTTGCTTTGGGGATTGTGGCCAGGACCGTTCCGCAGCTTAATGTATTTGTTGTCGGATTTCCAATCAAGATTGCTGTGAGTTTCCTGGTGTTGTTTATAGTTCTAGGGGCAATGATGACGCTGATGCAGCAAATGTTTGAATTGATGATGTATACAATGAGAGACTTAATGAAAATTATCGGAGGCGCTTAATGTGAAATTGCTTTCCCTTGATCTGCAGTTTTTTGCAGGTGAGAAATCTGAGAAAGCCACACCGAAAAAACGACAAGATTCGAGGAAGAAAGGACAAACAGCCAAGAGTCAAGATGTTAATACAGCTGTCATTTTGCTTGCTGTATTTTTATTTTTGACTTTTAGTGCTTCGTATATAGGTAATATCATTTTTGATTTATTCCGCACCTCCTTCCAGGACTATATGATGATGGACTTGACCCAGGATTCATTCATGCTGATCGTAATGGAAATTCTTCAGCAGGTTGCTATATTGCTGGGACCCATTATGCTCGTTGCTTTGCTGGCAGGAATATTCTCGAATTATATCCAGGTAGGGGTAATGTTTACAGCTGAGCCTTTACAGCCTAAACTCGAGAAGATTGATCCGATCAAAGGGGCGAAACGGATATTCTCTTTAAGAGCGATCGTAGAATTGTTGAAGTCGATATTGAAAATCGGATTTGTCGGAGCCATCACTTTTGTCATCTTGTGGATGAATATAGATGAAGTGCTTGGGTTATCTTTCAAGACCGCTCATGACGCTTTGGCTGCGATGGCATCCCTGACTGTTCAAATGGGGATCGCCGCTTCATTGGCTTTGTTATTTTTATCCGTTTTTGACTATCTATATCAGAAATATGATTTTGAAAAAAATATCCGGATGTCAAAGCAGGACATCAAAGATGAACATAAGAACACAGAGGGAGACCCCCTGATCAAGTCCAAAATTAAACAAAGGCAGCGGGAAATGGCTATGAGACGCATGATGCAGGAAGTGCCAGAAGCAGATGTCGTCATTACCAATCCTACCCACTATGCCATTGCCTTGAAATATGATGAAAATAAGTCCGATGCTCCTTATGTAGTTGCAAAGGGTGTAGATTATCTCGCACAGAAAATTAAATTCATTGCCGGAGAAAACGATATCATCATGGTTGAAAACAGGCCTTTGGCAAGATCATTGTATGATAGTGCCGACATCGGTGATGCGATACCAGAAGAATTCTTTAAAGCAGTCGCAGAAATTCTGGCTTATGTATATCGAATGAAAAATCAGCTGTAACAGCTAAAGTTAGGAGGGAATGCAGGTGTCAGCAAGAGATTTATCCGTACTATTCAGTGTCATCCTCATAGTAGCCATGCTTATCATTCCTTTTCCGCCTTGGCTGTTAAGTGTACTTATCATTATTAATATTTCCTTGGCTTTGCTTGTGCTTCTTACTTCAATGAACATGAATGAACCTTTGCAATTTGCTATCTTTCCTTCCCTATTATTGTTATTGACACTGTTCAGGCTTGGCTTGAACGTATCAACAACCCGTTCCATCCTCAGTAATGGAGAAGCAGGGGATGTCGTTGAAACCTTCGGGACGTTCGTAGTTGGAGGGAATGTCCTGGTAGGTCTTGTAGTCTTTATCATTCTGATTATCATTCAATTTATCGTGATAACAAAAGGTTCGGAACGTGTTTCAGAAGTAGCGGCAAGGTTCACGCTGGATGCTATGCCAGGAAAGCAGATGAGTATAGATGCAGACCTGAATGCCGGGATTATTTCTGAGCATGAAGCGAGAGAACGCCGTGAAAAAGTCAGCCGCGAAGCTGATTTTTACGGAGCGATGGACGGTGCTTCCAAGTTCGTTAAAGGGGATGCAATTGCCGGGATCATCATCGTCCTTATGAATCTGATTTTCGGAATCATCATTGGGATGACCCAGCAGGGACTCCCTATCGGGGAAGCGGCAACCAGGTACTCCTTATTGACAGTCGGAGATGGGATTGTCAGCCAAATCCCTGCACTGTTAATCTCGACAGCTACCGGTATCGTTGTAACAAGGGCTGCCTCTGATGGGAACCTTGGCAAGGATATCATCGATCAGCTTTTAGCATTCCCGCCGATGTTATATGTTGCGGGAGGCACTATTTTCCTCCTTGGTTTGTTCACCCCAATTAACGATATTCTGACGATTCCTGTAGCTGCTGCTCTAGGAATCGGGGGGTATATGTTATCAAGGGCACCACAGGAAGACGAAGAAGATTTGATTGAAATGGAAGAAGAAAAAGAACAGGACGAGATGAAAAGCCCTGAGAGCGTCGTTAACCTCTTGAATGTAGATCCGATTGAGTTTGAATTCGGCTATGGCTTGATTCCCCTTGCCGATGCCAACCAAGGCGGAGATCTTCTTGACAGGGTTGTCATGATCCGCAGGCAGCTGGCCATAGAACTGGGATTAGTGATCCCGGTCGTTCGGATCAGGGATAACATACAGCTGCAGCCCAACGAGTATAGATTGAAAATCAAAGGAAATGAAATGGCCAGGGGAGAACTGCTTTTGGATCATTATCTGGCGATGAGCCCTGGTGTGGAAGATGAGTCTATTGAAGGAATAGATACCATTGAGCCTTCCTTTGGTCTCCCAGCTAAGTGGATAGGTGAAGATATGAAGGAACAGGCGGAAATATTCGGATATACAGTCGTTGACCCTCCTTCAGTTGTCTCTACACATATAACCGAAGTGATTAAGACGAACGCACATGAACTTCTCGGAAGGCAGGAAACCAAACAGCTCATTGACCACCTTCAGGAATCCTATCCGATCCTGGTGGAAGAAGTAACGCCGAATCCGCTTTCAGTTGGCGAGGTTCAGAAAGTGCTTGCCAAGTTGTTAAGGGAGAATGTATCAATTCGAAACCTTCCTATCATCTTTGAAACATTGGCCGACTATGGGAAGATGAGTACAGATACAGATCTATTGGCAGAATATGTACGTCAGGCACTGGCAAGGCAGATTACTGCTCAATATGCGGATCAGGGAGGGACTCTTAAGGTAATCACTTTATCCGGGAAAATAGAAAAAATGATTGCCGATGCAGTACAACAGACAGAGCATGGAAATTATTTATCTATGGATCCCAACGATTCCCAACGAGTTTTGGAAGCTCTTGCATCTCAAGTCGAGCAGTTGTCGATGATGGAAGAGTCACCAATCGTCTTATGCTCTCCTGCAATCAGGATGTATGTCAGACAGCTGGTTGAGCGATATTTCCCGCAAGTGCCAATACTGTCATATAACGAGTTAGAAGCAAATGTTGAAGTCCAAAGTTTAGGGTTGGTGAATGTTGAATGAAAGTAAAAAAGTTTACTGCACCTACCATGCCGGAAGCCATGAAGAAGATTCGGGCAGAATTAGGTGAGAGTGCGGTCATATTAAACTCAAAAATGATCTATACTGGGGGGTTCCTTGGTTTATTCAAAAAGAAGAATATTGAAGTGATCGCTGCGATTGATCCCAATTCTAAACAGGCGACCAAAGAACGCAGCCCGAAATACCAGCAGGAACCCAAAAAACAAGTATCAGCTCCTGTACAAATGCCTACTCAAACAGAAGATGGAAACAGTTCACTTAAATTAACAAAAGAAATTACTGAACTGAAGTCGATTGTTCAGCAACTAAAAACCAATAATGATTATAAACATTTTCCGGAAGATATCCGTCAGGTGCTGCTTTATCTAAAAGAACAAGAGATAGATGAGAGCTATACTCTTGAAGCAGCAGAACACCTTGAGACTCTTCTTGATAGAAGGGGTAATTTAACACCTTCTGAGTTGAAGACCGCGGCATCCACTTTTTTGAAAAGCAAACTTGAAGCATTTCCTTTTGGTGGAACCAGTTATCAGAAAAAGTATGTGAATGTTATTGGTCCCACCGGTGTCGGCAAAACGACCACACTTGCCAAAATGGCATCTGAAGCCGTTTTGGAAAAACGGAAAAAAATCGCATTCATTACAACAGACACCTACAGAATTGCTGCGATTGAGCAATTGAAGACTTATGCCCAGCTTTTAAATGTTCCACTTGAAGTGGTTTATAAACTGGCTGACTTTCAAAAGGCCATTGAAAAATTTAATGATTATGATGTTGTTTTCATAGATACTGCGGGCCGGAACTTCAGAGAAGAGAAATATGTTAAAGATCTCGAAAAAATGATCGATTTTAAAAATGATATGGAAACATTCCTGGTATTATCAATGACTGCCAAGGAAAGAGATTTAGTTCAAATAATCACCAATTTCTCAACCTTACCTATAGAGAAATTCATCTTCTCCAAAATAGACGAAACATCCAGTTACGGAACAATGTACAACATACTGAGAAAAAATGAAAAAGGTGCCGCATATATTACAGCTGGACAAAGTGTACCGGAAGATATATCAGAGGCAACCCCTCAGGCGATTATTGAATTAGTGATGGAAGGTAAGGAACAATGAAAGATCAAGCGCAAGGGTTAAGAATGAAAATTCTTGAAGCACAGTCGAGGAATGCCAAGACAATAGCGGTGGTTAGTGGTAAAGGTGGAGTAGGTAAATCAAATTTTGCTGTCAACTTTTCCTTGGCACTGCAGAAAAAAGGAAAAAAAGTCCTGTTATTCGATATGGATATCGGTATGGGCAATATTCATATCATTCTGGGAAAACAACCTGATAAAACCATTTCCGATTTTCTAAGCAGTCCCGAAATGGATATTGAGGACATCATCTTTACTGATGGAGAAGGCACTTCCTATATCAGTGCAGGAAATGGGCTTCAAAATATCGTCGAATGGGACGATGTAGATATTGAAAGGATGTTGAATGCCCTTTCCGAACTTGTTCATTCCTATGATTATATTGTATTTGATATGGGGGCGGGTGCTGCTCATCATACGCTGGAAATCCTGATGTCCGTAGAGGACATCTTTGTGGTAACAACCCCTGAACCGACAGCGGTCACCGATGCTTACTCGATGATGAAATATATTTATATGAAAGACAAGGATAAGGATTTTTACCTGATCTGCAATAGAGCGGAAAGTGAAAATGAAGGACTTGATACGCTAAACCGCTTAAAAATGGCAATGAGTAAATTTTTGAACAAGGAAGTATTTCTGTTTGGTGTCCTCCCGGAGGATCCAGCCGTCAGGAAAGCGGTCACCCAGCAAGTTCCATTGCTTACGTCTTTCCCACAATCAGCTATTGCATTGTCGTTATACCGTGTGCTTGAACAGTACCTTTCCGGTATTACCACATTTACACCTACAGAGAAAAAAGGGTTCGTTTCAAATTTGAAAAGGATCCTCTTCAGGAGGAAAGGTTGATGAATCAGAAAAAAGTCCTTGTAGTTGATGACTCTGCCTTCATGAGAAAGCTTATAACAGACTTTCTATCCAGCTCAAATTACTTGGAAGTGGTCGCTACTGCCAGGAATGGCAGGGATGCTTTGGATAAAATTGAAAAGTATAAGCCTGATGTCGTCACCTTAGATGTCGAGATGCCGGTTATGAATGGATTAGAGGCGCTGAAAGCCATTATGGAAAAATCTCCTCTTCCGGTTATCATGCTTTCTTCCACTACTAAAGAAGGAGCAGAGAACACCATATTAGCGATGAATTATGGTGCAATAGATTTTATCGCGAAGCCCTCTGGAGCTATTTCATTGGATTTACACAAAGTTAAAGAAGAGTTGATTGCCAAGGTCCTTAATGCAGGCAATGTTCCAGTACGCCGTCTTAAAAAGGCGAATCAACAAACACCATCATTAACGATTACTCTGGACAAAGACCAGTCATTAAGGGGTACTGCCGTTGTCCCTTGGAAGCGATGCTCTAAGAAAATCATTTGCATAGGAACCTCCACTGGAGGGCCCAGAGCGCTTCAGCAGGTTGTGACTTCACTTCCTTCAGATATCGATGCGCCGATTCTTATTGTCCAACATATGCCGCCGGGTTTTACAAAATCTTTAGCTAATCGGCTTAACATGCTTTCAACCATCACTGTAAAGGAAGCTGAGGATGGAGAGCTATTAAAGAATGGGACAGCTTATATCGCCCCTGGTGGATTTCACTTGAAAGTAGAAGAAAAAAGAGGCGGATTAGCGGTAATCTTGGATAATCAAGAATTACCGAGGGGCGGTCACCGTCCTGCTGTTGATGTCCTGTTTGAATCGGTCAGCGGGTTGAAAGATTACGACAAGATCGCCGTAATAATGACAGGAATGGGTACTGACGGGTCTGAAGGTCTGGTAAAATTAAAGGACAGCGGCGGAGTGAAAGCCATCGCAGAGTCTGAAGAGTCCTGTATAGTTTATGGAATGCCAAAAGCTGCTGTTTCTACCAATCTGGTAGATGAAATACAATCTATAGAAAATATCGCTGGCTGCATTATGAAGTATATGCCTAGAGAGGTGTGAAAAACATGGAAATGAATCAGTATTTAGAGGTATTTATTGAGGAAAGTAAAGAACATTTGCAAACTTGTAATGAGCAATTGCTTGCACTCGAAAAGAATCCTGAAAACCTATCAATCGTAAATGAAATTTTCAGATCGGCTCATACTCTAAAAGGCATGGCGGCAACTATGGGTTATGAAGATCTGGCCAGCTTAACGCATCAAATGGAAAATGTACTGGATGCCATCCGGAACAGTAAGATACAGGTATCATCTCTCATACTTGATGTTGTATTCATGTCCGTAGATGACCTTGAAGCAATGGTTATGTCCATTGCTGAAGGCGGAGATGGAAAACGTGACGTCACGGAGATTGTCAAAAAACTGGCACTTATAGAAAAAGGGGAATCATTAGACAGCCTCCAAGCCCAAGGAGAAGCGGCTGCTGCCGTCATTGAAGCTGTACCTTCCAATACTCAAACAGCTGATTACGACCAGTTCGAGCGGACTGTTATTGAACAATCCAAAGAGCAGGGCTTCCATTGTTATGAAATATCGGTATCTTTGAGGGAAGACTGCCTTCTAAAAGCTGCCAGGGTTTTCATGGTTTTTGAAGTTTTGGAAAAGTGCGGGGAAGTGATAAAGTCTGTTCCTGCTGTGGATGTATTAGAAGAAGAAAATTTTGATCAGGACTTCCTGGTATGCATTGTTACAAAAGAGTCCCAAGAAGATATTAAGAAAAAAGTGATGAAAGTTTCAGAGGTACATAATGTTGATGTCCTGGCTATCGATCTGGAAAAAGGTAAAGAAAGTGACCAGGGAATAAACGAACAACCCTCTGCAACAACCCGGGAATCGACTGAATCTGTGAGTAAGGAAGCCACTCCAGAGTCCATTCAGCCTGTTAAGAAAGAAGAGAAAAAAGAAGCTGCTCCATCTCCATCTAAGCAAGCAAATGCCGGAAACAAAACCATCAGAGTGAATATTGAACGGCTCGATATCCTAATGAATCTATTTGAAGAACTAGTTATTGACAGGGGAAGGCTTGAACAAATTTCAAAAGATCTTAACCACCCTGAATTGAATGAAACTGTTGAAAGAATGTCTAGAATTTCTGGAGACTTGCAAAATATCATTCTTAATATGCGAATGGTTCCAGTGGAAACAGTGTTTAATAGATTTCCGCGCATGATCAGGCAGCTTGCAAGAGATCTTAATAAGAAGATCGAATTGGAAATTGTCGGTGCAGAGACAGAACTTGACCGTACTGTCATTGATGAAATTGGTGATCCGCTTGTTCACCTGTTGAGGAATGCCATTGACCATGGCATTGAGGCACCGGAAACCCGCATTAAGAATGGAAAGCCTGAGGAAGGTACAGTAACATTGAAGGCTTACCACAGCGGAAATCATGTCTTTATTGAAATTTCAGATGATGGTGGCGGAATCAGCCGTGAAAAAGTATTGAAAAAAGCAATCTCTCAGGGTGTAGTATCCGAAGAAACAGCCGGGACATTATCCGACCGCCAAGTGTATGAATTAATATTGGCATCCGGCTTCTCAACCGCAGAAACCATTTCTGACATATCAGGACGCGGCGTTGGACTTGATGTAGTAAAAGCTACCATTGAATCATTGGGCGGTTCAATTACTATTGATTCAGTGCTCGGAGAAGGAAGCACATTCTCCATTCAGCTGCCACTCACATTATCCATCATCTCTGTCATGCTGGTTGAAGTGGAAAAAGAAAAATATGCCATCCCGTTATCTTCCATCATTGAAACCGCCATTATCAAAAAGGAAGATATCTTAAATGCGCATAATCAGAAAGTGATAGATTTCAGAGGGAAAGTTGTACCTTTGATATTCTTGGAGGATGTATTTGAGGTACCTAAACAAGAAGGTGATGAATTCTACTCTGTAGTCATAGTCCGAAAAGGAGACAGAATGGCCGGGCTTGTTGTCGATTCATTTATTGGCCAGCAAGAGGTCGTTTTGAAATCACTTGGAAATTATCTTACTGATGTTTTTGCAATTTCTGGAGCGACCATCCTCGGTGACGGCCAGGTAGCTCTAATTGTCGATTGTAATGCATTAATCAAATAATGGGAGGGCAAGGGTCATGAGTGAAAATGCAACAGCTGCTGCAGATTTAAAAGTGATTGTTTTTCAACTAATGGGAAAAGAATATGCAATACCAGTAAGCCAGGTGCGCTCGATTGAAAAAGTAGAGCATATTACCCGCGTTCCTAAAGCGGCTCCTTTTGTAAAAGGTGTCATTAACCTGCGGGGAGTGGTTACACCTGTCATTGATCTTAGAAACCGTTTTTCCCTTCCAGAGGAGGAGCACTCAGAGAATACACGGGTGATCATTGCTGCAAGCAACGATATGGAGGTAGGCCTTGTAGTCGATGCTGCCAATGATGTGCTCGATATCCCTCCTGATGCGATTGAATCTCAGCCTGAAGTGGTGGGTGCTGTGGGAGCAGATTATATCTCTGGAGTGGCTAAGCTGGAAAAGAGGCTGCTCGTCCTATTGGACTTAGAGGAAGTCTTGAACTGACAGACACAACCTGCTGGGCCGGATGTTTTTCCGGTCCTTGTAATGTAGTATTTCCAAATCAATCAAACTGGGGTCATTAAATTATGGGATTTGAACAAAAGGTAACCAGCCTTCATCTGGATATATTGAAAGAAATCGGGAATATAGGAGCTGGACATGCTGCAACGGCACTATCCACTCTATTAAATAAGAAGATTGATATGAAGGTCCCGCAGGTAAGAGTCGTTGCTTTTGATGAGATGATGGAACTGGCCGGAGGGGCAGACAATGTAGTCGTAAGTGTATTCCTCCGTATTGAGGGAGAAGCTCCGGGAAGTATGTTTTTTGTTCTTCCGTTACCTCAAGGATCACGCTTTATACAGCAAATGACAGGTGATGCGGATTTTTCATTCGAGAAGCCCCCCTTTTCAGAGCTTGGGTTATCGGCAATGCAGGAACTGGGAAATATACTTTCAGGCTCCTATCTTTCTTCTTTAAGTGATTTCACTAATTTGAACCTCTATCCATCTGTCCCTGCACTATCCATAGATATGGTTGGGGCCATCATTAGTTTCGGCCTCTTGGAAGTTTCGCAAACCAGCGATAATGCCATAGTGATTGATACTGCTTTGAAGGAAGATGAAACAGAGGAATCAGAAAGTGTCAAAGGACATTTTTTTCTTCTTCCAGACCCTGAATCATTTAATACCATCTTTAAAGCATTGGGTGTAGAATCGTGAATGCAACACAGGAAGTTGTAAAAGTCGGAATTGCGGATATGAAAATTGCAAAAGGAGGGCAATCCATCAGGACATCAGGATTAGGTTCCTGTGTAGGGGTGGTAGTCTATGATGACGGGATAAGTATTGCAGGTATGGTCCACATCATGCTGCCCTCCTCAAGCATTGCCAAAGGCAGCAATTTCAAACTCGCTAAATTTGCTGACACGGGAATTGGTGAGTTGGTGAGAACCCTGACCCTCCATGGAGGCAGGTTGGGTCGGTTTAAAGCAAAGATCGCGGGCGGGGCCCAGATGTTTCAATTGAGTTCCGGAAGTGATTTAATGAGAATCGGGCCTAGAAATGTAGAAGCGGTTAAGCAAGCGCTTAGTAGTCTCGCTATCCCTTTAATAGCTGAAGATACAGGGGGGAATAACGGGAGGACTATCGAATTTCATATGGATAATTCCTTATTGAACGTAAGGACTGTGAATCTGGGAGTCAAGGACATATGATGGCAGGGAGCCTTTTCTGGAACTTTGCTTTCGCCTTATCAGGTTTCAGCCTATATTTTTTTCTGTCCTTCCAAACAGGAAGCCCGCGGCATGTCCTAACAGGGTCATTCCTTACTGGAGTGTCCTTCTTTATCCTTATGTTTGTGGTAAGGATATTGATAGGAAAGGGCATGGCGTTGGATAATGCGGAAGAGAATATCGCAGAGGATGAAAAAGGTGTAAATAGCAACAATATAACGGAAACAGAATCCGCTGCGAATGCAGTATATGATGAACGGAAAATTGCAGACGCCATCCGCAGCATGTTAAAAGAGGAATAATGTTATCCCATTGTACAGCCAGTAATTTATTTATGTAAGACAGCCAATCTTGAATAACGGGAGGAGGAGAAACATGTCTCAGCCCTCTACTGTGGAAGAACAAAAGTATTGGGAACTATGGAAAAAATCCAAAGACCCGCATGCTGGAGATATGTTGGTCAAAAAATATCTGCCGCTTGTTTCTTATCATGTCCAAAGGATTTCGGTGGGCCTGCCTAAAAATGTTTCCCGTGATGACTTGAAAAGCTTGGGCCTTATGGGCCTGCTTGATGCATTGGAAAAATTCGACCCATCTCGGGATCTAAAATTTGACACTTATGCTTCGTTCAGAGTAAGGGGATCCATTATTGATGGCCTGAGAAAAGAAGATTGGCTCCCCCGCTCCACAAGGGAAAAGGCGAAGAAAATTGAAGCAAAAATCGAATCACTTGAACAGGAGTTGCTCCGTCATGTAACACCTGAGGAAATTGCTCAGGAAATGCAGATGGAGGAAGGGGAAGTATATCAGACGATGAATGAATACTTTTTGGCCAATGTACTGTCGATTGATGAGCAGCTCTCCGATGAAGAAAACGATGGCCAGCATTCTTTTTCTATTAAAGACGATCAGACAATCATGCCTGAAGGACAATTGGTCAAGAATGAAAATATCTCTGAATTGACAGATACCATCCGATCACTATCAGAAAAAGAACAGATGGTGCTCAGCCTGTTTTATTACGAAGAGCTGACTCTCACAGAAATCGGGGAAGTCATGAGTTTATCTACTTCGAGAATATCCCAGATTCACTCCAAGGCAATCTTCAAGCTTCGTAAATTACTTGCCTGAGAGGGACTCCTACCGTATAAAGAACAACAATACTACAGAATAATGAAATTATGGTGAACAGATGCAAACATTTTTAATTCTCATTTCTTTTATCTTAAACATTGCAGCCCTTTTGGCGATTGTCATACTTTATACGAGGCAGAACAGATTGGTTGAGTTAGAGAAACGGCAAGAAAAGGCAGTGAAGGAAATGGAAGATGTCATATCGTCTTACCTTTTGGAGATGAAAGAGGATAATGACCGCTTTCTCCAGCAATTCCAGGCGGTAAAAGAAGGGAAATTAGACCGGAGCCAGGAAAAAGTCGAGAAAATCAAACAAGCTGCAGAGAACGCAGTCATGGTTGAAAACCGCGAATCAGAAAAGAAAACGGAAGATGCTCCATTCAACACCGCATCATATAAACGCCAGAGCGCAGTAAAGGCCTATAAGCATGAAGCTGGGGATGCTTCCACTACTGATACTCAACAAAGCCGGCCTCAAACCCCCATTTCAAAGGAAGAATCGACATACAAACAAATCCTGAATCTTCAACAAAAAGGGTATACCCTTGAGGATATTGCCAAAGAATTAGGCAAAGGCGTGACAGAGGTTGAACTATTATTGAAGTTTCGACAAAATAAGAAATAAAAATCTTGATTGCTGCAACTGGTTGTGCTATATTAATTAACGGTGTGATTACACACGCTTATGGGATTCTGGCGGAAGGTGCTTGAAAAAAGTTTCTGCCCGGATACGATCATGAGCGGAGGAAAATAAAAACCAATTAGGAGGAAACACACATGTCAGTAATTTCTATGAAACAATTGCTTGAAGCTGGTGTTCATTTCGGTCACCAGACTCGCCGTTGGAACCCAAAAATGAAGAAGTATATCTTCACAGAGCGTAACGGCATCTACATCATCGACCTTCAAAAAACAGTTAAGAAGGTTGAAGAAGCTTATAACTTCGTTAAGGAACTAGCTGGAAACGGCGGAAAAGTTCTTTTCGTTGGTACAAAAAAGCAAGCACAGGAGTCTGTTAAAGAAGAAGCAGAACGTGCGGGTATGTACTTCATCAACCAACGCTGGTTGGGTGGTACTCTAACTAACTTCGAAACAATTCAAAAGCGTATCTCCCGTCTTAAGCAAATCGAAAAGATGGAAGAAGACGGTACTTTTGAAGTGCTTCCTAAAAAAGAAGTAGTACAATTGAAAAAAGAACATGAGCGCTTAGTTAAATTCCTAGGCGGAATTAAAGATATGCAAGAACTTCCTGATGCACTTTTCATCATCGATCCTCGTAAAGAGCGTATCGCTGTAGCGGAAGCACGTAAATTGAACATCCCTATCGTTGGTATTGTCGATACTAACTGTGATCCGGATGAAATTGATGTAGTAATCCCTGCAAACGATGATGCAATCCGTGCGGTTAAACTACTTACTTCAAAAATGGCAGATGCTATCCTTGAAGCTAAGCAGGGCGAAGAAGCAGCTGTAACTGCGGCTGAGTAATAACAAGCATCAATAACCGGCTTATATGGAAGACAGATAATCTGCACCTTACTTGGCAGAAACTGCTGTGGATCATACTTGGTACGGTTGATCTGGAAAAAGGTGATGAGAGGATACCCCTTATCACCTTTTTTTAAAAATAAGAGTACAAGCATTTCCATGCTTACATACTATACTTAAAGGAGGAATATCATTATGGCAATTACTGCGCAAATGGTAAAAGAACTTCGTGAAAAAACTGGCGCCGGAATGATGGATTGTAAAAAAGCTTTACAAGAAACTGGCGGCGACATGGACCAAGCAATTGATTTTCTTCGTGAAAAAGGTATCGCTAAGGCAGCAAAAAAAGCTGACCGAATCGCAGCTGAGGGAACTACTTACATCCAAAGTGATGGAAACACAGCTGTAATCCTTGAAGTGAATGCAGAAACAGATTTCGTTGCGAAAAATGAAAACTTCCAAACAGTTGTTAAAGAACTTTCTCAGCATTTACTGACAAACCAGCCAGCAAGCGTTGAAGAAGCTCTTGACCAAAAGATGGAAAACGGAAGCACTGTTGGTGAATATATCAACTCTGCTATCGCTAAGATTGGTGAGAAAATCACTCTTCGCCGTTTTGAGATCCGCACGAAAACAGATAACGATGCTTTCGGTGAATACCTGCACATGGGTGGAAGAATCGGGGTATTAACTGTAGTTGAAGGCACTACAGATGCTGACGCAGCTAAAGACGTTGCAATGCACGCTGCTGCATTAAACCCTAAGTACGTTTCTCGCGACCAGGTTTCAGAAGAAGAAGTTGAGCGTGAGCGCGAAGTATTGACTCAACAAGCTCTTAATGAAGGCAAGCCTGAAAACATCGTAGCAAAAATGGTGGAAGGCCGTCTTGGCAAATTCTTTGAAGATGTATGTATCCTTGACCAGCCTTTCGTTAAAAATCCTGATCAAAAAGTACGTCAATTCCTTGAATCTCACGGTGCTGTCCTAACTGACTTCGTTCGTTATGAAGTTGGAGAAGGTATCGAGAAACGCCAGGAAAACTTCGCAGATGAAGTTATGAGCCAAGTAAATAAGAAGTAACCCCACAGGGTCTACTTTACTCCTAAAGGGAACACACTGTGTGTTCCCTATTTTTCAAAGCCTTGCAGGCACCTTACAAAAAATCCAACTACATATGGAGGTTCAAATGAGCATTCCAAAGTATAAAAGAGTAGTATTAAAATTAAGTGGTGAAGCACTTGCCGGTGAACAAGGTTTCGGTCTAAGTCCTTCCATCATCAAAAGTGTGGCAGAAGACGTTAAAGAAATCGCTGAATTGGGTGTGGAAGTCGCTGTCGTAGTAGGCGGTGGAAATATCTGGCGCGGAAAGGTCGGCAGCGAGATGGGAATGGACCGTGCTTCAGCGGACTATATGGGAATGCTTGCAACTGTCATGAATTCCCTCGCCCTTCAGGACAGCCTTGAGCAGATCGGGATTGAGACTCGTGTTCAGACATCCATTGATATGCGCCAGGTCGCTGAACCTTACATTCGCCGCAGAGCCATTCGCCACCTTGAGAAAAAAAGGGTCGTCATCTTTGCAGCGGGAACTGGGAACCCATATTTCTCAACAGATACGACTGCTGCTTTAAGAGCGGCTGAAATAGAGGCAGAAGTTATTCTTATGGCGAAAAATAACGTTGACGGTGTTTATACAGCGGATCCGAAGACGGATGAAAACGCCGTGAAATATGATGAGCTTTCTTATCTGGAAGTGATCAAAGAAGGCCTTGCTGTTATGGACTCCACTGCTTCTTCTCTATGTATGGATAATGATATTCCGCTTATTGTCTTCTCGATATCGGAAGATGGAAACATTAAACGCGCTGTTTTAGGTGAATCAATCGGAACAATTGTTAGGGGGAAAGTATAATGCCAAGTCAAACTATGTCCAACACTAAAGAAAGAATGACAAAAGCAATTCAAACTTTCACAAGGGAGCTGGCTTCTATCCGTGCAGGACGAGCAAATGCTTCTTTGCTGGACAAAATTACTGTAGACTATTATGGAGCACCGACTCCAGTGAACCAGTTAGCCGGGATTTCTGTTCCGGAAGCAAGGATGCTTGTTATTCAGCCTTATGATAAATCTGCTTTAGGAGACATCGAAAAGGCGATTTTGAAGTCTGACCTGGGCATTACGCCGACAAGTGATGGAAGCATCATTCGTATTGTAATCCCTCAGTTGACAGAAGAGCGCCGTAAAGACCTTGTGAAGCTTGTGAAAAAAGAAGCGGAAGATGCAAAGGTTGCTATCCGTAATATCCGTCGTGATGCGAATGACGACTTGAAAAAGTTAGAAAAGAACGGCGAAATTACCGAAGATGATCTTCGCGGGTACTCTGACGATGTTCAAAAAATGACGGATGATCATATTAACCAAATTGATTCTATTGCCAAAGATAAAGAAAAAGAAATTTTGGAAGTTTAATTCCATTACAAAAACCCTCTATAAATATGGGGGTTTTTTTCTTCTGTAAGACTGAAGAAATAACTTTTCAGCAGTATACATATTTTTACTATTTCAGTGAAATTGTTGTTTATTGAAGATATATAAACATATATTTGATATGATAGTAGGGAAAACGTCATTATAATCAATTTCATATCTGTTTAACTTATTGTTTCTGCAGCAAAAATTGTTAACTGCTGGGTGCTCTTTTATGATGCAATCTGCTAGTCGCTGGCAGCTGAAGCCAGACGACCGCTAGGCCCTCAGGAGGCCGCATACCTTACAATGCAATCAACCATTTGTAAAGCATCAAGAAGAGTCAGTCAAAAAAAGTAACGACCTCTTTAAAAAACAGCCTAGTAAAAAAACATACCAGTTACTTGAAAAAACTGCAGTCACAACAATATAAGGAATTGAAACGGTATACTATGTTCAAGAATGGATGAAAGTTAATACTGGTCCGGACTGGAAATCGGTTCGTCCATAAATAACCTTGGAATTGAAATTGATACTATTGTTTCTTGGAGGATCAATTATGTTAAATAAAATGAAATTATGGAAAGGTCAAAAGAGTAAGGCTGATTTTGACGATAAATTTCATGAGGTGTTAAAGCATCGAATCCCAAATCATATCGCTATTATTATGGATGGTAATGGGAGATGGGCAAAGAAGCGGGCTCTTCCGAGAATTGCCGGCCATCATGAGGGCATGAAAGTGGTTCGTAAAATTACGAAAATGGCTAATGCCCTTGGAGTCAAAACATTGACCTTATATGCCTTCTCTACAGAAAATTGGAAGAGGCCGAAAATGGAAGTGGAATACCTAATGAAGCTTCCGGAAGAATTTTTGGGGACTTTTTTACCTGAACTCATTGAAGAAAATGTAAAGGTAACAATGATGGGATATGAGGACAATCTTCCCTCGCATACGGCCAATGCGATAAAAAAAGCAATGAAGGAAACTGAACATAATGATGGGCTTGTCTTAAACTTTGCCTTGAACTATGGAAGCCGGTTTGAAATCATTGAAGCTGTTAAAGATGTCTTAAATGATGTCAGCAATGGTATAATAGATACTAATCAACTAAACGAAGAAACCTTCTCGAATTACTTAATGACAAAGGACCTTCCTGATCCCGACCTTCTGATCCGGACCAGTGGTGAAATCCGGTTGAGTAACTTCATGCTTTGGCAGTTGGCCTATACTGAATTTTGGTTCACTCCTGTACTGTGGCCGGATTTTCAAGAAGAGCATTTAATTGAAGCCATTGAAGTATATCAGGGCAGATCAAGAAGGTACGGCGGTATACAAAGTGAGGAATTAGAATGAGACAAAGAATACTGACTGCTGTCGTGGCAGCGGCTGTCTTCCTTCCTATCGTTCTGTTTGGCGGTATGCCATTCTTAATATTGACATATTTAATTGCAACGATAGGATTATATGAAGCCTTAAAGATGAGGAATCTTAAAATAATGTCAGTGCCTGGATTTATTTCTATTGCACTTTTATGGATTTTTTTACTTCCTGATCAATATATTGATGTTATAGAGGAGCTTGGCTACACCAAAATTGAGCTGGCTCTGTTGGCAGTCTTGCTGTTTCTAACTTACACAGTGGCAGCCAAGAACCGGTTTACGTTTGATGATGTCGCATTTTCCATCCTTGCTACACTTTATGTGGGAATCGGATTTTACTACTTTATTGAAACAAGGGATGCGGATTCGGGGATTCAGTTCGTCTTTTATTCACTGTTTTTGATATGGGCAACTGATTCAGGTGCTTATTTTATCGGACGGGCTTACGGAAAAAGGAAGCTCTGGCCGGATATCAGTCCGAATAAAACGGTTGAAGGGTCCATTGGCGGTGTGGTTTGTGCCATGATTGTAGCCATCATCTTCACCTTTGTGGCAGATCTCGATATTTCACTGCCTAAGCTTCTGGTCGTATCCGCAATCCTGTCTGTCTTTGGCCAGATAGGTGATTTGGTGGAGTCCGCTTTAAAACGCCACTATAATGTAAAGGATTCGGGTCACTTGCTGCCCGGGCATGGCGGCATTCTCGACCGCTTCGACAGCCTGTTATTCGTACTGCCCCTGCTCCATTTTCTTCATGTATTATAAGTTATGAAAATTGGAGCGCCAATAATGTAGATTGTGTAACATGTAGGAGTGGATGTTTTGAAGAAAATCAGTTTAATGGGAGCGACCGGATCGATCGGTCTTCAGACACTTGATGTCATCCGGGACCATAAGAATCAGTTTAAACTTACAGCCATTTCAGCAGGAAGAAATATCCCTGAAACTAAAAAAATCATGAATGAATTCCATCCGGAAATTGTCTCCGTCCAACTGAAAGAAGATGCGCTTGCCCTTCAAGCCGATACCCCATCAGGAATAAAAGTGTTATGGGGGGAGGAAGGCCTTCTTGAAGTTGCCTGTCACCAAGAGTCAGACATACTGGTAAATGCGGTCTTGGGAAGTGTAGGCCTATACCCCACTTTGCAGGCAATAGAGGCTGGCAAAACGATAGCGATTGCGAACAAGGAAACGCTTGTGACAGCAGGACATTTAGTGATGGAAGCAGCGCGAAAAAACAACGTAGCGCTGTTACCGGTAGACAGTGAGCATTCAGCTATCTTTCAAAGTTTGCAGGGTGAAAATCCCAGAAATATTGAATCTCTTATCATTACAGCTTCCGGAGGCAGTTTCAGGGACCGTACAAGGGAAGAACTCGAAGGGGTCACTGTGGAGGAAGCACTAAACCACCCCAATTGGTCCATGGGTGCTAAGATAACAATTGACTCTGCCACTATGATGAATAAAGGCTTGGAAGTCATTGAGGCCCATTGGCTCTTCGGGGTTCCTTACGAGGATATTAGAGTATTATTGCATAGAGAAAGTATTATTCATTCCATGGTAGAGTTCCATGACAGCTCCGTTATGGCTCAATTGGGTACACCTGATATGAGGGTGCCGATTCAATATGCTTTATCTTATCCTGATCGGTTTGAAAGACACCATGGAAGCAGGCTGAAACTTGCAGAAATAGGGAAACTTCATTTTGAGGAAATGGATTTTGACCGTTTTCGCTGCTTGAGGTATTCGTTTGAGGCAGGAAAGACTGGCGGTTCAATGCCGGCTGTACTGAATGCTGCAAACGAAGCGGCGGTTGCCAGATTCCTGACTGGAGAAATCTCCTTCCTGCAAATCGAAAGCCTTATTGAAAAAGCGTTGGACAAACATGAATTGATTCAACAACCGGATTTGGATACAATCAGAACAATCGATTCTGATACGAGGCGCTTTGTAAATTCAATGAATCTAAATTAAGAAATTTGCTTTTACAAACCAGCAATACTAATAAAACGAGGAAAAGTTGTGAGTTGCATTTATTCTTAAAAAAGAATGTTGCTGCTATCAATTGCTTTTCTTAGTAGGTCAGGAATTTCATCGACACATCATTTACAAAGGTGGTTTTCTATTTGCAGACAGTGATAGCCTTTATTGTCATTTTTGGCGCACTTGTTTTCTTTCATGAGTTAGGTCATTTAATTTTTGCCAAAAGGGCAGGTATCATGTGCCGGGAATTCGCAATCGGCTTTGGGCCGAAAGTATTTTCTTATAAAAAATCAGAAACAACCTATACAATTAGGCTTCTTCCGCTTGGCGGATTTGTCCGTATGGCAGGGGAAGACCCGGAAATGATTGATATCAAACCGGGATACCGTGTAGGCTTGGTCTTAAATGAAGATGAAACAATCCAAAAAATCATCTTGAATAACAAAGACAAGTACCCTGATATCCGGGTTGTGGAAGTGGAAGTAAGCGACCTTGAACATAAGTTGTTCATTCGCGGCTATGAGGATGGAGAAGAGGAGTTAAGAACTTTTGCCATCAGCAGGGATGCAATGATTGTTGAGGATGGTATTGAGACACAAGTCGCTCCTTGGGACCGTCAATTTGCTTCTAAATCGTTAGGCCAGAGAGCTATGGCTATCTTTGCAGGCCCGCTTTTCAACTTCATCCTGGCATTCATTATCTTTTTACTGGTAGGTATACTCCAAGGTGTACCGGTCAATGAACCAGTCCTCGGAAAGCTGACTGAAGATGGCGCAGCAAGGGAAGCTGGTCTGCAGCAGGGAGACGAAGTATTGAGCATCGATGGCAATGAGATTTCCACATGGGAAGACATTGTCACGGTCATTCAAAAGCACCCGGGAGATCAGCTGCTGTTCACCATCGATCGAAACGGGAGTACAGAGGAGCTTTCAGTAACTCCTAAGCCGCAAGTCATAGAGGAAAAGGAAATTGGAATCATAGGTGTTCATAGTCCTGTTGAAAAATCACCATTGAAAGTAATCAGTAATGGATTTGAACAGACATACGAATGGACAAAACTGATTTTTGTAATGCTTGGAAAATTAGTCACAGGACAATTCTCGATTGATGCCTTATCCGGCCCTGTCGGCATCTATCAATCGACAGATATTGTAGCCAAATCCGGTATTTATTACCTAATGAGATGGGGAGCCATCCTCAGCATTAATCTCGGGATTATGAATCTTCTTCCGATCCCGGCATTGGATGGTGGAAGATTGATGTTCTTTGCAGTGGAAGCAATAAGAGGAAAGCCGGTAGATCGCCAGAAGGAAGGCATGGTCCATTTTATCGGGTTTGCACTTCTAATGGTTCTGATGCTTGTCGTAACCTGGAATGATATCCAGCGTTTCTTCCTCTAGGATAAGTAAAGGTAAGAAAAGAGAATGAACCTGTTCGTTCTCTTTTCTTTTGAGAAATCGACAAAAAATTTTTGGTTTACAGAGCATCTATTCTTAAAATGACAGATTTACATAAAAAACAATATTAATTGAGGTGGCAATTATGAAACAAAGTATGACGTTAATCCCGACATTAAGGGAAACACCAGCTGATGCAGAAGTCAAAAGTCATCAGCAGTTACTGCGTGCAGGTTTTATCAGGCAAAATGCGAGTGGTATCTACAGTTTTCTTCCGCTTGGACGGAAAGTACTGCAGAAAGTAGAAGAAATCATCAGGGAAGAAATGATCAATGCCGGCGGTGTGGAATTATTGATGCCTGCACTTCAACAAGCAGAATTATGGCAGGAATCAGGAAGATGGGGTACCTATGGACCGGAACTTATGCGTTTGGAAGACAGGCATAAGCGTAATTTTGCATTGGGGGCCACTCATGAAGAGGTCATTACTTCCCTTGTGAGGGATGAAATTAAATCATACAAGAAATTGCCATTGACCCTATTCCAGATACAAACTAAATTCCGTGATGAGAAAAGACCACGTTTCGGTTTGCTCAGAGGAAGAGAATTTATCATGAAAGATGCTTATTCATTCCACTCTTCATATGAGAGCCTCGATGACACGTATGAAAAGATATTCCAGGCATATTCCAATGTGTTTACTCGCTGCGGGTTGAATTTCAGGGCTGTCATCGCCGACTCCGGAGCTATGGGCGGAAAAGATACACATGAATTCATGGTCCTCTCGGATATTGGGGAAGATACGATTGCCTATTCTGATACATCTCAATATGCGGCTAATATAGAAATGGCGCCGGTATCAGCCCGCTATGAGGAGTCAACAGAAAGCGAAAAGGAAATGCAGAAAGTTGAAACACCTGATCAGAAAACCATTGCAGAAGTAAGCAGCCATTTGCAAACTGAAAAAGATAAATGCCTGAAATCTCTTTTGTTTAAAGTGGATGAAGAATTTGTCCTTGTTGTGGTCCGAGGCGATCACGAAGTAAATGATATTAAAGTTAAGAACTTGCTCGATGCTTCTGTTGTTGAATTGGCATCTGCTGAAGAAACGAAAGGATTGCTGAATGCGCCTGTGGGCTCCATCGGGCCTGTTAACCTCAAGGCTGAAGTGAAAATTATCGCTGATGAAGCAGTAAAATATATAAAAAATGCTGTGTGTGGTGCAAATGAGGAAGGGTACCATTTCACAAACGTAAATCAAGGAAGAGATTTTAATGTTGATCAATTTGCAGATCTACGCTTCATTCAAGAAGGAGACCCTTCTCCTGATGGACAAGGAACCATCGTCTTTGCAAAAGGAATTGAAGTAGGACATGTCTTCAAATTAGGAACCAGGTACAGCGATGCGATGGGTGCCCAATACTTGGATGAGAACGGCAGGGCCCAGTCCATGATTATGGGTTGTTATGGGATTGGAGTTTCGCGGACACTGGCAGCTGTTGCTGAACAGTTCAGTGATGAAAATGGGCTTCAGTGGCCATCCAGCCTGACTCCATTCGACGTTCATGTTGTACCGATCAATATTAAAAATGATGATCAGAGAGAGCTTGCAGAAACCCTGTATACGGAACTGAAGGAACAAAGGTTTGATGTGCTGCTTGACGATCGTCAGGAACGCCCGGGGGTTAAATTTACAGATTCCGACTTAATCGGACTGCCATTCAGGGTCACTGTCGGCAAGAAAGCGGCTGAAGGTGTGGTAGAAGTGAAGATCAGAAAAACCGGTGATGTGATTGAGGTTCATAAAGACGAACTAACAGCGAAGTTGCAGGAATTATTTCGCAATCAATAATAAAGAAATGTATGATATGATATAGATAGAATTCATATGATGATTTCAGGAGACTGCAGGGTCTGATCATTTAGATCAGTCCCTTTCTTCTGTCTTATCACAGATGTTGTAGTTGAGATATTTTATTAACCACCTGCCAACTAGCACTGTTGATATGTGTTTTAAGCTGAAAAATATTCACTTACCAATTCAACGATTATTTGCAGGTGCATCGAGCTTATTCAATATTTCTTTTGCCAATTCAACCTTGATTTGTAGGTGGCTTGGGTAAATTCAGTCATTCACCTACTAATTCAACGATTATTGGTAGCTAAGTTGAACAATTTTTATAACTTACCTACCAATACGATCCTGATTAGTATGTGCAATGGCGAAAATCAGACATACACCTTCCAGTATTTCTTGTCTGGAAGAAGAGGGCGCTTGAAGTGTCTGCCGGCTTAGCTGAGCAGATTATCTTCACTCGGAATCAGCATCAGCCTTCTTTTCAGATTTTTCAAAGGAGTATAGACTGGGTCAGTAACACGGTATTTGATAAACTGGATATACAACATAACTAGTTAGTCGCTTTATATAGAGAGGATAAAAGAATGGGGGAGAATGAATATGCGAGATAATCCCGCCGGTAAAAAAGAGAGGTTCCAAGTACTGCTCATGCAGCTTGGTCTAACCGAGGATGCGGTTGTGCAGTATTTTCAATCGGCCCAGATTGAAAAGCTTTTGGTTGACCGCCAGGAAAAAAGGTGGCATTTTTACTTTACCTTCGAGAAACTCGTTCCTTGTTCCGTATGGAATACTTTTTCAGTAAGGCTGCAGCAAGCCTTTCAACACATCGCCAAGGTCCAGTTTTCAATAAAACTGCTTGATGATTCTCATACAACAGAGCAGCTTTTAGAATATTGGAGTGAATGCATCAAAGAAATTGAAGGCATTTCACCGCCGCTTCTTGCCCTTTTAAACCAGCAGGTCCCGGCCATTAAGGGTAATAAAATCATCGTGCAGACATCCAACGAAACAGAAGCCGCTGCCTTAAAGAGGAAATACTCGGGCTTTATTTCATCAGTATTCCAAAACTTTGGGTTTCCAGCCTATACGATTGACGCTGAAGTCAAACAGTCTGAAACCGGAAGTGACGACTATCAGAAATTTCTGGAAGCCAAACGGCGTGAAGATGAGGAGAGAGCCAAGCAGGCAGTCATCGCAATGCAGGAGCAGGCTAATGAAAAAGACCAGGATGCAGCTCCATCAGGTCCTGTCAGCATTGGTTTGACGATCAAGGATGACGCAGAGTTCAGGAAGATTGAACAAATTTATGACGAAGAGAGAAGAATAGCTCTTGAAGGTTATATCTTTGCTGCTGAAACAAAAGAACTTCGCAGCGGCCGGACCTTATTGACATTCAAAATCACTGACTATACAAGTTCCATCATGGTTAAAATGTTCTCACGTGATAAAGAAGATGCAGCCGTCATGAACAGGGTGAAAAAAGGAATGTGGGTTCGATGCAGAGGCAGCATTCAAAATGATACATTTGTCAGAGATTTGGTCATGATTGCGAATGACGTTAACGAGATTACACCTGTTCTGAGAAAAGATACAGCAGCAGAAGATGAAAAAAGGGTGGAACTGCACCTTCATACGCCAATGAGTCAAATGGACGCTGTTTCTTCAGTAAGCGATTTGGTCGGACAAGCCAGCAAGTGGGGACATAAGGCAGTCGCTATCACGGACCACGCAGTCGTGCAGTCCTTCCCGGAAGCTTTCAATGCGAGTAAAAAACACGGCGTAAAAATCCTCTACGGATTAGAAGCCAATTTGGTTGATGATGGAGTGCCGATCGCTTATAACGATGCCAACAGAAACCTTGAAGACGACACCTATGTGGTATTTGATGTGGAAACAACAGGGTTATCAGCCATGTATAACACAATTATCGAACTGGCTGCCGTTAAAATACGTGACGGTGAGATTATTGATAGGTTTGAATCTTTTGCCAACCCCCATCATCCATTGTCAGCGACGACAATCAACTTGACCGGTATCACTGATGATATGGTGCAGGGTGCACCTGAAGTTGATGAAGCACTGAAATCATTCAAAGAGTGGGCCGGAGACGCAATCCTTGTCGCGCATAATGCTTCTTTCGATATGGGCTTCCTCAATGTCGGGTATGGAAAAGCCGGATTAGGTAAAGCCGAGAACCCTGTAATCGACACACTTGAGTTGGCCAGACTTCTGTACCCGGAGATGAAGAATCACCGTTTGAATACACTTGCCAAGAAGTTTGACGTGGAACTTACCCAGCACCACAGGGCGATTTATGATGCGGAAGCAACTGGGTACTTGCTGCTCAAGATGCTGAAGGACGCCCATGAAAAAGGGATCACCAACCACAATCAGTTTAATGACTATATGGGTAAAGGAGATGCCTATAAACGTTCAAGGCCATCTCACGTGACACTGCTGGCTCAGACTGAAGAAGGCCTGAAGAACTTGTTCAAGCTTGTAACCATTTCTCATTTAGAGTATTTCTTCCGTGTTCCCCGTATTCCGAGATCACTGCTTCAAAAATACCGCAGCGGAATCTTGGTCGGCTCAGGATGTGACAAGGGAGAAGTCTTTGAAGGAATGATGCAGAAGGCACCGGAAGAAGTGGAGGAAGCAGCACGCTTCTATGATTACCTTGAAGTCCATCCTAAAGAGGTCTATCAGCATTTGATTGAACTTGAGTTAATCCAATCCGACCAGAACCTTGAAGAAATCATCGGCAATATAGTCAAACTGGGTGAAAAGCTGGATCTTCCGGTTGTAGCGACAGGGAATGTGCATTACATCAACCCAACCGATAAAGTGCACAGGGAGATTCTTGTAGGTTCTCAGGGTGGAGCGAACCCACTGAACCGTCATAAACTGCCTGATGTCCACTTCCGGACAACAAACGAAATGCTGGACTGTTTCTCTTTCCTGGGGAAAGACAAGGCGAAGGAGATTGTGGTCACAAATACCAATAAGGTTGCAGATTTAATCGACGAAATCAAACCGATTAAAGATGATCTGTATACACCTAAAATTGAAGGTGCAGACGAAGAGATGCGCCGGATGAGTTATGCAATGGCAAAGAGCATATATGGGGAAAACCTGCCTGAAATTGTAGAAGCAAGACTTGAAAAGGAATTGAAAAGCATCATTGGCCATGGATTTGCGGTTATTTATTTGATTTCAGCAAAGCTGGTTAAGAAATCACTGAGTGACGGATATCTGGTAGGGTCCCGTGGATCAGTCGGTTCGTCATTTGTAGCCACAATGACGGAAATTACAGAAGTAAATCCACTCCCCCCTCATTATGTATGTCCGAAATGCAAACACTCGGAGTTTTTTGATGACGGGTCTGTCGGATCAGGATTTGACCTGCCCAACAAGAACTGTCCTGAGTGCGGAAGTGTCTTTAAGAAAGATGGACACGATATTCCCTTTGAGACTTTCCTTGGATTTAAGGGAGACAAAGTTCCGGATATCGATTTGAACTTCTCAGGTGAATATCAGCCAAAGGCACATGATTATACAAAAGTACTGTTTGGAGAGGACAATGTTTATCGTGCGGGTACAATCGGAACGGTAGCCGATAAAACAGCCTTTGGGTATGTTAAAGGGTATGCTTCTGATAATAACCTTCAAATCAGGGGAGCAGAGGTGGACAGGCTTGCACAAGGTTGTACAGGTGTAAAGAGAACCACCGGTCAGCATCCTGGGGGTATCATAGTTGTACCGGATTACATGGATATTTTCGACTTTTCTCCTATCCAGTTCCCGGCAGATGATAAAAACTCTGAATGGAAGACAACTCATTTCGACTTCCACTCCATTCATGACAACTTGCTAAAGCTCGATATCCTGGGACACGATGACCCGACAGTCATCCGCATGCTTCAGGACTTATCTGGTGTAGACCCTAAAACAATACCGACAGATGATCCCGAAGTCATGAAGATCTTCAGCGGTACAGAATCCCTCGGTGTAACGGAAGAACAAATTATGTGTAAAACCGGAACTCTCGGCATACCTGAATTCGGAACAAGATTTGTAAGGCAGATGCTTGAGGATACAAAGCCGACTACATTCTCGGAACTTGTACAGATTTCTGGACTGTCTCACGGAACGGATGTATGGCTTGGTAACGCCCAGGAACTGATTCATAATAATATCTGTAACCTGAGTGAAGTAATCGGCTGTCGTGATGATATCATGGTCTACTTGATTTATCAGGGGCTTGAGCCTTCCCTTGCCTTCAAAATCATGGAGTTTGTCCGTAAAGGAAAAGGATTGCAGCCTGAATGGGAAGAGGAAATGATGAAAAACAATGTTCCTGCCTGGTATATCGATTCCTGTAAGAAAATCAAATATATGTTCCCGAAAGCCCACGCAGCTGCCTATGTATTGATGGCTGTAAGAATTGCTTATTTCAAGGTCCATCATGCTCTACTTTATTATTCTGCCTACTTTACGGTACGCGCTGAGGACTTTGATATTGAGGCGATGGTAAGAGGCAGCCAGGCTATAAGAGCAAAGGTAGAAGAAATCAATAGCAAAGGCCTTGATGCCTCTCCTAAAGAAAAGAATACATTGACAGTGCTTGAACTGGCATTGGAGATGTGTGAAAGAGGATATAAGTTCCAAAAGGTGGATTTATATCGTTCATCAGCTACGGAGTTTATTATTGATGGAGACTCTTTGATTCCTCCTTTCAATGCAATTCCCGGCTTGGGTACCAACGCTGCCATCAACATAGTCAATGCAAGGAAGGAAGGCGAGTTCCTTTCCAAGGAAGACCTTCAGCAAAGAGGTCGGGTGTCTAAGACGATCATCGAATATCTGACGAATCATGGATGCCTCGATGCTCTTCCAGACCAAAACCAATTGTCTCTGTTCTAGAGATGAACAATGGTATTGTCAAGGGTTTTGTTTGCAAAAAAATGTTGGTTATGGTATATTTTTATTGGAAATACTAATGATAACTCTGAGGAAAGAGTGGGGCGCCCCCACTCTTTCGTTGTTGATTAGGGATTTTTGCTTGACTTGATTCTATTTGTTCATCTTATAACAGAAACGGATCTTGCTCTGCCTTTCATCCCTCAAGCCGAAAGTCATCTTGTAGCAGGAATGATAAAATATCTTTCAAAGCGGATTTCGCTGAGCTGTCAGGAAGTTATGCGGCTTCTGATTGCAGTGCAGCAAGAAAATCACCAGTGGTGGAGACGCTGAAGCTTAGCGGAAACCTTACAAGTTTTTCAGGCTTGTACAAGACCAACGAGAGTTAACGTGATAGACAGGAGTTGCGGCGAAGGCTGTGACAATGCCTGTCTATATTACTAGGCGGTCCGATATTTTATTAGCTGGGAATGATGATTCCTGGTCCAAGATTTCTTTTATTATCCAGGAGGTATGTATGAGTAAAATTACTGAACTCGTAGATGAACTCGTGACACCGATTTTAGATGACATGTCACTTGAATTGGTAGATGTTGAATATGTAAAGGAAGGTTCCAACTGGTTCCTGCGTGTATTTGTCGACAAAGAAGCAGGTGTGGACATTGAAGAGTGCGGAATCGTGAGTGAACGCCTGAGTGAAAAACTGGATGAGATCGATCCAATCACCCACAATTATTTTCTTGAGGTTTCTTCACCAGGAGCTGAACGCCCGCTGAAGAAGGAAAAGGATTTTGAGAAAGCGGTCGGCAAGAATGTCCATGTGAAAACATATGAACCTATCAATGGAGAGAAAACGATTGAAGGGAAGCTTCTATCTTATGATGGAAACTCTTTATCAATAGAAATGGTAATCAAAACGAGAAAGAAACAGGTAGACATTCCGATGGAAAAAGTAGCTAAGGCCCGCTTGGCAGTCACTTTTTCATAAAGAAGGAAGGACCTTTATTAGAAGGGGGATGACATTACAATGAGTTCACAGTTACTTGAGGCTCTAAATGTACTTGAAAAAGAAAAAGGCATCTCTAGAGATGTAATTATTGAAGCGATTGAGGCGGCACTCGTTTCTGCTTATAAGCGGAACTTTAACCAGGCGCAAAATGTCAGGGTTGACCTGAACTTGGAAACAGGATCCATGCGCGTATTCGCAAGGAAAGAAATCGTTGACGAAGTCTTTGACTCCCGTCTGGAGATCTCCCTGGAAGATGCCAAACAAATTAACCCTGGATATGATACAGGTGACGTGGTGGAACTCGAAGTCACGCCAAAAGACTTCGGCCGCATCGCAGCACAAACGGCCAAGCAGGTTGTTACACAGCGTGTAAGAGAAGCAGAACGCGGAATTATCTACTCTGAGTTTGCTGACAGAGAAGAAGATATCATGACAGGGATTGTCCAAAGGCAGGATGGCCGCTTCATCTATGTGGCACTAGGAAAGATTGAAGCACTACTTCCAGTAAACGAGCAGATGCCGAATGAATCCTACAAACCACATGACCGAATCAAAGTGTTCATCACAAAAGTCGAGAAAACGACGAAAGGTCCTCAAATCTTTGTATCCAGGACTCATCCGGGACTGCTTAAGCGGTTGTTCGAGATTGAAGTGCCTGAAATATTTGACGGCACCGTGGAAATTAAATCCGTTGCGCGCGAGGCCGGTGACCGCTCTAAAATCTCGGTGGCTGCCTCGAATGAAGAAATCGATCCTGTTGGTGCGTGTGTTGGAACACGCGGAGCCCGCGTCCAGGCAATCGTAAATGAACTAAAAGGCGAAAAAATCGACATCGTTCATTGGTCGGAAGATCCAGTTACATTTGTTGCAAACGCTTTGAGCCCGTCCAAGGTATTGGATGTACAGGTGGATGAGGAAGGGAAGGCAACAACTGTTGTCGTGCCTGACTATCAACTGTCCCTCGCAATTGGAAAAAGAGGTCAGAATGCCCGCCTTGCGGCAAAATTGACAGGCTGGAAGATTGATATTAAGAGTGAAACCGATGCACGCGAGCTGGGGCTGTACCCGCGAAACGATGAACCGCTTCTTCCTGTAAATGAAGATGAGGACTATGAAGATAATCTCTCTGAAGATCTGGAATAAAGGTGATAACTGATGAGTACGAAAAAGAAAATCCCTTTAAGGAAATGCTTGGCCACCGGGGAAATGAAACCTAAAAAAGAAATGATCAGAATTGTACGTTCTAAGGAAGGCGACGTTTCCATCGACCAGACAGGTAAGAAATCAGGGAGAGGCGCATATCTTTCAAAGACGAAGGATGCAATTCAAACAGCTAAAAAGAAAAATGCAATAGCCAATCAATTACAGGCAAAAGTGGATGATTCAATTTATGATGAACTGCTTTCGTTAGTGGATAAGGAGTAGTTCACGATTATATGATGCAGGAAAATCGATGGATGTCTCTGCTAGGATTGGCCAATCGGGCACGCAAAGTAATTTCAGGCGAAGAGCTTGTGATTAAGGATATCCGCAGCAAAAAGGCGAAGCTTGTCATTCTTGCAGGCGATGCATCTGAAAATACCAAAAAGAAAATTACGGATAAATGCAGCTTCTATGAAGTGCCTGTTTATCAAGTGGATGACAGAGGTGTTCTCGGACGAGCAATCGGAAAAGAAGCAAGGGTGACCGTTGCAGTACTGGATGCCGGCTTTGCTGCGAAGATTTCCAAGCTGCTCGATGAATCTCAATGGGGGTGAACATATGAGCAAAGTACGTATATACGAATACGCAAAAAAGCATAACGTATCAAGTAAAGACGTTATTTCAAAACTAAAAGAAATGAATATTGAGGTATCAAATCATATGGCAACACTGGAAGATGACACCGTTAAGAAGCTAGACAAATCATATGGCGGCAAAACTGAAGGATCTTCAGATAAAGCACAAAAGAACGAAAAAGCGAAAACTGGAGCTCCAAAAGACCGCGAAGGTAAAAAGGCTGAACAGCAAAGTCAGTCTAAAGAGAAAAAAGTGTTTAACAACAATAAAAAAGGTAAAAACAACAATAGGCCTAATAACAACAGACCTAACAATAACAAGTCAAACAAGAACAACAGAAATAACCAAACAAACAATCAGCCGCAGAAGAAAAAGGAAAAAGAACTTCCGGCAAAGATTACGTTCTCTGAGTCACTGACTGTTGCAGAGCTTGCGAAGAAACTTCATCGTGAACCTTCTGAAATCATCAAGAAGCTGTTCATGCTTGGGGTTATGGCTACTATCAATCAGGAGCTTGAAAAAGAAGCTATTGAATTGGTAGCTGGGGAATATGGTGTGGAAGTAGAGGAAGAGATCCTTGTTGATAAATCCGATCTTGAAGTATACTTCACTGAAGATGAAGAAGGAGACCAAGTTGAACGTCCTTCTGTTGTAACCATTATGGGTCATGTTGACCACGGTAAAACAACGCTTCTCGATTCCATTAGAAACACGAAAGTGACTGAAGGAGAAGCAGGCGGTATCACACAGCATATCGGTGCCTACCAAATTGTTGAAAACGGCAAAAAAATCACCTTCCTTGATACACCGGGACATGCTGCCTTCACTACGATGCGTGCCCGCGGTGCTCAAGTAACGGATATTGCGATCATTGTCGTGGCGGCAGATGACGGTGTCATGCCGCAGACGGTAGAAGCAATCAACCATGCTAAAGCGGCAGAAGTGCCGATTATCATCGCTGTGAACAAAATGGATAAAGAGGCCGCGAACCCTGACCGTGTGATGCAGGAACTTACAGAGTATCAACTCGTTCCTGAAGCATGGGGCGGAGATACAATCTTCGTACCTCTTTCTGCCCTGAAAGGCGAAGGAATCGATGATTTGCTTGAAATGATCCTGCTTGTAAGTGAAGTGGAAGAATTGAAAGCTAATCCAAACCGCTTGGCTCAAGGTACTGTTATAGAAGCAGAACTTGATAAAGGCCGCGGTTCTGTGGCAACACTCCTTGTTCAAAATGGAACACTGAGAGTAGGCGATCCTATTGTTGTAGGTACGACATTTGGCCGTGTCCGTGCAATGGTCAATGATCTTGGCCGCAGAGTTAAAGAAGCTGGACCTTCTACCCCGGTTGAAATCACTGGATTGAATGATGTTCCTCAAGCAGGAGACAGATTCGTTGTATTTGAAGATGAGAAAACAGCACGTTCTGTCGGAGAGTCACGCGCTCAACAGGCGCTTCAGGCACAACGTGGTGAAAAATCCCGTGTAAGCCTTGATAATCTATTTGAACAGATGAAACAAGGTGAGATGAAAGACCTGAACATCGTAATGAAAGCGGATGTTCAAGGTTCAGTTGAAGCATTGGCTGCATCTCTTCAAAAAATTGAAGTGGAAGGTGTAAATGTCAAGATCATCCACACTGGTGTCGGTGCGTTAAACGAGTCAGACATTACACTTGCGGCTGCTTCAAACGCGATTGTCATTGGATTCAATGTCAGACCTGATGTCAATGCCAAGCGTGCAGCAGAAGCAGAAGGTGTCGAGATCCGCCTTCACCGCATCATCTATAACGTAATAGAAGAAATCGAGTCTGCCATGAAAGGTATGCTTGATCCTGAGTATGAAGAGAAAATTATTGGTCAGGCAGAAGTCCGTCAGACATTTAAAGTGTCTAAAGTCGGCACAATTGCGGGAAGCTATGTAACAGACGGGAAAATCACCCGTGACAGCGGTGTCCGCGTAATTCGTGATGGAGTTGTCATCTACGAAGGCGAGCTGGATGTCCTGAAACGCTTCAAAGATGATGTGAAAGAAGTTGCGACAAACTACGAGTGCGGTATTACAATCAAGAACTTTAATGATATCAAAGAAGGCGATATCATCGAGGCGTTTGTAATGCAGGAAATCAAAAGATAATGATCGCTTATGTGGAATGTGAGTTTATTATCCATGATTCTCATTCTCTTAAGGAAAAAAGAGCGGTGCTTCAGCGGGTATTGACCCGCTTGAAGCAAAAATATAATGTGGCGGTTTCAGAAATTGACCATCAGGATGTATGGCAGCGGACAAGGATTGCCATTGTCACTGTCGCGTCTTCAAGTCAATCCGCCCGTTCTGTCATAGACAGTGCTCTGAAGGTTACAGATTCGTTCCCCGAATGGGAAAGAGGAGAAACAGTACACGAACTTCTTTAGTCATTCAAGCTTCAGATATAAACAAGGAAGTAAGAGGTGATATTGATGAGCCATCGTTCTAACCGTGTTGGCGAGCAGATGAAAAAGGAGCTCAGCGATATTATCGGACGAAAAATCAAAGACCCGAGAGTCGGCTTTGTAACAGTTACCGACGTTGAAGTGTCAGGCGATCTGCAGCAAGCCAAAGTGTATATCACAGTTCTTGGTGATGAAGAACAAAGGGAAAACACTTTGAAGGGATTGGCAAAAGCTAAAGGATTTATTCGTTCGGAAATCGGACAGCGAGTTCGTTTGCGCAAAACACCTGAACTCATTTTTGAATTTGATGAATCGATCGATTATGGAAACCGTATCGAGTCATTGCTTAAAAAAATTCAAGATGAACCTGAAGAAAAGCAGGACTGATTTTCCGGCAGGAAAGACAGCAAATTTCTTCATAATGAACAAAGGCTGACCAAGAGATTTTGGTCAGCCTTTTTCTTTGGTGGAATAGAGCCCTTTCCTTTTTTTCTCTTAGGGTTATTTAACCCCGAGGGGCTGGGTGCTGCAAAAAGACGTCCCGCTAGTCCCGCAGGAGGTCGCACACCTTCCACTCCAATCAATACTGTAAGCCAATGTTAATCCTAAAATTATTTTATGTATTTAAAAACCTAAAAAGTTTAAGTTAAATCGAATTTTAGTCTCATTAAATGTTTCTTTATTTATCCATATTTATCATTACATGGATATGAAGTGAAATTTCTTTCAAAGTGAATTTTTAAAAAAGAATCAATAAGTTAAACGAAAGGCAGGGATAGACATGAATGGCATTCTACCACTATGGAAGCCAAGAGGAATGACCTCCCATGATTGTGTCTTCAAAGTCAGGAAGATGCTTAAGACAAAGAAGGTTGGACATACAGGCACACTGGATCCTGAAGTGACAGGTGTCCTTCCACTCTGCATCGGCAGGGCCACCAAAGTTGCCGAATATATCACCAATAGCGGAAAAGCGTATGAAGGTGAGGTGACCATTGGCAGGTCGACAACCACAGAAGATGCATGGGGGGAAACGGTCGAAGAAAAGCGGGTGACCGAATCTTATACCAGAGAGCAAGTCTTGGACCTTCTATATTCTTTCAAAGGTGAAATAACTCAAACACCTCCCATGTTTTCAGCTGTAAAGGTGAATGGAAAACGTTTGTATGAGTATGCAAGAGAGGGGAAAATCATTGAACGGCCCTCCAGGACAGTAACAATTCATGATATCGAGCTGCTCGATGACCGTGAGTGTTTTAAGGGGGACACAATCAGCTTTAAATTTAGAGTTTCTTGCAGCAAGGGCACCTATATAAGGACCCTGGCAGTCGATATCGGTGGAAAGATGGGATATCCGGCTCACATGTCTGAATTGAAAAGAATACGATCGGCTTCTTTTACAGAAAAAGATTGTGTCACTTTTGAAGAATTAGAAGAACTGATAGAGTCAAGGGAAGTGGACCGAGCTTTGTTTCCAATCGAACAGGGTATCTCTCATTTGCCGAAATGGGATTTAAGTGATACATTAGCTATGAAAGTAAAGAACGGGGCAGTGCTCAATATGCCGGAAAAGTGGCCGGATAATCAAGTTGCTATGAACCATTGTGGAAAGACATTGGCGATCTATCAGGCACATCCAGAAAAACCAGGCATCATTAAGCCTGTTAAAGTTTTATTTAATGATTAGCGAAAATAGGTGAGGTAACATGAAGGTTATTACGGTCCATCATCCCCATTCATACAATTCCGCTGATTTTCCACCTTTATCAATGGCTTTGGGATATTTTGACGGTGTTCACAAGGGGCATCAAAAGGTGATCAATACGGCGGTAATGGAGGCAGAGAACCGGAACTTAAAAAGTGCAGTAATGACATTCGACCCGCACCCTTCGGTGGTACTCGGACGAAAACATAAGCACGTTCATTATATTACACCGCTTGAGGACAAGATCAATCTGATTGAATCATTGGGAGTCGATTACTTGTTCATTGTCAGGTTTACTTCGGATTTTGCCAATTTGCACCCTCAGGAGTATGTAGACCAATATATTATCAATTTGAACGTAAAGCATGTTTGCGCCGGCTTTGATTTTTCTTACGGCAAATTGGGTAAAGGCAATATGGAAACATTGCAATTCCATTCCAGAGGGCAATTTACGTATACAACTGTCCATAAGCTCACAGACCATGAGGAAAAGATCAGTTCAACTGCAATCAGGGAATCCCTCAGTGAGGGTGATGCGGCTAAGGTGAAAAATTTACTGGGCCGTTATTACACGACTTCAGGAACAGTTGTTCATGGAGATAAGCGCGGAAGAAAGATTGGATTTCCCACAGCTAATATCGAGCTTTCCGATGACTACATCACTCCGAAAATAGGTGTATATGCTGTCAGGATATTTGTTCAGAATCAATGGCATAATGGAGTAGCAAACCTTGGCTATAAGCCGACATTCAATAATCCGGATGACAAGGTTCTTTCCATTGAGGTTCATATCTTTGACTACAATGCTTCCATCTATGGGGAAGAAGTGAAGGTTGAATGGCATCAATATATCCGTTCGGAACGGAAATTCGACGGGATTCAGCAATTGATTGCCCAAATTGAGAAAGATAAGCAGGAAGCTATCGCTTACTTTCAAAAATTATTCGTTTAGACTTGATTTATGTTGTAAAAAGTAGTATTCTAATTAACGTATGACAATGAACCTTCACTTGGCAGCACGATTCACCAACGTTTGCTGGGTCAAAGGGGATTTTGAAAGAATATTAGGAGGTGAATTGGATGGCTATCACACAAACACGTAAAAACGAACTAATTAACGAGTTCAAAACTCACGAGAACGATACTGGTTCTGCAGAAGTTCAAATTGCTATCCTTACAGAAGAAATTAACACTTTGAACGACCATTTACGTACTCATAAGAAAGACCACCACTCTCGTCGCGGTCTTTTGAAAATGGTAGGTCGTCGTCGTAATCTTTTAACGTACCTACGTAATAAAGATGTTGCGCGCTACCGTGATTTGATCAACAAATTAGGTTTACGCCGATAAGTGACTCAGAAGCGGGATTTTTTCCCGCTTTTTATTTAGGTTTAAGGCACACACCATAAGGGAAATACTGCTAATCAAACAATCAAGAATGAAGCAGCAAAAAGCATTTTGCTTTTTCATTTTTGATTGTTTACTTTCATCCATTTGAAAGTTTGCGAATTTTTCGCTGGCCAGTATTTTTCGATGGTTGTGCTGATGGCTTTATAATTCTGGAAAGGACCCCATCAGGGAATATTCTTTTACAGGATTAGTCAAAATACATATAAAAGTCGCTTATTTCAATTAAAAATTGTGTATATATCTGCTTCAAGGGTATGAGAGAAACCGAATACTCTTAATTGAGAAGTAAAGAGAGGGGTTCATTATGGAACAAGAAACAAAAGAGTTTTCCATAGATTGGGCAGGCAGGAAATTAACAGTAGAATATGGCCAGCTGGCAAAACAGGCAAATGGTGCCGTGCTGATCCGCTATGGAGATACAGCTGTACTTAGCACTGCTACAGCATCTAAACAACCGAAGCCGCTGGATTTCTTCCCGTTGACTGTCAACTATGAAGAGCGTTTGTATGCAGTAGGTAAAATACCTGGAGGGTTCATTAAGCGTGAAGGTCGTCCAAGTGAAAGGGCTGTCTTGACGAGCCGCTTGATCGACCGTCCCATCCGCCCGCTATTTGCTGATGGATTCAGAAATGAAGTTCAGGTAATCAGCATGGTCATGAGTGTGGACCAGGACTGTTCATCGGAGATGGCAGCAATGTTCGGATCTTCACTTGCATTGACGGTTTCTGATATCCCGTTCGAAGGGCCGATTGCTGGAGTTCAAGTTGGTCTGATCGAAGGCGAATTCATCATTAACCCTAATGTTGAACAGCTGGATAAAAGTGAAATCAACTTGATTGTAGCCGGAACAAAGGATGCCATCAACATGGTTGAAGCTGGAGCCGATGAAGTACCAGAAGAAACAATGCTTGAAGCTATCATGTTCGGTCACGAAGAGATCAAAAGACTGATCTCCTTCCAGGAAGAGATTGCCGCCCAGGTCGGCAAGGAAAAGATGGAAGTCGAACTTTATAAGATCGATCAGGATATTGAAGCAGAAGTCCGTGGACTCTGTGAAGAAGATATGATCAAAGCGATCCAAGTGCAGGAAAAACATGCGCGTGAAGCAGCTATTAAAGTGGTTAAAGATGACGTCATCGCTAAATTCGAAGAGAAGGAAGCAGATGAGGATCAGCTTAAACAAGTAAAGCAGGTGCTGGACAAGCTTGTGAAAGGTGAAGTCCGCCGATTGATTACAGAAGATAAAGTCCGTCCTGATGGACGCGGACTAGACGAAATCCGCCCATTGGCTTCTCAAGTAGGCTTAATGCCGAGAACTCATGGATCAGGTTTGTTCACCCGCGGACAGACGCAGGCTTTGAGTATTTGTACTCTGGGTGCGTTGGGTGATGTTCAGGTAATTGATGGGCTGGGTCTTGAAGAATCCAAGCGCTTCATGCATCACTACAACTTCCCGTTATTCAGTGTAGGGGAAACGGGACCGATCCGCGGACCGGGACGCCGTGAAATTGGACACGGAGCTCTAGGTGAAAGAGCCCTTGAACCAATCATCCCTAATGAGAAGGACTTCCCTTATACCATCCGCCTGGTTTCTGAAGTTCTGGAATCCAATGGTTCTACTTCACAGGCAAGTATTTGCGCAAGTACTCTTGCGATGATGGACGCCGGTGTTCCGATTAAGGCACCTGTCGCCGGTATTGCCATGGGACTGATTCAGTCAGGTGAGCATTATTCAATTTTAACTGATATTCAAGGCATGGAAGATCATCTGGGAGACATGGATTTCAAAGTTGCCGGTACTTCTAAAGGGGTTACAGCCCTGCAGATGGATATCAAAATTGAAGGCCTTTCAAGAGAAATCCTTGAAGAAGCCCTTCAGCAGGCTAAGAGCGGCCGCATGCATATCCTTGACAGCATGCTTTCAACGATTTCCGAATCCCGCGGTCAATTGTCTCAGTATGCGCCTAAAATCCTTACAATGTCCATTAATCCTGATAAAATCAGAGATGTCATTGGGCCTAGCGGTAAACAGATCAATAAAATCATTGAAGAAACCGGCGTGAAAATTGACATCGAACAAGACGGTTCAGTATTCATTTCATCAACAGATGAAGAGATGAATAAAAAGGCCAAGAAAATCATTGAGGACATCGTCCGTGAAGTCGAGGTCGGTCAGTTGTATCTTGGTAAAGTAAAACGCATTGAAAAATTCGGTGCCTTTGTTGAAATCTTCAATGGAAAAGACGGTCTCGTTCATATCTCTGAACTTGCAGAGGAACGAATCGGCAAAGTTGAGGATGTAGTCAGCATAGGAGACGAACTCCTAGTAAAAGTAACTGAAATTGATAGACAAGGCCGTGTGAACCTTTCCCGTAAGGCTGTATTGAAAGAACAGCGTGAAAAAGAAGAGCAGGCTCAAAAATAAACTCCAGGAAGCTGACCGGAAACGGTTGGCTTCTTTTTATTAGGCTTTTTTCTAAAAATTTGTTGCTACTTAATATGAAGTTCAAGAGATATAGCCATAATTCACAGCAGAGATTAACCTGTTAAACCAGAAAGAAAAGAGCTATCACCCTGTTCAGTTAGATAAGCCCTTGTACCCGAGGGACAAATCCGGCCCTTAGGATTTGTCCGATATCAACTATCTATACGAATACAGCCTTTTATTAGATCTTCCGGATTGATTTTTACTGACGAATTGCTTCTGCCAGTAGTACTATGTTTTCGTGGATAAAAAGGCCATTGGCTTCAACTCATAGACAGACCACTAGACATGTGGCCGGCTGGAGGGTCTGGCAATCACTGCCTAAGAACAGTTGTGGGTAATGCATCTGCAGCCGCTTCTTTTAGAGCTGTTATTATTCTGCTTTGGCTGTCAGAACTGTACTCTTCAAAGATAGGAAGTCCAGCCGGTTGGCAGGTGGGAAAGTACCATCATCTTTCACCAATTACTAACTACGGATATGTGCTGAAAATACTGATAATAGACCCAGGAAAATACTACTCGGCTATTCCCCATAAGTTCTACCTTGTCCTTCTCCATCATATGCTGTTAGGGATAAGAAAGGGTGAGGAAGGATGAATTACAAGGTACTATTCGGAATGACCATCTGTGTCGTTGCTGCCATCATTTCTGTCAGCAATCCTATGACATCACAATATGTAGCGGGGTTAAAAGAAGGAGCAGTTATAACCGTCGATGCCAAGCCGGAAAAATTGCTCTCAAGAATTAAGCAGGAAGCAGAGAAATACGACATTCCACCAACTGATGCTAAAAATGATCCCGTTTGGAAAGGGACTCCTGGTTACAATGGCTTAAAGGTGAATATAAAGAGTTCTTATGAGAAAATGAAGGATGAAGGCGTGTTTGACAGTGAGCGTTTAGTGTTTGACCAGGTATCTCCTGAAGTGCACCTGTCAGATCTCCCTCCTCTGCCTATTTACAGAGGAAACCCAGAGAAACCGATGGCTTCGTTCATTATTAATGTTGCGTGGGGAAATGAGTATATACCGGGCATGCTTGCCACGCTGAAGAAGCATCAGGTATATGCGACATTCTTTTTGGAAGGACGTTGGGTGAAAGAGAATCCTGACCTGGCGAAGATGATTGCCGATTCAGGCCATGAAATTGGGAATCACTCCTATTCACATCCCAAAATGGAGACACTTTCAGGTGCAAGAATCAGGGAGGAGATTTCAAAGACGAATGATATCATTGAAGCAACGACAGGCAAAAAAGTGAAATTATTTGGTCCTCCAAGCGGAGGCTTCAATGAAGAAGTCGTTAAAATTGCAGGCGAGTATAAAATGCAGACAATTTTATGGAGTGTTGATACAATAGACTGGCAAAAACCTGCACCAAGTGTCATAGTAGAGAGAGTCACCACAAAACTTCATAAAGGTGCGCTCATTCTAATGCACCCGACATCATCTACATCCTCAGCATTGCCTGCACTCATTGCAGCAATTAAACAGGAAGATTTAAGAATTGGAACAGTCTCTAGTTTACTGAAGGAAGAAAGAATTATAAAAACAGGAAATAATTCTCTCCTAAAAGGAAAAAGTAATCATAAGAACTAGTAGATGTTGACAACATGAACAGGAGGAATTTTTTTGATAAAAAAACATACATGCTCAAATGGTCTAAGAATAGTTCTGGAAGAAATTCCGACTGTCCGTTCCGTCGCAATCGGCATATGGATCGGTACTGGATCTCGTCATGAGAATAAAGAAAATAATGGGATTTCCCATTTCCTTGAACATATGTTTTTTAAAGGAACGGAAACAAGAAGTGCACGCGAAATCGCTGAATCCTTTGACAGCATCGGCGGCCAGGTGAATGCTTTCACTTCCAAAGAATATACATGCTATTATGCAAAGGTCCTGGACAACCACGCCAAATATGCTTTAGAGACCCTTGCCGATATGTTCTTTAATTCTGCTTTTGATGAAGAGGAATTGAAAAAAGAAAAAAATGTAGTATATGAAGAAATTAAAATGTATGAAGATACACCTGATGACATTGTGCATGATGTCTTAAGCAAGGCAGTGTACGAAAATCATCCATTGGGTTACCCGATTCTGGGCACTGAAGAAACCCTTGATACATTCAACGGCCAGACATTAAGAGAGTATATGCACAACATGTATACTCCGGATGATGTGGTCATCTCTGTTGCAGGAAATATTGATGCTTCTTTTATTAAGGAAGTCGAAAATCTGTTTGGGAAGTATGAAGGCGGGAAAGGCCATGAGCCAAATGAAGCACCGTCTTTCAACCACAATAAAGTGTCTAAGAAAAAAGAGACAGAACAGGCACACTTATGCCTTGGCTATCCTGGATTGCAAATTGGTCATGATGATATTTACAGCCTGATCGTTTTGAATAATGTCCTGGGCGGAAGCATGTCATCGCGCTTATTCCAGGAGGTACGTGAACAAAGAGGGCTCGCTTATTCTGTGTTCTCTTATCATTCTGCGTATGAGGACAGCGGTATGTTAACCATTTACGGCGGCACAGGAGCGAAGCAATTGAACCAGTTGTTTGATACAATTCAGTCCACTTTGGCTACATTGAAAGCTGAAGGAATCACTTCAAAAGAACTGGCAAACAGCAAGGAACAGTTGAAGGGGAACCTGATGCTAAGCCTGGAGAGCACCAACAGCCGAATGAGCCGAAACGGTAAGAATGAATTACTGTTGAAAAAACATCGTTCACTCGATGAAATCGTCGAAGAGATTGATGGTGTGACAATAGACAGGGTCAACAACCTAGGCAAGGAAATCTTCAATAATGATTTCTCTGCTGCGTTAATTAGTCCTGATGGAGAAATGCCGGCAAACATAAAAAATTCTTAAAGAAAAGCTTCAGTCCTTCTGGCCTGAAGCTTTTTGCTTATATTGCAGGATTATGTCGGTATAAGTGTTTTATGGATACACCAAGTTACTCCATAAAATAGCATCCGGCTGCGGAGTCACTATCGAGTGGGAATCTTAAGCTCATACTACGTAAAGAGCCGCTTACAGCATTCTTTGCAGTATAAATTTGGATTTCTCACTTCTAAAATGGAAAAGCACTTTATACATTAGTTATAAGGATTCTGTTGGTGGCGAGCCAATATGATGAAAGGACAAATTCGATAAAGAGCGGAGGTTTCATATGCGGCTTAGTGAATTGAGCGGGAAGGAAATTGTTGATTACAAAAGAGCAGAAAGGCTTGGTGTGCTGGGACAGACCGACCTGGAATTCAATGAGCGTACTGGGCAGATCAATGCACTGGTGATTCCGACAGGGAAGTGGATGAGAAAACAAAACAGCGAAATCAGGGTGCCCTGGCATCATATTCGGACTATTGGATCCGATATGATCATCCTAGAGGTCGCGGAGGATTAGGAAACTGCTTCCAAGGCGTACATGACTGATATAATTTTAAGTGGAAATCCCTCTTTGGAGGGGTTTTTATTTTGCCTTCGTCTTTTTGTATTTCATTCATTGCCAGGAGCGTAAAACCAACGATTTCAGATAGGAGGGGAATATAGAGACGGATACAATTTCTTGGGGTAAGGCCGTTTTAAAGAGGTTATTTCGAAAACTTGGTCTATTTGCGTGAGGAATAGTCCATTTTTGCGGGCGGCTGATAAATTTGGTCCATTCCCGGTAGTAATAGTCCGTTTTTTCAAGAGCGCCTCAGAAATATTGTAAAGTCCCGCAAAGAGTAGTCCATCTTTTTAACATGCACCTCGGAAAACTGGTCAACCCTCCGCAAAGAATAGTCAATTGCTCCTCATAAATTTGACCCGTTCGACATCCTGCTTCTTTCCATAATATCCATTCAATCAGCGCGCGCCTCTAATTGCTGCAATGATGTCCTCCTGCCTTGCAATTTATCTCCCAATTGCAGTAGTTCACCCATCACATGTGGTACCTCAAAACCCCAACGCTGTATGGATGCATATGATTTAATAAGACCTGGGTTCTGCAGGCACACTCGCCAAAAAAAAGGCAGAGACAAGCTTGTATTCCAAACCGCCAGATAGGCAGGATGCACAACGGTTCAATGATAATATTGGTTAATTTCCTTCCGCCACTCACCTATTGCCTGTGCCCTTCATACAATGTTGAAGTGATAAACCTTTGCAGGTGGCAACGCGATTACGTTAAAAGAAGGTGAAAGCATTGATGTTGACTGGAATGCAGATCGCAGTCTTAGGCGGAGATGCTCGTCAACTCGAGATTATTCGTAAGCTTACAGAGCTCGATGCGAAAATATCCTTAATTGGATTTGAACAATTGGACCATGCTTTTACAGGTGCGGTTAAAGAAAAGATAGATGAAGTTGAACTTGATTCAATGGATGCCATTATCCTTCCAGTTCCAGGGACCAACCTGGAGGGGGAAATTGAAACGATTTTCTCCAATGAAAAGATAAAACTTACAGAAGAGATTTTGAAAGGTACCCCTTCCCATTGCAAAGTCTATTCAGGGATTACGAACAAATATCTGAACGCGATTACTTCCTCGGCAAAGAGGGAACTGGTGCAGTTGTTTGAACGGGATGATGTGGCCATTTATAACTCCATTCCCACAGTGGAAGGGACCATCATGATGGCAATCCAGCATACTGACTTTACCATACATGGTTCCAGTCTGATTGTGCTGGGACTGGGACGTGTGGGGATGAGTGTCGCAAGGACTTTCCACCATCTGGGCGCACGGGTAAGGGTAGGAGCGAGAAAAAGCGAACATTTGGCGCGTATTACAGAGATGGGACTCCAGCCGTTCCACTTGGATGACTTAGAGAACGAGGCAAAAGATTGTGACATGCTTATTAATACGATTCCTGCACAAGTGGTTAATGCCGGTGTCATTGCGAAGATGCCCGCACATACCCTAATCATCGACCTGGCATCCAAGCCGGGCGGAACTGACTTCAGGTATGCTGAAAAACGTGGTGTGAAGGCCCTTCTTGCACCTGGCCTGCCGGGAATAGTAGCTCCTAAATCAGCGGGACAGATTCTGGCTAACGTATTGTCTCAGCTCTTGCTTCAAGATTTAACATCAAGAAAGGAGTAATCAGCATGAGTGTTAAAGGAAAACGTATCGGATTTGGTTTGACGGGTTCACATTGTACCTATGACGCTGTATTTCCAGAGATTGAAAGACTGGTGAACGAGGGAGCTGAAGTCATTCCCGTAGTGACCTCTACAGTGAAGCATACTGTAACAAGATTTGGAGATGGCGAGGATTGGATTAAAAGAATTGAGGAAGTAACCGGGAATAAAGTAGTCGACACCATTGTAAAAGCTGAGCCTCTGGGACCTAAACTGCCGCTTGACTGCATGGTCATCGCTCCACTAACAGGAAATTCAATGAGCAAATTTGCAAATGCGATGACAGATTCCCCCGTGCTGATGGCTGCCAAAGCTACGTTAAGAAACCATCGTCCAGTCGTACTGGGCATTTCTACAAACGATGCATTGGGTCTGAATGGCGTTAATTTAATGAGGTTGATTTCTGCCAAAGATATCTACTTTATTCCATTTGGGCAGGATGATCCGGAAAAGAAGCCGAAATCTATGGTGGCAAGAATGACGAGGCTGCTGGAGACAGTGGAAGCGGCTATGGAAGGAAAACAGCTGCAGCCCGTAGTAGTAGAAAGATATCTCGATGAATAAATGATGCTTTGAAATTTTCCTGAAGATTCATAGTGGATGGAAGCTTTCGCAG